>DASPMO010000059.1:0-39953 GCA_035627015.1 Thermoanaerobaculia bacterium | reverse complement strand
GCGGGGGCACCTGGGTGACCGTGCCTGAGCCCCGTTCGCCGCGAGCGCCCGACGGGCTGAAGCCCGTCCTACGTTTCCACGTGCATCGCGAGGACGACGCAGACGACGCCTTGGCGCCGCGCGCTCTGTGATCGAATTTAGCGAATCGAGTACTTAGTACAGCTTCCCGGAAGTGAGTGTCCGTGTGGACCGATGTTGTCGGCTCCGGACACTCTTCTCCGGGAAGCTGTACTTGGTCAGGAGAGTTGCGGTTGACATCCCTCATGTCAATCGCAGATGGCCGGCGCAGCCCGTCCTACGGTCTCAGCGCCTCCAGGTCGCGCACGATCTCGGAGAAGACGATCGGATCGAGCTCGCCGAACGCCATCACCCCTTGTCCACCCCAGTCGCCCGCTTTCTCGATCGTCACCTCGCCCAGCGTCTGCTCGTTGAACTCGAGGGCCATGCCGGCGATGATCCCTGGATCGAGCGCGAGCTGCGCTTCATGTCCCGACGGCAGCGGCTTGAGATACCACGGGGAGACGCCGCCGTCCTGCGCCGCGCTGCGCCGCCAGCCGCGCTGCTCCAGCCCCAGGACTTTGCCCGTTGGCAACGTGATCCCCATCCAGCGCGTGAGCTTCTTCGCCGCCCGTTCGCCGTCCGCGGGGCGGTAGACCTCGCGGCCGAGCTGTCTCCACGGCTGCAGGATCTCGTAGTCGCCGAAGAGCTGTCCCCACGCCGCGGCAACGTCATCCGTAATCTCGTACGAGTGCACGACTCCGACACGCGCTCCCGCGGGCAACTGATACGCATCGTCGTTCGCATCGGCGAAGGTGCGGTCTTCCGACACCCGGAACGTGGCGAGCAACTCCCCCTGGTCGTCGTAGGCACCCCAGACGATGCGGCGCACGAGGTGCTGCACGAGCGGATGCTCGACGAAGAACTGCCGGAAGACCGCGGCGTCGAAGCGCCGCCGCGAGCACATGGCCGTCTCCAGCCGCAGGATCTGCTGGCCGGCCAGCGTCTTCACGTCTTTCTTCAGCGCCTTCCAGCGCTCGGTGGCCTGCTTCCCTTTCTCGGCATCGTCGCTCTTTCCCGGCTTCGGCAGGTCGGGGAGCTTCTTCCCCTGCGCGTCCTTCACGTACGGGCGGAGATGCTCGTCGAAGCCGACGCGGAAGGAGCGCGGCCCGAAGTCGAGGGTCATTGAGCCGTCGGGCTCGAGCCCCAGGTCGGGGACGAGCCGGTCCGCGAGCTCCTCGGCCGTCAGGCCGCGTCGCTCGGCGAGCTCCTCGATCTTCTCGCGAGCCTTCTCCTGCAGCCCTTTGAACTTCACCTTCTGCGCGATGCCGTTGAGATGCATGAGCGCGACGTCGCTGCCGATCGCGGCCAGCACGTCGAGGCCCGCCACGGCGCGCGCATGCGCGGCCTCGCCGGGCCATTCGCGGATGAGCGGTGCGAGCCTGCGCGCGCAGGCGTCGTCGCCGAGGAGGCCTACGGCGTTGAAGGCCCACGATTCCTTCGACGGTGCACCGGCCACGAGCCACGCGGAGAACAGGTCCCATGCGAAGGCGCCGAGCGAGGCCGGCTTGCACGCCTCTTTCACCTCGGCGAGGCCGGCGTACGGTTCGCCGAGGGAGGAGAACGCGAGCATGGTGGCCAGCGTCTCCATCGCGCTCGCCGGCAGCGCCGCCCCGTTGCCGCGCAGCAGCGGCCGCGTGAAGGCACCCTGGTGCCAGAACGGAGGGAGCTTCGGCAGTCTCAACGGGTAGAGGAGCAGCGGATCGAAGTCGAGCGCCTCGCGCACGGCCGCTGCAGCCTCGGCGCCGTAGCGCGCGGCGGTCGACATCACGGTCTCTTCGTGGCCGTTCGCGGTGAGGAAGCGCAGCGCGCTCGCGGCGGCGTCGCGTGCCGCGCCGCGCGCTCCGGCTGCCGGCGGGATGAGGCCGATCGCGGCGGTCTCCGGATGCAGCAGCAGCCAGCGCCGCGCCACCGCCCGCGCGCTCTTCAGTCTCGCCAGCGCATCCGCGACCAGCGGGGCGGCGACGGGCGAACGGAATGGGATCAACAGTTCCAGCCGCTTCCCGGGACTCGCGGCGACGTATCGGAGCAGCGTGGGAAACGCCCGCGCTTCGAATTTCAAAAGGAACTTCGTCGGCGGATCGTAGTCGGACCAGCGCTCGGCCGGAATGGCGTCCCACATCGCGAGCGCCAGCTTTTCCGACGCGTAGACGAGGGAGCTCGGGTAGAACTGCGAGTAGGCACTGTGCTGGTTCGCCGCCGCGACTTCCGCGATGCGGGCGCGGAGCGCGGCATCATCGAGCTGCGCGACGGCGGACGCGTCCACGGCGGTCAGGCCGTTCCGCTCGAGCACCGATGCATCGATGGCGGGGTGGTGCGTGAAGTAATAGTCGGCCCACGACCTTCCGCCGCTCCACTCCTCCCGCAACCCCGGGGGCCAGAGGACCTCGACCGGCACCTCGAACGTCGCCAGTTGGAGCGGCTTCGACTCCGCGGCGGCTTTCCGTTTCTCCTTCCAGGGAGGGTTTCCGAGCACGCGCGGCAGGTCGTCCACGCTCGCCTCGACCGCGGGCGTGGCGGATTTCGCGCGGAGGTTCTCCACGAGCGCGCGTGCGGAGTCGGAGAGCGCCGGCAGGAGCTCGTTCACCACGGCTTCGTTCCTGGCCATCACGCCGGAGAGGATGGTGTCCACCAGCGGCTTGCCTCGTCCGGCGAGAGAAGCCAGGAGGGGAATGGCCCGGCGCGGGAAACGATGCGCCGCTTCGGTGGCCGCGGGAATGACCTCGCGGAGGTCGAGCCGCGAGGCCAGCGCCACGAGCGCTTCATCGCTCGGCAGGAGAGCGAGCGCCGCCGCGATGTCGCGGCGCCACTCGCTGGTGTCCGAAGCCTTGTCGAAGAGCTTCACGAGCGCGGGCGCCGCGAGCGCGCCGTGCGCCGCGACCAGCGACCATGCGGTTCCCTCCACGTCCCCATACACGCTGGTGGTGCAGACGATCGTGTTGTACGGGTGCCCGATGCTGTCGATGAGCCGGACGGCGATCGCGGGATCGACGCCCGTCATCAGGAGCGCGCACCTCCAGCGCTGATCGCTCCCCTGCGCGAAGACCTCCGCCGCATCCTCGTTTGCCCACTCGGCGGCTTCGGGGAAGAGGTAGTCGATCGCCACGCGCACGGACAGCGGCGCGGCCGCGCGTGCGTTGCGGGCAAGCTCGCGCGCGGCCGTCCATTCCGGTTCCGGCGCCGAGGCGAGGTGGCGCCGCAGCCGGTACAGCGGGCCGAGGGTGCCGCGCGTGAAGTAATGCGCGTACCCGTCCCTGAGCTCCGGCTCGAACGTTCGCTCGAGCCGCAGCGGCGGGTTCGTGGCGAACAGACCCTGCGCGGCGGTCGCTGCCTCGACCGCGAACGCGATTCCGCCGAGCGCCACCCAGCGATCGATGACGTCGTCATCGACGGGGCGAAGGTTCCAGTGCTGCCGGAATGCGAGCACCGCCGCGACGGCCGTCTCCTCTTCGAGCGTGCCGAGGGCGGGAGAGCTGCCAGAGAGCTGCTCCCGGACGCGGGTCAGCAGCGGCGTCATGGCCGGATCTTGTCCGGCGGCCTCCTCCCATAGTGTCGCGTGGTCGCGGTAGTGCGCGCGCATCCGCTCGAACGCCGCGGCGACATCGACGTCCGGACGTTTGAGCCCGAAGCCGCGGAAGGGATGCGCCTTGCGCGCGAGCTCCCCGCGCGGGATCGTTTCGTCGCTCTTCGGCTCGGGCGGCGGCGGGGGCGGTGGCGGTGCGGCGGCGGGCTCCGGCTTCGGCACCTTCGTCACGGGCGCCGCC
The DNA here is from genome assembly GCA_035627015.1 of Thermoanaerobaculia bacterium. GTDB lineage: Bacteria > Acidobacteriota > Thermoanaerobaculia > Gp7-AA8 > Gp7-AA8 > QHVT01. The sequence goes on along the minus strand of DASPMO010000059.1, from coordinate 36,132 downwards.
GCCGTCGTTGCGACCCCCGTTTCGTGATACCCCTTGGCCAGCTTCTCGCGCACGAGATCGTCGTGCTCTTTCTGAGCGGCCGCCGGGCTGGCGAACGTCTTCGTCTTCGACTGGCCGGCGGTACCGATGCGCCCCCAGTGCGTCGTGACGTCGTTGCCGGAGACCTCGACTTCCCAGAATTTGTTCGACGCCCCCTCGACGAGCTCGAACCGTCTCATCCGTCCCTCCGTGAACCATGCATATTAGACACGGAGGTGCGATGCTTCGCGAGGCATCCTCAAGTGCGGGACGGGCTGAAGCCCGTCCTACGTTGAGGATGCGTTATCGCGAGAACGTGCTCAACGTAGGGCGCGGCTTCAGCCCGCCCCTCTCAATCCTTCACCTCGAACCTCCTCACTGCCGACCAGTTCCCGGACGTGCCGTTCGCGGCATTCGCGCGGACGCGCCACCACATGGTGCGGGTGGGGAGGGTGTTGGTGCTGTAGGTCGACGGGGACGTGGTGGCGCTTCGTACCTGGGGGGAGGAGAAGCGGTCGTCGTCGTCGATCTGGATGGTGTAGCTGACGGCGCCTGCGACGTCGCTCCAGTCGAAGGTGATGGACTGGCCGGGGGAGAAGCGGGCGTCGGCGGAGGGGGCGACGAGGGAGGGGGTGCCGACCGTGCCGGAAGACGTTCCCTGCGGCGTGAAGCGGCGCACGGCCGACCAGTTCCCGGCGTTGCCGGCGGAGCTCAGCGCGCGGACGCGCCACCAGAGCTGGCGTGCCGGCAGGTTGCCGATGGTGGTCTGGGAGGCGGTCACGGAGTTGCTGACCAGCAGCGGCGCGGTGAAGGTGCTGGAGTCGTCGATCTGGATCGTGTACGACGCCGCTCCGCTCACGTCGCTCCAGTCGAACGCCACCGGCTGCGCGGGGGTGGCGTCGTTCGCGGGGGAGAGCAGCGACGGCGCGGCCGGGACGGGCGGCGGCGTCAGGGTGAGCGTCGCGCTGCGCGTGGCGCCGGCGTACGCGGCGCCGATGGTGACGGCCGTGCTCGAGGAGACGGCCTGCGTCGTCACGGCGAACGTGGCCGTGGTCATGCCCGGAGAGACGGTCACGCTGGGCGGTACCGCGGCCGCGGCCGGATTGCTGCTCGACAGGGTCACCACCGCCCCCTCTTCGGACGCCGCGCCGTTCAGCGTCACCGTCCCCTGCGACGCACTGCCGCCCGTCACCGAGGAGGGAGTGAGCGTCACCGAGGACAACGCCAGCACGCCCGCGGGCGCGGGGTCGACCCACAGCACCGGATGGTCGCCGTTCCCTTCCGCCCACACCGTCAACTGCACCGGCGTCGACTTCGAGACGGCATTCGTGCTGACGGTGAAGCTCGCCGTGTTCGCCCCGGCGGGGACGGTCACGCTCGGAGGCACGCTGGCCACGGCGGGATTGCTGCTGGTCAGCGTGTACGTGATCCCTCCCGCCGGCGCGGCGTTGAGGATGTACAGCTTCCCCTGCACCGTGCTGCCGCCGGGCACGCCGGCAGGCGTCAGCGTGACGGCGCAGAAGTTCGTCCAGTTCGTCGCGCCGATCTGGAAGCTGCGCGTCTCCGACCATGGGCTGAAATTGTTCGCGCCGTCCAGCGTGCGCACGCGCCAGTAATAGACGCCGTCGCCGCTGAACCACGTCTCCCACTGCGACGCCGGCACGAAGCCGGGCATGCGGAAGCCGTAGCCGACGGCAAAGTCGGGGTTGGCCGCCAGCGCCACCTCGTAGACCTGCACTCCCGAGGGATCGGCCACGTCCGTCCAGTCGAAGAGGAGCGTCGACGTCCCCGTGGGGAAGGCGGCGCCGTTGGCGGGACTGACCAGCGCCGGCGCGGCGGCGGTCGTGTCGGCCGAAGGAGGCGCTTCCAGCGTCAGCTTGGCCACGAACCCTTCCGAGCGATGGAAACCGTCGCCGGTACCGTCGCTGTTGAAGACGCGGTCGAACGCGCCGGGCGTGGTCGGGAAATCGGGACGCAGCGTCGAGCCGGAGACGAGCACGCTCCCGGGCCCCGCGGAGGCGACGTGGAGGAAGTCGTGGAAGAGCGTCGACGAGGGATGGAGCAGCGTCGCGTAGCGCAGTTGCTTGCCGTCGGGGCTGAGGCGCGAGACGAAGACGCCGGAGGGATAGCGCTTCCATGCACGCTCGGTCGTGGCCACGCCCGACTCGTCGGTGCCGATGACGATCACGTCCCCCGACGCGTCGATGGCCACATCCTCGGCGACCTGCGCGCCGTTGCCCTCGATGATCGTCGACCACTGCAGCGCCCCGCCGCCGGCGGCCGGGAAGCGGAACTGCGCGGCGAAGCCGAAGTAGTACGGGCTGCCGTCGACCATGAACAGCGGCGCGCGGCCGATCGTCCCGGCGGTGGTGGGGAAATCCCAGGAGCGGCTCCACCCCGACAGCGCGATGCGCTCGGGGCTCGCCGGATCGAGGGCCACGCCGCCCGCCTCGTCGATGTACGTGCCGCCGAGGATCGTGGCGTACTGCAGGTCCGCGCTGCCGGCGCCGTCGAGCTTCAGTCGCGCCAGGATGGCGTCGGACGCGCCGAGGTGCGTGCGCGCCCAGGCATCGGCGGTCGTGGGGAACGGACGGCCGTGCTGCTGGCGTCCGCCGCGCCCGTCGGGAGTCTCGATGGGGGCCTGGACGCCGGTCAGCGTCACGACCCCCGACGCGTCGACCGCGAGATCGCGGAACAGATCGTCGGCCTGTCCACCGAGATACGTCGAGTAAAGGAGTTGTGAGCCCGCGGGGTTGAAGCGCGCGACGAACGCGTCGACACGCGACTCGACGATGCCGGGGACGCCGTTGAGCTCGACCGCGACCTGGATCGGGTCGAGCGTGCGGTCGTACGCGCCGGGGGTTGTCGGGAAGTCTTCGGAGCGCGTCCAGCCGGCGACGATCACGGAGTCGCTGGCGTCGACGGCCACCGCGGTAGCCGCTTCCTCGCCGCCGCGCATGGAGCCGGCGCGGCTGGAGTCGAAGATCGGCGCGGCGCCGAGAAAGGTCGAGAAGACCATCCGGCTGCCGGTGGCGTCGAAGCGCGTGATGAACGCATCCCAGCCGCGGTTGATCGGCGCGGAGGGCTCGTTGAAGGTCGGGTCGTAGGCGCCCGGCGTGGTCGGAAAGTCGGCGCCGTTGGTCTCGCCGACGAGGATGGGGGCGCTGGAGGCGTCGAGGGCGAGGTCGTGCAGGTGCGCCACCCAGCCGTTGGTGCTGCCGAAGAGGGTGGCGTAAACGAGCTCGCTGCCGGTGGAGTTGAAGCGCGCCACGAACGGCACGAGCGGACTGGCGCCCTTGCCGCCGCTGGTGGCCGGGAAGTCGCCCGACCACGTCTTGCCGGCGACGATCACGTCGCCCGAGCCGTCGGTCGTGGCAGCCACGCCGCCGGTCATCTCTTCCCGATCGCCGCCGCCGAGGAAGGTCGACCACTCCAGTCCCGGATCGATGACCATCGCCAGCCGCGGCTCGCGGCCGGGCACGGTGAAGCCGTAGCGGGTCTCGTCGATGAGGCGGAAGCGCGAGGCGATGGGACGCTGGCTGCCGTCCGGCAGCACTTCCCAGGTCCGGGGAGGGCTCTGGCGGATCGTTCCCGCCGCGGTGTGAATGACGAGTGTCCCGTCGGTTTCGAGCTCGAGCTCCCGCGCCTCGGCGGCGCGAATGACGACCTTCCCGAGGTCGGCGCCTGGGGCGAGGACGACGTCGTAGGCGAGCGGCGAGCTGTCGCCGCGGCGGACGCGGACGTCCACGCCGTCGTACACGCCGCGATAGAGGATGCTGCCGAACGACGGCACCCGCGCGCACCAGCGGGCCGGGTCGGCGCCGAGGAAGAAATTGTAGGTGCCGCGGCGCTTCGCCTCGCCAACCAGCTCCACGCCGGGGCGGCGGTTCTCGAACGTGAGATGGACTACCTCGTCCGCGGAGCGGAGGACGATCGCGTCAGGGGTGAGGCTCGCCGTCGACGATCCGGTCCAGGCCACGAAGCGCGCCGGGGCGCTCCACTGTCCCTGGTTCTCGACAAAGTCCGCCGGCAAGGATCCGAAGCCCGCCGCCTGCACCGATCCACACACGAACAGCAGCACCGCGAGCCATTTCGATCGCATTCACCGTCTCCTCGCTTCCTTTCTTAAGGCATTCGAGGACGTTGCGCGACGGGGGAAAATGCGTTCTTACAGAGGCACTTCCGGCGTTCTTACACGGGGTCCGCTCAAACGCCGACGTCGCGGCGGATCAGCGTGGCCACTTCCTCCGCCTGCTGCTTCCCGAGGAGGGTGCTCAGCATCGGACGCATGGCGTCCAGCAGCTTGGCCGCATCGGGGGCCTTCAGCTGGTCCGGGGCCAGGTTGAGGGCCTGCTTCGCGAAGGTCTTGATGGCCATGGGCGCGGTGTGCTGGCCGATGTAGGCGGCGAGGTGCCGCGCGAAGACCGCGGCCACGGAGGTCGGCTCAGGCATGCGCGGCCCCTCCGCGGGAGGCGGCGAGCTGCGAGTACGCCGCCGCCGCGACGGCCATGCACGCCAGGAACAGGCCGGTCATCTGCGCGTCGCGGACGGCCACGGCGGGCAGCAGGTCGTCCGCGGCCTGGTTGATCATCCACCCCAGCGTCGACAGGGCAAGGCATCCGTAGACCCAGGAGAGCTGCCCGCCGCGGAAGGACCAGAGGGTGAGCAGCAGCGGCGCGATGAGGATGAAGGTGAGCATGTCCGCGCCGGCCGATACGAGCTCCGCGACGCGCGAAAGGCCGGTCACGTCGCTCCGCAGGATGGTCACGATGGTGGGCATGACGAGCACGGAGGCGATGACCACGGCGACGAGGACGACCGCCACTTTGACGGCGGTGGAGCCGTAGAAGTGGAGGCCGGCGATGCGCAGGGCCCGTCCGAACAGCCAGAAGGCGCCGACCGAGGCGATGTTGGCCACGATGGTCATGACGTCGTGCGCCGCGGGCGATCCCATGTGCACGCGGTTGAGGACATAGGAGACGGTGAGGACGGCGTAGAGGATGGAGAGGAGCATCCAGCCGCGTCCCATGTATTCGGCGGCCCAGTGGAACCGCGCGGCGGTGACGGCCGCGGCAATCGCGGCGATGCCGAGGGCGAGGGAGCGCAGGGTGGCGTGGGCGACGTATTTGGTGGGGTCTTCGAGACGGTAGACGACGAAGGCATCGGCGACGGTCAGGAGCAGGACCGCGACGAGGGCCAGCGTCAGGATCGTCTTTTGCGCCATGGACGGAAGTATACCCGGGGCGATCTCTTCCGTTCGGAACGACACATGGGCCGACCGGGACCCTCCGGTCGTCTCACACGTGCTGGTCGAAGAGGATGGTGTTTCCGTCGGGGTCGGTGACCATGAAGCTGGCTGGCCCGCCGGGCTGCACGTCCACGCCCTGGCTCTGGAACTGGCGCTGCAGTTCGTGGACGTTGGTGAACGTGGCCAGCGGCTGGGCATTCTGGTCCCAGCCGGGGTTGAAGGTGAGGATGTTCTTCTCGAACATGCCCTGGAAGAGGCCGATGACGTGGTCGCCGTTCTTCAGGATCAGCCAGTTCTGGGAAGCATCGCCGGCGAAGGGCGCGAAGCCGAGCTTCTCGTAGAAACTGCGCGATGCTTCCAGATCCTTGACCGCCAGGCTGACCGAAAACGCTCCAAGTTGCATGGCCGGCATCGTACTACGTCCGCCCGCCCGGGAGAGACGACCGGGGGGCCTCCGGCGGGCCGCCACGGGCGGCAGCGTTTATTGGCCTAGCCGTAACGCACGTCTGTCGCCCGAAGCGCGCCGCTCGCGACCGCACGTGCTTCGACCAGCGCTGCCGACCGTGTCGGCCCGCCGGAGGCCCCCTCGTCGTCTCTCCTCAGCGCACGACAAAGTCGCGGACATTCGGACCCGGCGCGAGCACGATCGGCTCGCGCAGCACTTCGCGGACACCCGCTCCCTGCCCCAGCGTCAGCACGATGATGTAGTTGCCGGCCCGCAGGGGCTGAAACTCGTACCGCCCTTCGGTGTTCACGTACTGGTAGCGAAATTGGTCGCCGCCCTCGAGGATGGCCACGCTGGCCGGATATTCAGGACGGCCGCCGGTATTCGTCACTCGGCCGCTCAAGGTAGCGAAGCGGTCATCCGGGGCGGTGGGGGAATCGGAGCCGCAGCCAGACAACGCCGCGAGGAGCAGGAGGAGCAGGGGCAACCGGGGTCTCATGCGACGTGATACGGACGATGCCGCGGAAGCGTCATTCGTTACAGATCCCCGCCCGCCGCGTCACGAAATCCGCAATCGTCAGCCGCGGTGCGAGCCGTCCGCCCGCCGATGCCGTACTGTGCAGCATCGCATGAAACTGCTTCGCCTGGCCGTCCTGCTCTGCCTCGCTGCCTCCGCCGTGGCGCAGGAGCGCGTCGAGCGGGAGATCGCCCGTCTCGAGCAGACCCTGAAGAGCGTCGAGGCGGCGCCGGACGACCTGCCGAAAGACGTGCACTCCCTCTTCGAGGCCCACCGCGCCGCGCTGGAGCGCGCGCGGAAGGCGTTGTCGCCGGAGTACCGGCTCTACCGCCTGCGCGATGCGTTCGTCGGCATCGAGACGCTGGCCTTCCTGGCCAGGGAGAAAGGCTCCGCCGCCTCCGTCGACACGTTCGAGCGGCTCTGGAAAACGCACGCCGCCCGCTTCGAGGCGCAGCCGCCCGCCGCGCGCGGCACGCTCCTGCAACGCGCGCTCGTCGAGAGCGCGGTCACGCGCGCGGGGCGTCTCTACCGCGCCAGCCTCCCCTACGCCAAGGCGGCCGCGCCGTGGTCCGGGGTTTATTACCTCGGCGAGGCCGAAGGGAACCTGCGCTTCCGCGACTTCGTCCAGTCGCTCGCCGCGGCGGAGACGGAGAAAGCGCCGTCGCGCGAGCGCGTCACGTCCATGCTCGAGGCGCTCGAGCGCGACACGCTGGCCTTCTTCGGCGCCGACGTCACGAACCAGAACGTCGTCCCGGTCAGCGTGCGCCTCAAGGAGACGCGCGAGCTGCTCGACGCCGGCCGCACCGCCGGCGCGACGCTGCTCCTGGTCGAGGCGCGCGCCGCGCTGAGCCGCCGCGGCGGTCCGCGCGGCACGTATCCGGCGGCGACGCCCACGGGCAGCATGGCGGCGCTGCTGGAGGCGTGGGCCTCCGACGAGCAGCCTCCGATGAACGACGCGCTGCGGGACGACGTCGTCCCGTTCTACGGCGCGCTGTTCACCGCCGGAGGCACCGCCCCGCGGCCGAAAACGGCGCACGTCACGGTCACGCTCGTCCGCTGGCCTTACACGTGAAGCCTCTCCGATCCGGCAAGTTTGCTGGTTCAGGAAGTGGCCCGGCAGTACGGCGACAAGGTCCGCGTGGCCGTCGAGGACCTCGGCGCCTCGAAGCTCGCCGACAGCTTCGGCGTCGACAAATACCCGGCCGTCTTCGTCGACGATGCGCTCGTGGCGCGCCCGGAAGACTTCTACGACTGGGGCGGCCCCGCCACCGGCAAGTACCTGCCGTGGAAGGAGCTCGCCAACCGCCGCCGGTTCCAGGCCGACCTGCGGCAGATGATCGACATCCGCCTCGCCGGCGGGACGGTGGCCTCGCTCCCCGCCACGGCGAAGACGACTTCGGAGAAGAAGCTGCTGCCGGACGTCGAGCTGGCGGGGCTGGACGGCAAGGCGTTCCGCTTCTCCGCGCTACGCGGCAAGCCGGTGCTGATCGAGTTCTGGGCGCCGTGGTGCCCGCACTGCCTGAACACGCTGGAGTGGATGAAGAAGCTCGACCGCGCGAAGGTGGAGATCGTGCCGATTGCCATCGAGTCGCCGCGCGCGGAGATCGAGCGCGCCGTGGCGAAGCTGGCCATCCCCGGCCGCGTGGTCCTCGGCTCGAACGAGGTGCGCGAGGCCTTCGGCGGCCCGCCGGCCATCCCCACGCTCCTCCTCGCCGACCGCAACGGCGCCATCGTGCGCATCTTCTACGGCGCGCCGCCCACGCTGCACGCGGACGTGCAACGGGAGCTGGCCAAGCTCGATTGAGCCGGCACGAATGGGGGGACCGACCGGGAGGCCTCCGGCGGGCCGGCCCGGCCGGCAGCGCTTCATGGCCTAGCCTTGACGCACGCCTGTCGCCTGAAGCGCGCGTCTCGTGAGCGCACGTGCTTCGATAAGCGCTGCCGACCGGGTCGGCCCGCCGGAGGCCTCTCGTCGGTCCCCATTCGTTGGCGGAACGATTAACCTTAGCGCCTGTTCCTCGATTACGCCTGTCCCGACCATCACGTCCGCGGCCGCCCCGCGCACCGCATCGCGCGGCACGCGGCGGTGCGCCTCCTCCGCCGCGACCCGGAGCTCGCGCGTGCGGGCCTGGCCACGGCCATCGTCTGCGGCGAGCTCGCGGAAGTGGAGCGCCTCCTGCGCGAGCGGCCGGAGCTGGCCAATGCGAAGACCTCGACCAAGGAGTGGGAGCCGCTGCTCTACCTCTGCTTCGCGCGCCTCCCCGGCGCGGGCGGCAACGCCGTGGCCATCGCCCGCGCGCTGCTCGACCACGGCGCCGATCCGAACGTCTTCTTCATGGCCGGCGACAGCCGCTACACGCCGCTGACCGGCGCGGTCGGCGAGGGAGAGGAAGACCGCCCGCCGCACGAGCGGCGCGACGAGCTGGTCCGGCTGCTCCTCGAGCGCGGCGCGCGGCCGTACGACCAGCAGGTGATCTACAACCTGCACTTCCGCGGCGACGTGCTGTGGTTCCTCCAGCTCATGTACGAGTTCGGCGCGCGCGCCGACTGGGACGACCCCGCCTGGCCCATGCTGGACATGGAGCGCTACGGCAACGGCGCGCGCTGGCACCTGCGCATCGCCATCGACCGCAACGACCTTCGCCTCGCCGAATGGTGTCTCGCGCACGGCGCCGATCCGGACGCCCCGCCGGAGAGCGACCCGCGCTTCCCGCAAGTCAGCCTTTACGAGTACGCGATGCTGCAGGGACGCACGGAGATCGCCGCGCTGCTGGCGCGTCACGGCGCTCCCGTGAGCGACGTGCCCTCCACACCGGAGGATCCGCTGAAGGCGCTGTTCGCCGCGGTGAAGGAGGACCGTGCGGACCTCGTCGAGCGGTTGCTCGACCGCGGCCTTTCCCCCGACGTCGAAGACGCGCAGAAACGGCGTCCGCTGCACGTCGCCGCCAGCCACGACGCGTTGCGCACCGCGGAGCTGCTCATCCGCCGCGGGGCGGAGATCGATCCCGTCGAGACGCAGTGGGACAACACGCCGCTCGATTTCGCCGTGTACCACGAGCATCCGCGCCTGATCGAGCTCCTCGGCCGCCACAGCCGCGACGTCTGGAACCTCACCTTCACCGGCAGCGCGGCCCGCCTGCGCGAGGTGCTGGCCGCCGAGCCGGCGCTGGCCCGCGTGACCCGGCAGACGACGCCGCTGTTCTGGCTCCCCGAGGAGGAAGGAGTGGCGATGGAGATCGTGCGCCTCTTCCTCTCTCATGGCGCGGATGCATCGTTCCGCGCAGTTGACGGGACGACCGCCGCCGACGCCGCACGCAAGCGCGGCATGCACGACATCGCGGCGTTCCTCGACGGCTGCGCGGCCTACGACCGCCTGGCGCACGACCTCGTCGCCGCGCACGACAGCGGCGACGCCGCGGCGCTGCAGCGCCTGGCCCGCCACTACGGCCGCCCGCTCACGCATGACGACGTGCGCGCCGATGTGCGGCGCCGTGTCTACGCGCTGCGGCAGCGCGGCGACGGGCACCTCGCGCTGAGCGAAGCGCGGGAGCTGCTGGCGCGCGACGCCGGCTTCGGCCACTGGGCCGCGTTCCTCGAGGCGCGCGCCGCCGGACGTCCGGCGCCGCCGCCGTATCAGGTCGACCGCGGGGAAAACGCGATCCGCCCGCGCCGCGCGCTGGCCCCCGACGACTGGGACGCGCTCCTCGGCGCGATGCGGGAGCAGGGCATCGCGGCCCTGCACGCGAACGGACAGATGACCGACGCCGTGCTGCGCCGCGTCGCCGCGCTCGGCCACGTCACGCGGCTCGATCTCTCCGGCTCGCGCGGGCTCACCAGCGACGGCCTGCGCCACCTCGCGGCCATGCCGCAACTAACGGAGCTCGACCTCGGCAACTATCCCGGCGGCGACGACGGTCTGGCCGTGCTGCGCCACCTCCCCAACCTGAAGAAGCTCGGCCTGAGCTGGGCAGGCGGCATCACCGACGCGGGCGCGGCGCACCTCGCCTCCTGCGAGCAGCTCGAGAGCGTCGACCTGATGGGTACCGCCACCGGCGACGGCGCCATCCGCGCGCTCGCGGCGAAACCGCAACTGCGCCGCTTCAAGAGCGGCAAGCTCGTCACCGACGACGGCCTGGCGCTCCTGCAGCACTTTCCCCTGTTCGCCGCGTGGCAGGGCGGCACGCCGAAATACTCGCTGATGGACTCCGAGCCGGAGCCGAATCACCTGCTGCTCGACGGCCCCTTCACCGACACCGGCGCGGCCGCGCTGGCGCAACTCGAAGGGCTCTTCGCGCTGACCTTCTTCTGGCACACACCGTCGCTCACGCCGGCGGCGCTCGCGCCGCTGGCCCACCTCCCCCACCTCGGCTTCCTCCGCTGCGAGGGCGCGCTCTGCGACGACACGGCCATGCGGCACCTCGCCGCGCTGCCGCACCTGCGGATGCTCATCGCGCAGGGCACCGTGGCCACGGACGACGGCTTCGCCGCGCTGGCGCGCTCGCGGACGCTGGAGTACCTCTGGGGCCGCGAGTGCCCGAACCTCACCGGCCGCGGCTTCGCCGCGCTGGCGCACCTCCCCGCGCTCCGCGGCCTCGGCGTGAGCTGCAGCAACGTCGACGATGCCGCGCTGGCCACCCTGCCGCGCTTCCCGGAGCTGCGCGAGCTGATGCCGATGGACGTGCAGGACGACGGCTTCCGCCACGTCGGCTCGTGCGCGCGGCTGGAAACGCTCTGGTGCATGTACTGCCGCACCACCACCGACGCGGCCACCGAGCACATCCAGCGGCTGCCGCTGCGGACGTATTACGCCGGCAAGACGCTCATCACCGATCGCAGCCTGGAGCTGCTGTCCCGCATGGAGTCGCTCGAGCGCCTGATGTTCTGGGGCACCGCGGGGGTGACGGATGACGGGGTGCGCGCGCTGAAACGCTTGCCGCGGCTGCGCGAGCTGAGTCTCGAAGAGCTGCCGCACGTGACGGCGGAGGTGGCAGCGGAGTTTCCGGCAGGGATTCGCGTGACGTACGCGCCGTGACCCTGACACGGTTGCTGTGTTGCTGGTTGCTGGTTCGTTGCGGCTTTACGCAGGAGCACCACGAACCAGCAACCAGCAACACAGCAACGTATTATTGTGATTCACCTATGAAAACCCTTGCCCTCGCGTTGCTGCTGACCGCTGTTGCCGCGGCCGATGAGAGGTATGTGCCGCTGACCGCGCGGACGGAGGTGGAGATCGCCAACCCATCCGCGCGGCGCACGACGCTCCGGCTCGAGCTTCTCGGCGGCGCGCCGGCGTACTTCGAGCTGGCGGCGGGGGAACGGATGCAGTGGACGGCACCCGCGGCGGGCGTGCTGCGGATCTCCGGCGACGGGAGCGTCACGGCCGTCCATCATCGCGACGGCGTCAAAGCCTCCTTGCCCGTGCTCCACGCGCGCGACGGCGTGGAAGAGGCGACGATCGCGGCGCGGCCGCCGTGGCGCAGCGGCCTGCTCCTCGTCAATCCGCGCGACGTGTCCACGGTCGTCACCATGGACGGCGCGGTGCACGTCCTCCCGCCGCACGGCGTGCTGCGCGGGACGGCGTTCCGCGCGGAGACGCCGCTGCTCGCGTTCGCGCACGACGTCCACGAGGGCACGGGCGCGGAGGTCTTCACCGCCATCACGCTGCACGCGCGGACGCTCAAGCGCCGCGCGGTGCGCTCGATCACGCCGCAGCCGCAGTCGCAGACGCTGTCGCTGCTGCCGTCGAAAGACAACACGCTCTTCGAGACGCCGAACGGCGAGACGTCGAACGGGGCGGGGCCGCACGTCTTCGCCGGGACGACGCAGGGACGCACGCGGCGGCGGGCGGTCCTGGCCTTCGACATCGCGGGGCAACTGCCGCCGGGAAGCCGCATCGTGAAGGCCACGCTGACCCTGCGCGTGTCGCAGACCATCACCGGCGCCGAGCCCATCGCGCTGCACCGTCTCAACAGGAACTGGGGCGAGGGGACGTCGAACGCCGGCTCGTCCCGCGACGGCGGCGGCACGGCGTCCACGCCGAACGACGCCACGTGGCAGCACACCTTCTTCCCCAACCAGCGCTGGACGAACGCCGGCGGCGACTTCGACGCCGCCGCCGACGCCACGGCCTCGGTGGCCACCACCACGGGCGTGTGGGAGAGCGCGGCCATGACCGCGCGCGTGCAGCAGTGGCTCGACCAGCCGGCCACGAACTTCGGCTGGATCGTCATCGGCGACGAGGCGAGCTCCGGGACGGCCAAGCGCTTCGACAGCCGCGAGGCGCAAGGCGCCTCGCGGCCGTCATTGACGATCGAGCTCCAGCGCTGAACTGTCATCCTGAGCGCAGCGAAGGATCCCCTGCTGGAACCCGATGCCGGCTCCGCATGCAGGGATCCTTCGCCGTCTGCGCGGCTCAGGATGACAGGCAGCGTTAGCCCTGCGGGTTGGTCTGGTTCGAGGCCACCCCCGAGTCGGGTTGCGCGGGGACGAACACCGAGTCGCCGGAGACGTTGTCGTTCACCGCGGAGTAGACGAAGATCGGCGCGCTGGCGTCGAAGCTGAGCGTGAGGCTGTTCGCCGCGGCCAGGCTCGCGCCGGGGAAGTACGTCGCGATCGAGTTCTGCTGCTGCGACTGCGCGCCGAGGATGAGCGTGCTCTGTCCGGCCAGCGCGCCCGCCGCGTCGCGCAGCTCGAGGCGCACGGTCACGTCGGACATGGTCGGGTTGAAGAAGCCGACGTTGGTGCGGAAGCCCTGGCTCAGGTCCGCGCTGTTGGCGAGCTGCAGCATCACGCCGCGGCGCAACGCCGCCGAGCGCGGCTGCGCCGGGACGAACTGCCCGAGCGTTCCCTGCGCCTGGCGGTCGAGGTAGACGCGCGACGCGACGGCGATCGGCGTGGCGCTGGAGACGCGCACTGCCCCCAGGCCGGTCACGTTCAGGTGCGACGAGCCGGTGACGTCGTTCAGCACCGAGGTGCCGCGCGCGGGGATGTTGACGGCGATCGAGTTTGCGGCGGTGGCGTTCGGGCCGATCTTCGCCGGCAGGAATTCGAGCAGCGCCGTGACCGCATTCGTGTACGACGGGTTGAAGACGCGCACGTCGGTCACGAACGACTGCCCGAGGCCGTTCGTCACGCGGCCGGCCACGGCGATGTCGAACTCGTGCGGCTGGGAGAGCTGGCCGCGCACCTCGCCGCCGGGGAAGGCCGAGGAGTGGATGTTCACGTAGAAGCCGGAGGCGGTGGCGGGGTTGTAGAGCGCGGCCAGGTCGGCCGGCTGCAGGTTGCCGCTCTGCACGCCTGTGATCGGGCCGGCACCGGCCGTGCGGCCGTTGGGGATCTGCGCGGCCGAGGTGGCGAAGTTGATGACCACCGGCCCGTTCACGCCGGCCGCACCGCGGTGGATGTGCGAGAGCGTCGGGTTGGCGATGCCGTTCGCGCGCGCGTCCCAGGCGATGCTGTTGGTGATCGGGTTGAAGGTCACGAACGCGCTGCCGTACGCGCTGCTGTTCGCGGGCGGCACCTCGTTCTGCGGGCGCAGCTCGGCGGCATAGCGGATCTCGCCGCCGCTGACGAAGGCGAGCTGGCCGCGCACGGCCCCGCCCGGCAGCGCGGTGGTGTGCACGTTGACGTAGAAGTTGGACGGGTTGTCGAGCATCCGCTGCGCCACGGCGGGGGCGACGGCGAAGGTGCCGCTCATCGTGCCGTTGACGAACGTCCCGCCGAGGCCGATGAGGTTCACGACCACCGGCCCGTTCACGCCGGCCGGCGCCTCGTGGATGTGGAAGTTGTTGATGGGAGCGCCAAGGTTGGCCACGGTGATGGTCACGGTCACGTTCTGGCGCGTGTCATCGAAGGTGACGGTGGCGTTGCCGAAGCCCGGGTTCGCATTCGGCGGCACCTCCTGCGATCCGGTCAGGACCGCGCCGAGGGTCTGGGCGGAGGCGGCGGGAGAGACGAGGACGAGGGCGGCGACGAGGACAACCAGGAGCACCGGACGGCCAGAACGCATGAATCCTCCTCACATCAAATGTGATGTCCGTCACGGCTATGTTCCGGAACGGACAGCGGCCGTGACGGCCGTCACGTTTCCTAGTTCCTGATCGGAAGCGGTCTGTAGGAAGTCGTGAAGCGGCCGCACCGGAAATAACGCGAAGGCGGCCACGCTTGCGGCTCGCGATGCGACTCACAGCCGCCGTGCTCATCCTTCTCGTGGCATTTGCCGCCCTCGCCGCCGACGACCAGGCCATCTGCGCCGTCTGCGGTCCGCGCGAGGGCTCCGGCTTCGAGCCGGTCAAGGCGCGGGCGACGTACAAGGGGAAGGAGTACGCCTTCTGCAGCGTGAAGTGCAAAGTCGAGTTCCTCAAGGACCCGCAGGCCTTCCTCGTCAGCGATGAGGGAAAGACGGCGCCGGCGTTCACGCTGAAGACCCTGGACGGGCGGAGCGTGTCGCTGGCGGACTTCCGCGGGCGCGTGGTGCTGCTCGATTTCTGGGGAACGTTCTGCCCGCCGTGCATGGCCGCGCTGCCGGAGCTGCAGGCGCTGCACGACAAGCACGCGGCGCGCGGCTTCGCGGTGGTCGGCGTGACGGTCGACGACCGTCCGGCGCTGGTGAAGAAGGCCACGGCGAAGCTGACCTACCCGATCGTGCAGGCCACGCCGCAGGTGTGGAGCGCGTACAAGGTGAACTCGCTGCCGTCGCTGGTGCTGGTCGACCGCGAGGGAAAGATCGTGAAGCGCTTCGGCGGCGAGAGCGATCCGGCGGCGATGCGCGCGGAGATCGAGAAGGTGCTGGCGCGGTGACGCTGGCCGCCCTCGTCCTGCTCGCGGCGCTGCACACGCCCGAGGAGTGCCTGACCCGGAAGAGCGGCATCACCGCGGCGTACGGCGGGAAGACGTACGCGTTCCGCTACGCCGACTGCCGCGAACAGTTCCTCGAGGATCCGGAGCGCTTCTCCCAGCTCTACGACGCGCTGCTCGAGCTGCAGGCCGCCGGGGAAGTGCCGCGCACGGCGTCGCTGGTCCCCAGCTGACCCGGCTGACCCGGCGAGGGACTGGCGGTTCGGGGAACTGCCACGGGGACGGAACGGTGGGAGCTGTCGCACCGCTATATCGCGGGGGTGATCGACCGCGCCACGCATCGCACGATCGTCATGCATCGCATCACGCCGTCGTTGAAGGCGGGGGTCGAGTGGAACGCGCGCGCGGGCGAGGTGGGGATCGTGGCCAACTGGGTGGCGCTGACGGAGACGCACACGCGCCCGGCGCTGATGTTCGGCACGAGCTCCGACCGCATCGGCACGCCGGCCGGGCAGTCGTATTACGCGACCGTGAGCAAGAGCCTGCACCCGCTGCCGGTGGCGCCGTACGTCGGCGTCAGCTACAGCGGGCACGCGGATGCGTTCGTGTTCCCCTTCGGCGTGAACGTGGCGCTGCCGCGCGGGTTCTCGGCGATGGTGATGAATGATGGGGTGCATACGCACCTCGCCGCGACCTACGCACACAGGCGATTCACGGTGACGCTGCTGGCCGTCGAGCGGCGGCACGCGGGGATCACGCTCGGGACGACGTTTTAGGCGAGTGCCGGCGGGCTGAAGCCCGCCCTACGTTGAGCATGCTTAACGTAGGACGGGCTTCAGCCCGTCGGTGCGTGCCTTGGTCAGAGCCGTCTCGATCTCCAGCCGCAGCGCGCGGGGGGCGGCGGCGCCGCGCCAGCGGTCGAGGTAATACGCGATCCAGGCGTTGCGGTACGTCACCCAGGCGTGCTGGGCGAGGTTGAGCTGGTAATCGACGTCCGGCGACACCTCGTCGCGCAGGCCCCAGTAGACCTCGCGGAGCTCCTTCTCGGCGGCCTTGCGGTCGGCGGCCGTCGCGGCGGGGGCGCGCTGGCGCGAATAGAGCTCGAGCAGCTCGACGAACGCCTCCTCGCGGTCGAGGCGCGTGAGGATGGCCATCGACGGATAGGCCGGCTCGCCGCGGCTCAGCTCCGTCTCCCACTCCGCGTCGGCGGCGATGAACGGGTCGGCGCGCTTGCGGAGCGTCTCCAGCGACGCGCTCTTCGGCACGGACTCGTAGCGTGCCTGCAGCGCGGGCGCGAGCTCGGACTGCAGGCGCAGCGCGCATTCGTGCAGGCCGTCGCCGCTGGTCACGTGGTCGCAGAAAACGAGCGGCTCCTTCGTCTCGCCGCGCTGCATGCGCCCCACGTGCGCGATCATCGAGACGCGGTCGGCCGCGGAGAGCTCGCGGCCGGCGCCGCAGAGGAAGTGCATCGCCGCGGCGTAGTCTCCCCGCTCGTTCGCGAACAGCTCCGCCAGCTCGACGGCGTCGCGCCTGGCGTCGAAGCCCTCCGGCACCTCCACGGTCAGGGCCGTGTATTGCGCACACTCCAGCAGCGCCAGGAGCACCAGCAGCATCAGATCTCGGCCTTCCGCAGCTTGAGCGCGTTCACGATCACGGAGACGGAGCTGAAGCTCATCGCCGCGGCGGCGATCATGGGGCTGAGCAGCACGCCGAACAGCGGGTAGAGCAGGCCCGCGGCGATGGGGACGCCGAGGGCGTTGTAGATGAAGGCGAAGAAGAGGTTCTGGCGGATGTTGCGCATCGTGGCGCTGCTGAGCCGGCGCGCGCGCACGATGCCGCGCAGGTCGCCCTTCACCAGCGTCACGTCCGCGCTCTCCATGGCCACGTCGGTGCCGGTGCCCATGGCGATGCCGACCTCGGCCTGCGCCAGCGCGGGGGCATCGTTGATGCCGTCGCCGGCCATGGCCACGACGCGTCCTTCCTTCTGCAGGCGCTGGATGGCCTCCGCTTTCTGTTCCGGCAGCACCTCGGCCAGGACCTCGTCGATGCCGAGCTTCTTCGCCACCGCGTCCGCGGTGGTCTTGCTGTCGCCGGAGAGCATGACGATGCGCAGCCCTTCCGCGTGCAGCGCCTTGATGGCCTCCGCGGTCGTCTCCTTGATCGGATCGGCGACGCCGAGGAAGCCCGCCGGGCGGCCGTCGATGACGACGAACATCACCGTCTGCCCCGAGGCGCGCAGCGACTCCGCGAACGAGACCAGGTCGCCCACGTGCACGCGCACTTCCTCGAGCATGGCCCGGTTGCCGAGGGCCACGCGGTGTCCTTCCACGGCGCCGTAAACGCCCTTGCCGGTGATCGACTCGAAGTGCTGCGCCTTCGGGATGGAAATGCCGCGCTGCTCCGCGCCGGAGACGACGGCCGCGGCCAGCGGATGCTCGCTGGCGCGCTCCACGCTGGCGGCGAGGCGCAGCATCTCGTTCTCGTCGAAGCCTTCGATGGCCACCACCGAGGCCAGCGCCGGGCGTCCGACGGTGAGCGTGCCGGTCTTGTCGACGACGAGCGTGTCGACATTGCGCAGCACCTCGATGGCCTCGGCGTTGCGGAAGAGCACTCCCGCGGTGGCCCCCTTCCCCGCGGCGACCATCACCGACATCGGCGTGGCCAGGCCGAGGGCGCAGGGGCAGGCGATGATCAGCACGGCCACCGCGTTCACGATGGCGTAGACGAGCCGCGGCTCCGGACCCTTGAGCAGCCAGATGACGAAGGTGATCAGCGCGACGGCGATGACGGTCGGGACGAACCACGCCGAGACGGTGTCGGCCAGGCGCTGGATGGGGGCGCGGCTGCGCTGCGCCTGCGCGACCATGTTCACGATCTGCGCGAGCAAGGTGGCGGAGCCGACGCGCTCGGCGCGCATGACGAAGGAGCCGGTGGCGTTGACGGTCGAGCCGATGACGCGGTCGCCGGCGTTCTTCACGACGGCCACGGGCTCGCCGGTGACCATCGACTCGTCGACGTTGCTGGTGCCCTCGACGACCAGGCCGTCGACCGGCACTTTCTCCCCCGGACGGACGCGCAGGAGATCGCCGGGATGGACGTGCTCGAGCGGGATGTCCTCCTCGCGGTTGCCCTTGCCGAGGCGGCGCGCGGTCTTCGGCGCCAGGCCGAGGAGTGCGCGGATGGCGGCGCCGGTGCGGCTGCGCGCGCGCAGCTCCATCACCTGCCCGAGGAGCACCAGCGTCACGATCGCCGCGGCGGCCTCGTAGTAGACGCCGACGGCGCCGTGCGCGTCGCGGAAGACCCGCGGGAAAAGGCCCGGGGCGATGGTGGCCACGAGGCTGTAGAGATACGCGACCGCCACGCCAAGGCCGATCAGCGTGAACATGTTCAGGCTGCGGTGGACGATCGACGCCCAGGCGCGCTCGAAGAACGGCTTGCCGCACCAGAGCACGACCGGCGTGGCCAGGGCGAGTTCGATCCACGGCGCCCAGCGCAGGAGGTCGTCGTTGTACCAGTGCAGGCTGGCGATGTGGCGGGACATGGCGAAGACGACCAGCGGCGCGGTCAGCACGAGGCTGACCCAGAAGCGCCGCGACATGTCCTTCAGCTCGGGGTTCTCGTCGTCACCCGCGGTGATCATGACCGGCTCGAGGGCCATGCCGCACTTCGGGCAGCTCCCCGGCTTGTCGCTGACGACCTCGGGATGCATGGGGCAGGTCCACTCCGAGGCGTTCATCGGCTCGGGCGCGGGGCCGCCGCCCACGTAGCGCGCCGGGTCCGCGTCGAACTTCGCTTTGCAGCCGAGGCTGCAGAAGTAGATCGTCTCTCCCTGGTACTCCGACGAGCCGGCCGCCGTCGCCGGATCGATCTTCATGCCGCAGACCGGATCGGTCACGAGCTGATTCATGCGCGTATTCTCTGCGAGAACAACACATCCAACCAGCCGCCGGGAGCGTAGCGGTATCATCACGGCACTCCAGCAATGAATCCGGGAACCCAGCTCGGCCCCTACCGCGTCGAGTCGCTGATCGGTGCCGGCGGCATGGGCGAGGTCTACCTCGGCGTCGACACGCGGCTGGACCGCCAGGTGGCGATCAAGATCCTCGCGGGAGCGATGGCGAAAGATCCCGCCCTGCGCGAACGCTTCGAGCGCGAGGCGCGCACGATCTCGAGCCTCAGCCACCCGAACATCTGCACCCTCTTCGACCTCGGCCGCCACAACGACAACGAGTACTTGGTCATGGAGGTGCCGCTGGACGGCGGCAAGCCGCAGCCGTGGCTCCAGACTGGAGCGTCCGAGAGCGATCCCTCCCTCTCGCCGGACGGGCAGTGGGTGGCGTATCTGGTCGAGGAAGGAGCGGAGTCCGAGCTGTTCGTGCGGCCGTTCCCGAAAGGACGTCCCTACCGCGTCTCGACCGACGGCGGCGGCGTGGCGTCGTGGAGCGCGGACGGACGGGAGCTGGTGTGGGCGTCGAAAGGACGCATGCTGGCCGCGTCGTTCGACCCCTCCGGCGCGGCGCCGCGGATCGAACGCCCGCGGGAGCTGTTCCGCCTCCCGGAGATCTGGAGCACCCCGCGACTGCTCCCCGACGGCCGCATCGCGGTCATCGTCCCCGGACCGGGCGAAGAGACCACCCTCCCCCTGCACTTCACCACAGCGTGGCGGATGAAAATGAAGCAGTGAAGCGGACCGCTGGCGTCCTCGCCGGCTGTCTGTGCGGGCGTCTCGCCCGCACAGTGGCGGCGGGACGCCGCCACAGACAGCCGGCGGGACGCCGGCGGTCCGATAGACTGCCTCACCATGCCCGTCACCCTCTCGCGCGCCGAGGCGCGCCGCCGGCTGGTCGCGCACCTCGGCCTGGCACGCGTCGCCGGACGCGGGGCGCGCGGCGTGCGCGCGGTGCTGGAGCGGCTGCGCTGCATCCAGCTCGATCCGCTGGACGCGATCGGCACGAACGCCGACCTGGTGGTCATGGCGCGGGTCGACGGCATCCATCGCGGCGACGTCTGGCGGCATCTCTTTCCGGAGCACGCCTTCGAGCACTTCGCGAAGGAGCGCTGCATCCTCCCCGCGCGGGCGTTTCCGTACTATCGCCGCGAGGGATACGGGGCGCAGACGACGTGGTGGCGCCACGCGGAGCGCGAGCAGAAGGTGCCGCCGAAGCTGGTAGCGGCGGTGCTCGAGGAGATCCGCGAGCGCGGCCCGGTGACGGCGCGCGAGCTCACGGACCACGGCAGCGTGGTGCCGATCGACTGGGCCGGCTGGATGGGGACGTCGAAGGCGACGACGATGGCCATCGAGATCCTCTGGACGCGCTGCGACATCGTGGTCGCGGGACGCACGGAGTCGGGCGCGAAGCTGTACGACGTGCCGAAGTGGAAGGGCGAGCCGGAGGAGCCGTTCGCGCCGTGGGCGCTGCGCGAGCGCGTGCACGCGGCGGGACTGCTCAGCCGCGCCGGCGGCTCGATGTGGTCGATGCTGTCGCACGTGCGGACGTCTCCCCTCGTCGATGAAATGGTGGAGCGCGGCGAGCTGGTGGACGTGGCCCTGGAGGATTCGCCGCGGCGCTATCTGGCCGTGCCGGCGTTCTTCAAGGCGCGCGCGGTGTACGACGATCGCGTGCGCATCCTCGGCCCGCTCGACCCGCTGCTGTGGGACCGCAACCTCGTGCGACACGCGTTCGACTTTGATTACGTGTGGGAGGTCTACAAGCCCGCGCCGCAGCGCAAGTGGGGGTGGTACGTCTGCCCGCTCCTGCATCGCGACCGGCTCGTGGGCCGCATCGACGCGCGGATCGAGGGAAAGCGGCTCGTCGTGAACAAGCTCTGGCTCGACGAGGGGGGGCTGAAGCCCGCGGTTCGCGAGGCCCTCCAACGTCACGCGGAGATGTGTGGAGTGCGGCAGCGCTAGCTGCCGCTCTCCATGCGGGAGGCGCCAGCCTCCCGCCCGCCCGCGGCAGCTGCGGCTGCCGCATAGAGAGCGGCAGCTGGCGCTGCCGCACTCCAGACTAGCAGCAGGGGATGATGATCATGTCGGGATCGAGGCGCGGGTGCTTGTCGGTCCAGACGTCGTACTTGCAGCGCTTCTCCGTCTTGTCGTTGCGCGGGGTGGTGCGCGCGCGGCAGTGGCCGCGGGTGCAGTTCATCTCCGCCACGCAGCCGGGCTCGATCTCGATGTTCAGGTCGTTCGCGCCCGAGACGGTGTGCCAGTGAATGACCACCGGCGCGCGGTCGGACGCGCCGACGTCGTGCACGCGGATCGGGTCGGGAGAGACGGTGAGTGTGCTGCCGGTGTCATCGACGCAGACGATCGGGGCGTTGCGGTTCTCCGATCCCACGCCGTTCGAGCATGGATTCCCGCCGGCAGCGCGGCTGAGCGCCGTCCCTCCCGGCGCGGCGGCAGTGCTGTCGATGGTGTCGGTGGACGGCTGAGAGGCGCACGAACAGACGAACAGCAGGACTCCGAGGAGCACGAAGTGACGAGACATGGACCCCCTCCTTCTCGCTTAGCTTTTCGATTGTACGGCTTTCCGGAAGGCGGGCAAGTCGCGCAGCGGCTGCAGTTCCGGGTCTTTTTCGAGGTCTTTGACTGAATAGCCGTTGGCAACCGCGCGCTCGATCCACGACAGCGCGCTGTCGCTGTTGCCGCGGAGGAGGGCGATCATGGCCGCCTTGTACAGCACGATCCCGTTGGTCGGATTGTCCTCCAGCGCGCGGCGGATCTCGCGCTGCGCCTCGTCCACCTTGCCGCTGCGCGCGAGACAGAGCGCGACCACGGCGCGCGTGTACGCGTCGTCCGGGTTCCCCTGCAGGACGTCCAGCCCGAGGCTGGCGGCGCGCTCGTACGCGGCCCTTGCCTGATTCTGGCCACCCGGAACGAAGCGGCAGGCATCACCGAGGTTCGCCCAGACCACCGGGTCGGACGGCGCGAGCTCCGTGGCGCGCCTGAAGGATTCACGCGCGTCCGGGTAACGCGCGAGGGAAAACTCGAGTGTACCGAGATTCGAGAAACCGACGGCGGACGGCTGGAGCTCGAGCGCCCTCTGCAACGCAATTCGCGCCTCCAGGTTTCGGCCGAGCTTCTGGAGCGCGGCACCGTGGTTCGTGTGCGCCTGCACGAAATCGGGGACGAGCTCCGACACTTTCTGGAAGTACTTCGCCGCCTCTTCGTAGCGTCCCTGCCCGTAGCAGAAGGCGCCGTAGCGCGAGAGCGCGTTGGTCTCGTCGGGCCGCAGCGCGAGCACCTGCTGGTACAGCTTCTCCGCCTCGGCGGCACGCCCGAGCGCGTTGTACGAGTCGCCCAGCCCGAGCAGTGCGTCCGGATTCTGCGGCCGCAGCGCGAGCGAGCGCTGGAACGACTGCACGGCCTCGGCCGGATGCTCCGACGCGTTCTGCACGAGCCCCAGCGTGAGGTACGTCTCCGGATCCTGCGGGCTGAGCGAAACGCCGCGCGCGGCGTAAATCGCGGCCTGCTCCCTGAGCGCGGGCCGCCGGGCCAGCCGCGATTTGACGACCAATGCCCGAGCCAGCAGCGCGTTTACCGTGCCCGACTCGCGCGCATTGCGTAGCACCGATTCCAGCTCGATGATGGCGCGGTCGACGGAGCGCTCGTCACGCACGCGCTGCAGCAGGCCGACGGCCTCGGTGACACGGCGCTGGTCGTCGGCACCGAGGACGGCCGCGGCCACGGGAGCGCGTGGCGGCACCTGGCGCCCGAGGGCGCGCAGCAGGTCCTCGGCCACGGCATCCTGCAGAGCAAAGAGATCGATGGCGGCGCGGGTGGCGGTAGTCGCGGCAAGCGTGCGTCCGCTCTCCGCGTCGATCAGCGAGACCGTGACGCGCACGTCCCCGCCCCCGCGCTGCACCGTGCCGCGCACGACCGCACTCGCGCCGGAGCGTTTGGCCAGCGTAGTCTCGTCGTCTCCCTCGCGCATCGGGGCACCGTCGAAGGGCATGGCCACACGGAGTCCGGGCGCCTGCGCCAGGCGCGTGGCCACCATCTCCGAGATGCCGTCGGCGAAGGCACGGCCCTCGCGGGTTCCGCCGAGATCGCGGAACGGCATCACAGCGATAGAGTCGACGCGGCGCACGTCGGTGCGGCGCTGCCACATGACGTAGCCGGCCACGCCGGCAACGAGGAGAACGACGGCCGCGATCGCCCAGTGGAGCGGCGTGCCTTTCGGCCGCCGAACCGGCGGGCTGAAAGCCCGCCGCTCCACCGACGACTGCGTGAAGCTGTCACGCACCTCCCGGAGATCGCGCGCCAGATCGCGCGTCGAGGCGTAGCGCTCGCGCGGGTTCTTGGCCAGGCAGCGCCCGACGATGCGGTCGAGGTCGCGGGAGATGACTTCGCTCCGCTCCGACGGCGGCGGCACGTCATCGCGAAGGATCGCCGCCAGCGTCTCCGTGCGCGAATCGCGCTCGAAGGGACGGACGCGCGTGATCATCTCGTACAGCATCACGCCGAACGAGAACTGGTCCGAGCGCGCGTCCATCTCCCGTCCCGTGGCCTGCTCCGGCGACATGTAGCCGACCGTGCCGAAGATCACGCCCGGCGACGTGTGCGGCAGCGTGGTCTCGTCGGAGTTGAGGACGCGGAGCTGCTTGGCCAGGCCGAAGTCGAGGATCTTCACGAAGCCGTCGGACGTGACCATCACGTTGTCGGGCTTGAGGTCGCGGTGCACGATGCCGCGCTCGTGCGCCGCGGCCAGGCCGTCCGCCACTTTGGTGGCGATGCGCAGCGCGTTCTTCAGCGGCATCGGCTCGCGGCCGAGGATCGTGCGCAGGTCCTCGCCGTCCACGAGCTCCATGGCGATCCAGGCGAAGCTCTCCGCCTCGTTGATCTCGTAGATCGTGACGATGTTCGGATGGTTGAGCGCCGACGCCGCCCGCGCCTCCTGCTCGAAGCGCCGCAGTGCCTCGGGGTTCGAGGAGAGCTCGGCGGGAAGCAGCTTCAGCGCGACTTCGCGCCCCAGCTTCGCGTCGCGCGCGCAGTACACCTCACCCATGCCTCCGGCGCCGAGGGGTCGTAGGATCTCGTACTGTCCGATGCGATCACCGGGGGAAAGTTGCACGGGTGGCGACAGGATACGCGAAGCGTCTGGACTGCGCGAGCGGCAAGCTCGCGCTCTCAAAGGCCGCGGCCGCTAAGTGGCCCGGTTGGAGAGCGGTAGCTGGCCGCTACCGCACTCCAGATTTCTTCCACTCCGCGACCCGCTGGTCCAGCCCGTCGATCCACTCCTGCGGGGCCTTGCCGAGGGCCAGCGCGCGGGCCTTCTGCATCATCGGAATGGCCTCGGCGTCGCGGCCGAGCTGGTGCAGGATCAGCCCTTTCAGCTCGTAGTTCCAGAAGTTCTCGGTGCGCTGCATGGCCTCGTCGGTCCATTTCAGCGCCTGCTCCAGGCGCTTGTTCGTGCGCTGCGCGTAGCGGGCGGCGTTGTGGTAGTCCTCCCAGGTGCGCTTCTGGTTCGACAGCGCCGCCTCGATGGTCGCCCACATGATCGTCTCGACGTCGAACTCGATCGTGAACGGCACGCGCAGCTTCTCCCAGGCCACGTCCACACGCATGGTCCGGTCGTTGAGCGGAACGATGTCGATGTCGAGCCACTCCCGGTGCGGCGCGGCCTCCGGTTTGGCGTCAAAGCGCAGCAGGTCCTGCTCCTGCTTGTACGAGAAGGCGCCCCACTGATCCGGGACCTTGTTGATGATGAAGGTCCAGGAGTCGGCCTTCGGGATGGCGAAGAGCGAGTACTTCCCCGCCGCCACCTTGTTGCCGTTGATGGTGGCCTGGTGCGGGATCTCCAGCGTGGTGGCCTCGTTCGCGCCGAGACGCCACACCTTGCCGTACGGCACGAGCCCGTCCCAGATCTTCCGTCCCTGCACCGCGGGGCGGTGGTAATGGATCTTCACTTTCGAGATCCCTACCTCCTGCATCACGGCCGCGGCCGGGCTGGGCTGCGGGAGCGGAACGGCGGCGAGCGCGCCCGCGGAAAGCGCGAGCGCGAGGAACAGGGCGGCGATGGGAGTCCGGGTCATGTGCATCAGCGTACCCGCACGAACGCCACTCCCGCCAGTGCCAGCATCATCAGGAGGAGTGCCCACTCGCCCAGCGTGGGAATGGCCGCGACCGCCGCGGGCGCCACCGCGCCGGCGATGAGCTGGCCACGGATCTCCCCTTCCTCGAAGGCCGCCGAGTGGATGTTGACGTAGAGGAAGCCGGCCGCGAAATCGGCCACGAGGCGCGGCGTGAGCGGCACGTTGCCGGAGAACGTGCTCGTGTTCGGGAAGTCGAAAATGGCCGGCCCGTCCACCCCCGGGGGCGCGACGTGCAGGTGCGTGGCGGTCACGCCGGCCACGTTGTGCGTGCACTGCACGCCGACGAAGCTCGCATCCGCGGAGAGATCCGCGCTGCAACTGCCGGTCGCCGTGGACGGAGTCGGCGGCACTTCCTGCGATCCCGCGGCGGAGAAGCTGAACGCGTCCACCGTGCGCGGGAGGATCTGGCCGCGGATCTCGCCGTCGGGACGTCCCGCGGCGTGGATGTTCAGGTAGTAGTTGCCCGCCTGCAGGTCGGCGATCTCGGCCGGCGTCATGTTCGTCCAGACGGCCTCGATCGGGCTGGCGGGGTCGCCGACGTCGAAGACGATGGGGCCGTTCGAGCCGGCCGGTGCGCGGTGGATGTGCGCGACGGCCGGGGAGCTGACGTTGTGCGTGCAGACCAGCGACAGCGAGCGCGCCGCGGTGTCGAGCTGCCCGTAGCAGCCGCCGCGGGCCGTGGAGTCGGTGGGCGGCACTTCCTGGTTGCCTGAGAGGTGGAAGACGAAGCGCGTCGGCGCGGTCACGCTCTGCAGGTTGCGGAACGTGCACGTCACGATCTCCCCTCCCTGCAGGTTGATCGTGGCGGTGCGCGAGAACGCGTTGCCGGTGCTGTCGCCGTCGCCGCAGGTCACGTCCGTCAGCGACCAGCCGGCCACGGTCCCCTCGGTCACGGTGTACCTGCCCGCGGGAACGTTGCTGAAGAGCTGCTCGCCGCCGTCATCGAGCGTGAACGCGCCGTTGGTGATCGTCTGCGTGAAGGGGAAGTTCGTCCCCCCCGCGGGCGAGGTCGACTTGAGGATGCGGATCGTGCCCGTCGTCGGCGCCACGACCGGCTCCGCGATCTGGCCGCGGATCTGGTCCGGCTGCTGGTCCTCCGACACGTCGGGGCCGTGCACGTCGACGTAGAGGAAGCCCGCCGCGAAGTCGGCCACGAGGCGCGGCGTCATCGGCACGCCCGCGGAGAACGGACTGGCCGGGCTGGGGAAGGTGAAGACGATCGGACCGTTCTGCCCGCGCGGCGCGTCGTGCACGTGGGCCGCGTCGGCGCCGGCCATGTTGTGCGTGCAGCTCACCGCGAGCACGTCCGCCGCGGTATCCAGGTCGGCCGTGCAGTTGCCAGTCGTCGGCGACGTCCCCGGCGGCACCGTCTGCGCGGAGCTCATGGGGAAGCTCACCGTGTCGACCGTGCGCAGGACGATCTGCCCGCGGATCGCGCCGCCCGGGCGGCCGGAGGTGTGGATGTTCACGTAGAAATTGCCGGCGAAGAGATCGGCCACTTCGGCCGGCGTCATGCCGTCCCACGTGGCGATGACCGGGCTGTCGGGCTGACCCATGTCGAAGACCACCGGGCCGTTCTCCTCCGGCTCGCCGCGGTGGATGTGCATCAGCGTCGGCAGCACGACGTCGTGCGTGCAGACCAGCGACAGCGAGCTGGTGGCGCTGCGGAAGCGGCCCATGCAGCCGCCGCGCTCCGGCGTCACCACCGGCGGCACTTCCTGATCGCCCGAGAGATGGAAGACGAAGATGCTGTCAGTGGCCGTGGAGGCGAAGTTGCGGAACGTGCACTGCACCACTTCGCCGGCCTCGAGGCGGACCGTGGCCGTGCGCGTGAACGGATCGCCCGTGCTGTTCGCGTCGTCGCACGCCAGGTCGCCCAGCGTGTAGCCGGCCATGGCATTCTCGGAAACGCTGTACGTCCCCGGCGCGATATTGGTGAACGTGCGCGTGCCGCCGTCGTTCAGGGTGAAGGTGCCGGGCGTGATGTTCTCCGTGAAACCGAAGCCGCTGCCGCCCGCGGGGTCGGTCTCCTTGGCGATGACGATCGTGCCGGTGCCCGCACCCGCCGGCGGCGTGCCGATCTGGCCGCGGATCTCGTCCGCCGCGTCGTCTTCCGTCCCGCCGCTGCCGTGGATGTCGAGATAGAGGAACGCGGCCGCGAAGGCGGCCACCTGCTCCGGCGTCAGCGGCACGCTGGCGTTGATGGACAGCGGATTGGGGAACGTGAAGACGATCGGGCCGTTCTGGCCGAACGGGGCCCGGTGGATGTGCGCCGCGGACGGCGACGGCAGGTTGTGCGTGCAGGAGACGGCCAGCGAGGTGGCGGGCCCATCGAGGTCGGCGGTGCAGCTCGCCGACGCCTCGGTCGGATTCGGCGGTACGACCTGCCCGCCGTCAGCGGTGAAGGGCACCGTGTCGACGGTGCGCGCCAGGATCTGTCCGCGGATCTCCCCGGCCGGACGTCCCGCGGTGTGGATATTGACGTAGAGATTGTTGGCCAGGAGATCGGCGATGTTCGCCGCCGTCATGCCGGTCCACGTGGCGGTGACGGGGCTGGCCGGGTCGCCGAGGTCGAAGACCACCTCGCCGTTCGCCTCCGCCGGCGCGCGATGGATGTGCATGACCGTGGCGCCGATGACGTCGTGCACGCACGTGAGCGAGAACGTCGCCGCGGGCTGGTCGAGGACTCCCATGCAGCCGCCGCTGTGCGTGCTCGGCACCGGCGGCACTTCCTGGCTGCCCCGAAGGTCGAAGACGAAGGTCTGCGCGGCGAGAGGAAGAGAGAGCAGAAGCGAGACAAGGA
Organism: Thermoanaerobaculia bacterium; assembly: GCA_035627015.1. Taxonomy (GTDB): domain Bacteria; phylum Acidobacteriota; class Thermoanaerobaculia; order Gp7-AA8; family Gp7-AA8; genus QHVT01. The sequence goes on along the minus strand of DASPMO010000059.1, from coordinate 8,210 downwards.
ACACCCACCGTGCGGCGCGCATGGAGACCTCCGGGTTGTTGTTTTTGACCGTGGACCTGACGGGTGATGAAACCACACGCGCCGTTCAGCGCGCAACACAGGGGAGCGCCGGCGTCCTCGCCGGCTGTCTGCGGCGGCGTCCCGCCGCCGCGCGTGTGCAGGCGAGACGCCTGCACAGACAGCCGGCGGGGACGCCGGCGGTCCGCTTTTCCTACTTCACGCTGGCGAGGATGGCCTGCACCAGCTCTTCCGGCACGTCGTCCGCCGCCACCCGCCCGGCGGCGGCGGTCGCGGCGATGGTGGTGCGGTAGGCCTGCAGGTACGCCACGCACGAGGGGCAGACGTCGAGGTGATGCTCGAAGTCGGCGCGCGCGTCGGCGTCGAGGCTTCCCTCGAGATAACCGGCGAGAAAGTTCGTGATCAGTTCCTGGCAGTTCATGGCGTGGCGGACCTCATGTACGGATCGAGCAGCGTGCGCAGCGCCTGCCGCGCGCGGTGCAGCCGGATTTTCACGGCATTCGGCGTGACGCCCAGCAGGTCCGCCGTCTCCTCGGTGGAAAGCTCTTCGATGTCGCGCAGCAGCACGACTTCCCGGTACGTGTCCGGCAGCTCGTCGATGGCCGCGCGCACCACGCCGCACAGCTCCTCGCGCTCGAGGAGCGTCTCCGCCGTCTCGCACCATGGCTCGCTCGGCTCGAGCTGATGCCCGTCTTCGGCGAAGCGCGGCAGCAGGGCCTCCAGCTCTTCCTCGGGACGGCGGCGCTGCGTGCGCAGGCGCATCAGACAGGCGTTGACCACGATGCGGTGCAGCCACGTGGCGAGCTGCGCGTGCGCGCCGAAACGGTCCAGGGCGCGGAAGGCCGACACGAACGCGTCCTGCACCGCGTCGCGCGCGTCCTCCTCCGAACGAAGGAAGCGCCGGGCCACGCGCAGCAGCGCGCCCGTGTGCGTGCGTACGAGGGTCTCCAGCGCCAGCGCGGTCTCAGTCACGGCACCGCCCGCAGGGGGATCAGCGCGCCGGTGACGTTCGCCGCCGCATCGGAGAGAAGCCACGCCAGCGTCTCGCCGACCCGGCCCGCCGGTACGAGCTTTTCGCGCGGCATCACCTCGCGCATGGCCGCCGTGTCCAGCGCCGCCGGCAGCAGCGCGTTGGCGGTGATGGCCGTGCCGCGCAGCTCCTTCGCCGCCACTTCGATCAGCGCATTGAGGCCGCTCTTGGCGACGGTGTACGCCGCGCTCCCCGCCGCCTTCGTCAGCGCGGCCTCGGAGCTGATGACGATGATGCGCCCCGCGGCGGCGTGGTCCATCACGGCCAGCACCTCGCGGATGACCACGAAGGCGGCGGTAAGGTTCAGCGAGAGCATGTTCGCCCACAGCGCGTCGTCCGTCTCCGCGATCGTGCCGGGAGCGAAGCCGCCGGCCAGGTGCACGAGGGCGTACGGCGTGCCGATCGACCGCACGGCCCGGCGCACGGACTCCGGGTCGCCGAGGTCCGCCTGCACGCCGCGGGCGGAACCGCGTAGCGGGGCGAAGCTCGACTCGCTGCGGTAGAGCGCCACGCAGTCGTAGGCGCCGGTGAGGTACGGCAGGATCTCCGTGCCGAGGCCGCCGGTCGCGCCGGTGATGAGAACCGTTCGCATGGGCCCTATTTGTCCACGAACTCCATCACCGCGGGGAGGGTCACCCGCATCACCGCTTCCTGGTTGAAGCGGCGCCGGTACTCCTCCGCGATCTCGCGCACCTCGTCGTCGAAGCGGCGGCCGTACGGGTGGAGGAACTCGAGGACGAGCGTCGGCTCTTCCTGCCCTTCCCAGTTCCCGGTGGCGGTCCACATGGTGAAGCCCTCGGGGAAGCGCGGTTCCACGACCTCGGCGACGAACTTGTCGATGTCGGCATCCGTCACCTCCCCGCCGCCCGGGATGGAGCGGCCGCAGAAGAGGCGGTCGGAGACTCCCTGCACATCGATGTGCATCCGCGTGGAGGTGCAGGCGGAGAGGAAGAGCGCGAGGGCGATGACCGTACGTCGCATAGGACGCATTCTACGGCCGGTGCGCCGAGCGTCACGCCGTTGCCGCCGACGCCGGCACGCCGGCGATGCACGCCTTCGCGCCGACGGTCTGCGCCTGGGAGTCGAGGGCGATCGCGTGCGTGTAGCCGTCGCTGCCGTGCGCGGTGAGGAGGAGGCGGTCACCGATACGGGTGAGCGACCGGGGACCCATGGAGGACATTGTATGTTGCTGGTGGCTGGTTGCTGGTTCGTGGTGGCTTTTGGCGAGACACCACCACGAACCAGCAACCGACAACCAGCAACATATGATTTTGCGGTGCGACACACCGTCCGCCCGCGCCTCCGCATCGTCCGCGACGACGACACGATCGTCCTCGGTCCCGGCAAGGCCGACCTCCTCGACGCCATCGGCCGCACCGGCTCCATCCGCGCCGCGGCGGAGGAGCTGGAGATGTCGTACATGCGCGCCTGGACCCTCGTGCGCACCATGAACGCCGCCTTCCGCGCGCCGCTGGTGGAAAAGGAGCGCGGCGGCGCCGGCCAGGGCGGCGCGCAGCTCACCGAGTCCGGCCAGCGCGTGCTGGCGCTGTACCGGAAGATGGAGGCGAAGGCGGAACAGTCTATCGCGGGGCTGTGGGAGAAGATGAGGAAGGAGCTGTAAGACGTGGTGTCATCCTGAGCCGCGCAGACGGCGAAGGACCCCCTGCTGAAACCCCTGCTCATTCCGTAGGCAGGGGATCCTTCGCCGTCTGCGCGGCTCAGGATGACAGCTTCGATATACTTCTGCGTAGATATCGCATGCGCTTCGTCCTCCTCCTGCTCCTCGCCCTCCCCCTCTCCGCGGCCGAGGTGCGGGTGCTGGCGGCGGCGAGCCTCACGGATGCGCTGCAGGAGATCGCGCGGGCGTACGAAAAGCAGTCCGGCGACCGGATCGTCTTCAGCTTCGGGGCGTCGAACCTGCTGGCGCGGCAGATCGCGGCGGGGGCGCCGGCGGACCTCTTCCTCTCCGCCGACGAGGCGTCGATGAATCGCGTGCAGACGAGCGTCCGCGTGAATGTCCTCTCCAACACGCTGGTGGTCATCGGAAAGCCGATCCGCCGGCCGCGCGACCTCGTGAACCTGAAGAGCATCGCCCTGGCCGAGCCGTCCAGCGTCCCCGCGGGCATCTACGCGCGGCAGTGGCTGGAACGGCTGCGCCTCTGGGACGCGGTGAAACCGAAAGTCATCCCCACCGACAACGTCCGCTCCGCGCTGGCCGCCGTCGCCTCCGGCAACGCCGATGCAGCCATCGTCTACAAGACCGACGCGCGAATCTCGAAAAAGGTGCGCGTGACGTACGTCGTCCGGGACGGACCGCGCATCACCTACCCGTTCGCGGTGCTGCGCGGCGCGGAGCAGCCTGCCGCGGCCCGCCGCTTCCTCGCTTACCTGCGCGGCAAGCCGGCGCTCGACACGTTCGCGAGGCACGGGTTCGATGTCCTCCGATGACTGGCAGATCCTCGGCCTGACGCTGCGCACCGCGGCGCTGGCCACGCTGCTGATCGTGCCGCCGGGACTGGCCGTGGCCTGGCTGCTGGCGCGGCGGCGCTGGCGCGGCAAGTCGCTCGTGGAGACGCTCGTCGCGCTGCCGCTGGTGATGCCGCCCGTGGCCACGGGGCTGATCCTGCTCGAGCTCTTCGGCCGCCGCGGCCCGGCCGGAGCACTGCTCGACCGCATCGGCGTCGACGTCGTCTTCACCTGGCGGGCCGTGGTGCTGGCCATGATGGTGATGTCGTTCCCGCTCCTCGTGCGCGCGGCGCGCGTGGCCTTCGAGGAGGTCGACCCGCGCTTCGAGCAGGTCGCGCGCACCCTCGGCGCCCCCGACCGCCGCGTCTTCGCCACCATCACCCTGCCGCTGGCCGCGCGCGGAATCCTCAGCGGCGTGCTGCTGGCGTTCGCCCGCGCCATCGGCGAGTTCGGCGCGACGATCCTCGTGGCCGGCAACATCCCCGGCCGCACGACCACGCTCTCGCTGGCGATCTACAACCACGTCCAGCTCGGGCGCGACGCCGACGCCTTCCGCCTGCTCGGCATCTCCGTGCTGATCGCCTTCGCCGCCGTCTGGACCACCGAGGCCTTCCTGCGGAGGCGCGCGTGAGCGTCGTCCTGCGGGAGGTGGTCTTCCCGCTCGCACAGTTCACGCTGGAGGTGTCGCTCGAGCTGAGCGCGCGGGCGACGGCGCTCTACGGCCCCTCGGGCGCGGGAAAGACGTCGGTGCTGGAGCTGATCGCGGGCCTGCGCACGCCGCGAAGCGGGCAGATCGAGCTGCACGGGCGCGACGTGACCGGGCTGCCGCCGCGGCTGCGGCGCGTCGGGTACGTGCCGCAGGACGATGCGCTGTTCCCGCACATGAACGTGCGGCAGAACATCTTCTATGGCGCGCGCGTGAAGGAGCATGCGGTCCTCGATGTGCTGGAGATCGCGCCGCTGCTGGAGCGGAGCGTGAAGCGGCTCAGCGGCGGCGAGCGCAAACGCGTGGCCCTGGCGCGGGCGCTGCTCAGCGACCCCGAGGTGCTGCTGCTCGACGAGCCGCTGTCGGGCGTCGACGTGGCGCTGCGCGACCGCGTCCTCGGCCACCTGGTGCGCGTGCGGGAGGAGTTCCCGATCCCCACGATCTACGTCACGCATCAGATGGCCGAGGTGGAAGCCATCTGCGACGAGATCGTGCACCTCGAGCGCGGGCGCGTCGTGGCGCGCGATAGACTCCGCCCATCATGAAAAAAGTGCTCCTGCTGGTCTTTCTGGCTCTCTCCATCCAGGCCCAGACGATCCGCGTCACCGTCGACGCCACCGAGGCGCCGCGCAAGCTGTTCCACTCGCGCATGACCATGCCCGCCACGCCGCGGCTCGCGTTCGCGAAGTGGCTGCCGGGCGAGCACAGTCCGAGCGGCCCGATCGCCGATCTCGTAAACGTGCGCATCACCGCCAACGGGCAGCCGGTCACGTGGGCGCGCGACCCGCGGGACATGTTCGTCTTCAACCTCGACGTGCCGCAGGGCGCGGGCGAGCTGGTGGTGGAGGCGACGTATCTCGCGCCGACCGCGGGCGGGCAATTCACCGCCGGGGAGACGGCCACGGCGAACCTGGCGGTGATGAGCTGGAACACCCTCCTCCTCTTTCCGCCGGGACGCGACGCCGGCGAGATCATGGTCGAAGCCACGGTGCGCATGCCGGAGGGGTGGACGGCCGCCAGCGGACTGCGGCAGAGCGAGCCGGGCAAGTTCGAGCGCGCGTCGCTGATGACGTACATCGACTCGCCGGTGATCATGGGCCGCCACTTCAAGACGGTGACGATCCCCTCCGGCAACGCGCCGCCGCACCGGGTCGACCTGGTCGCCGACAGCCGCGCCGCGCTGGAGACCTGGCCGACGTTCGCGAGCGACTTCTCGCGCCTCATCGCCGAGGCGGGACACACCTTCGGCGCCTACCACTTCCGCAAGTACGACTGGCTGCTGACGCTCAGCGATCACGTGGCGCACTTCGGGCTCGAGCATCACGAGTCGAGCGACAACCGGATGGAGGAGAACGCGCTCACGGACCGCGAGCTGAATCCGGCCGTGGGCGGGCTGCTGTCGCACGAGTACGTGCACTCGTGGAACGGCAAGTACCGCCGTCCCGCGGCCATGCTCAGCGCCGATTACCAGACGCCGATGGAAGGCTCGCTGCTCTGGGTGTACGAGGGGCTGACGCAGTACCTCGGCAGCGTGCTGGCGACGCGCGCCGGACTCTGGACGCCGGAGCGCTACCGCGACAACCTGGCGGTGATCGCGGCCGGCTTCGACGTGCAGCCGGGACGCACGTGGCGGCCGCTCTCCGACACGGCGGTGGCCGCGCAGATCCTCTTTCCCTCGGCCGATGCCTGGCGCAGCCTGCGGCGCAGCGTCGACTTTTACGACGAGTCGATCCTGCTCTGGCTGGAGGTCGACTCCATCATCCGCGAGCGCACGAACAACCGCGCCTCGCTGGATGACTTCACGCGCCGCTTCCACGGCGGCACCGGCGGCGCGCCGATGGTGAAGCCGTACACGTTCGACGACGTGGTGAATACGCTGAACGCCGTGACGCCGTACGACTGGCGCAAACACCTGAACGAGCGGCTGTCGTCGCTCAGCCCGCGCGCGCCGATCGCCGGCATCACCGCGGGCGGCTGGCAGCTCGTGTACGACGAGACGCCGAACGACGTCATCGCCGCGAACGAGAAGCGCCGCAAGATGGTCGACCTGACCTCCTCCCTCGGCATCGCCATCAAGGAGGAGGACGGGATGGTGCGCGACGTGATCCTCGGCCTCCCCGCCGCCGGCGCGGGCATCGGACCGGGGATGAAGATCGTGGCCGTGAACGGCCGCCGCTTCACCCCCGCGCTGCTCAAGACGGCCATCACCGAGGCGAAGAGCGGCGGGAAGATCGAGCTCCTCGTGGAGAACGCCGACTTTTTCCGCACCCACACCGTCGAGTACCGCGGCGGACTGCGCTATCCGCACCTGGTGCGGGTGGAGGGGAAGGCGGACCGGCTGGCGGAGGTGCTGGCGGCGAAGGCGAAGTGAGGGGGACCGCCGGCGTCCCGCCGGCTGTCTGCGCAGGCGTCTCGCCTGCGCTCCGGAAGAGGGTGACGGCGGGACGCCGTCACAAACAGCCGGCGAGGACGCCGGCGGTCCGCCGACGTCCTCCGGTTGAGTGACTCCTAGTACAGCGCGTTCATGCCGGCGATGTCGTCGGCTTCGAGGGTGCGGTTGGCGGAGTTGCAGGAGCTGACCGAGGGATACATGGTCGCGCCGGCGACGTTCGAGTGGCCGAGGCCGATCACGTGGCCGACTTCGTGGACCATGATGCCGTCGATGTCGAACTCGCCGCTGCAGCCGTCGTTCTCGCGGGACGAGTAGAAGCTGTAACGGGTGTTCGTGTACACGTCGGCGTCGTAAATCGTGTTTCCGGTGTAATAACCGGTGAGCGTGGCGGCCAGGCAGGAGCCCGTGCAGATCCTGCCGTTGTTGTTCAGCATGATCGTGGCCGGAGCCTGTCCGCGGACGGCGGCCTGATTGGTCGTGCCGTTGCCGGAGACGGCCCAGGCCCGGATGGCGCCGTTGACCGCGGTCACGCCGCCGTCACCGTCGGTGATGGTGGAGTTGCCGCCGGTGTAGACGCGCACCGGAACGGGCGTCTGGGCCCAGGTGCGGGTCGGCGAGAGCAGCGTGTACGCCATGACCGGTTCGGCCGCGGCGACGACGAGGACGGTGGCGATGGCAAGTGCGAACAGGTTGCGGCGGCTCATTGTCTCTTCTCCTTCTGCACGAAGCGGCCGCCGGCGCGGGCGGCGTCGACCATCTGCTCGAACTCGTCCATGGCGATGCCAGTCGGCTCGTCGACGGCGTCGAGCATCACGGTGCCGGGATGATTGCGGTCGCCCTTCTCGAGGCGGCCCTCACCCTGCTTGATCGGATCCTCGATCAGGATCTCGCGGTCGAATCCCTTCTTCACGAGGTACTTGCCCTGGTTGAAGGCGTGGATGCGCAGCTCGGACGAGTCGTCCCACTGCGAGAGCATGAGCACGACGTCCTCGCCCTTGCGGATGGCGGGGAAGCCGATCGCTTCCTGCGTATAGCCGTCGACCGTGCCCCCGACTTCACGGACCACCAGCACGTCCGGACCGGTGGCTTCGCCGAAGTAGCGGCTGACGCGCACGGTGGCGTACGTGAAGATGACCTCGTGCGCGTCGTCCCACGCGCTCCAGGTCTGGTCGATCGTGCCGCGGACGATGTACTTCGACTCGGTGGCCACCTGGTCGAACGGAACCTGAATGAACTGCGACGCCGAGAGAGGGAGAGCCAGAACGAGGAGTAACCCGGTGAAAAGCAGGGACCTGCGATGCATTCAAACCTCCTGTTGCCAAGACAAAGAGGACAGGCAGGATTGCCCGTCCTCCACTCACTTCCGGAAATGACTAGTACAGGTCGTCGCGGCCGGCGATGTCGTCCGAGGCCAGCGAGCGCGGGGAGGTGTTGCAGGCGCTGACGGACGGATACATGGTCGCGCCGGCGACGCTGGAGTGGCCGAGGCCGATCACGTGTCCGACCTCGTGCACCATCACGCCGTCGATGTCGTACTCGGAGCTGCAGCCCGACTCGCGCGACGAGTAGAACTGGATGGCGGTGTTCGTATAGACGTC
>DASPMO010000058.1:0-66042 GCA_035627015.1 Thermoanaerobaculia bacterium | reverse complement strand
GCGAGCTGGAGCTCGACGCGCGGCGCTGGTTCGCTGTGGCGAAGGATAACCACGGCTCGTGGTCGAAGCTCCTCGCGACTACGCCGTCGCTCGACGTGAAGCTGTACTGGGGCCCGATCTCGCGCACGAATGCCTACCCCGAGTCCTACCGTGCCCTGCTCGACGCCGAGGCGGGCTTCTGGCCCGGCGCGGCGGACGAGCAGTCGGACATCGACCCGGCCACGTTCGCGGAGCAGCTCGAGCGCCTGGCGGAGTTCCTCACCCGCGCGCAGACGCTCACGCTGCAGCGCATGCAGTTCGACCTCCTCCTCGCCTACCAGCCGGTGGTCGACGCGGCGCTGCACAACTTCCTCGGCGCGAATGACGAGGTGATCCGCCGCGCGTATGTCGCCGCCGACCGCGCGGCGGCCGCCGTCGGCTCGCAGCTCGACGCGAGCCGCGACGCGCTGGTGATCGCGGGCGACCACGGCCTCGTACCGATCGAGCGCGCCGTGCGCCTGAACGCCCTGCTGACGAAGCACGGCTTCGCACCGCGCTGGCGCGCGTACACCGCGAACAACGTCGCGCATCTCTACCGCTTCTCCGGCGACGACGACTCGGAGGCCCTCATCGCCGCGCTCCAGGCCACCGGCTACTTCGAGCGCATCGAGCGCAGGCAGCACCGCAACAGCGGCGACGTGATCATCACGTCCTATCCCGGCATCTCGCTCAACGATGCGTTCGAGGAGCCGGTGGAAGTGCAGCCCCACAACCTCGGGCACCACGGCGCGCTGAACACGCATCGCGAGCTGCACGCGGCCCTCTTCGCCAGCGGCCTCGGCGTCACGCCGGGCGACGTGGGAGAAGTGCAGCAGACGGAGATCGCCGGGTTCGTGAAGGGGTTGCTGGGGATGGAATGAGACACCTCTGCGCCTTCGCGTTTTTTCTCGCGCTCGCGGTGGCCATGACGTGGCCGCTGGCAACGCAGCTTTCGACCGCGGTCCCCGACCTCGGCGATCCACTGCTGAACGCGTGGATCGTCGACTGGGTCTGCCACGCGCTCTCGACCGCGCCGCTGTCCCTCTTCGACGGGCCGATGTATTGGCCGGCGCGCTTCAGCATTGCCTTCAGCGAGAACATGACCGGCATCGCCCTGGCCGTGCTGCCGTTTCATCTCGCGGGATACGACGCGATCGCGGTCTACAACATCGCCCTGCTCCTCGGCTTTGCGTTCTCGGGATACGGGGCATGGGTGCTCTGCCGCGTCGTCACCGGGAACGGCCTGGCCTCGCTGATCGGGGGCGTCATTCACGCGTTCGCATCGTTCAAGATCGCGCACGTGCAGCACCTGCAGATCGTCTGGAGCGGGTGGCTGCCGCTGATGCTGGCCGCGCTGTTTCTCTACTGGCGCCGGCCCTCCTGGCGGAACGCGGCGTTGCTCGGCGGTGCGTTCCTGATGAACGGGCTGACCAACATTCACTGGCTGCTCTTCGGCGGGTTCGCGCTGGTGGTGACGATCGCGTTCCGGCGCGAGCAGTGGCAGAAGCTGTTCGCGGCGCTGGCGATTGCATCGCTGCTGCTGCTGCCGGTGCTGCTGCCGTATCAGATCGTGGCCAGCGAGTACGGGGCACGGCGGACGTCGTTCGAGGCGCGGCTCGGGTCGGCCGCGCCGGGGCACTGGCTGGTGGGGTCTTCGCGGAATCTGATTTACGGGCGGTTTCTGTCGGACTGGCGGACCGACGAGAGGGAGTTGTTTCCGGGGCTCCTGGCCCTCGCGCTCTGTTTGCTGAACGTAGGGCGGGCTTCAGCCCGCCTCCCCCGGGAGCGGCGGGCTGAAGCCCGCCCTACGTTGAGGCTGGATCTCGCCATTGGCGTGCTGGCTGTGATTACCACGTTCATCCTGATGAAGGGGCGGATCTCCTTAGGGCCGCTTTCGTTCGCCGGGGCCGATGTGCCGGGGATGGTGCTGGTGGTGTTGCTGCTGGTGCGGTTCTGGCCATGGTTGCGGGCGAAGCTGAGCGGGTATTCGCGGGAGGAGCTGACCGCCGCGCTCTGGGTCGCCATCGGCTTTCTCGGCTCCCTCGGCTGGTACTTTTTCCTGCACCCGTTTCTCTTTCGCGTCGTCACGCCGTTCCGGGCCACGCGGACGCCGGCGCGGTGGGCGGTGATCGCGTACGTGGGGATCGCCCTGCTCGCGGCCGTCGGCGCGGCGCGGTTCCGGAAGCGCGTCGCGTTGGGGTTGCTGGCGCTGGCGATCGTCGACGTCGCGGCCCGCGTGAACTGGGTGCAGGTGCCCGACGTCTCGCCGGTATACGCGTGGGTGCGGCGCGAGCGGCCGCGGGCCATCGTGGAGCTGCCGATGATCTGGCACGGCGTGCCGTTCATTTACCTGCACGCGCAGACGACGCATCGCGTCCCCCTCGTCAACGGCACCTCGGGGTTCGAGACGCCGGCGCACGAGCGGCTGCGCAAGCTCGAGGCCGCGCTGCAGTACAACGACGAGCTCATGAAGGACGCGGACGTGCTGATCGTGCACGAGGCGATGATGAGCGACGAGCAGATGACGGCGTTGCAGCCGCTGCTGGCCAGGCTCGAGCCCGTGCATCGCTGGGGACTCGACGCGGTGTTCAGAACTCGGCGAGCACCTGCGGGTAACGCCAGCGCGCCTCCCGGATCTCCTCCTCGATGATGTCCTGTTCGGGAGCGTCGGCAAGCTGCGGCGCGTCCCAGTTGGCCATCCACATCGGATTCATGTACGGCAGCACGGCCACGTGCTCGAGGCGGTACGGCAGGCCGCGCGCGGCGAAGCGCTCGTTGAGAAAGGCCACGACGTCGCGCGAAGTCGGGTAATCGCTCATTCGATCTCCAGTTCCCGCATCTTCGCGTTCAATGTGCGTACCGAGATGCCGAGGGCCTCGGCGGCCTCGTTGCGGCTGGCGGTCTGCTTCAGCGCATCGGTGATCTTGATGCGCTCGACGAGACGCGTGGCCCGGGCGGTCGACTCCTCGAGCGTCCCGGAGAGATCGAGCGCGTCGCGGAGCGCATCCGAGTCCGTGACGCCGAGGTGCAGGTCGCGGGGCTCGATCACGTCGCGGTCGCAGAGGATGGCCGCGCGCTCGATGGAGTTCTGCAGCTCGCGGATGTTGCCGGGCCAGTCGTAGGCGCGGAGCTGCGCGCGCGCCGCATCCGAGATGCGCAGGTTCGGGCGGGCCAGCTCGCGGGCGAAGCGCTGCAGGAAAAAGTCGACCAGCGCGTCGACGTCCTCGCGCCGCGCGCGCAGCGGCGGGACGGTCACGGGGAAGACGTTGATGCGGAAGAAGAGATCGTCGCGGAACGCGCCGCGCCTCACGTTCTCCTGCAGGTCGCGGTTGGTGGCGCAGATGATGCGCACGTCGACGTCGATCGGCGCCGTGCCGCCGAGGCGCTCGAAGCGGCGCTCCTGCAGCACGCGCAGGATCTTCCCCTGCACGGAGAGATCGAGCTCGCCGATCTCGTCGAGAAAGATCGTCCCGGCGTCGGCCAGCTCGAACTTGCCGAGCTGGCGTCCCGAGGCGCCGGTGAAGGAGCCCTTCTCGTGTCCGAAGAGCTCGTTCTCGATCAGCGTCACGGGGATGGCCGCGCAGTTGATGGCCACGAAGGGGCGGTCGCGGCGCGCCGAGAGCTGATGGATGGCGCGGGCGAAGAGCTCCTTGCCCGTGCCCGACTCGCCGAGGAGGAGCACCGTGGCGTCGGTCGGCGCGACGCGCTGGATGGCGTGCGAGACCTCCACGATGCGCGGCGACTCGCCGACGATGGCGGGCAGGCGGTAGAGCCGCTGGAACTCCTCCTTGAGCAGGAGGTTCTCGTGACGCAGCTCGCGGTGCTCGCGGCAGCGGCGCAACAGCAGGCCGAGGTGGTCGACGTCGATCGGCTTCTGGATGAAGTCGAACGCGCCGAGCTTCATCGCCTCGACCGCGTTCTCGATCGTGCCGAAGGCGGTCATCACGATGACGGGCAGGTCGGGATCGCTCTCCTTCGCCTGGCGCAGCACGGCAATGCCGTCCGCGCCGGGAAGCCGCAGGTCGGTGAGCACGGCCGCGTACCGCCGCCCTTCGGCCAGCCAGCGCATGGCCTCGGAGCCGTTGGACGCCACGTCGGGCTCGAAGCCGTCCGCCTCCACCGCCTCGCGCAGCATGTGCGCGAGCGATTCTTTGTCTTCGACGATGAGGAGGCGCTTCATTCGCTTCGTGCTCAGTTTATCGCGGGGGGAAGGGGGCACAGGCTCAGAGGCTCACAGGCTCAGAGGCTCACGGCGACTCCCTGTGAGCCTGTGAGCCTGTGAGCCTTGCTACAGCCCGAAGTACGCGCGAATGCGCGACAGCACCGTCCGCTGCGCTTCCTCGTTGCTGGCCAGGTGGAGCGAGTCGATGTTGCCGCGGCGCTCGCTCACCTTGGCCGAGATCGCGGCGGCGAGCTGGGGGTGCTCCTGCAGCACGGGCTGGATCGCTTCCTTGGTGATCTCGATGGCCACGACGTCGGTCAGCGCGATGACGTCGGCGGCGCGGGCCTCGCCGGTGAGGAGGGCCATCTCGCCGAAGAAGTTGCCCTCGCCGAGGCGGGCGATCTCGTTCTCGCCCACCCGCACGGAGACGTTCCCCTCGTGCACGACGAACATCGAGCTCCCCTCGCTGCCGTGGCTGATGATCGTCTCCCCCTTACCGAACGTGTGCACGCGCGCGGCGGCGGCGATGGTCTCGTGCTCCTCGTTCGAGAGCGGCGAGAGGATGTCGACGTGTGCCAGCCGCACGGCCACATCGCTGCTGTTGGACGGGCTGCGCGGTGCGGGCGGCTGGTAGCGGACGTGCGTGCGGATCGGATACGGGATGGGAATGGCGTTGCGGCGCAGCGAGTACCAGACCGCCTTCCGGATGTCGGCGTCGATGCGGTCGCGCTGCGAGTAGTCGTACATGTGGTACTTGATCTCGTAGAGCACCGATGAGTCGCCGAAGCCGGCCACGCGCGCGAAGGCCGGGATCTGGTTCGACACCCCTTCCACGTGCGAGGCGGCCTGGGTGAGGACGCTGAGGGCGGTGGTCGGCGGGACGTTGTAGTCGATGCCGATCTGCAGCACGCGCGCGTTGAGGTTGTTGCGCGGGAAGATCTCGAGACGCTCGCGGGCCAGCATCGAGTTCGGGACGATGACGATGGTGTTGGCAAACGTGCGCAATCGCGTGCCGCGCCAGCGCACGGCCTCGACGATGCCTATCTGGTCGCCTGTGCGGATCACGTCGCCGACTTCGAAGCTGTCCTCGAGGTGGAGGGCGATGCCGGAGAAGAGGTTGCCGAGCGTGTCCTGCAGGGCGAGACCGAGGACCGCGGCCACGACGGTCGTGCCGGCGAGAAAGGCCGTGACCTTGGTCTCGAAGATCGTGGAGATGGCCCACGCCAGGAGCACGGCAAAGACGACGATGGAGACGATCTCGCGGAGCAGCACCGGCGCGCGCACGTTGCGGCGGCGGGAGATGAGGTCAAAGACGAGGAGATCGATGGCCCGGACGAAGGCAAAGATCAGCGCAAAGGCGATGAGAAAGCGCGCGATTCGATCGATGACGACCGGATCGAGCTGCATCTGCTTCAGCACGCCCGGGCTGCCGTCGGCCATCCAGCGCAGAACGCCGAAGATCAGCGCGAACGCCAGCGGGACGGCGACCCGCGAGAGCCGCTTCACGGCGCGCTGCTCCCCTTGCGCGCGCGGATGACGCGCGACAGCTCACGCACGCCGAGGATCAGGTGGAGCATGCCGATGCCGGAGACGAAGCCGCGCACGAAGTTGTTGTCGGCCCACACGGCCAGCGCGGAGCTGCTGTGCAGGAGGGAGTTCCCGGTCCAGATGCTGGTCCACGGCACGACTGTGAAGAACAACCCCGCCTCCAGACAATAGAGGGCGAAGAAGAGGGGTAATGACATTCGGGGGGATTCTAAAGCAACAGTCCCCTCTCCCCGTGCGCGGGGAGAGGGGACAGAAAAGGCTAGTCGCGCTTCACGCGCTCGCCGCCGGAGCTGCGCTCGCTCTTCCCCTCGCTGCGCGGCTGCGCCGGGGGTGGGCTGGAGGCGCGTCCGCTGGAACCGCTGCCGCTGCTGCTGCCGCGGTTGACGGAGCTGCCGGACGAACCGCGGTCGCCGCGGCTGGAGCTGGAGCCGCGATCGCGGCTGCCGCTGCTCTCGCGGGCCGTGCTGCGTCCGCTGCTGCCGCTGGTCGACTCGCCGGAGTCGCGCGGGCGGACCCGCGCGCCGCCGATGCGGTCGATCACCCGGCGCGGCACGTCGCTCGAGCTGCCGCTGCCGGTGCTCGGCGGGGGCGTGGCGTCGGTCGAGCCGGAGCCCGAGCTCGCACCGCTGCCGCCGCGCGGCACGCGATTGCGCCACGAGTCGGTGCTGCCGCGCGAGGGGCCGCTGCCGCTGCCCGTGGTCGGGGCCGGGGTGTCCGTGCCGCGGTTCTCGCGGTCGCGCCAGGTCGGCGTATGGTCGGTCGCCGGGGCCGCGGGCTGAGGCGTCGTGCCGCGGCTGACGCGGCCGCCGTTGTCGCCGGAGATCGGGGCCACGCTGCCGCGTCCGATCGGGGCGACGCTGCCGGAGCCGATCGGCGCGACGGAGGTCGCTCCGCCGGTGCGGCCCGAGATGCCGCCGCCGGCGACGGTGCCGGTGCCGGTCGTGGCGCCGCCGCGTCCGCGGGCGATGCGATCGCGCACCGGCGCGTCGACTTCGCCGTCGCGGCGGAAGAACGGCGTGAGGTCGGTCGGAGGCGCGCCGCTCTCGGCGCCCGTGTTGCGGCCCGTGCGGTCGCTCACACTGCGGCGGCGGATGGCGTCGGCCGGATCGTTCCATTCCTCACGCGTGAAGCGCGCGGCGCCGCCGGCGACGGTCACGAAACCGTCCCGCTGGCGCCCGAGGCGCTGCTTGACGGCGTCCGCGGTGAGCGCGGCGCGGTCGACGCGGTTGGAGATGACGTTACGCGAGTCGATGAACGTCCAGGGACGGAGATCCAGCTCGTTCAGGCGCATGCGGCCGTAGAAGCCGAAGCCGAGGCGCGCGGTGTAGCGGGGCGAATACGCCCAGTTGTAGTACGGACGATAGCAATCCCAGTAGCCGGCCGGCGCCCAGCCGACGAAGCCGGAGCCGAAGGACCAGTACACCCATGCCGGCGAGTAGCCGTAGCCCGGCACCCACACCCAGCCGTAGCCCGGGTCATGGGCCCAGCGGCCGTAGTGGTACGTGCCCCAGCCCCACGGGTCGTACGAGACCCAGGTCAGGCAGCCGTTGCGGCTGTGCCAGTAGCCGTTGTAGTACGGACGCCAGCCGGCGGAGACGAACGGGCGCCACGACCAGCCGATGCCGCTGACGTGGACCCAGCGGCCGTGCTCGTCGAGATCGTCCGACCAGTACGAGAGGCGGCGATCCATGTAGCGGCTGTTGTAGGAGCCGAAGCGCTCGGCGCGGTTGAGGAACCAGCGCTCGAAGTCATCGGCGGAGGTGCGCTGATCGCCGATGAGATCGTACGCGCCGCGCTCGTCGACGCTGGCGGTCTCGCCTTCGCGCAGACGGGTGGAGCGGTTCGGCGTGCGGACCTCGATCGTGCCGTCGAAGACCGTGACGCGGTCGCCGCCGCGGCCGTCGGTCTCGACGGAGTACACGGCCTCGTCCTCGGCCACGTAGCTGGCCTGGTCGGTGTCGAGGCGGACGTGATCGCGGCCGATGTCGGTGCGATGCACGGCGACTTTGCCGTACTTCAGCTCGGCGACGGTCTCGGTGGCCTCACCCTCGTAGCTGTCGAGGATGGAGCGGAACCGGAGGGCGGTGGCGCGGTCGATGCCGATGATGTTGCCGTCCGAAAGACGGACTTCGGCACGCCCGCGGCGGGCGGTGACGACCTCGTCGCCGGGGTAGACCGGGAGGTTGCGGTGCGCCTGAATCTCCTCGGCGTTCTCCCCCGACTTGACGACGGTGCCGCCCTCTTCATACGAGAGGTACGACTGGTGGCGCTCGTCATCGGCCAGCGTGGGAAGCGCGATGGCGAGCGTGAGGAAGGTAAGAAGGGCTGCTTTTCTCATGGGACTCTCCTGCAATCCGGTGACGCTCCGGTTGCGGCCGACATGCCACAGCACGGATGAGTATTCCGCCCCTGTTTTCAATGCTTTAGTTGTTGCGATCGACTGCCGTGTGTCCTCAAGTGGTGAGGTGGTGTCATCAACGCGGGACGGGGCTCTCTCACCACATGAACACGGATGATACGCCTCGGCTTCCGCAAGGGCGCAGTTCGACTTCCGCGTTGTGCGTGGCGATCTTCGATACTCCTGGCGTCGTCATCTCCACTGCACGCGATACATCTTCGCCCGCTGGAGTCCCTGAACGATGGCCTCCCGCACTTCGGACGGGGTCACGGGCGCGCTGCGTTTCCGCGGCATGGCCGCCAAAGACGCCGCGGTCACTGCCTGGTCTTCGCCGTCGAGGGCGGAACGGACGAGGATCGCCAGAGGATCGGGCGACACCCAGCGTCCTTCGAGCGTGCGCACGGCGTCGGTGATGCCGGCGCCGCGGACCTCCACGGAGTCGTCGCCGAGGCGGACGAAGTTCTCCACGGCCACAATCGTGCCGGGGAGCTGCACGGTCACGGCGGCGGGAAAGGGATTGAAGACGTCGTCAAAGTCCTCGTCAACGGTGGAGGCATTCTCCTGCGCGGTGTCGAGGCGGTCGAGGATCTGCTTCATCGACGCGCGTGCCTCCGCCAGGAGCGTTTCTTCCTCCTCATTCTCCGCGGGCCGCTCGTCGCCCTCGAGGAGCACGGCGAACGCGGCGCCGGCGCGGTCCGGCCTTCGCTCGAGATACTCGTACACCTTCCCCACCGCGCGGACGTAGTGGGCGCCATCCTCGGACCAGAGACCCAGAAAGCGCTCGACGTTGTCCTTCTGCTGGCGCGTGGCGCGCGAGCTGCTCCCGGTGAAGATCAGCAACTCGCTGAAATCCGCGCCGCCGGTGAATTGAAAGGTCAGCGGCGTATCGGCGAAGAAGCGCGTCAACTGATCGCGCTCGACGACCGCGGATCGCTCCACGCGGCGCAGCTCGCCGCGCTCCCTCTGCTGCAGCAGGCGGTCCGACTGCGCCTCGAGCTGCGCGTAGCGGTTCGACCACTCGTCGCGCGCGGCGAGCATGGCCTCGCGGGCAGAGGCCAGCCGGTCCTTCGCCCCGCCGACCTCCCAACTCTGCTTCAACTCCGTGGCCGTGGTGATCTGCACGCGTTGTCCATCTCCGTCGATCCGGAGATGGACACGCGTGGACAGCGGTTTTTCCACCGCGCAGCGGGCCGAGAGCACCAGGCCGGCCGCGAGCGCGACGGCGTGGCAGAACCGCAATCGCATTACCGCTCTGCTCGCAAAAGTTCCGCCAGACTGAGGCGCCTCAGCCGCAGCGACGCGAACGCGACCAGCGACGCGATGAACAGCACCACGGTCAGCAGGACCATTGCGGAGACGCTCCAGAAGTCCCCTGCTGACAGCATCGGGAAGGCACCCAGCCAGCGATCCCGCAGCAGGCCGCTGGCCGACACGACCAGCAGCATGGCCACGCTCACCGTCACCAGAGGAGCGGCGAGGAAGCGCAGCACCGACTGGCCGAGACGTGCGCCGAGCGTGACCACCAAAGCCAGCTCGCGGCCGCGCTGGGCCAACTGCATGCGTGCCTCGGCCACGACGCCGAACATCAGCAGCGCCAGGGCGAGGAGGGCGTAAGCGAACGTGCCGAACGCCAGCAGCGACTCGGTGCGGGCGTTGTCGTCGCGCAACTGCTGCATCGACGTCACGCTGGAAAGCGCCTTCATCGCGTCCGGCGCGAGGCCGCCGCGGCTCAGCGCCGCGTCGACGCGTCCGCGCTCCGACTGCGGCAGCAGCAGCGCCGATCCGAGCTTGCCCGGATCCGGAGCGCCGTACACCACCATCTCCGGCGCCGTGCGCAGGTCGCTGTAGTGCACGTCGGCCAACACGCCGACGATGGGAATCGGGCGAAACTCCCTCCCGCTGGACGAGATCAGCACCAGTGGCTGATTCAGCAGCGCCTCGGGCGCCACGCCGAGCGCGCGCGCGTACGATTCGCTGACCATGACCTCGATCTCGCCCTGCGCGGCGTGTACGCGGCCGGCGCGAAGCGGAACGCCGAGGTACGACACCGCGGCCGGGCTCACCTCATTGAGATAGAGCGCCAGGCGACGCCCCTTCCCATCGAGTCCCGGAACGTACGCGTCGAACTTGCGCTTCAACCCGCCGAGAGGGAGCACCTGCACCGTCGCCGCCGAATTGGCGTCGAGCTGCAGCGCATCGACGAGCGTTTGAGGCCTCTCGCCCATGTCCAGGCGGACCACGAGCGGATTGCCGTCACCGCCCCAGCCGGCATGTTTCATCCGATAACCGGCGAGCATGCTGGCGCCGGCCAGACCGGCGACCGCGGCGACGAGCACCCACTGCACGGCACCCACGGCCAGACGGCGGCGGCGGCCTTCCGCCGTCACGCCGAACAGCGCGCTGCGCCACGAGCCGCGGCGCAGGCCCGGTAACGGCGCGAGGAGCGCGATGACGCCCAGGATCACGACCACCACCAGCGACGGCGCAAAGTCGCGCGGCGAGAGCTGGATGGAGCGATGCTGCAGGAACGTGCGGAACGGCTCGAGCTCGTGCAGAACGCGCAGTTGCAGCGCCGCCAGAGGCAACGCGCAGAGGATGATCGCCAGGAGGAACGGGATCGTCTCGCCGGCGAAGAGCCGCAGCAGGTCGCCGAGCCGCGCACCGACGGCGTGGCGAATGTGGATTTCCTGCGTCCGCTCGGCCGTGCGCGCGCTCCAGTACGCGGCGAGATTCAACACGGCCAGCACCGCCAGGACAATGCTGAGGCCCGCGATGAGCCACAGATAGCGCGTCATGGCCGCGGTCTCGGCAGGGAGAAGGTTGATGCCGTCGAGGATCGCCGGACGGAAGTCGCGGCGGTTGACGCCGATGCGGAGATGATCCTTTCCGGCCACGGAGACCGTTTCCGCGGTCTGCACGCGCCAGGCGTCGAGCCGCGCGCGCTCGGCCGGATCTTTCAACGCCACGAGGGCGTGATAGACCGGAAGCTGCTCGGCGATCTCTTTCTTCATCGCTTCGACGTCCACGCCCGAGCCTTCCACATCGAGCTGCAGAAGAGCGGCACGCATGCGGGCGGGGATCCAGACCGCGGGATGGCGGTCGCCGAGGCCGCGGAAGCGCGCGTCGGCGACGCCCACGACCGGAAGGCTGGCACCGGAGACCACCAGGCTCTTCCCGACGATCGAGCGGTCGCCGCCCAGCTCACCGCGCCAGAACTCGTAGTCGAGCACCAGGCCGCTGCGGCGCGCGTTCGGCGGCGCACCGGCCGACATGCCGACGCCGAGGAGCTCGAAGAACTCGTCGGAGACGAAGGCCACTTCGAGGTCGCGGAAGGTCCGCCCGGCGTACGCCACCTCGCTCAGGTCCTTGCCGTAGACCGTGTAGCGGCCGGCGAAGCCGAGGCCGTCCAGCGCGCGGATGTCCGCCGCGCTGGCGACGTCGAAACGCCCCTCGGCCGAGTAGGCGCCGAGCGTCACGAAATGGCTGTCCGACTCCACCGCGGGAGGGACGAACCACAGCGAGTTCCGCAGCAGATGGGCATTCACGGCCAGCAGCGCCATGACCAGCGCGCAGCCGAGCATGAGGCTCAGGCTGCGGGCCGGAGTCCTGCCCCAGAAACGTCCCGCGTCACGCCACATGGCTGTCCTCGACGATTCTTCCGTCGTGCATCAGCACGCGGCGGTCGGCGCGCTCGGCCAGCGAGCGGTCGTGCGTCACCATCACGATGGTGGCGCCGTCGTTGTGGAAATCCCCGAGGAGGTCCATGACCTCGGCCGCGCGAACGGAGTCGAGGTTGCCGGTCGGCTCGTCGGCGAGGATCAGCGACGGATCGGTGACCACGGCCCTGGCGATGGCCACGCGCTGCTGCTGGCCGCCGGAGAGGTGATGCGGGTAGTCGCGGACGCGATCGGCCAGGCCGACGCGCTCGAGCGCAGCCATGGCCCGGGCCCGATGTTCGGACTTCGGCACCGTGCGGCTGTAGCGCAGCGGGAGAAGGACATTGTCCAGCAGCGTCAGGCCGCTGACGAGATTGAAGGCCTGGAAAACCAGCCCGATGTGCTGATTACGCACGTCGGCGCTGCGGCTGAAGCCGAGGTCCGCCACACGCGTTCCGGCCAGACGGTACTCGCCTTCATCGTGCTTCTCGAGCAGGCCCAGGACGGCCAGCAGCGTCGACTTGCCGCAGCCCGAGGGGCCGAGTACCGCGGCGAACTCGCCGTCCTCGATCCGCAGGCTGACCGAGTCGAGTGCCTGCAGTTTCCCGTGGCCGGAGCGGTAGCTCTTGGAAACGCGATCGAGCGCGATGAGACTGCGCTCCGCACGGGGGTGTTCCACGACGTTGCGTGTGTACTGCGGCTCTTCTACGAGTAACGTGGTCATGTGAAGGTTCTCCCGGGTCAGTTGGAATAACGGAGGCTGCGGTGGCCGGCGTATCGCGCCATGTCGGACAGCACGATCTCCGAGCCCGCGCTCAGACCAGAATCGATGACGATGTACTTGCCGCCCGACCCGCCGTAGCGGACCTCGCGGCGCACCAGGCGGTTGCCGGCCCGGTCGACTTCGAAGACGCTCGCCGAGGCGTGGTCCACGACGCCGGCCGGCCGCTCGACGTACGACACGTTGCGCAGCGAGGCCGTGACGATCTCGCCGTTGGCCGGCTGTCCGGCCAGCAGGCCCGTGGCGGCGCGCTCGTCGAGCGCCACCGACACCTGGACCTGATCCTGCTGCACGCGTGGGTCGATGCGCTGCACGCGGCCCTGGATCTTGCCGGGACCGACCGTCAGCTCCACGGTCTGTCCGATGCGGACCTCGCCCGCACGCGCGGACGGAATCCGAAGATCGGCGCTGACGGTGGCCTGCGTGGCGATCCTGCCGAGGACCGCTCCGGCGACGACGGGCGTGCCGACGGTGATCTTGTCCGTCAGCTCGTACAGCGTTCCGGCTTCGGGCGCACGGATGGTCAGCTCGTCCACCTGATCGCGCAGGCGCGCGAGCTGTGCCGCGGCCGTCTGCAGCTCCGCGTCCACGGCATGCATGCGCATGCGGCTCGTGGCCTCGAGGTTGTCGACGTCGGCCCTGGCCTGACGGACCTGCCGCTCGGCCGCGGCGAGCTGCGCGCGCTCCTTCTGCAGCGCGAGCTGGGAGCTGATCCCGTTCGCGAACAGCGTCTGCTGCGCCTCGAGCTCCAGGCGCTTCACGGACAGCGCGTCGGTGGCGTCGTCGAGCTTCGAGCGCATCTCGGAGCGCTTGGCGTCGAGCTCCGCGCGGAGCGAGGCCTGCGCGGCAAGCTTCTCCGCGTAGGTCGTCTCGGCCGTGCCGAGCTCCGCCAGCAGGTCGGGATTGCGCAGCGTCAGCACCGCGTCCCCCTTGGCCAGATGGGCGCCGGAGAGCGCGTGAATGGTCGTCACCGAGCCGCCCGTGGCGCTGCTCAGCGTCACCAGCGCGGACGGAATCACTTCACCGTGTCCCGCCACCCCGACCTGCAGGTCGCCGCTGCGCACGGCGGCCGTCCAGAGACGGCCGTCGATGCGCGGAGGGCGCGACCACAGCCACGCCCCGCCCGCGAGCAGGACCACCGCGGCCGCCACGGCGATGGCCGCGAGGTAGCGGCGGCCCTGCGCCGGCGCCTCGGCATCGATCACCATCGGCTTGCGTCGCTCGTGCGCGTCCGTGGGGTCCGCAACGCGTCGCGCCGTCATGAAATCGATGGACATGAAATGCTCCTCTCTAGGCCACGAGGCTCTGTCGATACAGCGTCGAGTAGAAGCCGGCGGTCTGCACCAGCTCGTGATGCGTGCCCTGCTCGACCACCTGGCCGTCCTCGACGATGTAGATGAGGTCGGACTTCATGATGGTCGAGAGGCGGTGGGCGATCGTCAGCGAGGTGCGGCCCTTGAGCAGCACGTCCATGGCCGCCTGAATGCGGGCCTCGGTCTCCATGTCCATCGACGAGGTGGGCTCGTCGAAGACCAGCAGGGCCGGGTTGCGCAGGAACGCGCGCGCCAGGATCAGGCGCTGCAGCTCGCCGCCGGAGAGCGCGCCGTCCTGCAGTACCGTCTGCAGTCCGTCCGGCGTGCCGGCGAAGCGGTCCCACAGCTCGGCCGCGCGCAGCGCCTCGATCACGGCCTGGTCGTCGACGCGGCGCTGCAGACCGAAGGTCACGTTCTCGCGGAGCGTGCCGGGGAAGATGTACTCCTCCTGCAGCACCACGCCGACCTGCTTGCGGAAGCGGGTCAGATCGACGTCGGCGAGATCGACGCCGTCGACCAGCACGCGGCCTTCCTGCGGCCGGTACAGGCCGAGGACGAGGTTCATGATGGTGGACTTGCCGGCGCCCGAGCGGCCGACCAGCGCCACGCGCTTGCCCGCCGGGATGTGGAGATTGACATTGCGGAGCACCTGGTTGGAACCGTAGGAGAACGAGACGTTCTCCAGCGTCACCGGA
Organism: Thermoanaerobaculia bacterium; assembly: GCA_035627015.1. Lineage (GTDB taxonomy): Bacteria > Acidobacteriota > Thermoanaerobaculia > Gp7-AA8 > Gp7-AA8 > QHVT01. Next base: position 51,471 of record DASPMO010000058.1, on the reverse strand, counting down.
CAGGCCTCGGTCAGTTCCAGCGGCCTGGCCGACTCGTTCTCCAGGCATTCGCTCGGCTCGCCGAGCACCGCGTAGTAGCGCTCCAGGATGATCAGGGCACGGCTGCCGTCGACGAACATCTCGACGAAGCTCTGCATCGGCTCGAACACCTGCTGGATGAGGAACATCAGCGCCAGGCCGGAGGAGAGCTCCGTGCGCCCGATCATGGCCGTCGACGCCGCGTAGACCATCAGCGACCCTTTGAGAATGTGCGTGAGGTTGCCGTTGATCAGCCCGACTTTGGCGGAGAACTTCAGGTAGCGGAGCTGGTGATCGATGTTGTCCTGCAGCTTGTCCTTCAGGCCGTCCATGACCTGCTGCCTGGCGCCGAGGGCCTTGATCGTGCGGATCTTGTTAAGGCCATCGAACAGCGCGTTGGTCAGCGGCGAGTTGGAGAGCAGCGTGGCCTGCTGATAACGGCGCGCGCGGGGAGTGATGTAACGGTGCATCGTGGCGTAGATCGCCATCATGCCCAGCACCAGCAGGCCGGCCACCGGATCCAGCCAGAAAATGACGCCGATCAGCACGAGCAGGCGCAGCGCCACGAGCGCGATGCGGGTCACGGCGTCGGCCACCACGCGGTTGAGCTCGAGCGAGTCGATGACGCGCTGGTAGATCTCACCCGTGTGCATGAACTTCTTGAACACGGCCATCGGCAGCGACTGCACCTTCTCGTAGAAGTTCATGATGACCGGCCCGTTGGCGAACAGGTCGAAGCGGCGGCGCGTGAGGGAGGTCCAGACCGAGATCGAGGTCTGGACGAGCTGCACGCCCAGCAGCGCGCCGACGAAGGTGAGGAACCCCGCCATGTTGCGCTCGTTGAAGCTCCCCACGATGTTCTTGAACAGCACCGGGTAGAGCAATCCGAGCAGCGAGGCGCAGATCGACAGCGAGACGGTGAACGTGAAGTTGTTCCGGAACGACTCCAGCGAGGAGAGATACTTCACGACGCGTTTGTAAGAGGTAGAGGGCATGTGCGGGGTCCTTAGTTCGTCGGGGTCAGAAACGCGATCCATTCGCCGGCCAGCGTGGCGATGTCGACACCGTAATAACCTTCGAGATGACGCAGGCTCTGTTTGGAGCGGTAGAACTCGAGGAACAGCTCCGTGCCCCGCGTCTCGATCAGCCAGAGGAAAAACGAGCCGCCCAGTTCATAGAAGTGGCGCGGCAGCCCGGTCTCGTCGACGGCGTGAAACCAGGAGTGCAGGAACGGCTTCACGCCCTGCGCGGCGAGGAAATGCCGGGCCGTGGCGTGGACCGACTGCTCCCGCCGCAGCGGCCCGATGAACAGGCCCTTGCCGTCGTAGATGAGGGAGTGTCCGACGTCGACGTCTTCGCCGTCGGCGGTGGTGACGCGAACGTCGCCTTCGAGCAGGAGCGCGGGGTCGTCGAGAAGGTCCTGGCGCGTTCCCCAGCAGGCGCCGAAGATCGTGGCGCAGGCCTCGGAGACGAAGAAAGCGGGCTCGGGGTTGATGCCGAACAGCAGCGCGTGCACGACCTCGTGGGCGTGGCCGGGATACCCGGTGCGGATGATCGTCTCGGCCCCGCCGGCGTTGTACTCGGTGAGGCCGCTGACGTGGATGCCGTCGCGCTCGGAGATCTCGCGGTGCAGATCCGCGGGCGACGGATAGAAGAAGTAGCGGATGCGCGCGGACGGCGGCTCGATGCCCAGCACGCTGACGGTGCGGTCGACAATCTCGTCGAGGAGCTGCACGTACGACTCGGGCAGCGGATTGCTGGCGTGGGAGACGGTGTCGAAGTAGCGGCCGGAGCGCTCGACGCGGTCCTCGACCGGCATCGCGTCGAACAGACTCTCGCCGGTGTCGTTGCTCCACTCGCCGGTGGCCGGATCGTAGCCGCAGTTGGCCGGCGCGGAGCCGACACGCTCCGGATCGCGGCGGAACGAATAGCTCTGCGGGCAGGCGTAGCGGAACTCACAGTCCCGGCACTGCTCGACCGCGTCCTTGGTGAAGGTCCAGGCGCTGCGCAGCTCGGGGCCGCGCATGAGACGGTCGAACGAGGCGGCGTCGGTGACGCGGCCGATGAGGTGATGCTTCTCCAGCGCCCACGGGAAGACGTTGCCCTGGCCGTCCACGTGCAGCGAGTTGGCGTGGACGGACACGTTGCGCAGGCGGCGGAACGATCCGTGATCGCAGGTCAGGACGCGCGGCGAGATCGGCGCCGGCTCGACGGACGCGCTGAAGCGGACCTTGAGCCGCGCCTCCTGCAGCCGGCGGTAGGTGGCGTTGGCGGAGCTGGGCCGCGTCTGCAGCGCGATGCGCAGACCGAGGCGCGCCGCCGTCGCCTCCCACGTTGCGCTGACCGCATCGCCGGGGAACACGATCTCGACGTGGTGGAAGCGGAGCGCGGCCGCCGCTTCGACCAGCGGCATCGCATACGCCTCGCTGGCCGGGTCGTCGTCGATGAAGAGGGTGAGCTGGCGGCAGCCGTGATCGCGCCGCGCGCTGCGCACGATGCCGTTCCAGTCGGGATGCCCGGCCCGGACGTTCTCGTCCCCGCGCAGGTCGATGCTGAGCGTCGTCACCCGGCCGAGGAAATGCTCGGGCATCTCGTGCCGGTAGGGAACGTGCGTGCGGACGTCGTCGTGGTAGCGGCCGAAGTCCATCTCGCCGAACTGCTCGAGGTACTGCCGGGCCATGGCCCGGTCGCCGGCGTCGGCGATGGACTCCAGCATCTCGTCGACGGTGCCTTCCGCGCAGCGGTCGAGCACCCATGCGGCCGACGCCGGAATGGGATAAATGCGCCGACGGTGCAGGTCGTACAGCGCGCCGCGCGAGGCGCCCTTCACCAGAAAGACGTACGGGCGCAGACGGAAGTAGCTTCGGGAAAGAGTGGTCATGTCAGTTCACGGTTCGAGAATTTTCAGCGTGGCCCACGATTCCCAGGGGATGAAGCGGCGCCGGATGGCCATGCCGCCATTGTCGGGTTCGTAGTAGTAGTCGTCGTCGAGCCCGTCCATCACGGCATCGCCGTCGGCCTCCTCCTCATAGCGGAGGAGGAACGGGAGTTCCTGCGCGTTCTTCATGCCTGTCCACTCCTTGTCATGAGCCAGCGGGCCATCGCCTCATTGATCGGATGACCGGTCAGACCTTCCACCCAGCCCCACTGACCACCGGGGTTCACTTCGAGAAAGACGTATTCGCCGCTCGTCGTCCGGATGAGATCGATCGCCCCGTACTCCAGGCCGAGCGAGCGCATGAGCGCCAGGAGGCGGCGCTCCATCTCCTCCGGCAGGCGATACGGGTAATACGGCGTGTTCTTCGTGTCGTAGCGGCGCCAGTCGACCTTCGTCCGCTCGCTGCGCTGCGACTCGATGGCCGCGGCGAAGACCGTGTTGCCGATCACGGTCACGCGCAGCTCGTAGTCCTTGTCCACATACCGCTGCAGAAGCGTCGGCGCATGGCGGACGCGCTCCATGTCCATCAGAGCGTCCGGGCCGATGATGTTCGCGTAAATCTGCTGGCCGCGGCGCCGGGTCTCGTCCTTGGGCACATGGCCGGCCTGGCTGATGGCTTTCGTCAGGACGGCGCCGGAATGGCGGTCGTAGAAGTCGCGCGCCGCCGCCGGATCCTGTGTCACGAGCGTCTCCGGGATCCGCAGACCGCACGATCGGGCCGTCGCCAGCTGATAGAGCTTGTTGACGGCTTTCTGCTCGGCGAAATAGTCGTTCATCCACGCCGCGTGATTGAGCAGCGAATAGAAGCCCAGGAGTGTGTAGCCGCACTCCTTCCGGATGAACTCCTTCTGTCCCTCACTGAGCGCGTCGCCCAGTTCGGCCTGCCCGTGGCGGCGGCTCCAGACGGCGCGGATGGCCGCCTGCGGAATCGGCTCGCCGTTCTCCGCGGTCAGAGCGCCGGAATATCCGTCGCCCGAGCATTCCAGGTGCACGCGCGTGCGGAGGGGAACGTCCTCTCCGTTGAGCCGGAACCATTTCGCACGATAGTGGTCGAGGATCTGGCAGACGTTGTTGACGTTCAGTTCGTAGTTTTGAGCGAGGATGAGAATCATGAGATCGGAATCCGGTACTGCGTGATTGCGTGGTACCTCTGTCGTGAGCGCGCTGCGCGCACACGGGGATCGTCAAGGGTTCGATTTCAGCTCCGGGATCGGGCGGCGGCCGGACGGCCGCCGCCCTTTCCGGACTACATTGCCGACGGGCGGTTACGACTGCACGTCGATCAGGTCGTTGGCATCGAGTCGGACCGTGCCATCGAGCTTGGTGTGGAGGGGCGTCGGGATCTGCTCCGCCGGCTCCACGATTCTGGCCGACACGCGCGAGGCGATGACGGTGCTCTCGAGCGCTTCGAAATTCATGATCTCGAAGTGCTTACGAAGCGGGGACCGGCACCTTGTCGTCGTAGCCGTCGTTCTTCCAGAAGCCGTAGACCTTCGTCTCGATGACCGTGCCGCCGGCCGGGGCCACTTCGGCATCCAGCATGCGGGCGGAGTCGCGGGCCACGATCACATCGTTGTTGAGCTGTTCGAAGTTCATTGTCGTATCTCCGTAGTGCAGCGTGCGATTACTTGGTGACCGTGTCGGTCGCCTCGACCTTGCCGTCGCTCTTGATGCGCGTCTCGTAGGTCGTGCCGGCCGGCTCCGCGACCTCTTCGAACATCATCGCGGTGGACTTCACTTCGATCACGTTGAGGCTGAGCTGTGCGAACGTCATGGTGTTTTTCCCTTTCGATCGTTTCGATCGTTTCGTTGAATGAGAATTTCGTTCTGTTCTGGCGAGTGCCGGTCCTCCGCTACGCACGGAGACTCGTTCGTCGGTTGCCCCCGGTCCATTGGACACACGCGGGGCGGAGATGCCATTGGGCATCGTGATCTCGAGTCAGTTGTTCGCGGACGGACTGGACGATACTCGCCGCTTCTGATCGCGGCTTGCTGCTGTTTACTGCTGTCACTGCGTGTACTGCAATTTACGACGCCGGACGCTGTTACCAGCTTCCGGGTGCATGGCTCGATGCGGATTCCGGCCTACACGGCCATCGGTTTGTCGGAATCGTTCGCGTCGTGCACCCAATTACCGCTGACTTTCGTCTCGATCACGGTCTTGGTCTCGGCGGCCACGAGCTCGTACATCGACGACTGAGTGCGCGGCGTCAGAATGACGTTGCTGAGTCTTTCGAAGTTCATCGGGATTCTCCTTTCCTGGGATGGGCTCCGGCCCTCGCCGTACGCGCAGCGGTACCTCTGCACGCAAAGCTGGCGCCGGAAACTACACTCGTCAACTTGTTTGAGAGATGGGGGGATTACGCGAGTGCGGGGCCGCGCGGGGCGCCTCTGAGGGGCGCGCTGTGGGCTCGGACTGCACGGCGATGCCTACTGCAAGGCCTGCGTCCATTTGAAACGACGCACTTCCAGGTAACTACCGTGACAGCTTGAAGTAACTGCACCGGGGTCTCCAGGGGACGATTTTGGAATGAGCGAATAATACACGCCGGCCCGCACCTCCGCAAGTATTTTCTTACGTGTTGCCCTACGGCGGGTGGTCCACATCTCCGGCGTTGGCGCGCTCTGCCGTAATGCATTACAGCCCGCCGGCGTCCGCCTTCGTCCACGCAACGCGTAATGGGTGGCCGTCGCACGCGGCCACCCATGAAACCACTCTCTTATTGCTGCGCTTCAATGGACCATCGCGCGTTCGCGTTCGATGGATTGCCGTCTGAATCGAGGCGCGGAATCAGGCCCTTCAGCCAGAAGTAGTCGCTCCACCGCGGGTTGTAGATCGCGTAGCCCTGCGTCTGTGGGTCGAGGCGGTAGTTCGAATCGGAAGTGCCCTTCCACAGTTTCGCGTCGCCGGAGGTGAACTTGTAACTGAAGAAGAGGCTCGGCGCGTAGCGCGCGCGGAAGTAGACGTTCGAGCCGCTGCCGACGCGGGTGAAGTCGACGGGAGTCCCGGGCTGGCAGTAGATCGTTGCATCGTTGGTCAGGCCGGCCGGGGCGGTCATGAATTGGCCGTTGGCCACGCTGCGGATGCGCACGGGCGTTCCGGTGTCGGCGGGCACGTTCGGTACCACCCACCCGGCCGGCGGCGTGAGCCACGAGATGCTGCTCTGCCAGCCCCAGTTGAACGGAATGCGGAGCTCCGGATCGGACAGGTCGGCGTAGCCGGTGACCGGCTTGATGTTGTAAACGCAGATGCGGCGCACGGATTCGATCTGCGCGTTGCGCACGTCCGGATCGGGCGTGTTGTGACCGATCGACTGCATGCACGCGGCGACGGTCTGGCCGGGGAGAGAGTCGCCCGTGCCGAGGACGTAAGTCGAGTCGCGGCGCGACGGGTCGGCGTACCAGTTGCTCATCTCGGCCGGGTCGTAGCTCAGCCAGTTCGTCACCAGCGTGGCCGCCTCGGCGCGCGCGGCGGCGTCGCGCTGTGCGAGAGGCAGGGCCATGACGCGGATGAACGCCGCCCACAGGTCCTTCGTCGCCTCGGTGGCCGCCAGCGCGGTCGGCTTCATGAAGCTCGTCTTGTACGAGGACCAGCCCGTGGTGAACTGCGTCCCCGGCTGCCAGATCACGTCGCCGCTCGTGTAGGCGAAGATCTCGGTGTTGGAGTGCGTGTGCTGTTCGGAGCCGGCGGCGCAGTTGTAGCTCTTGACCTGCCGCAGACGGTTGTACCAGTCGTCGCCGATACGCACGGCGTGCTCGGAGCTGAACGAATCCTGCAACAGGTGGATGGCGCGACCGAAGAGGAAGTAGTTGCGGTCGACGTCGACCTGCGCACTGTAGCCGCCGCCGTCCCACACTGTGATGATGCCGGCCGGCGCCGTCGCCGCGGTGACGAAGTAGTCGATGAAGCGCTGCTGCGCGCTCGCGGCGGCGCTGACGCCGCCGGAGCCCTCGCGCTCGTCGAAACGGCGCATCGTGTGATCGTTCTGCAGGTCGGCCGGCTCCTGCGCCACGGCAGCGTAGCAATTGTAGGTGCTGGCCATCGCCTTGGTCACGTTGAACCCGCCGAGGTCGACCCAGCGCTGGCCGATGATGGCGTCGAAGATCGGGCGGTAGACGGACTCGTAGCGCGTGTCGTTGCCGATCGGCGTGCTCTTGATGCGGTGTACCTCCGACTGGGCGCCGACGAGGCTGGTGGCTTTCGCCAGCCCCTGCGCCGGCCAGAGCTTGCGCGGGTCATTCGGGTCGGGGGCGACGATGGGATCGCCGCCCAGGATCTCCAGCGCCGCGAGACGGGTCAGCCACTCATGACCCATCGGAATGCCGTTGCCGATGAAGTCGATGCCGACGCCTGATTGCGTGAAGCCGTGCGCCGGGATCACGGGAAAAAGGGTCAAAGCCAACAACGCAGACACAGCAATGCCATAAAGAAATCGAGACATGTTTCTCACCGGGGTCTCCAGTTGTAATGGAATTAAACGACTACGGCAGTGTAGACCGGCCGGAACTCCGTCTCAGCCTTTTCCCGCTCGGAGCTCGACGCGCTGATTCAGCGATTGACGTCCAAATCGCCCGAGCAGCGATTCGCGAGCGCCGCCGAGGCGCTGGACGCGATCACTGTGTCGCGTTATGGACGATCAGTCGCGGCCTTTCTTCTCCTCCTTGCCGCGCCTCTCGCCGTCACCGCCGCCTCGTTTCTCGCGATCTTTCTCGCCCCGCTCGCGTTGCTTTTCCTTTTCGTGGGGCCCACAACAAGGACGAACTCATGCGCGTCGTCAACATGATGGATGACACGAACGCGGTGAGCCGCCACTACCTCAACATCCGCTAATTGGGACCTGCCGCAGGCCGTTCCTTCCACCGTCGCGCAGCTCGCGCAGTTCTCGTCCGACGTTGCCAACTAGCGCGGGCGCTTCGAACCCCCGCGCACCGCCATCCTTGCCCGCTCCCTCACACTCTTCGCTATTGAGTGTTCCAATGAGTGCGCCGCAACGTTGATGGAGATCTTGGTCAACGTTGTGGAGCCTGTCGTCGATGCTGATGAGCCCATCGTCAGTCGTGCGGTCCGTATCGCTGCGATCGATGGGGAGCGTCATCGCGCGCGTCCAGCCGCACCCTGCGCTCGATGGAGGGTGCCATCGATTCTGGAAAGCGCGACTGTAATGGTACGGCCGCGGGAGCCGCGATCGATGAGACCGTTCATCGATCGTCGCGAAAAAAACGTCACTGTTGACGACTTTGTCGGCGATGTCGATGGAGGTCGTCATCGATGTGAGGGAAGTCGTCATCAATTCTCACGCCCGCGATGCTGTGATCGATGGAGTCCTCCATCGATCGAGCCTTCGGCGGTGCCACGATCCATGATCGCGTGTCATCAAGCGTGGACGCCGACATTACAAAATCGATGGAGGGCTCCATCGATCGTGATGCGCCGGATCGTACGCTTACGGTCGCACGCGGTACGGTCGATGACCGCCTTCATCGATCGCGGCAGCGGGAGCATGAATGGTAGCGGCGTCGCTCGCGGCGTCGATGCGTGCAGCGGGAGCTCCAGCGGCTGGCGGGACGGCGTGGGCGCGGCGCTCCTGAAGGAACGCCACGACCTTGGCACCGCCGTCCTCTCACGTCCCGAACTGCAACCTACTCGCGAGAATCTGCGGCAGTCCCGCCTTCAGGATCGTCGACTGGGTCTTGGCGATGTCGTACTCGACGCGGAAGAACTGCACGCTCCGCTTGTCGGTGTCGAGGATGACGCAGGAGGCGGCGGGGTTGCGGTCGCGGGGCTGGCCGACGGAGCCGGGGTTGATCAGGTAGCGCAGGCCCGGCTCCAGCTTCACCGTCGCCTCGTCGCGGACGGCGAAGCCGCGCACGTTCATGTGCGGGTCGATCGAGAACACCGCGGGCAGGTGGGTATGGCCGAAGAGGATGAACGGCGCCTCGAACAGGGCCAGGATCTGCGCCGCGTGGTGCACGTTGAAGACATACTCGTCCTCGTCGTACGGCGAGCCGTGGCAGAGCATCACTCCCTGGTGGATCACCGGGCCGACCGTGAGGTCGCGGAGGAAGCGGCGGTTCGGGGCGCTGAGGCGGTCCCGCGTCCAGAGCGCGGCCGTCTTCGCCGCGTTGTTGAACCCTTCCGCGTCGTCCAGGCCCGCCGCCACGCGGTCGTGGTTGCCGCGGATGTAGACCTTGCGGCCGCGCAGCGTGCGCATCGTATCCAGCACGTGATTCGGCTGCGCGCCGTAGCCGACGAAATCGCCGAGGCAGAGCACCACCTCGTACTTCTTCCGGCGCACGCGGGCCATCACCGCGCGCAGCGCCTCCAGGTTCGCGTGCAGGTCGCTGACCACCAGTGCCCTCATCCGCGCCTCCCCGAGGTACGCACGCTCGTCGAGCGGCGGGCCGCGTCCAGCACATTCTTCGGCAGCTCCAGCACCAGGCGCTCCACGATCTCCGTCGGTGTCTCCTCTTCCCGGACGTCGATGGTGATGTCCGACATGCGGTAGTAGCGGATGCGGTTCGCGTACAGCTCGTGCGTGGAGATGTCGTCGCGGAACAGCGGCCGGTCCTCCTTGCGCCCGATGCGCGAGCGCAGCAGCGCGTACGGCGCGGAGAGGAACACCGACAGTCCCTCGGACTGGATGAACTGGATGTTGTCGTCGAAGGTGAACGTGCCGCCGCCGGTGGCGATCACCGCGGCGTCGAGGTGCTTGGTCGAGCGGAGCAGGTCGCGCTCGCGCTTCCGAAAGTACGGCTCACCCCGCTGGGCGAACAGCTCCTTGATCGTCATCTGCTCGGCGGCCTCGATCAGCTCGTCCAGATCGAAAAACGGCGCCTCGATCCGCGCTGCCAGCTCGCGGCCGATGGTCGTCTTGCCTGAGCCCATGAAGCCCACGAGGTAGATTTTCATGCTGATGCGCAGCGAGGTTAGCACGCCTGGGCGGGAGAACTGTTGCTGGTTGCTGTGTTGCTGGTTCAATGCGCTGCAGGTTCGGCTGGCCAGGGATCGCCTTGAACCAGCAACCAGCAACCAGCAACTGCCTACAGCGAGAACCGGTCCATGAACCGCGTCGAGATATCCCCGCGGACGAATTGCTCGTTGTTGAGGATGGCACGGTGGAGCGGAATGGTCGTCTTGACCCCTTCGACCACGAACTGTTCCAGCGCGCGGCGGCCTCGGCTGATGGCCTCCAGGCGGTCCTTGCCGCGCACGATCAGCTTCGCCAGCAGGGAGTCGTAGTGTGGGGGAACGTGGTAGTCGCGGTAGATGTGCGTGTCGACGCGCACGCCCGGGCCTCCCGGGAGGTGCAGCTCGCGGATCTTGCCGGGGTTCGGGGCGAACGTGACCGGGTCCTCGGCATTCACGCGGAACTCGATGGCGTGGCCGCGCAGGCGGAAGTCGCCCTGCGGCACCGAGAGATGCTCCCCCGCCGCGACGCGGATCTGCTCCTTGACCAGGTCGATCCCGGTCACTTCCTCGGTCACGGGGTGCTCGACCTGGATGCGGGTGTTCATCTCCATGAAATAGAACTCGCCGTCCTGGAAGAGGAACTCGATCGTGCCGGCGTTGACGTAGTTCACCGCCTGGCAGAGGCGCACCGCCGCGTCCTGCATCCGCTTGCGCAGCTCGTCGGTGAGCGCCGGCGAGGGCGACTCCTCGATCAGCTTCTGGTGGCGGCGCTGGATCGAGCATTCGCGCTCGCCGAGGGCCACGATGCGGCCGTGCATGTCCCCGAAGACCTGGATCTCGATGTGGCGGGGGCGCTCGAGATACTTCTCCAGATAGACCGACGAGTCGCCGAAGGCGCGCTCGGCCTCGTTGCGGGCGGTCTCGAACTGCGTCTGCAGGTCGCCCTCTTCCCAGCAGATGCGCATGCCGCGGCCGCCGCCGCCGGCGGCTGCCTTGAGGATCACCGGGAAGCCGATGGAGCGGGCCACCTCGGCCGCTTCCTCGACCGTGCGGATGGCCCCTTCGCTGCCGGGGATGATCGGCACGCCGGCGCGCTTGGCCGTCTCGCGCGCGCGGGCCTTGTCGCCCATGAGGCGGATGGCCTCGGCCGGCGGGCCGATGAACGTCAGGCGGCACTCCCCGACGATCTCGGCAAAGTGCGGGTTCTCGGAGAGGAAGCCGTAGCCGGGATGGATGGCGTCCGCGCCGGAGATCTCGGCCGCGGCGATGATGCTGGAGATGCTCAGGTAGCTCTGCTTCGAGGCCGCGGGGCCGATGCAGACATCATCGTCCGCGTAGCGGACGTGCAGCGAGTCGCGGTCGGCCTCCGAGTGGACGGCCACCGTCTTGAGGCCCATTTCCTTGCACGCGGCGATGACCCGGAGGGCGATCTCGCCGCGGTTGGCGATGAGGATCTTCGAGAACATTGCCGCGGACTATACCTTGACCGCGAACAGGTTCTCGCCGTACTCGACCGGTTGCCCGTTCTGCGGGTAGATCTTCGCAATCACGCCGTCGATGTCCGATTCGATCTCGTTCATCAGCTTCATCGCCTCGACGATGCAGAGCACCTTCCCTTTCGAGATCCGGTCTCCGACGTTGACGAAGGGAGGCGACTCGGGGCTGGCGGCGCGGTAGAAGGTCCCGACGATCGGCGAGGTGATGATGTGCAGGCCGGCGTCGCTCTCTTCCGCCTTCTTCGCCTTCTCTTCGCTCCTGGCAGCCTCGGACGGCGGGGCGACGGAGGCCGCGGCCAGCGGCGCCCCCTCGCTCTTCATCTCGCCGACGTGGATGTGCTGCGCCGGCGTGGAGGACTTGCCTTCGATCTTGACCCTGGTCCCTGCCTGTTCGATCTCGACCGAATGGATACCATGCTCGGCGACCTTGTCGATGAGCTCCAGAATCTCTGAATGTTTCAATCGCTACCTCTCAGATCAACTCGTCGCGAAGCAAATACTTCGCCCTGGACAGCTCGAAGCGCGCGCGGCCGTAATTGCCGTCGGGCTGGAGGACGAGCAGGATGTAGTACTCGGGGGTGACCTCGGACATGAAGGTGATGTACTTCTCGGTGACGAGCGAGAACTGCAGGACCTCGCCCGTGTTCAGCTCCGTATTGGCGTGACGGATCGACTTGATGAACGAGCCGAACTCCGCGCCCAGGATGTCGAGGGGGACGGCGCCGTCGCCGATGGTCTCGATGGCGATGCCATCCAGGCCGATGAGGCTCGCCGCCACCGCCCCTTCGATGCGGTCGCGCAGCGCGTTCAGCACCTCTCTAAACATCCCTCACCTCGCGGCGCGAGACCTTGGAGAGCCAGCGCTCGAGCCGCTCGATCTTCGGATTCACGCGCGGCGTGAGGGCGTCGAGCTTCGCGCGCACGTCCAGGTTGCCGGGATCGCGCGCCAGGATGTTCTCGTAGATGTGGCGCGCGTCGTTGGTCAGTCCCTGGCGCGCGTAGAGGTCGGCCATGGTCAGCGTGTTGGTGAGGTCTTCCACCTGCGGCGGTGGCTCCACCACGGCGGGCTCGAAGACGTCGGCCTCGTCGACCACCGGCGCCGGCACCTCGGCGGCCAGCGGCGCCACGTCGATGTGCATGCCCATGGGCTGCTCGATCTCGATCGCGGCGGCGAGAGTCGCGGGCTCCTCGAAGGGGCTGTCGTCGTGCGCGACGAGCATCGGCTCGACGTCGCCCGTCTCGATGGCTTCGTCGAAGGGAGGAGCGGTGCGGTCGAAGGGGGATTCTTCGGCCATGGGGACCGCTGCCGTCTCGGCGGCTGTCGTGGCGGCGTCCTCGCCGCCACTCTCCGGGGGGGGCGGCGGGACGCCGCCCGAGACAGCCGGCGGGGACGCCGGCGGTCCGCCGAGCGGTCCGGTGATCTCGCGGTCGAGCTGCTCGATGGTCGCCTTCAGCTCCTCGTCGCCGGGCATGAGCGCCAGGACGAGCTTGTACTTTTTGATCGCCTCGACGTTCTCGCCGAGGTTGCGGTAGGCGTCGGCGAGGAGGCGGGCGGCGACGACGTTGCCCGGGTCGAGCTGCATGGCCTTGGTCAGCGCCTCGACGGCCGCGCCGTCGTTCTTCTGCTCGCGCAGGACGCGCCCGAGGCTCACCCACGCGGCCAGATAGGTCGGGTACACCGTCAGGCCGCTGCGCAGGACCTGCTCCGCCTCGCCCGTGTGCCCCGCTTTACGGAGCTCCTCGGCGAGCTGATAGAAGAGACGGCTCTTCGGGTCCGTCTTCAACCGGAACCGCAGCTCTTCGATCTTGGGGTTCGTCGCGGTTTGCGCCATCGCGGACCTGAATTCTACCTGCACAAGACGCGAACCGCCCCGCGGGTGCGGGGCGGTTCGATGAATACGCTGAAAAGAGCGACTAGGTGCCGTTGCCGGTGAAGCAGTAATCCAACGCAGGCGTATCGGGATCGTTGCTGTTCACGCGGATCGTACCGCTGAAAGGACCAGCGGCCGTGGGATTCGCCGTGACCGTGAACGTCGTGCTGCCCTGCGGTGCGATCGTCGCCGAAGTCGGCGCAACGGTGACGGTATCGGTATTCGTGGAGCCGATCACGGCAGCCGAGCTGATGATGAGCGGCTGTCCGCCCGTGTTCGTGATCGTGAAGGTCGAAGTGCCGGTCGCCGGGCCGACGGCGACGACGTTGCCCATGTTTCCGCAGGTTCCCGTCGCCGGCGTGATCGCCGCATTCGGTGGCGGCGGCTCTTCGCAGGCGCTGCTGGCCGGATTGATCGTCAGCGCTCCGACGGCCGTATCGTCGCAGTTCTCGGTGCCGGGCACGTCGTATACGACGTCCACATTGATCGGCAGGCGACGCGTGCCGCCGATTCCGCACGCCTCCGTCGGGAACGTGAGATTAACCGGGATCGGTACGCTGTAGGTGGCCGTACCGTTGTTGAGAGTCGGGGTGCCGGGGAAGAAGGTCCTCCCACCGATCGTGAATCGCGCCGCGCCGGGCAAGGGGTTGGCGACGGTGACGTTGACCGACGAGTTCACGCCGACGGTGACCACGGTCGGGTCGATGTTGACGATCGTGGGCACAGGGATCGCGAAGCGGTAAATCGGGCCTTCGGCCTGATCGCCATTCACGATGTTGGTCACGACGATCGGTCCTTCGAGCTCCGCGTCGCAGTCGGTCGGGACGATCGTCGGGATGGTGGCGATGATGCGGGTCCCGGTCACCTGAATCAGACCCAGGCCGATGTCACCCTCGTTCGTGCGGACGACGGCGATCACGGGCGGGACGAAGCCGTTGCCGTCGATGGTCATGCGCGACTGGCTGGTGATCGTGACGCCGGTGATCTCGATCGCGTTCTTGTAGTTGAAGGCGGCCGCGAGGGTGCTGGTGGTCTGGGAGTTGAGATTGCGCACCGTCACGCCGACCGAGCCGGTGATGGCACCGGAGCCGGTGGGCGGCGTTTCGCGCGCCGGCGGCGTCTCGACGATGATCTCCTTGAACGTCACGTTGAGCACCTTGGCCTCGGCGGTGTTGAAGAGGACCTGCACGGGCTCCTGGAATCCCTCACCGACCAGCGTCACGCGCGTGCCGCCGAGAACCGGGCCGGAGTTCGGGGTGACGGAGAAGAGGACCGGCGTGAGGCGCTCCGCCCGGAACGTGAACGCATTCGCGCGCTCGACGCGATTCTCCGAGGTCGTGCCCGCCTGGGTGATGACGATGACGCTGGCCTGCAGCTCCTGCCCCACACCGAGGTTCACGCCGGGCGTGATCACGTCGATGGTCGTCTCGGTGGCGTTGACGACCGAGGCCTCGACGGCATTGGTCTGGTTGGGGAGGCGGAAGAGGACCTTCACCGGTCCGCGGAAATTCGTGCCGGTGATGCGGATGGTCTCGCCGCCGGTGGGACGTCCGGTGGTCGGAGAGACCGAGACGATGGTCGGTGAGGTGTTGGGAGGAACCGGCGTGATCGGCCGGGCCACGAAGTTCACGGTGGTCTGCTGGCTGATGTTGTTCACCGTGGCCGTGACCCGGATCGGAGTGGCGGCGCTGGACGTGAGCGTGACCGTGGCCACGCCATTGGTCGTGGTCTTGATCGTGGTCTCGTCGTCACCGTCGAGCGAGCCGCCGTTGGACACGAACTCCACCGCCGTGCCGTTGGGCACGGGCTGGCCGTTCTCGGTCACCGTGGCGGTGATGGTCACCGTCGAGTCGACCAGCGGACTGGCGTTCGACACCGCCAGGGTGACGCTCACGCCGGTGGGCGGAGGGTTGGTGCCGGGAGGCGACCCGCCGCCGGTGGGCGGAGCGGTCGGAGTCTCCCCTTTGCACGCTGCGAACAGCAGAAGGACCGCGATGAAGACGATCCACGTTTTCCGCTCTCTGAATCCAGTCATGTCCCAACCCCCATCCGGCGCCTGACGCCGCCCGCCGCGAGGCGAGCGGGCGAATGCCTAGGCGCATCCTCCGCAGTCGTAGCAGAAGTCGATCGGAAAGCGCGTGGCGTCGTACACATTGTCGCCGCCGAGCGTCTCGCCGAAGAACTCCATGATCACATCCATTTCGATGATCGGGCGTCCGGTGTCCGGGTCGCGTCCGCCGTTCTGCGGGAGCAGGGCGGCGAACGGCGCCTGCGTGACCGCATCCGGCTCGATGACCACGAAGTCGCTCAGGCCCGAGAAGGTCCCGACCGTGATCAGCGTGTCCATCGGACGGACGAACGAAGCCGGCACGAGCCGGCCGCCGTCGCGGCGCTGATAGGAGACGCGGTAGCGCGTGACGCGCACCTGGTTGGCCGTCCCGGTCAGGTCCGTGCGGCCCCGGCTGACCACGCGCAGCGTCACCGTGCCGATGTTCTCGAGGCAGTCGATGTCGAACTGCGCGACGTCCGGGTTCAGCTCGATGAGCTGCACGTTCTGCGTGGTGCTCACCACGAGCGCGACCGGAGCGGAGCCCTCGTTCAGCTCGCCGTTGCAGCCCAGAACGGCCACGGCCAGCGCGAGCGCGGCCACTTTGCTGATTCTGTCGATGATCCTGTTCATACGCCCCTCCCCTCGGCTCACACTCTCACGATTCGCGGCGTGATGAAGATGAGCAACTCGTCGTGGTCCGTCGCCGTGTTGTGCGAGCGGAACAACTCCCCAATGACCGGCAAGGCATGCAGCACCGGAATGCGCGACTGCCTGCGATTGTCGCGCGTCTGGAAGATCCCGGCGATGACCGCCGTGCCGCCGTCGCGCACCATCAGGCGCGTGCGCGCCTGACGCGTGGTGAGCGGCGTGCCGGCCGCGCCTTCGATGGCCAGACCTTCCGCCGGCTCGTTCTTCTGCACCGAGATCTCCATGATCACCGTCCCGGCCTCGGTGATCTGCGGCGTCACCGAGAGGCGCAGCGTCGCGTCGAGGTAGTTGACCGTGGTCGTGAAGTTGATGCGCGTCTGGTACGGGATCTGGAAACCGCTCTGGATCTCGGCAGGAGTGTTGTCCTGCGTCGTCACGCGCGGCGCCGAGATGACCTTGATGAAACCGACCGACTCCGCCGCGCGCAGCGCGACGTCGAGGTCGAACACCCCCAGCACGTCCAGGAAGTTCAGCGTCAGCACCGGCGCGGCCGCGCCGCCGAAGTTGAACGGACCGCCCCGGAAGCCGACCCGGTTCGGGAACACCAGTCCCGTGCCCGTGCCGACCGCCGGATCGAGCGCGCCGCCGAAGTCCCATTCGACGCCCCACTCCTGCCGGAACGACTGCGAGCTCTCCACGATGCGCGCCTCGATCATCACCTGGCGGTTCGGGATGTCCACCGTGGCGATGAGGTTCTGCATCGTGGTGAGGTACTGCGGCACCTCGCTGATCACGAGCTGGTTGGTGCGCTGGTCGACGATGATGCGCGCGCGCGGCGAGGCGATGTCGCGCAGCAGGCCGGCCACGTCGACCGCGCGCGCGTAGGAGAGCTTGAAGCTGAGCGTGGTCAGCGGGACGTTGAGGCGCTCTTCCTCGGCCAGCCGGCGCGAGGCCGCCGTCTCGGCCGCCAGGCGGTCGATCGTGCCGATGCGCATCACGTTGCCTTCGACGACGTACGTGAGGTTGTTCTGGCGGAGGATCAGGTCGAGGGCCTGGTCCCACGGCACGTCGACGAAGTCGACCGTCACCGAGCCGGTGACGCCGGGATCGACGGCGATGTTCAGCCCCGTCAGCTCGGCGAACGTCCGGATGACGTCCTTGATGTCGGCGTCCTTGAGGTTCAGCGAGAGCGGCTCGCCGTTGAACACGCGCGGACCGCCGCTGAGCGTGCGCGGGCCGAGGTTCTGCGAGGGAGGTGACTGCACCTGCGGCAACGGTGCCGCGCCGAAGACGTCCTCGGGACGCTGCACGATCGGCGGCTCCTGGTCGACCGGCGCGTTGATGACTTTGCGCGCACCTGCCGAGGCCTGCGCGGTGCGCTGCGGCTTCGGCTCCGGCTCCGGCATCTTCCACGTGGAGGCGTTCTCGGCGATCGTGGGGACGGAGGGGGGGACGTCTTCCGCGGGGACAATGGGGATCGGCTTCGCCGCGGCAGTCTTTACGGGAGCGGGGGCCGGGGCGGGCTCCGGCTCCGGACGTAGGACGGGCTTCAGCCCGTCCATGGGCGGGCTGAAGCCCGCCCTGCGTTCGGGGAATGTGATGCGGAGGGAGTCGCCCGCCGGGTGGATCTCGTATTCGCTCTTCTGGGCGAGGTCGACGACTACGCGCGCGACGGTCGGCTGGAACTGCGCCACGCGGACGCGCTTGACCACGTCGTCCGCGACCGTGACGTTGTTCCTGGCCACGCTGCTCTTCACGCCCTCGAGATCGATCACGAGGCGCGACGGGTTCTCGAGCCGGAAGGCCTTGTACTTCAACTCGCCGTCGGCGGCGATGTTCACTTCCACCTGTCCCTCATTCGAGCGCGCGCCGATGGACCTCACGGAGCGCGCGCGGGGAAGGGAGACTGCTTCGACGGCCGGCTCCGGGGTGACCGGGGCGGGAAGCTCTTCGACCACCGGCTCGGCGACCGGTTCGGCCACAGGCTCCGGCTCGGGAACGGCCGGGGCGGTGGTGGCGGAGGGCACGACGGCGGGGAGGATCTCGATCTGCGGTCCGGAAGCGGCGGTCTCGATGGAGATGGCGCGGGCCGGGACGGTGACGACCACCGACTTGTCTCCCGCCGAGACGTCGGGCGAGAGCGACTCGGCGAAGCGGAACGTGACGCGCGTGAGGCGCGTCCCCATCTCCACCACTTCATCGGCGGAGAGGGAGAGGACGGCGGGCGGGAGGGTGGCCGGGATGGAGACGGCGGCATCGCGGCTGGTACTGGTGAGGTCGACGACGAAGACGCCGGGCGACGGGCTGTACGAGGTGTACGCCGGCGCGCCGGTGGTGCGCAGAATCACGCGCGAGCCGTCCACTTCGACGGCGCCGAGCGCGATCGGGCTCGGGACGGCAGCCGTCTGGGGAGCGGGCTCTTTCGCTTTGCGCCCCCAGATACGGGCGTCGGCCGTGCCGGCGCTCACCAGGAGCACGCCGCCGATCAGCAGGATTCGCTTGGCTCTACTCATACTTCCCACCTTCACCATCTCGCCCTCCACTCGCCCACTGGTCTGCCGCGCCATCCCTTACCTCTTCGGGGTCGACGGCGACAGATCCTTCACGACCTCGCGGAACCGTTCGATGCGAGTCGGATCGTTGACCTGCTGCCGGAACACCACGGACGTCGTCGTGATCCGAATCACCTCTCCGTCCAGGACCTTGTCGCCGACCTTGATGGTATAGCCCTTGTTGTCGGGACCGTTGACCATCGCCGTGAGGCCGGCGCGCGTCTGGAAGATGCCCTGCAGCTTCATTTCGTCGATGAGGAAGCCCGGCACGCCGGCCGGACGCTGACCCGGATCGAGCTTCGGCGCGGGGCCGATGAGCGACCGGAACGGATCGCGGCGCCCCTGCGGATCGTAGCGATAGGTATCCGTCGTGGTCGGTTCCTCGAGGATCTCCTCGAGCGTCTTCTGCACCGAGGTATCGGTGGCCGCGCCGACCGCGGGAGCGGTGCCGGTGGCCGGCGACTGCGCCACCACGCTGGCCACGGCCGCGAGCACGATCAGAAGCGAGATGCCGAGATTGCGTGTCTTCATCGCTTCTCCCCTACCCGTCCACCGGCGTCGCGGCATTGCCGCCCGGTTTCGCCTCACCGCCGCCGGCACCGCCCGGTGCCGCTGCACCCTCGGCCGCGGGGACCTCTTCCTTCGGCTCGACGTAGACGAACGTCTTGGCCGTGAACTCGGAGGTGATGGTCTTGTTGTCCTGCTCGGTGCGCGCGTTGATGCGGATGTTCTCCACATTCATGATGCGCGAGAAGTTGCCGAGGCGATTGAAGAGGATGGCCAGGTCGTGGTAGCGGCCGTCCACGGCCACCGCGATCGGCCACTCCACGTACGCCTCGGTGCCGCCCGCTCCCGCCTCGCCCAGCGGCGGGAAGGAGAGGCGGTTCAGCGTGAACTCCCCCTGGTCGACGAGCGACTTGATCTTCTGGATGATCTCCTCGGTGTTGCGGGTCGAGGGGAGGATGCGGCGCAGCTTCTCGAGCTCCAGCTCGAGGCGCTTCACTTCCTCGCGGAACTGCGGCAGCTTCTGCTCGGCGGCGCGTCCCTGACGGATCTTCGTGTCCAGATCGCCGATGGCCGTCTCCGTGGCCGCGATCTCTTCCTTGATGTCCTTGACCACGTACGTATCGACCAGCCACAGGACGGCCACAGCCAGGCCCAGACCGACGAGCAGCCCCACCCACCACGGTTTGTCGTCCAGAGTCAGCGCCATCGAAAACCTCTCCTGCTACTGCGTCGTCGTTGCCGTGGCCGTGCTGGTCGGGGCGGCAGTCCCGCCCGGAGCCCCCGGCGTCTTCGGGGCATACGAGAACCCGAAGCTCATGTCGAACGAGTACACCACCGGCGCGGTCGATACCTGCGCCATGGTCCCGAGCTGCGGTTCCTCGAAATACGGATCGTTCTTGATGTTCAGCACGAAGAGCGCGATCGCGTTCGGGTTCAGCCCGCGCCCGGTGATGTTGATCTGCCCGCCCACGATCTCCAGACGGTCCAGCCAGACCAAATCGGGGAGATCGCGGCTGATCTGATCCATGATCCGCACGGGTCCCTTCTGGTTCTGCTTGAGCTGGTTGATCAGGTCGATGCGCTGCTGGAGGCTGTCCTTGCGCTTCTGGAAGTCCTCGACTTCTTTGATGATGTGCTCGAGCGCGTCGGCTTCCTTCTGCTTCTGGTCCCTCTCCGCCACGCGCTCGGCCAGCCGCTGCTTGGTCATGAACCAGTAGCCGCCGGCGGCGACGCCTGCCAGGACCAGCAGGCCGAGGACGAGGATGTTGTTGAGATTCGCCGAACCTGGTCCCGCCGTGGCGACTGCCATCGCCGCCGGAGCACCCGCCCCGCGGACCGCCCGCCCTTCCCGCACCAGATTGATTTTGATCAAGCGTCCCCCAACTTCCTCATGGCCAGACCGACCGCGATGGCCATACTGGGCGCGATCTCGGCCAGATCCTCGGGATTGAATTGGCTCTCATCGACGGCGATCTTCCGGAAGGGATCCATGATGGATACGGGGATTCCGAATTTGTCGCGCAGGATGGCGTCGAGGTTGAGCACACCCGAGCCGCCGCCGGCGAGAACGATCTCGTCGACGCGCTCGGCTCCCGAAGTCGCGGTGAAGAAGTCGAGGGTCTTGCGCAGCTCGCCCGCGAAATCCTCGGAGACGGAGTTGAGGATCGGGATGACCTGCTGGATGGTGTAGTCGGCGACGGCCTTCCCCCGCTTGAGCTCCTCGGCCTGCTCGAACGAGAGGCTCAGCTCGCGCTGGATGGCGTCCGTGTACTGGTTGCCGCCGAAAGTGATGTCACGCCAGAACATTGACGTTCCGCCCGACAGAACATTGACGTTGGTGACCGAGGCGCCGACGTTCACGAGCGCGAGCACCCGTCCGTCCTCCACCTCGTAGTTGACCTCGTAGCAGTTCTGCAGCGCGAAGGCGTCGACGTCGACGAGCACCGGCATCTTCCCGGTCTGGCTGATCACCGACGTATAGTCGTTGATCTTTTCCTTCTTCACTGCGACCAGGATCACGTCGATGTTGTCGCCCGTCCCGGGGCTGGTCAGCGGCACGTAGTCGAGGTTCACGTCGTTGATGTCAAAGGGGATGTACTGCTCGGCTTCCCACTGGATCGACTCGGCCAGCTCCTCGGGGGACATGGCCGGCAGGGTGATCTTCTTGATGATGACCGAGTGGCCGGAGAGGGAGGTCGCGTAATTGGAATTCTTGACGCTCTGGTCGGTGTTCAGCCGCTGGATCGTCTCCACCACCATGGATGAGTCCATGATGGAGCCATCGACGATGGCTTCAGGGGAAAGTCGTTCGGTACCAAGCTTTACGAGCGAGTACGCTCCGCCCTTCTTCTCCTTCAGCTCGACGAGCTTGATCGCTGAAGAGCCGATATCGAGACCGACGACATTTTTGCTCTTTGAGAAGAACACCGCTCACCCCATCCATCTCACTCACTTCTCACAGGCACCGGGGAAGATGTAAGAAAGGTTGAGCGAAATTACAACGTTTAATTTTTGGTGTCAACTCTACAAGATTTAGATAAGTGGTTCGATTTCGCACGTTTGCGGCTCATCCGCTTGCGCGAGTCCGGACCGGGGATTACAATCCACGCCTTTCGTATTTCGAGGGAGTCTAACCATGGCAAAGATGTGTGAAGTCTGCGGCAAGGCACCGGTTTTTGGTAACCGGGTCAGCCATGCCCACAACGTTTCCAGCCGCCGCTGGCTGCCGAATCTCCAGAGCGTCCGCGTGATGGTCGGTTCGGCCGTCAAGCGGATGCAGGTCTGCACCCGCTGCATCCGCTCCGGCGCGATCAAGAAGGCCGTGCGCTGATGATCGAGCGGCGGCCCCCGTGGCCGCCGCGCCTCGCGCGGCTGATCTCCATCGCCGCGCACCCCCTCGTCCTCTCCCCTCTCACGGTGGCCCTCGCCAGCCGCAACTGGCGCTGGACGCTCCTCATCGCCGCCTCGACCACCCTCCCCATCTCCGCGGTCCTGCTCTGGAACGTGCGCCGCGGCGTCTGGAGCGACTTCGACGTCTCCCGCCGCGACCAGCGCTCCAGCCTCTACTGGATTGCCATTCCAATTGTCGCCGCCACGGCCTTCCTCATCCCCACCTTCCGGCGCTCGATGCTGGCCATCGTCTGCATCCTGCTGATCGCCCTCGCACTCAGCCGCTTGCAGAAGACCTCGCTCCACCTGCTGTTCGGCACCTTCTGCGCGGTGATCCTCTGGCTGGTGTATCCCTGGTCGGCGCTCGTGATGGCCGGCGTGCTGATCGCGCTGGCCTGGTCGCGCTGGTACCTGAAGCACCACACGCCGCTCGAGCTCGCGACCGGCACCCTGCTCGGTCTCGCTGGCGGGATTTACACGATCAGTTGACGCACCGCTGACGCGCATCCCCACGAGAGGGTGAAGCCGGCGCCGCCGTGGCCGTAGTTGTGGACGATGTTCCCCTCGCGCTCGAGCCGGACGGCCGCGCGCACGGGGCGGATGCCGTGTTTCACTTCCCGCACGTTTCCGTTCACCTCGGGAACCGCCTGCCGGCAGCGCTCGACGATCTTCGCGATCTCGCTCGTATCCGGGGGGACGGCCGCGTCGTAGCCGCCGAGGATGCAGTCGTCCGTCCGCGGGATCACGTAGGTCAGCGGATCGTTCGGGTCGGCGTACGCGAAGTCGATGGGCGGTCTCTCCACGACCACCGCCACGCCGTACCCCGGCTCGAGCGCCGCGTCCCCGCACAGCTCCCGCGCCCCGAAGCCGGCGCAGTTGACGATGCGGTCGTACTCGCGCAGCTCGTCGAACGAGCCCACCTCGCGCTGCACGAGCTCGCCGCGGAACCGCGCCCGCAGGTACGGAACGTAGCGGGTGACGTCCATCAGCGGCACGCGCAGGACGCCCTCGCCCACCACGTGAAAGTCGATCGGCGAGACCCCCGCCGCCGGCTCGTAGCAGAGCCGCTCCAGCACCTCCCGCGTCTCGTTCGCCCACGCCTCCAGCTCCGCCCCCGCCGCATGGTACGGATACCAGATCGCCGCCGCGGCGTGCGAGGTCGTCGCCTCCACCTCCCGCGCCACGATCGTCACCTCGTGCCCCGCCTCGGAGAGCACCACCCCGCACGTCAGCCCCGACACCCCCGCGCCAACGACCACGATCCGCATCAACGAAGCGTACCCCCAGTGGACCGCCGGCGTCCCCGCCGGCTGTCTCCGCAGGCGTCCCGCCTGCGCCCCCGTTGAGTGGCGGCGGGACGCCGCCACAGACAGCCGGCGAGGACGCCGGCGGTCCCCCCCCTACGGCAGTTTCCCCGGGAACGGATACGCCGCCAGCTCCGGCATCTGCTTCTGCATCATCAGGTAATAGCACGGCGGAAAGTGCTGCCACTCGAGCTGGGCGATCCATGGGTCGGGGGGCTTCGCACCGGGCGTCCCGAATCACGAGTCGAGGAACGCGGTCGTCGCGGCCTGGCCGGTCAGGCGGGCCTCGCCGGCGGTCGGCTGCTGGTACTCCGGCAGCGTGCCGATCAGCACTTTGATCGTGTCGGCGAAGGCGGTGTTGCCCGCGCCGCCATGGTCCTGCCACAGCCCCTCGGCGAAGCGCAGGTTGCCGGGCGTAGCGGCGTCGCCCTTCGCGAACGCGTTCGGCACCAGGTCGAGCGTGTTCCACCAGACGTTCCCCTGCGGGAACCGTGCGTCGTACATCTTCGCGAACGCGGCGTTGCCCGCGGTCGGCGGCGCGAACGGATTCGGCAGGATGCGCGTGCCGGCCGGCAGCACGTCCGCCAGGTACATGGCCATCACGGTGGCCTGGCAGCCGCCGAGGCTGTGGCCCGTGACCACGATCGGCAGCGCCGGGTCCTTCGCCAGCAGCGACTGCAGGTACGCCTGCGCCGTCCCCGAGCCGATGCCGGGAGCGACGGGCGACATCTTCCGCAGGCGCTGCAGCCCCTCGCACGTGCCGGTGGCGATCTTCGGCACCGAGGAGTCGAACGGGTCGAGGTCCGGCAGGCAATCGAACGATCCGTCGCCGGACGCGCGGCTCCACTTCACATGCGTCCAGTCGCGCACGTCCTCGAAGACCTCCCCGAGCACCTCGCCGAAGCTGGCCGTGGTATCGGTCCCGCGGATCGACAGCACCGTGAGCACCGGATCTTCGCTCCCCGTCTCGCGGAACGAGGCGACGTACATCAGGTTCTCGTCGATGTTGAAAAGCGCCGGACCCCAGTCGAGCGACCACGTCCCCCACGCGCCGGTGACACCGGGCAGCGGCGGCGGCTCGAGCGCGGCGATGTCGCCCTGGAGATCGGCGACGACCTGGTGGATCTCCTTCGCCGACTCGTCGGTGTAGGCGAGCGTGGCGAAGGCGAGGTACATGAGGCCATACGTGCGTCCGGCGGCCGCGGCGCGGACCGCCTGTGCATTCGCGGAGAGTGTCATGGGGAGACGATTATAAGCAGGCGTCAACGCTTCCCGAGCCGCCGGAGCACGCGCGGTGAGAGCACGAGCTCCAGCGAGGCGGCGCCGTCCGCGGCGATCGGGACGACGTAGCCGCCGCCCTTCTTCAGCTCGATCGCCCCCTTCGGGTTTCGGATGCCGAGGAGGGCGAGGAAGAAGCTGGTGAGGGTCGGCTCATGGCCGACGTAGATGGCGCGGCGGTGCGGAGTCTCGTCCAGCAGCGCGCGGAACGCTTTCGCATCGGAGCCGGGCGCCAGGACGTCGGTGGTGTTGATGTTCGCCTTCGTGCCGTACGCCTTCGCCACCGCCTGCGCCGTCTCGACGGCACGCAGGAGAGGGCTGGTGTAGATCGTGTCGACCTTCGGGAACAGCTCGGCCAGGCCGCGCGCGGCCTCGCGCATGCGCGCGCGCCCTTCCGTGGTGAGCCTGCGCGTCTCGTCTTTGCCGTCGGCGGATCGCTCCTCGGCGATGCCGTGGCGGAGCAGGATGATGGTGCGGTCGGAGTCAGTTGGTGCTGCATTCGATTTCGACATGTTTTTCGAACACCTTTCCGAAATAGCGGGCGCGTTTCGTGGCCGAGGCGATGTCGACGTGGGCATCGCCGCGGAGTCGGACGTGGAATTTGACCGAGCGATCGTCGACGTGGAGCGCAACGTCGCGCACCGTGCGGCGGCGTCCGCGATCGAGGCCGTCGGCGATGCGCAGGATCGCGGCGAGCCTCCGCACCACCTCCTGCTGCGACGGCGAGAGCTGCGCGAAGTTCTCGTGCTTCTCGTCGGGAGGATTCTTGCGGAAGTAGCGCGCCACGTTGGCGACCACGGCCACCTGATCGCCGGTGAAGCCGCGCAGGCCGGCGTGGCTGATCAGGTAGTACGAGTGCTTGTGGTGATCCTGATAGGCGACGTGCATCCCGACCTCGTGCAGCAGCGCCGCGTATTCGAGCAGCTCGCGCTCGCCCATGCGGAAGCGGTGCAGTTCCTGGGTCTGGTCGAAGATCCGCAGCGCCAGCCGGGCCACATGCACCGCGTGCGCGCGCTCGACGTCGCTGCGCTCCATGAGGGCGAGCACCGACGAGCGGCGCACGCTGCCGCCGGTCGCTTTCTCCTCCTTCTCCGCCAGCCTGCCCAGCACCACCTCGACGATTCCTTCCCGCAGGGCGGCGTCGCAGGCGCGCAACTGCGGCATCTCCAGGCGGCGCATGATTTCGTCGAGCACGACGGCGCCGGCGAGGAGCGTCTCCGCGCGGCGCTCGTCGATCGAGAATGCCTGCGCGCGGTCGGGCACGCTCATCGGCGCCAGCTGGGCGATCAGCTCTCGCAGCCGCTTGCGCGAGAGCCACTTCAGTCCCGAGGCCATCGTGTCGCCGGCCGCCGCGAGCGAGGCCAGGGTGACGATCGTCCCCGACGTGCCGACCGCGAAGTCGAAGCCGAGGGTGGCCACGCGTGCCAGAGAAGCCTTGAGCCGCTTGCGGACGTGCGCGCGGCACTCCTCGACCATGGCCGCGGTGGCGGCGCGGTCGAGCTCGAACATCTGCGCGAGCCGCAACGCGCCGAGGGGCTCGCTGCCAGTGAAGAAGACCTCGTCCGCCGTCGCCGCGATGAACTCGACGCTGCCGCCGCCGATGTCGATCACCAGCGCCGTGCCGCCGTGGAAGTCGATGGCGTTCCGGACCGCGCGGTAAATGTAGTCCGCTTCTTCCTCGCCGGAGATGACGCGGATCCGGATGCCGGCCGCGCGCTGGGCAAGGGCGATGAAACGGCGGCCGTTCGGCGCCTCACGGATGGCGCTCGTGGCCACCGCGGCGATCTCCTGCACGTTCCAGCGCCGGGCGATGCCGGCCATGCGGCGCAACGCGTCGATGCCGCGCTCCATGGCGTCGTCCGTGAGCAGCCTCCCCTCGAGGCTGCCGCGGCCAAGCTGGACCATGTCTTTTTCTTTGTCGATGACCCGGCAGCCATGCCGGTGCTGCTCGACCACGATCATGTGGATCGAGTTCGTCCCGACGTCGATCGCGGCGATGCGCGTGCGCGGCATGAGAAGGCGATTATCGCTTCCAGACCTAGGGCTCGAGCACCAGCTCGACGTCGCCGACCCATAATTCGGGCGGCGCGAGGTCGGGCCGCCGCGTCCGCCAGAGACGAACGGTGTCGGGCATGCCGTCGATGTCGGCGCGGACCTCGTCGGCGGACGCCACGTCGTACTCCCACGCCCGCAGACGCGCCTCGGGAACCGCTCCCACCCGCCCCAGCTCTCCCCCGGACCATTTGTAGAGAAGCCGGACTCGTTTGGCCATGGCGTGCATCATCTGATTCGAACGGTGTTTGCGGATGTGGAGAGCGTGTAAAGAAACACGTGCTCACTCCCACTGCACGAGGAAAACGCACGCTTCGCCGCCGGTACACTGGCAGAGCACCTCTTCGATCGTCACGCTGGCGGCGCCGTGCATGACCGCGGCCTGCTGGTAGTAGCCGATCGCGCTGGCGCAGTACAGCGGGCTGAAACAGCGCGCGGCGACGTGGCGCAGCTCGCAGCTCGCCGTGCCGAGGCGCTGGTACTCCACGCGGCCGAAGTCCTGGAACTGCGAGTGGAGCACCGAGGAGCGGCGGAAGAAGTCGTGCACTCCGCTGCGACGGAAGAAGCGGTAGGTGACGGAGAGGTTCCGGAACGCGGAGTAGCGCCCCAGCTCGATCATCAGATTGCGTCCCCGGCCGAACCTCTCCTGCAGGGCGGCGTCGAAGGCGATCAGCGAGTCGAACGAGCACCAGGTGGTGGCCACGGCGGTGTCGAGCTCGTGCCAGATCGGCGGCGGCAGGCCGCGCAGCACACGCCCGAGCGCCTCTTCTCCGTGGTACTGCCGGACCCAGTCCATGTGCGCCCGCACCATGACGCCCTTCACGCGCCCCCCGGCGAGGGTCTCGAACGTTCCGCGGTGCTGGAGAATCGAAGCGGTGTCTGTCATGCGCGGGAGCATGGCAAACGGGCATGAGCGCCGGGTCGATGCCGGGTGAAGCCGCGGTGAATTCGCGCCCGGGCGCATCGTGCGGGCCGCGCCTCCGCTATTCTTCGTTCGCCGTGGCGGAACTGTCCATCCCTTTGCTGAACCGCGAGCTGAGCTGGCTCGAGTTCAACCGCCGTGTATTGGCCGAAGCCGAGGATCCGGCCGTGCCGCTGCTGGAGCGGGTGAAGTTCCTCAGCATCGCCGCCACGAACCTCGACGAGTTCCTGATGGTGCGCGTCGGCACGGTGCGGCAGTTGATCGCGGGCGGCGTGCGCGAGAAATCGGCGGACGGGCTGACGCCCCGGCAGCAGCTCAAGGTGGTGCGCGAGCGCGTGAAACGGCTCCTCCGCGACATGTACCGCGTCGAGTCCGGACTGACCGGCGAGCTGCGCGCGGCCGGCATCCGCATCGAGCGCGAGTCCTCCCTGACTGCGAAACAGCGCGCGCTGCTGGCGGAGGAGTTCGAGCGCCGCGTCGCACCGGTGCTCACGCCGCTGGCGGTCGATCCGGGACATCCGTTCCCTTTCCTCTCCAGCGGCGCGATCAACGTCGCGGTCCTCCTCGGCAGCGGCACGGAGGAGCTGCACACGGCGTTCATCAAAGTCCCGCGCGTGCTGCCGCGCTTCATCGACATCCCCGAGACCACGCAGCGCTTCCTGCCGATCGAAGAGCTGATCTGCGCCCACGCCGCACATTTTTTCCCCGGGCTGGACGTGAAGGAAGTGATCCCCTTTCGCGTCATCCGGAACGCCGACATCATGATCCGCGAGGACGAGGTCGAAGACCTGCTGCAGTCGATGGAGACGGCGGTGCGGCGGCGCGACCGGAGAGAGGTGGTCTGGATCGAGATCGCCCACGACCCGAGCGAGCACCTGCTGTCGATGCTGCTCGAGGCGCTCGAGCTGACGCGCGAAGACGTCTTCCCGCTGCCGTCGCTGCCGAAGCTCGGCGACCTGATGGAGATTCCCGGCCGCATCGGCAAGCCGTCGCTGGTCGACGAGCCGTTCGATCCGCGCACGCCGCCGGAGCTGGCCAGCGGCGACGACATCTTCTCCATCCTCCGCGCCGGCGACGTCGTGCTGCACCGGCCGTACGACTCGTACGCGGCGGTGGTGGAGCTGATGCAGAGCGCGGCCGACGATCCGGACGTACTGGCCATCAAGCAGACGCTCTACCGCACCGAGCCGCACTCGGTCATCGTGGAGGCGCTGACCCGCGCGGCGGAGCGGGGCAAGCAGGTCACGGCCATCATCGAGGTGCAGGCGCGCTTCGACGAGGAGCGCAACATCGCCTGGGCGCGGCAGCTCGAGCAGGCGGGCGTGCAGGTGGTCTACGGCCTGATGGGGACCAAGACGCACTGCAAGGTCTGCTTGATCGTCCGCCGGGAGGGGGGCGAGCTCCGCTCCTACCTGCACCTGTCGACCGGCAACTACAACGCGAAGACGGCGCGGCTGTACACCGATCTCGACCTGCTCACCACGCATCCCGACTTCGGCGCGGACGCGGTGCAGCTGATCAATCTGTTGACCGGCTTCTCCGCCTCCACGGCGCACGAGCTGTTCGAGGGCGACAGCGGCAACCGGGCGGAGCTGCAATGGAAGCAGTTCGTCATCGCCCCAACGGACTATCACCCGTGGGTGCTGCGGATGATCGCGCGGGAGACGCAGAATGCACGCGACGGCAAGCCGGCCCGGATCGTGGCCAAGATGAACGCGCTGGTGGAGCCGAAGGTCATCGCCGCGCTGTATGGCGCGGCCGAGGCGGGGGTGAAGATCGACCTGATCGTGCGGGGGATCTGCTGCCTGGTGCCGCGCGAGAACATCCGCGTGATCTCGATCATCGACCGCTTCCTGGAGCACTCGCGCATCATGCTGTTCGGCAACGCGGGCGATCCCGAGGTGTGGGTGACCAGCGGCGACTGGATGCCGCGGAACTTCTTCCGCCGCATCGAGGTGACGTGGCCGATTCTCTCCCCCGCCGCGCGCGACCGCATCGAGCGCCAGATCTTCGGCGTCCTGCTGGCCGACGACACGAAAGCCTGGAAGCTGCACCCGGACGGCACCTATCGCCGCCGCCGCCCCGGCCCGCGGCCGCTGCGCAGCCAGCAGCGCTTCATCGAGATCGCCCGTGCCGAGGCGGAGAAGATCGGGCCGTACGAGGAGAGCATGCGCCGCCCCGCCGCGGCGCGGCGGAAGGTGAAGCGGAAGAAGTAGAAATTACGGCGAATTCACGCGCTCTTCGAACCTCGGCGCCGCGGCGGGCCAACGTTGAAGGGCATGACTGAAACGTATCTTTGGATCAAGCCGAAACTCCTCGGCCAGGAGTACGTCCTGCTGCGCGACAACGCCGAGCAGGGACGCCTGATGTTCGAGCGCCCGCTCAGTACCGACGCGCGCGTGACCGCCGGCGGCGGCGAGTGGACGCTGCGCCGCACCGGCATGATGGGTCCCGTGATCACCATCCGCCGCGGCGAAGACACCGTGGCCGAGGGTCGGATGCGGTTGGGCGGCGGATGCGACACCGTCGTCGACGGCCGCGCGTTCCGCTGGCGCTCTGCATCGCTCTTCAGCGGCGAGTTCGTCTGGGAAGACGACGCCGGCACGGCCGTGGTCCGCTTTCTCGGCGCCTCGCGCAGCGCGCGCACGATTCAGGCGGACGGCGCACTCCCCGCGGAGGTGAAGGTGTTGCTGCTCTTCCTCGGCGGCTACCTGCTCGCCCTGCACTACAACGACGTGGCCACCATGACCGCGGCGATCACGGCGCCCACATCGTCGACCGTCTGACCTCTTCGGCAACGGACCGCCGGCGTCCCGCCGGCTGTCTGTGGCGGCGTCCCGCCGCCACTGTGCGGGCGAGCCGCCCGCACAAGACAGCCGGCGAGGACGCCGGCGGTCCGCTGTGTTTCCGTTGGCGAAGCCAGTGCAGTCTGCCTACCGTCGCCGCGCCTTCTTGCGCCGGATCTTCGGCGCCTGCTCGATGGCGGCATCGTACGGTCCGAGCGCCACGGCCTCGGCACGAGCCATCTCGATGAACCGGTCCTGGCTGGAGAGGCCGCCTCGGCGCGCCACCCACGTGCCGTCGGGCTGCAGCAGCCAGGACGAGGCGGCGTCGGCCAAGCCGAGGTCGAGCACCGCGGAGACTCCGTCCCGCACGGCGGGGTCGAGCAGCGGAAAGAGGATCTCCACCCGGCGCTGGAAGTTGCGCGGCATCCAGTCGCCGCTGGAGAGCCACACCTCCGGGTCGCCGCCGTTCTCGAAGCGGACGATGCGGGAGTGCTCGAGAAAACGCCCCACGACCGAGATCACCCGGATGTTCTCACGCGGCACGAGACAGCAGATGCCGCGCACGATGAGGTCGATCTTCACTCCGGCGTCCGCGGCGGCGTAGAGCGCCTCGATGACGACCGGATCGACCAGCGCGTTCAACTTGGCGGTGATGCCGGCGGGCTTCTTCTCCTTCGCGTTCTTCGTCTCGCGCTCGATCTTGCCGATCAGCACGCGCTGATAATCGAACGGCGCCACGACGAACTGCTTCCACTGCGGCCGCTTCCCCTGCCGCTCGAGGATCTGGTTCAGGCTGTTGGCCGAAAAGCCGGTCAGGACGTTGATCAGCTGCGAGGCGTCGCGGCCGAACTGCTCGTCTGCCGTCAGCAGGTCGACGTCGGTGTAGACGCGCGCCGTGTCGACGTTGTAGTTGCCGGTCGACAGGTGGACGTAGTGCCGCAGCGCGCCGGCCTCGGCGCGCACGACCACGCACAGCTTCGCATGCGCCTGCAGTCCGACCAGACCGTAGACCACCTGCGCGCCCGCCTCGTGCAGCCGCGCGGCCAGGGCGATGTTCCGCTTCTCCTGGAACCGCGCCTGCAGCTCGATCACGACCGTGACCTGCTTCCCGTTCTGCGCGGCCAGGACGAGCTTGTCGATGACCGGCGAGTCTTCGTCGGTCTGATAGAGCGTCTGCTTGATGGCCACGACGTCGGGATCGTTCGCGGCGGCATGCAGCAGCTCGATGACCGCCGTGACCGAATCGTACGGACGGTGCAGCAGCACGTCGCGCTCGCGCACGAGGGAGAAGATGTCCGCCGTCGTGGCCAGCCGCTGGGGCAGCCGCGGATTGAACTCCGGATAGCGCAGCGACGGCTCTTCGACGCGGTCGCAGATGTCGTGCAGATCGTTGATCTTGATGAATCCGGAGACGCGGTAGACGTCCTCGGCGCGCGTGCGCGTGCCGTCGACGATCACGTTCAGCAGTTCCTCCCCCGCGCCGGCGTGGATCTCCAGGCAGACCACCTGCTTGCGCTCGCGGCGGCGCAGCTCGGCCTCGACGGAGTCGCGCAGGTCCTCGATCTCATCGCGGTCGAGGCTCAGCTCGGAGTTGCGGATGATGCGGAACAGCACCGCGTGGCGGACCGTGAGCGCCGGGAAGAACTCGGCGAGGTGGGCGATGACCACGGAGCCGATGGGGACGAAGCGGCGGTCGGTGAGGGTGATGAAGCGCGGCAGGAGCGCCGGCAGCTTGACGAGCACGACATGCTCGGTGCCGCGGCCGGACTGCACGATGGCAGCGATGTTCAGGCTGAGGTTCGCCACGAACGGAAAGGGATGCCCGGGATCGATGGCCAGCGGCGTGAGCACCGGCGCGATGCGCTGGCGGAACTCGGCCGTCATCTTCGCCTGCTCCGCGGGCGAGGTGTCGCGGTAGCTCTGCAGCATCACGCCGTGCGCTTCGAGCTCGGGAAGGAGCTGCGTGCCGAGGCAGCGGTACATGTCGTCGAGCAGCTCGCGCGAGCGCTGCCGCATGGCTGCCATCTGCTCGGCGGGGAGAAGCCCGTCGGCGGTTCGCTCGGCGATGCCGGCGTCGAGGAGATCGCGCGTCGCGCCGACGCGGACCATGAAGAACTCGTCGAGATTGCGCGAGCAGAAGGAAAGGAATCGCAGCCGCTCGAGCAGCGGCACGGCGGGGTCTTCCGCCTTCGCCAGCACGCGGCGGTTGTAGTCGAGCCGGCTGAACTCGCGGTTGAGCAATACGGGCTTCGGAACTCCCACGACCCGCGATTCTAAGAGCGCCGGAGGGCGCCCAAAGCTTTCTTTACACGAGCTTTACGCGCACTCCGCTAGGCTTGTCCTCATGGCTTACGCATTCGAGCACGAGGAGACCGCACACGCGGGGGTGTTGCGGGTGATGAACGAGCAGATCGCCCGCGCGCGCGGCCAGCTGACGGATGAGAAGCTGCCCGTGGGCAAGCGTGTGCACGAGGCGCGGAAGCGTTTCAAGGAGACGCGCGCGCTGGTGCGCCTGGTGCGCAAGCCGCTCGGCGACAGCTTCGCGATCGAGAATGCCTGGTTCCGCGATGCCGGCCGCGACTTGGCCGGCGCGCGCGATGCCGAGGCGGTGCTCGAGTCGCTGGAGAAGCTCGCCGCGCACGCGCGGATCCCCGCGGGGACCCTGAAGAAGGCACGGCGCACGCTCGAGGCGCAGCGCGACGCGGTCGATGCAACGGACCTGCAGGGGCGCGTGGCCAACGTGACCGCGCAGTTCGACGCGGCGATGACGCGGCTGGCCGCCTGGCCGGAGCTGGGCCGGTCGTTCGGCGCGATCGCGGACGGGCTGCTGCGCACGTACGCCGGCGGACGGAAGGAGATGCGGGCCGCGCTGCGCGCACGGGACGCCGAGGCGCTGCACGAGTGGCGCAAGCGCGTGAAGGAGCACTGGTACCACGTACAACTACTGCGCGCGGTGTGGCCGCCGATGATGAAGGCGTACGCGGGCGTGCTCGAGGAGCTCTCGCACGCGCTCGGCGATCATCACGACCTCCACGTGCTGCACGAGATCGCCGCGTCGGAGGAGCTCGGGGAGAAATTGCTCGCCGCGATCGACGCGCGGCAGCGCGAGCTCGAGCAGCAGGCCGAGGAGCTCGGCCGCCGCGTCTACGCGGAATCCCCCGAGGCCTGGTTGGCGCGGATGAGGAATTACTGGCGTGCGTGGCGCGCGCGATGACGCTCTTCCGGTCCGTCCGCACCCCGGCACGTCTCATCGCCGTCGGCGACGTGCACGGCTGCCACGAAGAGCTGGCCGCGCTGCTGACCCTCGTCGAGCCTCGGCCGGACGACACGGTCGTCGCGGTCGGCGACATGGTGCGCAAGGGACCGGCGTCCGCGCGCTGTCTCGACCTGTGGCGCGAGCGCGGGTATCTGGCAGTCAAGGGGAACAACGAGATCAAGCTGCTGGAGCGGGCCCATCCCCTCTTCCGCTTCTTCGCGAGCGACACGCGCGACGTCCTCCTGCGCGGCGACCTGCTGCGCTACATCGACTCCTGGCCGCTGGTGATCGACTTCCCCGACGCCGGCGTGGCCGCCGTGCACGGCGGCTTTCTGCCCGGCATGCGCGTCACGCCGGAAGAGGTCGAGCGCGAACAGGATCTCGTGCATCACCTCCGCTGGATCCGCCGCAAGGACGGCGCCTGGAAGCCGGTCCCGAAGGAGAAGAAGAAAAAGGAGGACGTGCTGTGGGCGGAGAAATGGCGCGGCGACCGGTTCGTGGTCTACGGCCACACGCCGCTCCGCGAGCCGCGCTTCGACCGCCGCGCCCTCGGCCTCGACACCGGCTGCGTCTACGGCGGCTCACTGACCGCGGCGATCCTCGAGAACGGCCAGTGGCGCACGGTGAGCGTACCGGCGAAGCGCCAGTACGCGGAGTAGGGATGCCGCGGCTCATGCAAAGATCCGGCGTCATGCGTGCGATCGCCGGCGAAGGCATCGGCACGGGGCTGCTCGTCGCGGCCGTGGTCGGGTCGGGCATCATGGGCGAGCGGTTGTCGGGCGGGAACATGGCCCTGGCGCTGCTCGCGAACAGCATCGCCACGGGTGCGGTCCTGGTGACGCTGATCTTCACGTTCGGGCCGATCTCCGGCGCGCATTTCAACCCCGCGGTCTCGCTGGCCGCCGCCCTCGAGGGAGGCTTCCCCTGGCGCCGCGTCCCGGGCTATGTCTTCGCGCAGACCGCCGGGGCGATCCTCGGCGTGATGGCCGCGCACTTCATGTTCGAGCTGCCGCTGGTCGTCCTCTCGCGGCACAGCCGCGCCGGCGCGGCGCAGCTCTTCAGCGAGCTCCTGGCGACGTTCGGCCTGCTGGTGGTGGTCCATGGCACCGGCAAGCGCGCGGCGGTCGTGCCGCTCACGGTGGCGGCGTACATCACCGCCGCCTACTGGTTCACGTCGAGCACGAGCTTCGCGAACCCCGCGGTCACCCTCGCGCGCGGCCTCACCGACACCTTCTCGGGAATCGAGCCGTCCGGCGTCCCCGGCTTCATCGCGGCGCAACTCCTCGGCGCGCTGGCGGCGACGCTGCTCTTCCGGTGGATGGGCGCGCCAGACAAGGAGTGAGCCCGGACGATTGTGAATGTTTTCCAGACGCCGCGCTATCGAGCGTCGACCGGCGTGGCCCTACGTTGCGTCCATGTCATCTCCCTCCTCCGCCCGCAGACGGTGCTCTCGAAGATCATCAGCGGCGCGGGGAAGTGGAGCATCCGCAAGGAGCGGTACGAGGCCCGGCCTTCTGCCTCACGCTCGAGGGCTCCTGCTTCCTCGATCCCGACGGGGCGCGCTCGGGCTTCGCGAGGGCGACTTCGTGCTGCTGCCGCGGATGCCGGGCTTCACGCTGGCCAGCGCTCCCGGCCTCAGCTCCACCCTGACCGGCTTCAGTCACGCGCGCGAGACGCGTTACGGCATGAGGTCGGGGCCGGCGACGATGCACATGCTCGGTGGCTACTTCCGCTTCGACCCGGCGAACGAGCCGCTCCTCGTGCGGCTGCTGCCCGCGCTCGTGCACATCCGGCGGGAAGAGGCGGGGCCACGCGCGTGCGCCCGACGTCGCGCGGAAGTGGCGGAACGGGTCGGCTATCAGTCGGCGGGCCCGTTCAGCACGGCCTTCACGCGGCTCACCGGCTGCCCGCCGAGCGCGTTCGCGCGCGTCAGAACCCCGTGATGGCCATCACCGCGCCGCGCGGCATGGCGCTGCCGCCGTCGGGCCAGTGACTGGACGGCCCCTTCGTCTCCAGCTCCGCGGAATCGCCGCCGGGATGCTGGACCGACAGGAACAGCGTCGAACCGTCGGGGGTGAACGCGGGACCGGTCAGCTCGCATTCAACGGGACCCGTGGCGAACCGGTGCAGCGCCCCCGATCCGCCGCGCGGGAAGAAGAACATGGAGTTGTTGCCGAGGAACGAGTAGATCCCGCGCCCGACGGAAGTGTCCGAGACGTCCGTGCACATCCAGAGATTGCCCCGGTCGTCGAAGAGGAGGTTGTCTGGGGACGAGAAGCCGCTTTGCGGGCCGCCGGTGGCGAAGATGCTCCAGTCGAACGTCGTGGACGCGACGTCGTCGTTCGACTCCGCGAGCCGCACGATGTGGCCGTGAAAGTTGCCATGCGTGGCGTTGTTGGTCATGGCAATGAAGACGCTGCCGTCGATCGGGTCGATCTCCAGGTCCTCGGGCCGGTCGACCGGCGTCGCCTTCACGGCCAGCGCGGCCGCGCGCGCGTCCGCCAGCGCCTCGGGCGTCTGCGCGATCTCCAGCCAGCGGCCGTTCGCGAAGTCGGCCGCGTAGAGCCGCCCCGCTTCGAGAAGGCGCAGGTTGGCCTCGCGGTCGCGGCTCAGCTTCCGCGCGGCGACGAACTTGAACACGCACGAATCGATTTTGTCGTCGCCCATGTACGCGGCCACCGTGCCGTCCTTCGCCGCCCGGATGGCGACGTTCTCGTGGCGCATGCGGCCGAGAGCCGTGTGCTTGCGCGGCGTCGCTGCCGGATCGAACGGATCGATCTCCACGATCCAGCCGTAGTGGCGGCGCGCGTAGATCTCCTCGCTCCACCCGAAGCCGGGCGAGAGATAGTCGTGATAGTTCTCCTCGCAGCTCAGCACCGTGCCCCAGGGCGTGACGCCGCCGGAGCAGTTGGCGAGCGTGCCCACCGCTTCCGGTCCGCCGTCGATCGACGCCGCCGGGCCGGTCATGCGGAAGCGCGTGCGGGCGTCGCAACGCCGGTTGAGCCGATCGCGCACGACGCTCCAGCGGCCGTTCGCGCGTGCGACGCGCGTGACGCTCACGCCTACCTCGCCGTGCTCGCGCGCGATCTGCGCCGCCGTGCGGTCGCGCCAGGAGGGTCCATGCAGGAACCTCGGGTCGAACTGTTCGTGGTTCACGACCAGCAGTCCCTCGGTACTCGCCGCGTTGCGCGGGGCGAAGCCGGCATGCGGCCGCGCGAGATCGAAGCCGCGGTCGAGGAGGTCGATGGGAAAGAAGGCCGTGAAGTCGGGATCGTTCCCGAACGTGGCGCCGTTGCCGAGATCGTCCTGCCAGCGCAGCAACACCCGCGCGTCGAGCTCTTTCGCGACCGTGAATCGGTCCGCGCCCGACGCGGGCACGGGCGTGAACGGGACGCGCGCCGGACGCCGTGCCGA
Organism: Thermoanaerobaculia bacterium; assembly: GCA_035627015.1. Classification (GTDB taxonomy): domain Bacteria; phylum Acidobacteriota; class Thermoanaerobaculia; order Gp7-AA8; family Gp7-AA8; genus QHVT01. The sequence goes on along the minus strand of DASPMO010000058.1, from coordinate 14,580 downwards.
CGCGCGCAGCGTCAGCGGCAGCGCCGCGGCGGCGGCGGCGCCGGCCAGCCGGCGGCGGTCGAGGCGTGACGCGAGCAGCTCTTCCCAGGTCATGACCGGCCGACGTTACGGTACTCGGTCGAAGCCGCGGTGCGGTGAACGTGAAGAGCGGGTGAAGCACCGCGCCTCTTCACCGCGCTTTCACACCCGCCGCACGCGACGAACATCTCCGTTCGCTACGGTTCCCGCCGTGATGAGCACCATCGGCTTCGCGCCGCTGTCCGGAACGAAGTCGTTCGAAGGGGACGTGTCGGCGCTGCCCGTGCCGGAACTGCTGCAGTTCCTGCACATCAGCGGCCGCGACGGCGTGCTGCTGATCACCGATGACGGCGGCCGCCCGCGGGCGGTCATCCATTACGTCGGCACGGCCATCGTGCACGCGGTCTGCGACGGTGTGGTCGGACCCGAGGCGGTGTACTCGGCCATCACGTTCCAGACGGGTCGTTTCGAGTACTTCGCCGGCACGCCGTCGCGGGTGGAGAAAGCGGTCGAGGACAACGTGCAGAACCTCATCCTCGAGGGACTGCGCCGCATCGACGAGCTCTCCCACGTGGCCAGCCTGCTGCCGCCGGACGACGCCCCGCTCTTCGTCGCCGCCGAGCCGCCGCACGACGATATCTCGCTGACGGCGAAGGAGTGGCGGATCCTTTCGCTGGTCAACGGGAAGGGGACGGTCCGGCAGATCATCGATGGCTCGAAACGCGACGAGTCCGACGTCCGGGCCGTGCTGGTCGGCCTGCTGGCCGCGGACTTGGTCGTCGACCGCCGCGACGACTCGTACCTCGACGCCATCGTCCCGCGGCATCTGCGGCAGGAGGAAGTCCGCGAAGCGCGCTACGCACCGCCGACTCTCGTGGCGAACCTGCTGCTCAAGGCCTGCGACGGCCACACTCCCGCGCGGACGCTGATGGCCGAGTTGCAGATGGACGAGCGGCGGTTCCTCGAGGAGCTGAAGCTCCTCGTCCGGACGCGCTGGGTCGGATTTGCGGCCGGCGGCGAGCTTTTCGAGCAGCTCAGCGAGGAGTGACGATGGCCGGCGGCACCCGCGGAATGACCGGCAGGCCGGGGTCGAGCTCGGACAGCGGCCGGTCCGCCTTCCCCGGCGCTCCCTTCACGACGACGCCGCCGTCACGGACCGATCGGGTGACGTGCGGGGTTCCCCAATACGTGATGACTCCTCCCGAGCGAACGCTGGCGGTCAGGGTGTGCCGGGGAGAGGTGAAGATCCTGCCGCCGGAGTCGACGGCCGCGACGACGGCATCCGCGGCAACCGAGCGGATGTCGATCGTCCCTCCCTGCGCGACACTGGCGGCGATGGCCGGCCGTGCGGCAAACGCACCCGCGGTCTGCACGGTCCCGCCGTTCGAGACGGAGACGGCGGCCAGTTCCGGGATGACCACCTCGATCTCCAGCCGTTCGTGGCGGCGATGCTTTCCGGGAGCGTTGTGAATGACCAGCCGCTGCCCGCGCACGGCAATGCGTGCGGCCCCCGCATCGTCGCGGAGGATCGTGACGCGCCGGGTCGCTCCCGGCCGGACGACCACGTGTCCGCCGTCATGCAGCTCGACCGAGTCGAAAGGCCCGACCGGCACGACGGTCTGCGCCCCCAGGCCGATGGTGATCGTCGTGATCGTCAGCAATGTCCAGATGCGCATGGCGTCTCTCCTGTTCGATCAGACGCACGCGCCCCGCGGTTGGTTAGAGGGGGGAAACGTGGACCGCTGGCGTCACGCCGCCACTTCGATCATCAGGCAGCCTCGCTCACCTGGCCGGGACGCATTTGCAGCAGTCCGGCGGCTGGAGTGACGGCGTTTGTCCCGGCGGACACGACGCACAGCGGACGTTCGAGCAGTCCGTGACCGTGGTGTCGATGGGGACGCACTTGCAGCAATCGGGCGGCTTGAGCGCCGGCGTCTGCCCCTCCGGGCAACTGGCGCAGCGCACGTTGTCGCAATTGCCGCGCGTGGCGATGCCGTCGGAATGAGGGGTCGCGCAAGCCACGAGGGCGAGAAGCGCGAACAGCAGGAGAGACCGGGGAACGATCCGCATACGCACCTCCTGTGCCGGATAGAAGGAAACAATGATAGCAGATTCCGGGTGGGATGCCCGCACTGAGGTCGAGCGCGGGCGGCCGTCACGCCGCCACTTCGATCATCTCCGTGTTCCTCCCGATGCGCGCGCGGTAGCCGCGCCAGGTCACGGCGTTGGAGAAGAAGGGAACGAACCAGGCGTAGAGCATCAGCGCGTCGAGCAGCGGCACGGCGGCGAGCTGCTTCCAGGTCAGGCCCGCGCGGAGGGCGCGGTTGAGGATGGCCAGTTGCAGCCAGCGGGCGCCGAGGACGAGGAGCGGGAAGAGCGGGACGAACCACGCGGCGATGAGTGCGAACGGCAGCGGGTTGAGGAGCAGCTCCGCGGCGTACATCCGGTGCGAGAAGGCGTACCGGATCTTGTTCCAGCGCACCTGCCGGTCCACCGCGCGGCGGATGCTGCGCGCCACCACGACGTTGCGCACGGTCACGGGTGAGAGCACGACGTGGTACCCCGCCTCGCGCACGGCCAGTCCGATGGCCTGGTCCTCGGCCAGGACGCGCCGGAAGCGCGCGAAGCCGCCGATGGCGTCGTGCGCCGCGCGGGTGATCGCCATCGACTTGCCGACCACGCACGGGACGCGCGCCGCCGCGGCCAGCACGGCGCCGGGCGCCACGAAGCCGAGGAGATGCAGCGACTCGATGGTCGCGCCGAGGGTGCGCGCGCCGGAGCCGGTGAAGACGTTCGACACGCAGCCCGTGCGCGGATCGTCGAGCGCGGCCAGCGTGCGCGCCACGTCGTCCGCCTCCACGCGTACGTTCGAATCGCTGATGAAGAAGACGTCGCCTTTCGCCACCCGCGCCGCGGCGATGAGCCTCTCCACTTTGCGGTTGACCACGCCCGCGCGGGAGCCGCCGTCGACCACGATCCGGAACGGCGCCTCGGGATGCTCCCGCATCACGCGCCGCGCCACTTCGAGGGCCGGCTCCTCCCACTCCTCGGCGGAGATGATGACTTCGTAGCGGAGGCCGTGCAGTTGCGTGAAGGAGCGCAGGTTCTCTTCGAGCTCGTCATCGAGTCCACACACCGGCTTGAGGATGGAGACGAATTCCGGACGAGGTGGAGCGGCGGGCTTCAGCCCGCCGAAGCGCCGCACCAGCAGCGCCTGAACGGTCGTGAGCAGCGTGCCCAGGAGCGCGAGGAGGGCGAAGAAGTCCGCGAGCAGCATGGCTCACTGTCGGACATGGACCTGCAGCGGAGTTTGCGCAAGCGGTAAAGAGCGTGTGAAGGCGCGGCCAAGATCGCGAAAAACCTCCACCGACGGCCGCGGCGAGCGCACCATGGTGCTCCGGTCGACCGAGTAGAGACCGAACTTCGGCTCGTACCCTTCCAGCCACTCGTAGTTGTCGAGGAGCGACCAGTGGAAGTAGCCGTGGATGGGGATGCCGCGCGCCTCGGCTTTCACGATCTGGTCGTAATGCATGCGCAGGAAGGCAGGGCGGAAGCGGTCCGTGGCGTCGGCCAGGCCGTTCTCGGTGATCAGCAGCGGGCGGTCGATCTGGGCCGCCTCGTCGATCAGGCCGCCCAGGGTCTCGGGCGCGATCTCCCAGCCATTGTCGGTCAGGCCGTGGCCGGTGCGGTCGTGATAGTCGAAGTCGCCGATCAGGCGCGTGCGGCCGGGACAGCGCATGTGCAGGCGCGAGTAGAAGTTGATGCCGAAGGCGTCCGTCCAGGCGGGCAGCTCGTCGCGCTGGCCGCGGATGGTGGTGGCCGGCGGCAGGAGGAACTTCCAGCGTCCCGTGCCGAAAGCCTCGAGGATGCCGCGGTTGTACATCGTGTGCGCGGTGCGGGCCAGGATGCCGTCGAGCGGGTTCGACTCGCGCTCCGGCGCGAAGCCCATCATGTTGTGGGCCACCGAGAACGCCGCCCGCGGGATGCGCACGCGGATCTCCCCCGCCGCGGCGCAGTGCGCGGCCAGGAGGTTGTCGAAGACGCTGTTGAGCGTGCGCGTGTCGGTGACGCCGGGCGGGATGCGCCCCTCGAGATAGCCGGCCAGCAGGAAGACCAGCGGCTCGTTGAGGATGACCCAGAAGCGGGCCGCGTCGCCGAGGGCCTCCGCCACGCGGCCGGCGAAGCGGCTGAAGGCGAGCACGGAGGCGGTGGAGGTCCACGGCGTCTTTTCATGGAACCAGAGCGGGTGCGTGTAGTGGAAGAGCGTGACCACCGGCTCGAGGCCGTACGCGACGAGGCGGTCGACGAGGCGGCGGTAGCGCGCCAGCGCCCGGTCGTCGAACTCCCCCCGGCGGGGCTCGACGCGACTCCAGGAGACGGAGAAGCGAAACGCGTTCGCGCCGGCGCGATGGGCGAGCAGCGCGTCGTCCTCGTAGCGCGTCCACGAGTCGGCCGCCCGGCCGCACGGCTCGGCGGCCTGCGGCCACTCCGTCCAGTCGCAGGGATCGTTCCCCTCGACCTGGTAATGCGAGACGGCCACGCCCCAGAGGCGCGGCCGGTGCGGGAGCGGGAACCGGCTCAGAGCAGCACCGCGACCATGGGAACGGCCACGGCCAGCCCGAGGAGCGAGCCGGCCAGGACGTCGCTGACGTAGTGATGTCCGAGGGCCACGCGCGACCACCCCACGACCGCGCAGAGCGCGACCGCCAACGGCAGCAGCGCGGGCCAGGCCGCGACGAGCGGCGCCGCGTACGCGGCGGCGGTCATGGCGTGTCCGCTGGGGCACGAGTAGCGATCGAGCGGCGGGACCTCGCGGAGGAGCGCCGGCGCATAGTCGCAGGGACGCCGCCGCCCCAGCGAGGTCTTGAGCGCCGGGTAGACCGCGAAGGCGACGAGCAGGCTGAGCGCGGTGGTGGCCAGGACGAGGGCCTCGAGTGATTCGTCGAGGCGCCCGAGGGCGCGGAGCGCGACGCCGGCGTCCCGCCAGGCATAGCACCGTGACTGGACGATGGCGAGATGGTGATACGTGCTCGGCGACAGGTTCTCGGCGAGGGATACTTCCAGTTCCGCGACGCGATCCGGCGTTCATCCTCGAGTAAGTGGTACGCGCGGGCGAACTGTTCGACATCTTGCTGGTCGGGGTCCAGACGTCTGCGGAAACGAAGGGTCTTATGCTTTCGCATCGGTTCCCCGTTGAGCGGCTGCCCGCATCGAGGCCGTGAGCCATGCCCGCATGTTCTCAATGCGGTTCCGGGCCCCGATCGACGCCATCAGCACTTCATGCGCAATGCTCCGGGACTCGCGAGGAGACAGCTTGAACTCCACGATTCCGATCCGGGAAAGCTCGGCAATGTAGTCCCCGTCAGTTGGGCAGTGAAACGTTCACCGGCCTGCCGTCACTACTATTCCAGCGAGATCGACTGCGACGGCGTAACAGCTCACCAGTGTCGAACCGTGATGCGGACGCCTGATAGAGGGGGTAATAAATGTCTATGATCTGCACGACGGTCACCGATTGGGTCACAAAGGAAATACTTGTTCCCGTAGACACGTGGGTAACTCAACAGCAGCAGACATGTAAACAATATCCATGGTGGGACCCACGAGGGTGGTTTTGCGAAATTGTCACCACCGTTGTACGCGTGGTCATCTGGGTAACGCAGCAGATCCTTATCCCTGTAGCAAAGACGATCTGTATCGCCGTAACGGGAACAATCGGCGTAATCTTGTACCCTTTCGCGATCGCGATAGACGCGGTGTGCAGCTCGTGCAATGTCGTCACGTGGGTTCAGGTGTGGTGGCTCGGTACACCAAAGATAAAGTTCGTCGGCAAGGTGCCTTCGCTAACGCGACCCGGGTACGATGAATACACCTTTATTTGCATCTGCAGCCGTTCGAAGCAAACGACGATTAAATTCGAGGCACAGAATGACGAGCAGGCCGCCGAGATGGCTAAAGACCAATGCCAGAAGGAATGCGCATAGCCTTGGTGTCGGCTTGGCGGGAACGCTCGTTTGCCCTCACGGGACGCTCGTGCTCCCTCACGCCGGTGCCCGCCGTTCCTGCCAAGGCGAAGAACATGTACCTTCAGCCTGGAGGAGTCCGGGAGGTGACGGCAGGTGTTCTGGGATCATGGCAAGATACGGCTCATGATCTCGGTCGTGGTGCCAGCGTGCAATGAGGAGAAATACCTCGCCGTAACCTTGGCCGCGGTCAAGGCGGCCGGGCGCCATCTCTCGTCTCGCGTAGAAGTTCTGGTCGTAGATAATGCGAGTACTGATGGGACGGCAGCCGTGGCCCGTCGAGCGGGAGCGACAGTGGTTCACGAGCCGACGCGCAGCGTGGCAACCGCGAGAAACACGGGAGCCGCGGCGGCGTCAGGCGATCTTCTTGTATTCGTCGACGCCGATACAGCCGTACCGGAAACTCTGCTCGAGCACATCGAGCGCGTCATGCATCACAGCGCATGCCTCGGCGGCGCGGTTGACGTCAAACACGCGAGCAAACGCAGGATGGTGCGGATGTACCTCGCGCTCTGGCGTTTCGTTGGCTTGACGCTGGGCATGGCACAAGGCGCAACTCAGTTCTGTAGACGTGACGTATTCGCAGAGTTGTCCGGCTACGACCAGACGCTCTGGATGGGTGAAGACGTCGATTTCTACTGGCGACTACGTCACCTGGCTCGCCGGATGAATGCGCGAGTCGCATTCATCCGCGACGTTCACGTCGTTCCATCACCGCGGCGGTTTGACCAGTGGCCGCTATGGAAGATCTTCGTTTATACGAATCCTTTGATCGCTGCGTTGTTTCGCCGCCGGCGCGCCACGTGGAAGGGGTGGTACGACGAGCTCGTGCGGTGAGAGGTCCAGGTTTGCGGCTCGTCAGCTTGGCGTCACTCCCAGCAGCCGACGAGCAGAGACATCGAGGCATAACAACATTCGGATCAAGGTGCCAGCCTGACACCTCCAGGCTACCTTTGGTGTCGGCGATCGTTGTTCGCTCAACCGTGAAAGTTCGGCCGCGTGGTTCCGCTATTGAACGTTGGCGTCTTCGCGTTTGGCATGCGCCATGGCCTCAGGCTCGACGTCTTCCGCTGCGCGATTCAGACGGATGAACACGCCCCAAGCTGCGACTAATGCCGCCGTTGCCACTCCTATTGACGACGCGTTCCATAGCAAGCGCGGGTCTGCCTCGAGGAAACGTACAACGGCGACCAGATACTTGATCGATAGCGCAACCACCACGACAACGAAGAAACGCGACAGGTAGCGTCGGACCCGTGTCGGCGCGCTGACCTGCGAGCGGCGCACGACTTCCTCCTCCATGACCGTCTGGGCAATCTCGAGAGCAACAAGAGCGATCGCGAGGATCCCGATGCTCTCAATGACCTGCGATACCTGTGTAGGGGATTGGGTCACGGCGTGCCAGAGCGTCGCCACAGCGCGAAAAACGAGTATCACGGCGGCTGCCGCGAAGAAGAACGAGATCGCCGAGTAGACCACGGCAAACAGCCGCATCAGCCAAACCATGGCTCTGTTATACCGCATGATGCACCGGAGAACTGGGAGCGCAGCCGCGGCTTCGTTGAGGATGAGCTCCGCGCACGCTTCGACACGCGTTGGGTATTGCTGGCCGGCCGCAGCTGGCGCTGCGGGATGGAGAGCGGCAGCTGGCGCTGCCGCACTCCAGACCGGGGGAGCTATTGCGTGAGGACGGCGTCGCCGGTTTTGTTGTCGGTGACGGAGGCGTAGACGAAGAGGGGGGCGGACGAAGTCCAGGTGACGTAGAAGTCGTTCTGGCCGCGGCTGGACTCGGGGACGCTGGAGATCAGGCCGAAGGCGGCCTGCTGGAACATGGCGTAGCCGGGGATGGTGATGGTGTTCGTGCCGAGCACCGCGCCGTCGGAGGCGCGGCGTGCGACGAACGTCGCGGTCACCGGCGTGGAGGCGGGGTTGAAGTAGCCGATGTTGGTGCGGTAGTCGGCGTTGTTGGAGAGGAAGGACAGGGTGCCGGCCGTCTCCGCCGTCTCCTCGGCGTCGAAGGCGAAGCCGGCCGTCCCCTTCCCTTCCGCGCGCAGGTCGTTGATGACGCGGGCGGTGGCGAGCACGTTCTGGTCGGAGGTGATCTTCACGCCGCCCAGGCCGCCGCTGACGCCGAGGGTGGCCAGCATGACGTCGTCGAGCACCTTCTGCTCGCCCGGCACGACGGTGAACGTGCGCGTGACGGAGGCGGCCGTGTTGCCGGCGGCGTTCTGCGGGAAAAACTCCAGCGTCACGCTGGCCACGGAGCCGCCGTTGTTGATGACCCGCATGTCGGTGACGAAGTTCGTCCCCGCCTGCCCCGCCACCTTGCCGATGACCGGGAGCCAGGCCACGCGCGCGCCGTCGCCTTCCGCGCGCGCGAGCTGGCCGCGCACCGCGCCGCCGGGGAACTCGGCGTTGTGCACGTTGACGTAGTACCCCGTGGGGTTGGCGTTGATCTGGTTGGCCAGCTCCTGCGTGATGGTGGCCGTGCCATTGGTCAACGTGTTGACGTTGAAGGGGACCACCACGCTGCCGTTCGCGCCGGCCGCGCCGATGTGGATGTGCGCGTCGGTCGGGGCGCCGATGTTCTGCACGAAGACCGTGTAGCGGATCGTCGTGCCGTCGATGGTCACCACGGCAAAGCCGAGGCCGTCCGGATCGCCGGCCGGCGTCTCGGCCGCGCCGGTGAGCTGCGCGCTGTACGACTGGGCCAGGGCGGCGGTGGAAAGGGAGAGCAGGAAGAGAAAGAAAGCGATTTTTTTCATGTCGTCCTCAGTTGTCCGAGAAGTTGGCCCAGCCGCTGAGCACCCAGTCGTGGCCCGGGCCGACGGCGCCGAGGAAGTCGACCGGCTCGAGGAAGCCGTTGTCCGGCGGCACGGCCACGAAGTCCGCGTCGAGCGCGGGCGAGCCGGGCAGCGGCATGAGGTCGGGCATGAGCGTGTCGAGCAGCGTCGGCTCGCCCATGGCCAGCAGCGGATCGGCGTTGCGGTTGCGGGTCATGGCGGTGAAGAGAAAGTCGCGCGTCTGCTGCGCGCGGTCGCTGCCGGTGAAGCCGGCGTCGGTGAAGTTGCCGTGCAGCAGGGAGTGGTTGACGGCCAGCTCGCCCGCCCCGATGGCGTTGAACGAGGCGTCGTCGCGCACGGTCACGGGGGCGCGGCGGCTGCCGGTGAGGATGGTGTTGTAGAACTTGCCCGCGGTGCCGCGGCGCAGCACGAAGCCGTAGTTGCCGCGCGGCCCGCTCTCGCGCACGCCGGTCACGTTGTACACGCGCGGATTGGTCTGCGGGGTGAGGGTGAAGGTCTGCGGGTGATTGTCGGACTCGGTGAGGATGTTGCCGTCGTCCTCGTCGTTCGAGGCGCGCTTGATCAGGGCGGCGAACTGGATCGAGCCGGAGTAGCCGTTGTCGAAGTCGAGGCCGTCGTCGGCGAAGGCGATGGCCAGGAGGTGCTTGGCGTTGACCGTGCCGCCGAAGAACTCGAAGGCGTCGTCCTTGTTGTGCAGGACCTCGACGTAGTCGATCACCGTGCCGTTACCGACGCCGGCCAGGGTCAGACCGTTGATCTCCTGCCCGGTGGAGATCTCGAAGCCGCCGAACTCGAGGCGCACGTAGCGCACCACGCCGCTCGAATCGGCGGCATTCGTGCCGCCGTAGCGGTAGGCGGGCTCGGAGGGGAGCCCTTCCAGCGTCGGCTCGCCGGAGTTGACCGGGGCCGCGCCGAGGAGCACGAGCGAGCCCCAGTCGCGCTGGGCGCGGCTGCCGACGCGCTGCGGCGAGGTGAAGACGATCGGGCGGCGGGCGGTGCCGTCGGCCACGATCTTCGCGCCGCGCTGGATGAAGAGCGTGGCCGTCGTGCCGGCGCCGTAGATCACCGTGCCCGGCTCGATGGTGAGCGTGGCCGGCGCGGCCACGCCGACGAAGTTGTTCAGGACGTACCGCTTGTTCGCGGTCCAGGTGGTCGAGGCGGTGATCGTGCCGCTGACGTTCACGCTCTCGGTGATGTACGAGTACATGGCGTTCGAGCGCGAGAGGACGCGCTTGCCGGCGGCGTCGCGCAGCTCGACGACCCACTGGTGCAGCCCCGGCTCGCTGGCCGGCGTGGCGATGGAGCCACCGAGAGCGCCGTTCACGCCCCAGCTCAGCGCCGAGGTGTCGGACGAGGAGCCGAAGAGCACGAAGTCATTGAGCGCCGGCGTGAAGACCGGCACCGGCGACGCGGTCGAGCCGAAGAGGTCCGCCTGCTGCCCCGCGGCCAGGAGGCCGCCGGCGAGGTTGTGGTAGCGGCGCTCGCCGGTGGTGCGGTTCTCGCGGTAGAGGTACATCGTCACCGGCGCGCCGTAGCCGTTCGGATTGACGGTCAGGCGCAGCTGCAGCGGCTCGCCGGGAAGGAAGGTGTAGTAGTTGGTCTCGAGCAGGACCACGGGGCGCGGGCCGTTCGTGGCGGTGAGGCTGGCCGTGTCGATCGTGTCGAGCAGCGGCGCGCGCCTGGCCCAGTCGCGCGCGAACAGCGGCGCGGCAAGGCACACGATGGCCAGAAGAATGAGCGTTTTTCGCATGAGTTGAATCCTCCTTGTTGATGGATGGTGGAGCGCCGGCGTCCCCGCCGGCTGGCCGGCGGGACGCCGGCGCTCCGTTCAGAACGGGGTGTAGCTGAGCGAGAGGCTGACCTTGCGGCCCGGGTCGAAGCGGCGCTGGAGCTCACCGCCCTGCAGGAACTCGCGCTTGGCGTTCAGCAGGTTGGTGGCGGCCAGTTTCAGCTCGACGCCGGGCAGGAACGAGTCGAGGCCCTGGGAGAGGACGGCGTCGAAGGAGGTGAAGGCGGCTTCCACGATGTTGGGCAGCCCGAACGCGCCGACCTCGGTCAGCCGCTGGCCGCTGTACGCGCCGAGGAAGCGGAGCATGGTCCCCCACTGCGGGTGGTAGAACTGCAGCGCCGCGTTGCCGACCTGGTCGGACTGCCCTTCCAGCGGACGGTCCGGGCTCGTGCCCATCGTCACGTTGGACTTGATGTACGCGTAGTTGAGGTTGACCGACCAGTAGCGCGCCACCGGACGGCGGTACTCCAGCTCCAGCCCCCACAGCGTGGCCTCGTCGGCGTTGATGAACGACTGGCGCAGGTCGGTGGTGGGCTCGATGACGCGCTCGATCGGCGAGTCGATCTTCTTGAAGAACGCGCTGGCCGCGATCACCTCGCCGCTGTTCGGGAACGTCTCCCAGCGCAGGTCGAAGCCATCCAGCGTGGCCTGCCGCAGCTCCGGATTGCCGGCCACCGAGCGGCCGCCCGCCACTTCGACGAAGGTGAACGGGCTGAGCTCGCGGAACTCGGGGCGGTTCAGCGACCGGCCGTAGCCGAAGCGGAGGTTGGTGCGCTGCGCGAGCTGCCAGACGAGGTTGAGCGAGGGGAGGATGTCGCGGCTCTCGTTGACGGAATCGAGCGCGTTCTCGACGTCGAACGGATCGAAGGTCGTCACGCGCTGGTCGGAGCTCTCCCAGCGCGCGCCGGTGATGACGCGCAGGCGGCCGGCCGTGAAGTCGCCCATCAGGTACGCGGCGTCGACGGTCTGCTCGGCGTCGTAGGCGTCGTTCACGCCCGTGACCTCGCGCAGCTCGAAGCCGTTCGGGCTGATGCTGGCCGGCGTGAAGATCTCGTCGGGCGTGCCGGTGAGGTCGAGGCCGAGCTGGTTGGCGGTGGTGAAGCGGAAGCGGCGCGCGCCGAAGTCGCGCGTGCGCTCGAGGCGGTCGAGGCCTCCCTTGACGGAGCCCGACCACGACGCCGGCGCGAAGAAGGCCGTGTACGACAGTCCTCCCTGCCGCACCTCGTCTTCGAGGCCGAAGTACTCGACCTTCCCCGACTCGGCGAAGCCGGTCTGCAGCTCGTACACGCCGGCGTCCGACTCGCGGTAGATGTTCTCGCGCAGGTCGGAGTCGTTCGAGGCGGACGACCGCGCCAAGCTCCACTCCACCAGGCTGCCCATGCCCGGGCCGCTCAGGTTGTGATCGCCGCGCAGGCGGGTGGAGAAGATCTCCTCGAGCTGGTAGCGCACGCGGTAGTCGCGGATGAAGCCGCCGGTCGTGGCCTGCAGTCCTTCCTGAAACCGGTCCTCGGAGGTGGCATCGCGCGTGAGGACGCTGTTCAGGTAGAGGCGGTTCTGGTCGTTGAGGCGCAGCGAGACGTTGCCGACGAAGCCGGCGCTGGCGGTCTCGCGGTCGAGGGTGAGGTCGTAGTCGTTCGACGGGACGAGCACGCCGCCGGCGTCGAGGCCGAAGTAGCGCTGCTCTTCCTCGACCACGTCGTAGCCGTGGTTCGAGACCGCGGAGAAGACCACGCCGAGGGGGCCGAAGGTGTTGCCGTAGGTGAGCGCGAAATCGGTGGCCGGGGAGGCGGTGGTGGAGCGTCCCGTCCAGTCGCCGGCCAGCGCCTCGCCGAAGCTCTCCAGCTCCTGCGGCGTGTAGCCGGTCGGATCGAGCACGCTGCGGCGTTTGAGAAAGTCCGCGGGGATGGAGGAGGGCATGGCCTGTCCTCCGCGGCCCCAGCGATCGAGACCGCCGGAGTAGCGGCGCACGTTGCCGCCTGTCGCCCCGCTGTTGTACGCGGAGCCGAGGGTGACTTTCATCGTGGCGGCGCTGGGGAACTGCGTGGTGGTCATCTCCACGACGCCGCTGCCGAAGTCGCCCGGCTTGTCGGGGGTGTAGGTCTTGACGACGTTCACGCTGTCGAGGAGCTTGGCGGGGAAGAGGTCGAGCGGGACGACGCGCTTTTCGGTCTCGGTGGTGGGGAGCGTGGAGCCGTTGATGGTCGTGCCGCTGTAGCGCTCGCCGAGGCCGCGCACGAAGACGTACTTGTCGCCGAGGAGCGTCACGCCGGTGAGGCGCTCGACGACGCCGGCGGCGCTGGAGTCGGGGGTCTTGCGGATCTCCTCGGCGGAGATGGAGTCACTGACCACCGGCGCCTGGCGGCGGCTCTCGAGGATGGCCACCTCGCCGACGGGCGCGGCCTCGGCCGTGACTTCGACGGTCTCGCCGAACGCGGGGACGAGCTTGAAGGCGAGGTCGAGCTTCTGCCCGGTGGTGAGCTTGACCTGCGACCGCAGCGGCTGGAAGCCGTCCAGGACGGCCTCAATGGTGTACGCCCCCGGCGCGAGGTCGGCGATCCGGAACTCTCCTTCCATGCCGGTGACGACGACGGAGGGCTCTCCCTGCTCGCGCGTGGCCGTGACGGTGACGCCGGGGATGGCCGCGCCGGTGTCGTCCTTGACCGCGCCGGCGATGGTCGCGCGGCCCATGCTCTGGGCGTTTGCGTCGAGGGTGAGGGTGAACAGGAGGAGGGCGTGGAGCAGCTTCGTCATGTGCAGCGGTTTTAGAGGCTGCATGGCGCCGCGTGATTGAATGCCGTGTAAATCGCGCGTAAAGGGTCGCGTGCGGCGCGTGAACTCGTCTCAATTCACAGCGCCCGCGTCGCGACTTCACACCGGCTTCACCCGCCGCTCCTACATTCACGCTCGATGCGGCTGGTCGCGATCGTGGAACCGGATGCGGCGCAGTGCGAGAAGCTGCGGGAGGCGGTGGAGGCGGCCGGCCTGCGCGCCGAAACGTTTCCCTCCGCCGATGCGGCGCTGGAGCGGCTGCGGACGCGGGCCTGCGCGCTGGCGATCGTGGGGCTCGACGCGGGCGACGACTTCTATCGCGTGGCGAGCGCGCTCGCGCCGCTGATCGTGGTCTGCCAGGACTGCGCCCCCGCGCTGGAAAGCGGCGCGGACGACTGCGTGGCCCGCACGACCTCGGCGCGCGAGCTGGCGGCGCGCATCCACAGCGTCCTGCGCCGCGCGCCGCGGCCGGACGAGTCGCTGTCGATCTCGATCCCGGAGATGCGCGTGCGGACGCCCGAGGCGAAGCACGACCTCACCCGCGGCGAGACCGAGCTGCTGGCCGTCCTGCTGCAGCACGCCCCCACTCCCGTCCCCATCAAGCGCCTGACCGAGCTCCTCGGCGCCCGCCGCGGCACGGTGGAGTCGCGCATCAAGAGCGTGCGGAAGAAGCTCGGCCCGGGACGGCTGGTGAGCCGGGGGAGTCTGGGGTATCAGTTGGTGGAGGAGTGAGGCGGTTGCTGTGTTGCTGGTTGCTGGTTCAAGGCGATTCGTCGCGTTCAGGCCAGGAATCGCTTCTCATTTCTTAGTGGAGCTCCCCGGAAGTGAGTGTGCACGTGGGACCGATGTTGTCGGTTGTCAGTTGTCTGCGCCTCTTCGCGCTGCTGCGCAGACAACCGACAACCGACAACAGCTCCGGACACTCTTCTCCGGGGAGCTGTACTTAGTACTCCATTCGCTAAATTCGAGCACGGATCGCGTGGCACGCGACACCGGTGCCAAACGTAGGGCGCGGCTTCAGCCCGCCCCAGGCGGGGCGGGGGCACCTGGGTGACCGTGCCTGAGCCCCGTTCGCCGCGAGCGCCCGACGGGCTGAAGCCCGTCCTACGTTTCCACGTGCATCGCGAGGACGACGCAGACGACGCCTTGGCGCCGCGCGCTCTGTGATCGAATTTAG
>DASPMO010000057.1:0-55135 GCA_035627015.1 Thermoanaerobaculia bacterium | reverse complement strand
TGACGGCCGCGGCATCGAAGCGCCGCCGCGCTTCCTCCCGCGCCGCCGCCGCGAGGCGCGCCGCCAGCGCCGGATCGCCGAGGATGCGCCGCACCGCGGCAGCCAGTCCCTCGGCGTCGCGCGCGAGCAGTCCCGTGCGCCCGTCGTCGACCACGTCGGGGATGCCGCCCACGGGGGTGGCCACGACGGGCGTGCCGACGGCCATCGCCTCGACGAGCACGCGGCCGAACGACTCGTGACTGGACGTGCAGAGCAGCACGTCCATGGCCGCCATCTGTTCGGCCACGTCGTCGCGCGGGCCGGTGAAGCGGAGCCGATCCTCGAGTCCGAGGGCGGCGGCGCGCTCGCGGATCTCGCGCTCGTACGGCGCGCCGTCGAGGATCGGCATCACGCCGCCGACGATGACGCCGCGCACGCCGTCGCCGAGGCGCGCCAGCACGTCGAGAAAAAGCTCGTGCCGCTTCACGCGCACGAAATTCGCCACGAGGCCGATGACCGGCGTGTGGTTTCGCACGCGCGCGACCGGCCGAAAGCGCGTGCCGTTCGGGATGACGGCCACCTTCTCCGCCGGCGCGCCCCACGCTTCGAGCTGCCGCCGTCCCGTCTCCGTCGTGGCGATGAAGCGGTCCACATGGCGGGCCACGCGGCGGAAGAGGAAGCGCGTGTGCGCGCGGTAGATCAGTCCACGCTCGTGCAGCACGAGCCGCGGCCACGGACGCCGCCGTTTCGCCGCCGCGGCGGCGATGCCGGCCACGAGCGAGTTGGCGTGAATGAGCTGCACGTGCTCCCGTTCGAGGAGGGACGCCACGGAGCGCGTCGCGGCGAGCAGGTCGCGCAGCGTGCCGACCGGCTGCTTCGGCGAGAAGCGCCAGTGATGCGCGTGCGTTCCCGCGACGTGCACGGTGACGCCGAGACGCTCCAGCTCCGCGGCGTACTCCGCCCCGGGCGGACAGACGACGACGCGCCGATAGAAGGAGCGGTCGCGCGTGGCCAGCAGCTCCACGACCGAGACCTGCGAGCCGGCATTCAGGAACGACAGCTCGGTCGGGTAGAGGATCGACGGCGCGCTCATCGCGTCAGCTCCTCCGCCACGCGCCGGAGTTGCTCGGCCGCCGCGGCGACGCTCAACTCACGCACGGCCCGCTCCCGTCCCTCCCGCCCCATGCGCGCGGCTGTTTCCCGGTCGGTCAACAGGTTGACGATCGCGTCCGCCAACGAGTGCTCGTCCTCGACGAGCAAGCCGGTGACGCCGTCGAGCACCGCCTCCGCCGTCCCGCCGGAGCGTCCCCCGATGGCCGGCTTCGCGCACGCCGCGGCCTCGGTGAAGGAGATGCCGAAGCCCTCCACCTCCCCTTCCTCGTCGCGGCTCATCATCACGAACAGGTCGCACGACTGGTACCACGGGACGACGTCCACGGCCGCGCCGGCGAACTGCACCGCGCGCTCGACGCCGAGCTCGCGCGCCAGCGCCTCGAGCCGCGCGCGCTCGGGGCCCTCTCCGACGATCGCGTACTGCAGGTCGGGAATCCGCGCGAGCACGAGCGGCAGCGCGCGGAGCACGGTGTCGTGTCCCTTCCGCGGCACGAGCCGCGCGACGGTGAGCAGCAGCGGCGGGCCGCCGCTCCCGCGCGCCGCCGGCGTGAACCGTTCCGTGTCGACGGGCGGCACGATCTTCACGATGCGCGACGGGTCCACGCCGAGCTCCGCCGCGGCGCACGCGCCGAAGTCACTGATGACGATCACCCGCGCCGCGCGCCTCAGCACCATGCGTGCAACGCGCTGCACGAGCGGCGAGCGGCGCCGCGTGGTGAGGTCGGTGCCGTACACGTGCAGCGCGTACGGGATGCGGAACAGCCGCGACGCGAGGAACACGAGCACGCCGGACGAGAGAAGCGTCCCGGCGAAGAGGACGTCCGGCCGCGTGCGGCGGATGGCGCGCAGCGCGGCCAGGAACGGTGGACGGACGAGTCGAGGAGAGTCGCCGTACAGGTCGCGCAGGTAACTGGCGATGCCGCCGAGGGCGGGCGGGAAATCGTCGGTGACGAGCAGCAGCCTCACACCCGCTCCCATGCGGCCAGCGTCCGCTCGGCGGTGCGTCTCCACGTGAACTGCGCGGCACGCGCGAGGCCGCGGCGGCGCAGCTCGCCGCGCAGCGCATCGTCGTCCAGCAGCCGCCGCAACCCCGCGGCCAGTCCTTCTTCACTCGGCTCGACGAGCAGTCCCGCCTCCCCCACGACCTCCGGGATGCTGGTGCGGTTCGACGCGAGCACCGGCGTGCCGCACGCCATCGCCTCGAGCGGCGGCAGTCCGAAGCCCTCGTGCAGCGACGGGAAGACGAAGAACAGCGCGCCGCCGAGGAGCGCCGGGAGGGCGTCGTCATCGACGTCGCCGAGACAGCGCGCGACGTCCGTGTACCGCTCGCGCGGCGACGGAAAGCGCGGGTCCTCGCGGCCGGCGAGCACGAGCGCCGTGTCGCGCGGCGCCACGCGCCGCCAGGCGCGCACGAGCGCGTCGACGTTCTTGTGCGGCTTGTTCGTTCCCACGTACAGCACGTAACGCTCCCGTGGCGGCGCCGCGTCCGGATGGAAGCGCTCGTCGACCGCCAGCGGTGCGACGTCGATGCGCGACCGCGCGATCCCGAGCCGCGCCACCAGCGCCTCTCGCGTGGCCTCGGAAATGGCCACGATGCGCGAGGCCAGGCGGAACGACGCCCGCGTCTTCAGCGCCCATTTCCAGCGCGCGCGCTCCGGCGGGATCAGGTCGTAGGCCGTGACCACCGCGCGCCGCACCAGCGGCCGCACGAAATACGGCGCGTGCCAGACGTCGTATGCCGGCCGCGGCACACGCCGCTGCGCGAGGAAGCCGTACGGCGCGACGTCCACCGGCAGCAGCTCGAAGCGGTCGTCGAGCGCGGGCAGCAGCGCGCGATGGCGCGGCTGATGGAGCACGGTGATGCGATGCTCGTGGCCGGCCTCCGTGAGGCCGCGCAGCAGTCCGAGCGTGGCCCGGCCGATGCCGGGCAGCTCCGGTCCGATGGCGCGCGCGTCGAAGATCACCCGCATCAGACGATTCCCGAGATCCAGGCGATGAGCCGCGCGGCGGGGATCAGCAGGAGCTGCGCGAGCACGGTGCCGGCGATTTGCGCGGCGACGAAGAGCGTGATGGTCCTCCGGAATGCCGCCTGCGACAGCTTTCCCTCGATGGCGTCGTCGGTGATCACGCCGAGGAAGGGATCGGTGAAGAGCAGCACGATCACCGTGGCCGCGCCGTTGATGAGGAGCGACATGTTGCTGGCGGTCATGCGGAACGGCGGGTTGATGTAACCGGCGTAGAGCGAGGAGAAGAGGCCGACCGTCAGCAGCGCCGCGGCGACGGTGTAGAGCGCCGCCACGCCCAGGGGCAGCGTGCGCAGGTCGCGAAGCTGCGTCAGGTTCGTCATCGACGGGACGCGCAACGCGCCACTCAGATGATGCACGCGAAACGCGGGGAGGCCGTGGCGCAACAGGCGCGGCAGCGAGCGGTGGACGCCGAGGCCGGCCACGGCGTCGCTGATGAGCCGCTGCGCGGTGGGGATGAGCAGCGCGCCGGCGATACTGCCGAGGGTCGCGGAGAGGAGCAGCATGCGGAAGGCGAGCTCGTCGCCGCCGCTCCCGCTCTGCAGGTTGCGCTCGATGTGCTTGGCCAGCAGCAGCGCCTGCAGCGACGTGGAGAAGCGCATCAGCAGCACGAGCACGTTGAAGAGCGCCACCGCGGAGCTGAGGCGTCCGGTGCGCGCGCCCGCCACGCGCACGGAGAAGAAGAGCGTGGTGATGAAGTTGACGATGAACGTCAGCGTGAAGACGACGGCGAGCTGGTTCACGCCAGCACCTCGCGGTAGACGCGCTGCACCGCGGCCAGGTAGCGCGTTTCGTCGAACTCGCGCTCCACCCGCGCACGCGCCGCGCGGCCCATGCGGGCGCGCAGGGCGGCGTCCTTCGATAAGCCATGCATCGCCGCGACGAGCTCCTCGACGCTGCCCGGCGCGACGAGCAGCCCGGTCTCGCCGTCGGCCACGATCTCCACCGGGCCTCCGTGCCGCGTGGCGATGACCGGCTTGCCGCTGGCCATGGCCTCGAGGAGCACGAGGCCGAACGGCTCGGGCCACACGGACGGCAGCACCAGCACGTCGAGCGCGGCGTGCAGCTCGGCGATGCGATCCGGGCCGTAGCGCCAGCCGGTGAAGCGCACGTCCAGGCCGAGCTCCCGCGCCAGCGCGTGCAGGCTGGCGGCGAATTCCTCGCGCCCCTCCACCGCCCCGCCGGCCACGACGAACTTCGCATCCGGCACGCGTGCCGCGGCCCGGAGGAAGACGTCCACGCCCTTCCAGTGATCGAGGCGGCAGACCACGCCCATGACCACGTCGTCCTCGGCCAACCCCAGCTCGCGGCGCACCAGGGGACCGCCGGCGTCCCGCCGGCTGTCTGTGCGGGCGTCTCGCCCGCATGCACTCGTGGCGGCGGGACGCCGCCACAGACAGCCGGCGAGGACGCCGGCGGTCCGCTGATGAGGACGGAACGCCTGCAAATCGATGCCGTCGTGCAGGACGGAGAGCTGCCGCGGAGCGCGTCCGAACATCGCCGCGATGGCCGCGCTCATGGCGAGGATCCGGTCCGAGAAGTGCCGCGCCAGGAAGAACTCGAGGCGCCGCATGACGCGCGATTGCAGCACGATCTCGCGCACGTGCCAGACGTGCGGACGGCCGGTCAGCCACGCCGCGGCAAAGCCGTGCAGCGCGTGCAGCGTGTTGGTGTGCACGAGGTCGATCGCCTCGCGACGGATGAGCCGCGCCAGCCGCCACACCGCGAGCGGATAGCCGAGCGCATAGCGGACGTAATGCGCCGCGCCGAGGCGTGTGGAGAGCCGGTGCATGGCCGGCTCGATCGCCACCGTGGCGCCGCCGGCCCGGAGCGCGCCGCTCAGCGGCCCCTCCTTCGGCAGCGCCACGAACGCGCGGAAGCGCGTGCGGTCGAGGCCCGCCACGAGGCGCAGCAGGCAGACATCCGAGCCGCCGATCTCCGAGCTGGACTGCACATACAGAATGTTGCGGCGCGCGGGAGCCGTCACGGGCGCGGATTGTACGGGACGACGTCCGGCGGCCGCCGGTCGCCGAAGAGCACCGCCTCGGCCATCATCACCAGGCAGCGTCCCCAGATCAGCATCGCGCTTACGCCGTCGAGCAGCGGATTGCGGCGGAAGTGTTTCGCGTAGTAGCGCCAGATGCTGCGGTGCAGCACGATCGCGCGCCGCACCGGCATGCTCCGGCTGCTGCCGCCGATGTGATGCAGCACGCGCAGCGCGGGGTGATAGGCGACGCCCCACCCCGCCGCGCGCGCACGGAGACAGAAATCGATGTCCTCCATGTACATGAAGAAACGCTCGTCGGGACCGCCCAGCTCGCGGCGGTGGATCAGGCAGGCGCCGGAGACCCAGTCCGTCTCCTGCACGACGCCGGGGTCGCGGTCGGTGTGCAGGTAGTGACGCGTGAAGCGGTTCCGCGGGAAGAAGCGCGTCAGCAGCGAGTTGCGGTTGAAGAACGCCGTCGCGTACGAGGGAAAGGCACGCGAGGAGAGCTGGACGCTGCCGTCCGCGTTCACGAGCTGCGGGCCGACGACGCCGACCCGCTCGTGCGCGTCGAAATAAGCCAGCACCGCGGCCATGCCGCCGTTCAGCAGGCGCGCGTCGGGATTCAGCCAGCAGACGTAGCGGCCGGCGGTGACGGCGATGGCGGCGTTCACCGCGACGGAGAAGCCGCGGTTGCGCTCATCGGCCAGCAGCCGCACGCCCGGGAAGCGCTCGCGCACCATGGCCGCGCTGCCGTCGGTGGAGGCGTTGTCGACGACACACACCTCGTGCGCGACGCCGCGCAGATGCTCGGCCAGCGACTGGAGACACGCCGCCAGCAGCTCGCGGGTGTTGTGGCTGACGATGATGACGGAGAGGTCGACCACTCAGCGCCGGACGATCCGCCCCTCGATGTCGATATCGATGGTGCCTTTCTGGCGCAGGTAGGTCTCGACCGTCGTGCGGAAGTCGGCCTCGCGCCCCGTGTTGATCTTCGGCGGACGCCTGGACGCGGCGAAGAGGGTGAAGCCGTCCTCTTCGCCGTGCTCGTACATGTAGTCGAGCGCGGCTACGCTGTATGTGGCGTTCACGTCGAGCGGCTTTCCTCCCACGTTCACCTCTTCCACCACGTAGGCATCCCCCTCGCGCCGGTAGGAGAACGAGAGGCCGGAGACCTGCAGGAAGCGTCCGTCGCCGGCGTCGGCGCGCGAGACGCCCTGGCGCAGCAGGTCGAGGAGCTGCTGCCCCGTGACGTTGAAGGCCACGAGGGAGTTCCTGAAGTAGAAGATCCCTTCCATATCGTACTTCGTGATGGGGCCGGGAGGGATGTTGTCGTTGATGCGGATGCTGCCGCCGTTGAGGAGGGCCACGTCGGTGCCCATCTGCTGGCGGGCGGCGTCGGTCAGCAGATTGCCGAGGGCGCTCTCGCGTCCGCGGATGACCGGCTCGACGCCCTCGAGGAGGTTCCTGGTCGTGGCGATGGTCTCATTGCCGCCGAGCTTCGTGCCCAGCTCGCCGAGCCAGTACTGCACGCGCGCGTCGACGTCCTTGTCTCTCGGGATGTGGGTGTCGAGCACGACGCGCAGCGGCGTCGTGTGCACGCCGTTCCCGTCGACGGTGACGTCGTAGACGACCACGCTCTTCGCGTCGGCGTCGGCCTTCGAGATCCAGGTGCGGTCGACCTGGCCCAGCATGTAGAGATGATCGTGCCCGCCGATGACGAGGTCGATGCCCAGGACTCGTTTGGCCATATCGAGGTCGGCGGCCATGTCCTGATGGGTGACGGCGATGACGACCTTTGCGCCCTGCCCGCGGGCCACGTTCACGGCGCCGGCCGCGGCCTCGATGACGTCCGTCGAGCGGACGTAGGACTTCTGCAGCGGATAGAGAATGCCGAAGACCGCGACCTTGGTGCCGCCGAGGTCGTCGAAGAAGCGGATGTCGGTCGTGGAGGGGAAGCGCTGGTCGCACTGCGGATTGCACCAGCGCGTGTTCGTGGCCACCCAGAAGAACTGCGACTCTTTCAAGCGCTCGAGGAGGATGCGCGGGTCGCTGTTGTCGAGCTCGTGATTGCCGAGGCCGACGACGAGGTTGGGATCGTCCTTGGCCGGATCGCCGTCGAGCCGGTTCATGATGTCGATCATCGGCTTCGCTTCGAGGTACTTGCTCATGACGGAGGGATAGAGCAGGTCGCCGCCGTGCAGCACGATGACCGGAGTGCCGTCCCACTCGAGGTGCCGGCGCAGCGTGCGCACCCGCGCCAGCCCGCCGCTGTTGCCCCCTTCCAGTCCTTCGATCTTGTAGACGTCGTTGATCTGCAGGATCTTGAAGCGCGCCGTGCGCGGCTGGGTGGTGGTGCAGGAGACGGTGAGGAGGAGCGCGAAGAGCGCGAGGCGGCGCATGGAGCGCCATTTTAGCGGCCTATGGAGTGCGGCAGCGCCAGCTGCCGCTTTCGATGCCGCAGCGCAAGCTGCGGCGGGGGGCGGAGGCTGGCGCCTCCGCATCGAAAGCGGCAGCTGGCGCTGCCGCACTCCATAGCGGCGCGTAGAATGCGCCCTATGAAACGCGCCCTGCTCCTGCTCCTCCTCGCGTTGCCGCTGGCCGCGCAGGTCCCCACCCCCTCCGAGTTCCTGAAGATGAACATCGGCGCCGACCGCGTGCTCGCGGACTACAAGCAGATCCGCAGCTACTTCGACGCGCTGGACAAGGCCTCCCCGCGCGTGGACCTCGAGATCCTCGGCAAGACCACGCTCGGCGAAGAGATGTTCATGGCCGTCATCTCGTCCGAGGAGAACATCCGCAACAAGGCGCGCATCAAGGCGGACGCGAAGCGGCTGGCCGATCCGCGCGGACTCTCCGAGGCCGAGGGGGAGCGCATCATCCGCGACGGCAAGGCCGTCGTGCTCGTGACGTGCAACATCCACTCGACCGAGGTCGGCTCGGCGCAGATGGCCATGGAGTGGGCGCATGCGCTGGCTACCGCCACTGACGCGGAGACGCGGAAACGCCTCGACAACGTCCTGCTCCTGCTCGTCCCCTCGCTCAATCCCGACGGGCAGACCATGGTCGTCGACTACTACCGCAAGTACGTCGGCACGCCGTACGAGGGCGGACGCCTGCCGTGGCTCTACCACCACTACGTCGGCCACGACAACAACCGCGACTGGTACATGCTCACGCAGCTCGAGACGCGCGCGCTGAACCGCGCCGTGTATCACGAGTGGTCGCCGCAGGTATTTGTCGACGAGCACCAGATGGGCACCGAGGGGCCGCGCATGTTCATCCCGCCGTTCGCGGATCCGGTCGATCCCGACGTGCACCCGCTGATCTGGCGCGAAGTGAACATGATCGGCGCGAACATGGCCTTCCGCCTGGAGCAGCAGAACAAGAGCGGCCTGATTTACGGCTACTCGTTCGACGCCTACTGGCTCGGCGGCACGCGCAACACCGGCTGGTGGAAGAACGTGACCGGCATGCTGCTGGAGATCGCCTCGGCGCGCATCGCCTCGCCGCTCCACGTGGAGCCGACGGAGCTCCGCGGCGGCTCGAAGGGGCTGGTCGAGTACAAGCCGACCATCAATCATCCGAACCCCTGGAAGGGCGGCGTGTGGCGTCTCCGCGACATCATGGACTACGGCCGCATCGCCTCGGACGCGTTGATCGAGCAGGTCTCCGAGCGGCGCACCGATTTCCTCCGCAATCTCCTGGTCCGCTCCCGCGCCGCCATCGCCTCGGCCAACCCGAACGAGGGCTACCGCATCCCGAAGGAGCAGCACGACTGGCCGACCGCGCAGCACATGGCCTGGCTCCTGGCCGAGCACAACGTCGAGGTGCGCCAGGCCGCGAACGGCGACTACTGGATCCCGCTGGCGCAGCCGTACTCGAAGTTCGTCATCGAGATGCTGGAGCCGCAGCGCTACCCCGAGGTCCGGCTGCAGCCGGGCCGCGACATCCTCCGCCCGTATGACGTCGCCACGTGGACGCTCCCCCTGCAGATGGGCGTGCGCGTGGAAAAGGGGACGCTGCCGCAGGGGACCACGCGCGTCACGGAGATCAAGCCGGCCACGAAGGAAGTGATCGCGCGCGGCGCGAAGCTGGCCCGCAAGCCGCGCGTGGCGACGTACAAGCCGTGGCAGGCTTCCATGGACGAAGGATGGACGCGCTGGCTGCTCGACACCTACGGAGTCGGCGCGAAGGGGCTCTCGCCGCAGGAGGTGCAGAAGGGCATCACCGGCTTCGACGCGGTCATCCTCCCGGACATCCCGCGCGACCTGCTCGCCAGCGGACGCCGCTCCGAGGCGACGATGCGCTACGAGGAAGAGATGCCGCCCGAGTATCGCGGCGCGCTGGACAAGAGCGGCGCCGACGCATTGCGGAAGTTCGTCGAGGGCGGCGGCACCCTCATCGCCTTCGGGGACGCCTGCAACTACGTGATCGGCGAGTTCAACGTGCCGGTGCGCAACGCGCTCTCCGGCGTCCGCTCCGAGGACTATTCGAATCCCGGCTCGCTCGTGCGGCTGCGCCTGCGCACGGACCATCCGGTGACGCAGGGGATGCCGGCCGAGACCGCGGCGTTCCTCGACTCGGCCATGGCCTTCGACACCACGTCGCCCGGCCCGAACATGCAGCGCTGGGTCCTGGCCACCTACCCCGAGGCGGAAGAAGACATCCTCCTCTCCGGCTGGATCCACGGCGCGGACCGCCTGACCCGCAAAGCGGCGGCGGTGGCGTTCACGTACGGCAAGGGAAAGATCGTGCTGTTCGGCTTCCGCCCGCAGCACCGCGGGCAGACGCATGCGACGTTTCCGCTGGTGTTCAACGCGTTGTGGTGGAGCGTATCGGGTTCTTGACCGCGGTGCGATGTGGCACTACACGGAAGACCTCCGCCGTGCTCGAGGTTCCGGGCGCGGTCATCGAAGAGGAAGTGAACTGTCTGCTCAACCCCGAGCACGAAGACTCTCGCTCCATCGACATCGGCCAGCCGCGCCCCTTCCGGCTCGACCCGCGCCTCATCACCTGATGCGACGCCTCTCGCGCAACCGCTCCCGTCTCGGCCAGATCGGCTGCATCTTCGCCATTGTGGCCCTTCTCGGCACGCTGTCGTTCTTCCTGCTCCGCAGCGGAGAGGGATGGCTGATGTACGTCGTCGGGGGCGGCTTCGGACTCGTGGCCGCGCTGCTCTTCCTCGCGGGCATACAGCAGATCTTCGCGCTGCGTACGGCGGAGACGATCGTGGAGATGGATGGCGACGCGCTCACCCTCGGCGGACGCACGACCTTCCGCGTGCAGCAGCACGGCGACTCGTCGTTCGAGTCACTGCGCGTGAATCTCGTCTGCGAGGAGCAGTTGCGGCGGCGTAAAAAGAACTGGTCGTCGGAGATGATCGAGAACATCAATCTCTTCGACAGCGGTCCATTCGACGGCACGCTCGACCGCACCTTCACCTTCGACGTGCCGCACCACCTCGAGCCGACGGGCTCCGAGCTCCGCCGCCGCATCCGCTGGCAGCTCGAGGTGTGGGGAAAGATCCGCGGACGCGCCGACTTTCAGCACGTCTACCAGGTACACGTTCAGAAGCCGTAGCGCGCGGGATCGCGGGCGATGCGCATCGCCGCGACCATGGCCGGGACGTAGTCGCGCGTCTCGCCGGGGAGCTGGTCCCAGACGCGGTAGTAATCGGCGTCCGTCCCCTTCTCGACGATCGGCGAGATGCGGTTCTCCCCCGCGTTGTACGCCGCCGCGGCGAGGTACCACGAGCCGAAGCGGTTGTAGAGGTACGAGAGATACGACAGCGCCGCGTCGGTCGACTTTTCCGCGTCGTGCCGCTCGTCGACCGTCTCGTCGACCTTCAGGCCGTAGCGCCGGGCCGTGTCGGGGACGAGCTGCCAGATGCCGGCCGCGTCTGCCAGTGAATGCACGGTGGGGTTGAAGCCCGACTCGACCATGGCCAGGTAGAGCAGCTCCTCCGGCATCCCGCGGCGGCGCAGCTTCGCGCGGATCATCTCTTCGTATTGCGACTTGCGCTCGAGATACGAGGCGAACTCGGCCCGCTTCTCGCCCGTGAAGCGCGTGATGTGGTACTCGACGCGCGGATGGTCGAGGTCGGCGAAGTGGGAGCGGTCCGCGGGGGCGGCGGTGGCAGGTGGGGTGCTGGAGGTCGGAGTCGGGGTCGAGGCGCACGCGACGGTAGTCAGTGCGAGGAGAAGGACGACGCGTTTCATCGTCGTCTGTGATTGAGAGCGCTATGCCAATTTACAGCACCATCACGATGGCCACAACCGCCACGATCATGGCAAGCACCGCCACGCCGAGGGCCGCCAGCGCCAGCGTCCGCCAGGGCGCGGCCTCTGCCGGCAACGGGCGGCGGTCTTCGAACAGCGACTGCTGCATGACCTGCTTGGCGGCCAGGACGTCCTCCATGGCCCGCTCGAAGTGGCGCTGGTAGATGGCCTTGCCGGCGTCGGAGCCTTTCTCCGCCGCGGCGGAGGACGCGGCCTTGAGCACGGCGTTCTTGATGTCGCCGCCGGCGGCCTCGTATTTCTGCGCCAGCGCCTTGAAGTCGACGTCGCGGCCGAGGGGCGTCTTGCGCGGATGGATCTGTACCTGCCAGATGCGCTCGCGCTCCTCGGGGCCGGGCATGACGAAGCGCACGTGCGTGCGGATGCGGCGCTCGAACGCGGGATCGAAATGCGCGGCCAGATTTGTCGCGAAAATGACGACGCCGTTGAAGGCGTCGAGCTCGCGCAGCAGCACGTTCACGGTCAGGTTGCTCTCGCGGTCCTGCGGCAGTCCCGCGGTCATGGAGCGGCGTGTGGCGATGGCGTCCGCCTCGTCGAAGAAGAGCACCGCCTGCTGTTCCACCGCGGTACGGAAGAGCGCGGCCACGTTCTTCGGCGTCTCCCCCATCCACATCGACTCGACTTCCGCGTAGTCGACGACGAGCAGCTTCATCCCCAGTGCGTGGGCGATGGCCTCGGCGCAGATGGTCTTGCCCGTGCCCGGCGGCCCGGCGAAGTTGAAGGCCAGGCCGAGGCCCGTGCCGTGGCGCTCGCCGAGTCCCCAGTAGCCGAAGATCAGGTTGTGATTGCGGACCTGGGCCAGCGCCTCGTCCAGCGTGCGCCGCGTCTCGGGCGGCAGCACCACGTCGGCGAACGTGCGCGAGGGCGTCACCGTCTCCACGGGACGCCGCGCGCGCCCGGCGAAGAGGGACATCAAGGGCGGCGGCATCGAATTACATGGGGCGTGCCACGGCGAACGTAGGGCGGGCTTCAGCCCGCCCATGGGCGGGCTGAAGCCCGCCCTGCGTTCACACGATCCACCCGTACTGCGTATTCGACGGCATCCCTCCCGCCGCCTTGTAGGCCGTCTTCAGCTTCGTCAGCGCGTCGTTTGGCAGCGCGCGCAGCTTCTCCGCGGGGTCGATCTTGTAGATGCGCGCCGCGGACAAACCGAAGATCTTGCGCTTCACCGAATCGGTGAGCGGCTTGAAGCCGAAACGCTCGATGTATTCCTCCGGCATCACCAGTCGGCGGAAGGCCTCGATCTGCCACTGCGGCGAGCCCCACCAGATCGAGTCGGTCCCCCACAGCACGTGGTCCTCCCCGAACGCGTCGAGCATCATCCCGACGATGTACGCCGCCGCGCGCGGCTGCGCCACGGCCACCATCCCGAAGGTCGTGCCGAGCTCCATGTAGACGTTGGTCATGCGCGGGTTCTTCTTCCGCGCCTCGCACAGGTCGGAGATCCAGGCCACGTACTGCGTCGTCTTGAAGTCCTCCTCGGCGGCCTTGAGCAGCTCGCGGAGGTCGCGGAACGCGGCGTGGTAGATGAGGAAGTTCATGTCCGGGAAATCGAGCGCCGCCTTCGGCACGTCGCGCGGGCTCGAGTGGTCCAGGTCCCACACCGGCAGCGGCAGCCCCTTGTGCACGCAGATGGTGTTGATGCCGACGCGGCGCGAGTACTCGTACGCCGGGTAGGCGACCTTCTCGTCGTCCATCCACCAGCCGCGCCCGTCCGGCGCGAGCGGCTGGCCGGGATAGCCCTTCCAGGCCTCGATCTTCAACTGCTCGACCTGGCGCTGCATCTCTTCCATGTTCTCGCTGCCGAGGTCCGGGGAGAACAAGCCGTGCGCGAGGAGGCGCCGCGACTTCGCCAGGCCGTTCACCTGCGCGCGCGTCTCCACCATGTCCGCGGGCGGGAGGACGTTCTGGTTCTCCGTGCGCGACGGCAGGCCGGTGATGACGGCGACGACGGTGTCGCTGTCGAGGAAGATCTCCTTCACGTAGTTGGCGAGGTAGAGGTCTTCCCACGCATGCTGGCGGCCGCGCAGCGCCTCGTTGCCCATCATCACGCCGAACTCGCGGTAGCGCAGCAGCGGCGGCATCTCGATGATGCGGCCCGCGGCGACGTGGTGCGTCTGGATGTCGAAGATGAATTCGTTCTTCGGCCACTTCTCCGCGCTCGCCCCCGGCTCCATCACCTCGGCCGGATCGACGTCGAAGGAGCGGCAGCCGAAGACGGCGTTCATGGCCAGGAAGGCCGCGGCCATGCCGCCGCTGGAAGCGAGGAAGCTGCGCCGCGTGACGCCGAGCTTCTTCGAGGCGGCGTCGGCGATCTCGTTCAGCTTCGCCTCGACGCGCTGCTGCTCCGGCGTCTGCGGGATCGGGACGAACTCTTCGTTCGAGACGATCTGCGTGGGGATGGGAAGGTAGTGGCCTTGCGCGGCGTCGCGGTCGCACTTGCGAATCATGACCGCCAGTGTGCACAGGAGCGTGCACACCGGCGGTCACAAGGGACAAACGGTCTAGTCAACGCGGCGAAAGACTTCTTCGCGATAGACGAGCGTCTCGGCGCGGTCGCCGTTCGCGAACTTGAAACGGAGCACTTCGCCCGAGCCGGGGATCAGCTCCACGCGCGCGGACTCGGGCTCGGTGAACGGCTCGAGCTGCGCGGCGAGCTGGCCGAGCGAGGCGCGCAGCGCGCCGTCATTCCGGATCTCGATCGTGCCGTAGAGGTCATTGGCGTAGCGGCCGGCGTAGGCGGTCGCATTCTTCGTGAGCGACGGCGGGCGCTGGCGGCGCTTCTCGATCTCGGCGCGGATGCGGGTGATGGATTCGTCGGTCTCGGTGCGCAGCTTGGCGAGATGCGTCTCGTACGCGGCGTCGACGCCCGGCTTGTCGAGGAGGACGTCGTACGCGTAGGCGGCGATGAGGTCGCGGAGCTGCGCGCCGGGCGACGAGGTGTTGGTGGTGATGGCCACGCCGTGCTTCTCGTTCGGGAGGAACGACACGTGCGCGCGCCACCCCTCGTAACCGCCGAAGTGGTGGAGCATCGCCGTCCCCTCGTAGTCGGAGTGATACCAGCCGAGGGCGTAGCCGGTGCGCTTGAAGCGATACCAGTTCGTCGCGGGCGTGACTTCGACGTGCTGCTTCAGCGCGTCCGCGAACGCGGCGGCCGGGAGTCCTTTGCGGTTCACGTTCGCCTCGAGCCAGCGCGCGAGATCGCGCGGCGTCGTGACCAGGCCGCCCGCGGCGTGCATGGTCTCGTCCTTCTTCATGAAGCCGAGCGGGCCGTTGAGGTCGTACGGCTTGGCCACGGGCCACGACGTCGTGCGGCTCATGTAGGCGGTGGTGCGGGTCATGCCGAGGGGCGTGAAGAGCTCGGAGGCGAGCAGCTCCTGCCACGACTTGCCGGTGGCGCGCTCGAGCGCGAGGCCGACCGCGACGTAGCCGAGGTTGTCGTAGGAGAACTTCGGCTCGACAGTCTTGCTGCGGCCGAGGAGCTGGACGAGATTGCCGTGCTCCCCGGTGAAGGCGGTGCGCATGACGACGGCGTCGTTCGAGATGCCCGAGGTGTGCGTGAGCAGCGCGCGCAGCGTCACGTTCATGTTCGTCTCGGGGAGATAGCGCGAGATCGGCGCGTCGAGATCGACGACGCCGCGCGCGGCCAGCGTGGCCGCGAGCAGGCCGACGTACGACTTGGTGGACGAGGCGATGTAGTAGACCGTGTCGGCGTCGGCCGGGACTTTCCCCGCGACGTCGCGCAGGCCGTAACCGCGCGTGAGGAGGGTCCGGCCGTCCTTCACGACGGCCACGCCGAGGGACGGCACCTCGGGGAACTTCGTCATGGCGTGGCGGACGAAGCGGTCGATCCGCTCCGCGTCGCCGTCGGGTTTCGATGTTGCGCAGGAAATGGCGAAGAGCAGTGCGAGCGAGAGTGTGCGTTTCATGATGTGAATGTAGGTGCGTGCGCGAAGGAAGGATGGAACGCGCTTAACCTTGCGAACTTCCTGTCATCCTGAGCCCCGTAGAGGGCGAAGGATCCCCCGCCTACGAAGCGAGCACTGGGGTTTCAGCAGGGGATCCTTCGCCGTCTGCGCGGCTCAGGATGACACGAGGAGGCGGAATGCTTTTGCAGTAACCCCGTGCGCATCCGCGAACACGCGGCAGAGATGGCTCGCGTCGGCGAAGCCGCTCTCGGCGGAGATCGACGCCAGCGGCCAGGACGTGGCGCTGAGGAGATGCCGCGCGTGGCGCAGGCGCAGCGCGCGGACGTACTCGCTCATGGCCATCCCGGTGTGACGGCGGAAGGCGCGGGAGAGATAGACCGGGTGCAGGCCGACGTTCGCCGCCAGTTCCTCGAAGCGCAGCGGCTCGTCGAAGCGCGACTCGAGGGTGCGCTTCACCTCGCCGAGCCAGGCCGGCGCGGGCTTTTCGGCGGGGACGTTCGTGGCCAGCGCGAGCAGAGCCATGGCGTGCGACTCGACGGCCTCGCGCGACGTGCCGCGCATGGCGGCGGCGAGGGCGAGCGCGGCGCGGGCGGTCTCGGCGTCCTCGAGCCAGCGCCAGGAGTCGAGCATGGTGTCCCGCAGCTCGATGCTGACCGTGCGCGTGCCTCGCCGTCCGAGCCAGAGGTTCTCGTGCAGCGTGCCGGCGGGCTTGACGAGCACGCTGCACGCGCGGCCGCGATGCTCCGTCCCCTCGGTCCGTTCTTCCATCTCGCCGTTGATGACGGCGGTGACGTTGCTGTAGTCGTGCGCGTGGCGCCCCATCCGTCCACCGGCGGGATAGCCGATCTCACGGACGGTGAAGCAAGGCAGCTCGACCCGTAGCAGCTCCATGTCCCTATAGACGTTACGACTGGCATGCACGTTGGTAGACAGCATGGCTCTTTTCGCCCTCTACATCGCCCTCGGTGACTCGATCTCGATCGACGTCTACCCCGCCCACGACGCCGAGCTCCGCTATGCCGGCAAATACAGCACCGACAAGCTCGGCGCCGCCTCGCTCCTCTGCCGCAACGACGACAAGCTGTGGCCCGAGTTCAAGGGCCGCGACCTGCAGGGGATGCGCTGTCTCGACCTGACCGCCGACGGCGCGACGACGGTGAGCCTCCTCCGCCAGGTGGAGCAGATCAAGCCCTCGGACGAGGCGACGCTCGTGACGATCACCGCGGGAGGCAACGACCTCCTCGGGGTCATCGGCTCCACGGCGAGCCCGGTGCCCGAGATCGCCGGGCGTCTGAAAGCTGCCGTTTTGCGCGTGCTGGAGCTGCGGCCGAACGCGACCGTCATCGTCGGCACGGTCTACGATCCGTCCAACGGGACGAAGCGCCTGCCCGGCTACGCGCGCGAGCTGAAGCGCGAGGCGGAGTGGCTGGATGAGTACAACGACTTTGTGCGGACTCTCGTGAAGAGCGACAAGCGGCTGCGGCTGGCGGACATCCACCGGCACTTCCTCGGGCATCCGGACTGGTTCCTGCCGGAGTCGATCATCGAGCCGAGCGCGCGCGGCGCGAGCGAGGTGCGGAGGTTGTGGCTGGAGGCGTTACAACGCTAAACGCTCGATCGTATCCACGTCCGCCTGCGACAGCTCGAAGTCGAAGGCGCCGAGGTCTTCGCGCATGTGGCCGGCGTCCGTGGTGCCGGTGATGGGGAGCATGCCCACCTGCAGGGCGAAGCGGAAGACGACCTGGGCGGGGGTGCGGCGGGTGCGCAGGACGATGTCGCGGAAGGCCTGCGCGCGCAGCTCGCGCACGTTCGCGGTCAAGAGCGAGAAGCCCTGGTAGACGATGTCGTGGGCGCGGCAGAAGGCGCGCACATGATGGTCCCAGCCGGTCGCGGCGTAGCAGCGGTTCTGCACGAACCGTGGCTTGACCTTCGCGAAGGCATCCAGTTCTTCGAGCTGGTCCAGCGCCACGTTGCTGATGCCGAGGAAGCGCGTCTTCCCGGCGGCGTGCAGCGCCTCCATCGCCCGCCACGCCTCGCGGTCGGCGTCGCCGAGGCCGCGGCGGCGGGAGGGGCCGTGCAGCACATACGAATCGATGTGCGAGACCTGCAGGTGCTCGAGCGATTTCGCGAACGACTGCTCCACCTGCGTCGCCACCGGCGCGCTCGGGTCGTACGGCAGGCGGTGATCCTGTCCGTCGCGATAGGTGAACTTCGTCTGCAGGAAGAGCTCATCGCGCGGGATCCCCGAGGCGGCAACGGCGGCGCCGACGCCGGCCTCGAAGTAATGCTTGCGCTGGTTCGCGGTGTCGATACCGCGAAAGCCGGCGTCGAGGGCGAGACGCACCAGGCGCTCGGTCTCCTCTTCCTTCCAGGCAGTGCCGTAGAGAAAGTACGGCTGGAGGCTCATGCGGTCGGCACCTGCAGCTCGAACGTGGCCACGCCGTCGGAGATCTCCAGGCGGTCGCCGGGGCGGAGCAGCGTCTCGCGGATGCGCTGGCCGTTCAGCCACGTGCCGTTGGTCGAGCCGCGGTCGACGGCCACGAAGCCGCTCGTGCTCGGGCCGATCCAGACATGGCGCTTCGACACCCGCGCGTCGCGCAGGACGATCTGTGACGACGTACCGTCGCGGCCGATCTGCACGCCGGCGTAGCCGACCAGGAACGATTGTCCCTGCAGCGGCCCGGAGGTGCAGAAGAGCGCCGCGTCGACGGGCGTCGCCGTGCCCGGCACGCGCACCTCGCGGGTGAGGCGGCGGACGAGCTCCGGCTCGGGCGGCGTGAAGTCGGCGGCCAGGCCGAGGCGCGCGCGCAGCGCCACGATCTCCGCGACCAGCTCGTTGCGGACCGACTGCGCGTCGAGGTCTTCCTCACGGCTGGAGCGCCAGGAGTGGAAGGCCAGCTCGGTGGCCAGCGCGTGGAACTTCCGCCGCGCGATCCACTTCCCGAGGCCGCCGTCGAACAGCGCGGCCGATGAGGCGGCGATGCGCCGCGGCACGGAGGTCACCACGATCACGTCCTCGCGGCTCAACACTCCCTCGGCCACGACGGTGCTGAGGTGGGCGCGGATGATGTTCGCCTCGCGGCGCAGCGAGAAGATGGCCACCGTGACCACGGCGAAGAAGGCCGGGATCATGATGAAAAAGTAGGTGGCGAAGAAGGCCAGGCCGAAGCTCGCGGAAAGGTTCCAGAGCGCGTGCAGCCCCATGGCCAGGATGATGCCGCCGATCGGCGCGAGCCACTTCACCGGGCGCTTGTCGCTCTCGCGCGACATGCCGAGGCCGATGCCGGTCATGCTGGTGAAGAGCGGGTGCGCGAACGGGCCCATGACGCCGCGCAGGAAGAAGACCGCCGCCGCGCCGCCGTCGCCCTGCACCACGGCGCGGCCGTAGTACTGCACGTTCTCGGTCATGGCGAAGCCGAGGCCGACCATGGTCGCGTAGACGATGCCGTCGGTGACGTTGTCGAACTCGTCCTTCTTCCAGAGAAAGAGCAGCAGCAGCGCCGCCCCCTTGGTCAGCTCCTCGACCAGCGGCGCGGAGATGACGGCGGTGAGGGTCGAGGCCGTGGCCGCGCCGGCGAGGGCGGTGAAGATCCCCTCGTTGACGACATTGAAGAGCAGCGAGAAGAAGACGGCGATGGCCGCGCCCCAGATGAAGGCCAGGCCGAGGAGCCACGACGGCTCCGGCTCGAAGCGGTCGATCCAGAGGGCGAAGGCGACGTAGAACGGCACCGGCAACGCGGCCATGAGGAAGCCGGTCACGAAACCGCTCAGGCCGATCTCGACGCCGATGACCGTCAGCGCAATGAAGCCCAGGATGACGGCGAGAAAGAGGACGACTCCGGCGACGATCCACGTCGAGCGTTTGGGTTTCATGGGGAGTGGGCGGCATTTTAACAGGGACGGGCTGAAGCCCGTCCTACGTCGAGCACACATCTCGCGGAAAACGCGCTCAACGTAGGGCGGGCTTCAGCCCGCCTCTCAACCCGTCCACTGCGTGGAGCGTTTGCCGTCCTGCAGGCGCGCCAGGCGGAAGAGCGGCGGAATCTCGCGATCCTTGGTGATGGCGTCGGCCAGCAGCTCCCCTACTGCCGGGCCGAGCTTGAAGCCGTGGCCGGAGCCGCCGCCGGCGATCCAGACGTTTGGGGCGTTGGGGTGGCGGTCGAGGATGAGGTGGCCGTCGGGGCTGTTCTCGTACTGGCATACGCGCGACTCGAGGACTGGCGCGTTGGCGAGACCGGGGAAGCGCTCGGCGAGCAGCTTGCGGGCGCGGCTCACGGAGTCGTTGGAGGGCGTGCGCTCGAGGGTGGTCGGGTCGATGGCGGCGCCGCGGGTGTCGTCGGCGACCTTGAAGCCGCGGCCGTGGGTGTCGGGGATGCCGTAGAAGATGCGCTCGCCGAAGTCGATCCAGATCGGCAGCGTCTTCCACGACGTCGGCCCGGCCGGCGTGCCGAAGAAGTGCACTTCCTGCCGCGTCGGCTCGATGGGGATTCCGGGAAAGAGCTTGCCGAGCCAGGGGCCGCAGGCGAAGACATAGACGTCGGCCTGCTTCGACTCGACGATGGAGGGCTGCACCTGCTCGACGCGGTACGTGCCGCCGGCCTCGACGAACGCGTCGCGCACGACGCTGCAGGCCTGCCGCGCCAGGAGGGCGCCGGCGCGGCGCTCGAGCCAGACCGACTGAATGCCGTTGAAGGCGATCTGCGGCCAGCGCTTTTTCGCCTCGGCGAGGGAAAGCTGTTCGAGCGGGAAGCCGAGGTCGCGGAGGATCGGCGCGGAGCCGCGCACGTAGGCGTCGTCGCCGCGGTGCATCCAGAGCGTGCCCGTCTCGACGTAGAGCGAGCGGCCGAGCTGCTCCCACAGCTCGTACGCGCGCTTGACCATCTCGACGTAGACGCGGTCCTTGCCGTAGATCGCGCGGATCACGCGCGTCTCGCCGCCGGAGCTCGCGCGCGAGTTGCCGGGGCCCCAGGCATCGAGGAGGGTGACGTCGGCGCCGCGGCGGCGGAGGTGAAGCGCCGTCCAGCCGCCGAAGGCGCCGGCGCCGATGACGGTGACACGGAGAGGCGGCTTGCTCGCGAGCATGGGGCTCGCGAGCATAGCCGCGATGAGCGTGCGGCGCGAGAGCATCGCCATTCGCCCCCAGTCCCCTCTCCCCGTGTGCGGGGAGAGGGGACTGATGGGCTAGAACGTGACTCGCGTGCTGATCCCGATCGTCCTCGGCTGGTTCGTCAGGTAGCTGACCCGGGCGCGCGTGCCGCGCTCCTGGTCGAGGGCGAGGAAGGCCGTCTCGTCGGTCAGGTTGTTGATGAACAGGGCCGTGTCGAACTGGCCGTAGAGCAGGCCGAAGCGCAGGTTCACGAGGTCGTAGGCCGGGAGCTCCGGATCGAACGTGAACGTCGACTGCGTGAACGGTCCGCCGATGCCCGGCGAGCCGAACGAATTCAGGTTCACCGTCCCGAAGCCGGCGGCCTGGTCGCCGATCTGCGTGTAGCGGCTGCCGACGTGCTGGTACACGCCGGTGAGATAGCCGACGTGCGCGCCGAGCGGCATGCGGTACGTCGCCGCGGCGGCCATCTGGAACTCGGGGACGCTGGGGAGGCGGTTGCCTTCCTCGATGCCGGCCACGATGTCGCCGGTCGACGAGCGGAAGCTGGAGCGCAGCTCGGAGTTGTTGAAGCTCCCCGAGACCGCGAAGTCGAAGGCGTCCGTCGGCGCCAGCTCGAACTCTGCCTCCACGCCGGTGGTGCGCGCCTTCGGCACGTTGACGATGATGCGCGACGAGCAGGAGCCCGCGGTCACGGTGGCCTGCAGGTTCTCGATGTCGGCGTAGTAGGCCGCGGCGTTGAACGAGCCGCGCGTGCCGATGGTGTGCTTCACGCCGACCTCGTAGTTCCACAGCGTCTCGTCTTCCCACGTCGGGCGGCCGCCGTAGATGAGGAGGTCCTGCGCGGTGCAGAGCGGGACGTTCAGCGGATCGTTGATGCCGCCGAGGCGGAAGCCTTTCGAGATCTGGCCGTTCAGGCGCGTGGCGTCGGTGAGCTTGAAGCTGGCCATGACGCGCGGCGCGAAGCCGTCCGCCGAGACCGAGCCGACGCTGTCGTTCGGGTCGGAGAAGATGCCGTCGAAGACCTGCTCGCGGTCTTCCGAGAAGTCGTACCAGCGCAGGCCGCCGGTGATGTCGAAGCGGTCGCTGACCGTCCAGGTGGCCTCGCCGAAAAGGGCCAGCTGGTTGTAGTCGTAGTGCAGGTCGGACTTGTACAGCTCGTCCCGCAGGGCCAGCTTCGTACCGACGGTATTGATCCCGCTGAGCGGGCCGCAGGAGCCCGGCGCCGCGCAGCCGGACTGGAAGCCGATGACCGGGAGGTTCTGCTGGTAGTCGCGGGTGCTGTCGCTGTAGAAGGCGCCGGTCACCCACTGCAGCGGGCCGCGCTCGCCGCCGACGCGCAGCTCCTGCGTGAAGGCGGACGCCTGGGTGGCGTCGAAGAGCGGCGCGTCGATGGTGTAGACGTTCTGCGGCGCGCCGAACGAGCCGCCGGTGATGCTGGCCGTGAGCGCGGTGGCGTCGCGGACGACGAGGATGTCGCGGTCGGTGAAGCTGGTCACCGACGTCAGCGTGAGCGCGTCGGTGAAGTCGTAGGAGAGGTTCAGGTCGCCGAGGAGGAACTCGTCGCTGAACTCCTCCTCGAGCTGCGTGAACTGCCCGCGCTCGCCGAGGTTGACCGCCGGGCGCGAGGTGGTGAAGGGATTCGCGAGGATGTTGTAGGCGTCGATGCGGTTCCAGCCGTCCATCTCGATCTG
This sequence comes from Thermoanaerobaculia bacterium, assembly GCA_035627015.1. Lineage (GTDB taxonomy): Bacteria > Acidobacteriota > Thermoanaerobaculia > Gp7-AA8 > Gp7-AA8 > QHVT01. The sequence continues at coordinate 33,009 of DASPMO010000057.1, read as the reverse complement.
CTGATAGAGGAGACGCGGCGTGATGGAGAAGCGGTCGCTGGGCTGGAAGAGGATGGCCGCGCGCGCGCCGGCGCGGTTGCCGCCGTTGACGTCGTCGTTGACGCTGAGGTCGGGCTGCACGGCGTCGATGAAGCCGCCGTACTGGGTGTAGTACGCGGCGATACGGAACGCGGCGGTGTCCCCCATGGGCACGTTCACCGCGGCCTTGGCGCTGCCGCCGATGCCGCCGTCACCGATGGAGCTGAGCGAGAGGTCGGCCACGGTGGAGGAGATGCCGAGGCGCGGCTGGTTGCTGATGTAGCGCACCGTGCCGGAGAGCGAGCCGGAGCCGAAGAGGGTGCCCTGCGGTCCGCGCAGCACTTCGATGCGGGAGAGGTCGAAGAGGTCGAGGTCGGGGGTGAAGAGGGAGAGCGAGATCACGGACTCGTCGAGGTAGACGCCGACCTGCTCCTTGACGCCCGGCTGGTCGCGGACGATCTGGCCCGCGGAGACGCCGCGCATGGCCACCTGGCTCTGGCCGGGGCCGAGGTTCTGCACGGTGAAGCCGGCCACGTTGGCGGAGACGTCTTCGATGGTCTCGGCGCCGAGGTCGCGCAGCTCCTGCTCGGTCGGCGCGGCCACGGACATGGGCACGTCCTGGACGTTCTCCTCGCGCTTGCGCGCGGTGACGACCATCTCTTCTTCGACCTTGGGTGGTGTGGGCTGATCCGCGGAAGGCGGGTCCTGCGGCGGTTGCGGGGGATCGGGCGTCTGCGCGTACAACGGCGCGGCGAGGACGAGAACCAGGATTCCGGTGACGAATTGCTTCACGCGAGGACTCCTTCAGTGCCGATTTGTCGAGTGGCGATGATTGTGGCCGAAGGGTGGAACTTTTTCAATGTTGGCGGTTGACGGTTGGCGGTTGGCGGGAGAGGACGGCCTGAACTCTGCAGATCGTCGTGGGAGGAGAAGAACATTCACCATGGCATCGACGAACAATCGCGGCAAGGAAGGCAAACGAAGCGGCAGCGCGACCACGCCCGCACGGGCCGGGAGCCAGAGCCCACAGACCGGCAAGTCGGCGACGAAGAGCGGGCCGAAGAAGAAGTGAGTTGGTTGTCGGTTGTCAGTTATCGGTTGTCTGTGATTCCTCGCCTGAGCTCACAGACAACCGACAACTGACAACCGACAACATCCTCACCCCCCGCTCAGCGCCGGCAGGATCACGATCTCCGCGCCGTCGCGCACGGCCGTGTCGAACCACCCCGACCAGCGGATGCTCTCCCCGTCCACGAAGATATTCAGGTGCGGGCGGAGCTCGTTGCGCTCGGTCACGACGCGGTCGCGGAAGGCGGGATAGGCGCCCCAGAGCAGCGTCAGGGCGTCGGAGAGCTTCTCCGCGCGCCCCTCCACCTGCACCTCGCCGCGGTTGCCGGCCAGCTCGCGCAGTGGTCCCGAGATCACGAACGTCAGCGGCATCACGACACCACGGCCGTCTTCACCGCCACCACCGGCGGGAGCCCGTCGGCGAGCGACGTCCAGCTCTCCCCTTCATCGATCGACGCGAACACTTTGCCGCTGCGCGTGCCGAAGTAGACGCCGGCATGCGGGTCGACGCTCATCGCGTCGCGGAGCACCGTCTCGTACGCGTCCTCCTGCGGCAGCCCGTCCGTCATCGGCTGCCACGACGCGCCCGCGTCGCGCGTGCGGTAGACGCGCAGCTTCCCCTCCGGCGTGCAGCGGAACACGTCCGCCTCGAGCGGCACGATCCAGGCGCAGTCGGGGTCCTTCGGATGGATGCCGATCGGAAAGCCGAAGTCGGACGGGACGCCGTTGGCAATGTCGGTCCAGCTCTCGCCGCGGTCGTCGCTGCGATAGAGCCCCCAATGGTTCTGCAGAAACATGCGCTCCGGCTTCCGCCGCGACTGCACGACCTTGTGCACGCACTGGCCGAACTCCGGATACTTTTCGGGGAGAAAGTCGGCGCGCACGCCCTGGTTCGACGGGCGCCAGGTCGTGCCGCCGTCTTCCGTCACGTACATGCCGGCGGTCGACACGGCGACGCGGATGCGGTTCGGCTGCTCGGGGTCGAGCAGGATGGTGTGCAGACAGAGCCCGCCGCCGCCCGGCACCCAGCGCTCGCGCTGCGGGTGGTTCCACAACCCCTCGCTGAGCGACCACGTCTCCCCCGCGTCGCGCGAGACGAAGAGCGCCGCCGGCTCGACGCCGCAGTACAGCGTATCGGCCTCGGCGTCGCGTCCGGGGACGATCTGCCAGATGTTGGCCACCGCCGCGCCCGCGCTCTCCGGAAACTTCACCGGCGACGACTCGGGGTTCGTCCACTCCCGACCGAAGTCGTCGCTGGCGCGGAGCAGCGGTCCCCAATGCATGCTCTGCGGCCCGGCCCACAGCCGGTTGCGCCCCGCGCGGCCGTCGTACGCGAGCGCGTAGACCGCGCTCCCGGGAAAATACGGGCCGCCCATCTCCCACTGTTGGCGCTGGTCGTCCGAACGGAAGATGAATGCGCCCTTCATCGTCCCGACGAGGATCAGGACGTCGCCACTCTGAGGATCGACGTGTTTCGTTTCCGGCATGGCCGGAGATTCTAATCGCGCGAGCAGCACGGCAAGCGGTTACGCGCATGTGTCCCGGTGGCTGCACGCGTGTTTCCGATGGCTGCACGCGTGTGTCCCGAGGTTGCACGCGTGTGTCCCGGCGGCCGCACGCGTGTGTCCCGGCGGCCGCACGCGTGTTTTCCAAGGCCGCACGTGTGTTTCCCGAGGTTGCACGCGTGTGTCCCGGCGGCCGCATGCGTATTTCCCAAAGTTACACACATGTTTCCCAAGGTTGCACGCGTGCAGCCGCCGGCTGCACGCGTGCGACCGCGGCGTCAGTCGTCCTCGGAAAGCGCCTTCGTCAGCACGATCCCCAGCGCCACCGCTCCGACGACCGCCGCGCCGGCGGCCATGAAGCGGACGCGCCGCGCGGGGTCGACCGCGCGCAGGCGCGTGCCCCAGGCTTTCTCGGCCGGCCAGTTGTCCGGCTTGCCGGAGAGGATGCCGGTGAAGAGCGACTCGAGCATGTTCACGCGGTCGGCGAAGACGAGCGTCATCCAGTGACGGTTCGTCCCCTCGCTGTACTTGTACGCATAGTCGCGCATGCGGCCGCTGAGGCCTGTCGGCGGGCACGAGGTGCCGAAGACCGGCGTGAGGTTCGGGTGCTCGATGGAGTTGTGGATCTTCTCCTGCGGCACCTGCCAGTCGCGCACCTCGCCGCGCGCCGTCATCACGTTCGAGGGAAGCTCCATCGGGTACATGGGACGGTTGGTCAGGTCGACGCCCCATCCTTTCACCTGGCGGTAATCGGTGGGGATCGGTCCGGTGATGTGATGCGGATCGAGGGACGTGTCGCGCATCGGCGGCGCTTTCGACGTCCAGCGTTCGGAATCGTAATCGTGAGCTGCCATGTCGTTCCTCCTCCTTACGCCGCCGCGCGGTCAGGGATGATGACCGGCTTGATGCAGTTATCGAGCTTGCTCGTGAAGACGCGGTATCCCTCCGCGATGTCCTCCAGCGGGAAGCGGTGCGTGATGATCTCGCTCGGCTTGATCAGGCCGTTGCGCACGTGCTCGTAGAGCCGCGGCAACTGGCGCTTGACCGGACACTGGTTGCCGCGCAGCGTCAGCCCCTTGTTGAACAGGCTTCCCAGCGGGAAGAGGTTCATCGGGGGACCGTACGCGCCGATGGCCACGACCGTGCCGCCCTTGCGGACGGAGTTGATGGCCCAGTGCATGGCCACGGCGTTGCCGGCCTGCGCCTTGAGCTTGAAGCCCAGCAGCGACTGGTAAATGCTCCCCGAGGCGTCGCAGCCGACCGCGTCGATGGCCGAGTCGGGGCCGAGGAAGTCGGTGATCTTCTTGAAGTAGACGATCGGATCCTTGAGGTGCGTGAAGTTGATGACCTCGGCCGGCCCGTAGCGGCTGACGAAGTCGAGGCGGTAGTCGAGATGGTCGGTGACGATGACGCGGCCGGCGCCCATCAGCCACGCCGAGCGCGCGGCGAAGATACCGACCGGGCCGGCGCCGAAGATCAGCACCGTGTCGCCCTCGTTGATGTCCGCCATCTGCGCGGCGTGGTATCCGGTGGGACAGGCATCGGTCAGCAGCAGCGCATCGTCGTCCGAGATCCCCTCGGGGATCTTCTCCGGACCGAAGTTCGCGAACGGCACGCGCACGTACTCCGCCTGCCCGCCGTCGTAGCCGCCGCAGGTGTGCGAGTAGCCGTAGATGGCGCCGGCAGCGGTGGCGTTGGGGTTGGTGTTGTGGCAGTTACCGTAGAGCCCGCGCGAGCAGAAGTAGCACGTGCCGCAACAGATGTTGAACGGCACCAGCACCTTGTCGCCGGTCTTGAGATTGTCGACGTTGGGACCGACCTCTTCGACGATGCCGATGAACTCGTGTCCGAAGGTGTGGCCGATGCGCAGGTCGGGCATGAGCCCGTGATAGAGATGGATGTCGGAGCCGCAGATCGCGGCACGCGTGACACGGATGATCGCGTCGTTGGGATGCAGGATTTCAGGGTCCGGCTTGTCTTCCACGCGCACGCGGAAGGGCCCTCTGTAGGTCATTGCTCGCATTAAGAAAACCTCCTCTACAACGGTTGCATGTAGTGCAACCGGTGGACCGGAAATGGAGGCTAGGTGGACCGCCGGCGTCCCGCCGGCTGTCTCTGCAGGCGTCTCGCCTGCAGAGTGGCGGCGGGACGCCGCCACAGACAGCCGGCGGGGACGCCGGCGGTCCACTGTTCAGTCGCCCTGATCGGCCATTGGGTCGACCGGTGTGTCGGGGATGTCTGAACGTTTGGCGCGCTTGTCGGCGGTCGAGATGCCGAAGCGGGCGTCGCGGGCGGAGAGCAGTTCGGGGCGCAGCTGGCCATCCGCGGTGAAGCCGGCCATGAGGTGCGGCGTGCCGAGCGGCAGGGAGTGATGCTGGTCGGTGTGCCACGTGTGCCACGTCTTGCCGTACGTCGAGACGAGCTTCTCCATCAGTTCGTGCTCGGCCACGTCGGGGATGCCCGGCGCGATCAGCGCGCCCGACTTCACCTCGTACCGATGGCTGTGCCACAGCTTCTTCTCCTCGGGGGTGAAGCCGGCGAAGAGCTTCGCGCTGACGACGTACTCCACCCCCATCAGGCGTGCGTCGGCGGCGTTGCCGTCGTAGATCACGCACTGCGTCAGCTCTTCGTTCACCTTCGTGCAGTAGTGATGCGCCTCCATCTGCCCGGCCAGGTTGCCGCTGTAGAAGTGGAAGCCGTCGAGATAGATGTTGATGGTCGAGATCGGCGTCTTGTCCTGCAGCATCGCCGCGCCCGCCTCGAGGGTCTTCGTCCTGGCGTCCTTCTCCGCGCCGGGGACGTCGACGCGCGACGGCGTGTTCTCGCCGCCGCAGCCGATGGAGAAAACGAGCAGGAGCGTGAGTGCGCGCAATCGAATTTTCACCGGGTCGCGCGTGTTGCGAAAGCTCAGCCAACCAGGAGAGGAAATCCGAATGAAATTGAGGCTTTTCGCACTGCTCGCAGTGCTCTCGCTGTTCACGACGGTCGCGCCCGCTCAAGAGAAAAAGAGCGCCGCGCCGTCAACGGAAGCCAAACGCTACGGCACATGGGGCGTCGATCTCGAAGGAATGGATCGCTCCGTCAAGCCGGGCGACGACTTCTTCAAGTACGCCAGCGGCAAGTGGGCCGCCACCACCGTCATCCCGGCGGACAAGACCCGCTACGGCGCCTTCGACATGCTGCGCGACCTCTCCGAGGTCCGCGTGCGTGCGATCGTCGAAAAGTGGGCCGCCGACAAGAACCTGAAGCCCGGCTCGGACGAGGCCAAGGTGGCCGCGCTCTACCGCACCTTCATGGACGAGGCCGCGGTCGAGAAGCTCGACGCCAAGCCGCTGCAGCCGTACCTCGAGTCGATCAGGAAGGCCGAGAAGCACGAGGATGTCGCGCGCCTGATGGGCCGCTCCACCTCCGGCTTCGGCCGCTCGTTCTTCGGCATCGGCATCTCCGATGATGCGAAGAGCCCGGAGCGCCACGCGCTCTATGTGTCGCAGTCGGGCGTCGGCCTCCCCGACCGCGAGTTCTACCTGCGCGACAACTTCAAGCCGCAGAAGGAGCGTTACCAGAAGTACGTCGCCGACATGCTTCGCCTGGTCGAGTGGCCGGAGCCGGAGCAGAACGCCGCGGCCATCGTGGCCATGGAGACGAAGCTGGCCGAGGCGCACTGGTCGCGCGCGGAGAGCCGCAACCGCGACACCACGTACAACCCGACCGCCGTCGCCGATCTGGAGAAGAGCGCGCCGGGCTTCCCGTGGGCGGTCTACTTCAAGGAAGCGGGGCTGGAGAAGGCCGACCGCGCGGTGATGCGCCAGAACACCGCCCTGCCGAAGATCGCCGCGATCTTCGCCGCCACGCCGGTGGACACGCTGAAGGCGTGGCAGGCGTTCAACGTCGCCGACGACGCGGCGCCGCTGCTCTCGAAGCGTTTCTCCGACACGCAGTGGGAGTTCCGCTCGAAGTTCCTCAACGGGCAGCTCGAGCAGCGCCCGCGCTGGAAGCGCGGCGTGGGCGTGGCCGAGGGGACGATGGGCGAAGCGGTCGGCCGCGCGTATGTGGCCGAGTACTTCCCGCCCGACTCGAAGGCCAAGATGGAGAAGCTCGTCGCCGACCTCCGCGTGGCCATGAAGGGGCGTATCGAGAAGCTGACCTGGATGGGTCCGGAGACGAAGGCCAAGGCGCTGGAGAAGCTGTCGAAGTTCGGCGTGAAGATCGGCTATCCGGCCAAGTGGCGCGACTACTCCGCGCTGCAGGTCAAGGAAGGTGACCTGGTCGGCAACGCCGAGCGCGCCGCTCGGTTCCAGTGGGCCGACCGCGTGGCCCGCCTGAACAAGCCGGTCGACGACGAGGAGTGGGGCATGACGCCGCAGACGGTCAATGCCTACTACGCCTCGACGAAGAACGAGATCGTCTTCCCGGCCGCGATCCTGCAGCCGCCGTTCTTCGATCCGAAGGCCGATCCGGCCGTGAACTACGGCGCCATCGGCGGGGTGATCGGTCACGAGATCACGCACGGCTTCGACGACCAGGGACGCAAGTCCGACGGCGACGGCGTGCTGCGCGACTGGTGGGCCGCCGCCGACGCGACGCAGTTCGAGGCCCAGGCCACGCGCCTCGGCTCGCAGTACGAGGCGTTCACGTTCCCGAACCTGCCCGGCCTGCACATCACCGCGAAGATGACCATGGGCGAGAACATCGCCGATCTCGGCGGCATCCTGATGGGCCTGGACGCCTACCGGCTGTCGCTCGGCGGCAAGCCGGCGCCGGTGCTGGACGGCTTCACCGGCGACCAGCGCGTGTTCCTCGGCTGGGCGCAGGTGTGGCGCACCATGGTGCGCGACGACGCGCTTCGCCAGCTCCTGATGACCGACTCGCATTCGCCCGGCCCGGTCCGCGCGTTCGCGCCGCTCCGCAACGTCGACGAGTGGTACGAGGCGTTCGGCGTGAAGGAAGGCGACGCGAATTACGTGAAGCCGGAAGAGCGCGTGAAGATCTGGTAAGCGTTCCGTAGGCCACCCGCAAGGGTGGCCGTTTTTGCGTGTTGTGGACCGCCGGCGTCCTCGCCGGCTGTCCGTGGCGGCGTCCCGCCGCCACCCGGGGGCGCAGGTGGGACGCCTGCGCAGACAGCCGGCGGGGACGCCGGCGGTCCACTTTCATCGCGCGGGGCGCACGATTCCGGCGAAGCCTTCCCGCGCCAGCGCCGTGCGCGCCGCGGCAGCGGCGCCCGCGCTCGCGTACGGCCCCGCCTCCACGAAGTACAGCCGTCCGCGGAGGTCGATGCGGGCCCGGTTTGCGCCGACGCGGCGCAGCAGCCCCTCGGCGTTCGACCGGACGGTGAAGGCGCCGAGCTGCACGACATAGCCGGGCATCGCCGCCTCGGGAACGGGTTCCGCGGCCAGCACGGCGGCCGCCGGCATACCGAGGCGGAAGTCGATGCCGGTCACGAGCGGCGCGTCGGGAGAGACGGTCAGCTCGCGCGGCGGCGCGCCGTCGATGCGCAGCGTGTAGCGTCCGGGACGTACCTTGCTGACCACGTAGTAGCCGTCGTACGAGCTCTTCGTCTGCTGCACCACTTTCCCCGACGCGCTCACGAGCTCGATCGCCACCGCCGCGGCGCCCTCGGCGCGCGCGCCGCGATAGCGCGTGACCGTTCCCTCGATCTCGCTCGTGGCCACGACGGCCAACTCCACGCTGGCGGCCTTGCCGGGGCGCGGCATCACGCGCACGCCGGGGCGCGTGGCGTCCCACTGCGGGTCCTCGAGCGTGTGGGCGGCGATGGCCACGTCGGAGGGGGCGTGCGGCGAGAGCCCGGCCAGGTGCACCACGCCGTCGCGGCCCGTGCGCTCGGCGCGCTCCACACTGTTGACCGTGAACGCCACCCCCTCCAGCGGCTGGTCGCCGGCGTCGAAGAGGTCGTTGCGGTTGCGGTCGAGGAAAACGCGCGCGGAGAGCGCGCCCGACCCGGCGCGGCTGCGCGCGCTGGCCATCCACGTGCCGAGGTGCGGATCGCGGCCGATGCCGGCGGAGAGATTCACGTTCGCCAGCGAGTCGCCCGAGGGAGTGAACCGCGTCTCCACTCCCGCCGCGAAGGCACCGCTGGACTTGTCGACGCCGACGGTGAAGAGATGGCGCCCGTCGAGGAACGAGCGGGCCACGCTGGCGTAGAGACGATAGCCGGCGGCGACGGAGCGCTCGACGGTGAGGTTCGCGCTGCTGAAGCGCGCGGGCGACGTCGCGTACAGCACCTCGCCGCGCACGCCGGTGCGCCGGAGGTGACGGCTGAACTGCAGCCCTGCCTCGGTGCGCGACGGCTGGCCGGTCGTGCTGGTGCGGATCAGCCGGTTGGAGATCGACAGCCCTTTGTAGCTGGCGGAGACGCGCGCCTGTGCCACCGTGCGCACGTGCCCCGAGGCCAGCTCCTGGCGCTCCAGCTCCGCGCTGACCGGGAGGCGCGGGAGGAGCCAGGCCGGGACGGCCGTGTCGAGCCGCACGCGATCGCGCGTCACGATCGGGTCGCCGACGGCGTGCAGCGCCTCGCTCACGTAGCCGTCGCGCACGCCGGTGCGGCTGGCGAGCAGGTTCACGCCGGCGATGCGCGTCTGCAGTCCCGCCTCGTACGCGCTGCCGCCGAGGTCGTCCACCGCGTAGTCGGCGTAGGCGAAGAGGGCGCTCCAGAACATCCGCGCGCCCCCCTTGGCGAAGCGGCGCTCCCCGCGCGGCGTCGGCAGCGACGCGAGCTCCGCCGTCGCGGTGAGGTTCCGGCTCAGGCCATAGCTGAGGAAAAGCGAGCCGCGGCGCTCGTCGCGGCTCTCGGCGCTCGCGGCGAAACGGTACTCCAGCCGGCCGCGCTTGGTCAGCGACTCGCCGAGGAGGAAGCGGTGCTCCTCCTCCCGCCGCTGCCCCTGCGGGCCGTAGAAGACGAGACGGAAGAAGTTCATCCCGAACAGCATCGGCACGTCGTCGAACGCGTACTGCCCGCCGGCCTGCTGCTGGCGGTAATCGACGAGCGAGCCGTTGTGATAGAGCTCGACGTCCCATCCCGGCGGAAGGTTGCCGCGGAACGAGTGGCGGTCGAACTCCGACGCGCGATAGAGCGGCAGGTTCGTGAGCAGCACGCCGGGCGCGGCGTCGGTGGTGGTCGAGAGCAGCGCGCTCGAAGGCTGGAGGATGTGCCCGACCGCGAGCTCGGTGGCGTGCAGCGCCCCGCCGATGGCGCCGGAAGGATCGCGGCGCCGCAGCGTGAGCCGCCAGTCGTCGAACGGATCGGCGTCGGTGCCGGCGGCATACGCCTCCGATTCCATGTAGAGGAGGTCGCCCGTGGCATAGGTGGCGTAGCTGCCGTGCACGCGCTCTTCGGCGAGCGAGAGGCGCACGCTCTGGTCGATGGAGGGAGCGTCGAAGAGCTGGTAACGGGTGGGAAGCGGAGCGTAGCCGGGATCGGCCGGCGCCAGGCGGAGGCGCCAGTGGCGGATGCGGCGCTCGCGCTCGAGCCGCGTCTGCAGCGGCAGCGGCTCGCGGGGGCGGATGCGCACCCGTAAGGCGAACAGCTCGACGTCGAACGTCACGGGCAGCCATTCGCCGAGGAGAGCGGAGTCGACGTAGATGTCGTCGGCGAAGAGCCGCACCAGCTCGCGGTCGAAGCGCCGCGGCTTCCCGGCCACGGTGACGCTCCCCCGCGCGACGTCGAGCGCGAAGGTGGCCTTCTCGTTCAGCACGAAGCCCCGCGCGGTGCCGCGCTCCGGGTCGGTGGTGATGGCCACGCCAAGCAGCTCCGCGGACGCCGCGAGCGGCAGGAGCGTGCCGTCGCCCGGACCGGCGTAGCCGGCCACGGCGTCGGAGAGCACGACGTCGTCGAGGACGTATTCGAGGATGCGGATCTCCTCCTCCGGCTCGGCCGCGAAGGCGCGCGCGGCGGCGAACAGCGAGAGGAGGAGGAAGCGCATGGCTCAGCGGCGGGCGATGCGCGACTCGGCCTGGACGCGTCCCTGCTGCTCCGCGCGCTCGGCGAATGCGACGCGCAGCTCGCCGGCGGCCAGCGTGGAATGATCGGGCGGAAGCGGGATGCGCACGCGGCGCGAGCCGTTCGGCGTATAGACCGCCACGCCGTTCGCGCGGGCGAGCACGCGCTCCGGGCCGCGGGCCCCGTGCAGCGAGACGATCAGATCGCCGTAGACCGAGCGCGTGCCTTTCCGGTCGAGCGCGAACGTGACGGCGCCGTCGCGCACCGCGACGTCGCGGATGGTCACCTCGGCCGCCGTCGCGCCGTGACGCACGATGAGCGGGATGGAGACGCTGTAGACCGCCGTCAGCTCGATCCGGAGATCGTCGCCGGAGGGCGACGGCGCGGCGCTGGCCGCGCGATCCGCCGGCGGCAGCGCCTGGAAGAGCAGGTGCGACCGATACTCACCCTCTTCGAGAGCGGCGGGCTTGCGGAGCTGCAGCCGCACCGCCTGCGAGCCGCCGGGCGGCACCACCACCTGCCGCGGCGAGTAGCGGATCATCTCGTCGGCAAAGCGCTCGCCATCCTCGGCGCGCTCCACCGTCACGAACTCGCCGGTCTCAGTCATGCGCCGGCGGATCACCGAGATGCGATAGGTCATCGTCTCGGCGCCGGAGTTGATCACGTCGATCTGCGCGGTGCGGGTGTTGCCATCGAAGACCACGCGCGTCGGGTGCACCATCAGCTCGCCCGCCATCGCGTGCGAGGCCAGCAACAACAGGATTCCGATCTGCTTCAGCATCGTTGTCGTCCTCGGGCAAGTAGTGAGTCCCCTCTCCCCACCGCAGTGGGGAGAGGGTCAGGGTGAGGGGTTGTGGCGCTCGGGAAAGGGAGCCTCTCACCCTGGCCCTCTCCCCACCGCAGTGGGGAGAGGGGACTGGTTCGAACCTTCGAATCCAAGGGGGACGGCCTCCCCCAACCCACATGAGGGAGGCCGTCCGGACGGAAGGAACCGGCAGGCGGGGCCTTCAGTTGTATTCAACGGAGACGTCGAAGGTGCCGCTGTAGCTGCCCGTGGTCTGGGCGTTGCCGACCGTGAGCGTGGCCCCGACGGTGAGCGTCTGCGCGCCGCCGGCGCTGAGGGTGCCGGTGCCGGACGGGTTGCTCGTGAAGGTGCCCACCGACATCGTCTTCGTGTTGTCGGTGCCGTGCGTGAGCGTGGCGCTGTTGGGGAGCGTGATGGCATAGGTGGCGTTCGCATCGCCGGTGACGCTGAACGACGCGGCACCGCCGGTGTCGGTGCTGGAGAGCACGACCGCTCCCGTGGCACTGCGCCCGCCGGCGGCGGTCAGCACCACCGTCCCCCCGGTCAGCGCCGAGAACTTGCCGAAACGAAGGGCGGCGGTATTGGAAATGGAGATCGGCGTCATCACCTCAGCAGAGGCATTGGAGGTCGCCTGAGCGGCGTGGGCATCAGCGGAGAGAATGGCTACAGACAGGGTCAGGGCGGCGACGACTGCGGCTTTCTTCATTTGTGGGCTCCTTCGTTTTTCGGTTTGGTCCGGCTCTGGCCGGGGGTTCGTCTCAGGAGTCGCCAGGAGTCCGGAAAAAATACAGGTGCGCAAAAAAAATGTGCACGATGTGCCGAATGCGGACGCCCGTCCGAAATCTGAACACCCCCTTCAACCAGTCCCTGCAGCCATCTTCCTGAATCCAAAGACGGAACCCCTCTGGCAGATCGATTGAAGAAGTCCGGCGCGGGTCATCCCACCACAATCAGCAGAGAGGGTCCCATGGAACGAATCCTCATCGTCGACGACGAAACTCCGCTCGCGGAGGCATTGAGCGAGCTGTTCGAAACGGAGAACATCACCGCCGCCACCGCGGGCGACCGCGCGGACGCGGAGCGGATGATGCTCGCCGAGCACTTCCCCGTGATCATCGCGGACGTCCGCCTGCGCAATGAAGAAGAAGGACTGATGCTGCTGGAGTCGATCCGCAGACTCAGCCCGCGCTCGAAGATCGCCACGATGACCGGCTACGCCACGCCGGCGCTGGAGCAGCGGCTGCGCTCCCTCGGGGCGCGGCAGATCCTCTATAAGCCGTTCGAGTTCGACGAGCTGCTGCGCGTGGTCCGCGAGCTCCTCGGCGACGACGATCCGGCCGGGGAGGAGCTCGACCTGGACGAGTTGCACGAGCAGATGCGCGCCGTCCTCTTCAGCTTTCCCATGCGCCGCTTCGGCCTCGCGGCGCACGATGCCGAGGACGTCGTGCAGCAGGCCTGGTGTCTCTTTCTCGAGAAACGCGACTGCATCCGCCAGCCACGCGCCTGGCTGAGCGGCACCGTGGCCAACCTCTGCCGGCAACGCCTGGACGATCGCCACCGCATGATCCCCACCGAGGCGGCGATCCTCGAAGACATCGCCGATGCCCGGGCACGGGCCGCCGACGCCGCGATCGCGGTGCACACCGCGCTGGCCGCCGCCGACGAGCGCTCGCGCCAGCTCTGCTTCCTGATCGGACTGGAGAACCGTTCGTATGAGGAAGTCAGCGCGCGCCTCGGGATTCCGGTCGGATCGGTGGGTCCGCTCTACATCCGCGCGAAAGCGAAGATGCGGAAACTGCTCGCGAACTGAGAGCGCAGTGACGGACAGGCGACTGCCCGTCCTTGCCGAAATAAGGACCGCTCCGGTTATACTGGCGGTCGGTCCAATGCAAATCATCACCACCGGCAGCGACGCCGCCGGCCACGGCATTCGTGAATCTGGCAGGATTCTGCCCGAGTACCTCGTCCACTCCCGCATCATTGGTGCGGTGACGGCGGTGAACGGCACGGTCGTCGCCGCCAACGACTTCTTTCTGGAGATCGCCGGGCGCTCGCGTGAAGAGCTCGACGGCGGACTGGTGCAGTGGCCGGCCCTCTCCGACGCGCAACCGGGCGCTCCGTTCCAGACCGATCTCTTCCGCCCCGACGGCCTGGTGGCCACGGTGGTGGTCGAGGTGATCCGCCGCCACGTCTCCGGCTGCACCGCGATGGTCGTCGACGTCACCGCGGCGCGGGCGGCCGAGCAGACGCTCACGCGTGCTCGGGAAGTGCTCGAGGAGCGCAGCCGCGAGCTCTTCGGCGTGGCCGAGAAGCTGACCGAACAGGAGGAGGCGCTCGCCGCCGTCAGCCGCGATCAGCTCACCACCGCAGCCGCTCTCGAGGCCGAGCGGCAGCGCGTCGAGGAGCTGGCCCTGGGACTCGCCAACGCCAACCGCGAGCTCGACGCCTTCAGCTACTCCGTCTCGCACGATCTGCGCGCGCCGTTGCGGAGCATCGACGGCTTCAGCCGCGTGCTCCTCTCCGGCTATGCGGCCATGCTCGACGACCGCGGCCGCGATTACCTGCAGCGCATCCGCGCCGCCACGCAGCGGATGTCGCACCTGCTCGACGACCTGCTCAGGCTCGCGCGCACCTCGCGGGCCGTCCTCTCACCGGCGACCGTCAATCTCTCGGCCGGCGCCGAAGCGGTCGCCGCCGAGCTGCAGCAGAGCGAGCCCGCGCGGCGCGTGACCTGGAAAATCGAGCCGGGGCTCGTCGTCCGCGGCGACCGCACGCTGCTGCGCGTGCTGCTCGACAACCTGCTCGGTAATGCCTGGAAGTTCACCTCCAGACGCGAGCACAGCGTCATCGAGCTCGGCCGCGATGACGACGGTTTGTTCATCCGCGACAACGGCGCCGGCTTCGACATGAAATACGCCGACCAGCTTTTCGGCCTCTTCCAGCGTCTGCACACGGCCGATGAATTCGAAGGCACCGGAATCGGGCTGGCCACGGTCCAGCGCATCGTCCACAAGCACGGCGGCCGCATCTGGGCCGAAGCGGCCGTGGGCGAGGGGGCCACGTTTCATTTCACCCTTGGGAATCCACTATGAACCCGAAGATCCTCATCGTTGAAGACAATCCCGACGACGTCGAGCTGACCCGCCTCGCCTTCGAGGAGAACCGCCTGGCCAACGAGCTGGTGGTGGCCAGCAGCGGCGACCAGGCGCTGCAGCTCCTCTTCGGCGACGGCACCACGGAGCCGCTGAACATCGCGCTGGTGCTGCTCGACCTCAAGCTCCCGCGCGTCAGCGGCATCGAGGTGCTGCGGCAGATCCGCGATGCTGAGACGACGCGTCTGCTTCCCGTGGTCGTGCTCACCTCCTCGGACGAGGAGCGCGACGTGGTCGAGAGCTACCGCCTCGGCGCGAACAGTTACGTGCGCAAGCCGGTCGACTACGGCGACTTCGTGAACGCCGTCCGCCAGCTCGGCATCTACTGGATGGTCCTCAATCTCGGACCGGGGGTGCGGGCATGAGATCGCTGCGCGCCATCGTCATCGAGGACGACGAGAACGATCTGCTCCTGTTCAGGGCCGAGCTGGAGCGCTACGGCTTCGCTCCCGAGATCGCCTGGGTCAGCACCGCCGGCGAGCTGCGGGATGCCCTCGACGCCGGCCCCTGGGACGTCATCCTGGCCGACTACCGTCTCCCGAGCTTCTCGGGCGGCGAGGCGCTGGAGATGGTGCGCTCCGGCGGATACGACGTCCCGTTCATCCTCGTCACCGCCACCCTCGGTGACGAGCTGGCGGTGGAGATGATGCGCCGCGGCGCCGACGACTATGTCCTCAAGGACCGGATGGCCCGCCTCGGCTACTCCGTCGAGCGCGCCCTGCGCGACTACGCCGACCGCCGCGACCGCAGCCGCGCGCAGCAGGACCTCGCGGCCGTGCAGCGCCGTTTCCAGCAGACCTTCGAGCATGCACCGATCGGCATCGTCCACACCTCCGCCAGCGGGCGCTTCGTCATGGTCAACGACCGCTTCTGCGACATGCTCGGCTACACGCGCGAAGAGCTCGAGCGCATGACGTTCATGGACATTACCCATCCCGACGACCAGGACGTCTCCAGCGGCGGCTGGGGCGACATATACGCCGGCGGGAGCAATCTCTTTCGCGCCGAGAAGCGCTACGTCCGCAAGGACGGTGTCGTGATCTGGGTGCACCTGGTGGCCACGGCCGTACGCAACGCCGCGGGCGAGTTCGAATACGCGCTGGGGATGGTCGAGGAGATCACCGCCCGGAAAGAGGCCGAGGAGAAGGTACGGTGGCAGGGGGTGCTGCTGGACGCCGTCGAGCAGGCCGTCATCGCCACGGACGTCCAGGGGCGCGTCACCTACTGGAGCCGCTTCGCGCGCGACCTGTACGGCTGGACCGAGGCCGAGGCGGTGGGACGGCACATCCTCGACGTCGTCACCCCGAGGATGACGCAGGCACAGGGCGCGGCCATCCTGGAGCGCCTGAGCCGGGGGGAGAGCTGGTCGGGCGAGTTCACGGTCCAGCGCCGCGACGGCACGACCTTCCCGGCCATGGTCATCGACTCGCCGATTCTCAACGCCGACGGCTCGCTGGCGGGGATCGTCGGCGTCTCCTTCGACCTCACCGAACAGAAGGCGGCCGAGGCGGCACTCCGCCATTCCGAGGAGCGCTACCGCGGCATCATCGAAGGCGTCGTCGAGATCATCGTCAGCGTCTCCCCCGACGGTACCGTCACCAGCGTCAACCGCGCCTTCGAAGAGGCCACGGGATGGACGCGCCAGGAGTTCGTCGGGCGCAAGCTGTGGGACCTCCTCCCTCCCAGCAACGTGGCCCCGGCACAGCAGCGCCTCGCGCAGCGGCTGCGGGGCGAGAATCTCACCATCACCGGCGAGATGCTGCGGAAGGACGGCTCGACCATCATCATCGACGGCGTGGCCTACGTGGCCAGCAACGGCAGGAGCCAGCCGGAGGTCTTCTATTTCCTTCGCGACGTCACCGACCGCACCCGCGCCGAGCAGGAGCGCGCGCAACTGGACCGCCAGTTCCGGCTCGTGCTCGACTCGACGGACGAAGGGATCTATGCCGTCGACGCCAACGGCTACTGCACGATGCTGAACCGCGCCGGCGCGCAGGTGCTCGGGTTCGCACCCGAGGAGATGCTCGGCCGCCGGATCCACGACGTCATCCACTTCGCCCACGCCGACGGGCGGCCGTACGACCGCGCCGAATGCGCGGTCTACCGCACGCTGTACCGCGGCACGACCGATCGCGTGCGCAACGAGGTGTTCTGGCGCCGCGACGGCAAGCCGGTGCCGGTCGAGTACGCGAGCGCCCCCATCCTCGAGAACGGCACGATCATCGGCGCCGTGACGACGTTCAGCGACGTGTCGCAGCGACGCATGCTGGAGTCGCAGCTGGACAAGGCCAACCGCCTGAACGGGCTCGGGCGCATCGCCGCCACGATCGCCCACGAGTTCAACAACGTGCTGATGGGGATTCAGCCGTTCACCGAGATCATGCGCATGGAAGCGGGCGAGAACGAGACGCTGCTGCGCTCGATCGACCGCATCGCCACCTCGGTCCGCCGCGGCAAACGGGTGACGTCGGAGATTCTGCAGTTCACGCGGCAGTCCGAGCCGGTGAAGAAGCCGATCGACGTCGCGTCGTGGCTGGCCGACCTGGCCGCCGAGGCGCGCCACTTCACCGGCGACTCCACCGAGTTCATTGCCCACGGGGACTCCGGCCTGACCATCTCCGGCGACAGCGCCGCGCTGCAGCAGGTCTTCATGAACATGATCGTCAACGCCCGCGATGCGCTCGACGGCAAGGGGCTGATCGCCATCACCGCCTGGCCCTCCGAGGGATCGATCTTCCCGTTCGGCGTCATCGAGCGCGGTGACACCTTCGCCCACTTCACCATCTCGGACGACGGCCCCGGCATGTCCGCCGAGACGATGCAGCACATCTTCGAGCCGCTCTTCACGACCAAGCAATCGGGCACGGGCCTCGGTCTCGCGCTCGCACACCACGTCGTGCAGCAGCACGGCGGCTCGATCTTCGTCGAGAGCACCGAGGGAGCGGGCACGACCTTCCACATCTTCCTCCCCCGTACCGACGAAGCGGTGCAGCCGAAGACGAGGCTCCTGCCGGTGCGGCCGCACGCGGTGCGCTCGGTGGTGCTGGTCGAGGACGATGCCACGGTGGCCGCGGGCTTCGTGAACCTCCTGGCGCTGGAGAACGTTCGCGTCCACGTCTCCCCCACGGGCGGCGAGGCGGTGGAGACCATCGAGCGCGCCGCGCCTGACGCCGTGGTCCTGGACGTCGGCCTGCCGGACGTCGACGGCACCGTGGTCTACGAAGCCATTGCGCACCGATGGCCCTCTCTCCCGGTCGTCTTCGCCACCGGCCACGCGGACAGCTCCCACCTGCACCAGTACCTCCTGCGCCCGAACGTGTCCCACGTCCTCAAGCCGTACCAGTTGACGGCGCTGTACGACGCACTGGCGGGCATCACGGCACCACCGGGTCACGCGTGAGCGGTCCCAGTGGTCCGGCATGCGGGATAATCGCGCTCCCATCAGGCCGGATGCACTGGTCCTGGAGTCCCTCGGCGCGCGGATGCGGCGGTTCGCCTTTCCGATCCCCGACGCGCTGCTTCGCGCTCATCTCCAACCGCATCATCACCGGCCTGGCCCTCGCCGCGCTCAGATCTACTACGCCGTGGCGGCCTGCGACGAGGTGCGCGTGCGGCGCCAGGCATTCGCGGAGAATCGCGCGTGCTGTTCCGTATGACGTGCTGGGGGTGAAGTACCTCGAGCCGCTGTAGGCCTCCCCCCCGCCCGCCGCGGCTGCGGCCGCGGCATCGAGAGCGGCAGCTGGCGCTGCCGCACTCCAGACGTTTGCTGCGCCGCCAAGGCCCGCGTGTTTACGAACCGCCGGCGGGGAGGCCGGGGGTCCACCTATAATTGCCGCTTCCCATGACTCGCACGGCCGCTGCACTTCTGTTTGTCCTTGCCCTGCCTGTTCAGGCCGCCGTGCACGTCTGGACCGGTGCGGCGAGCGACCGCTTCTCCGAGGCGGCGAACTGGCGCGGCGGCTCGCCGGCCGGCGACGCGGCGGCGGAGCTCTCGTTCCCCGCGGGCGTGACCCGGGTCGCGGTGATGAACGACCTGCAGGGGCTGACCGTCCGCGCGATCTCGTTCTCCGGCATCGGCTACGTCATTCGCGGCAACGCCATCACCCTGGCCGCCGATGCGGACGTGACGGATCGCGAGGGGGGACCGAACGCGCTGGCCTGCGATCTCGTGCTCTCCGGGGCCGTCACGGTCCACCTGCACCGCAGTGCGGCCAACGTTCCCGACGGCCTCACGATCTCCGGCGCGATCCGCGGCAGCGGCCCGCTGACGAAGGTCGGCGAGTCGCGGCTCGTCTTCGCCGGCTCCACGCCGAACAGCTACTCCGGCGCCACGCGCGTGCTCGACGGCACGCTCGTGCTGGCGAAGAGCCCCGGCGTCACCGCCGTCCCCGCGAGCCTGACCATCGACGGGACGGGCACCAACAACGAGTCCGGCGGCGTCAACACGCTCGCCGCCGAGCAGATCGCCGACAGCGCTCCGATCCGCATCGGCTCCAGCTCGCAGCTCATCGCCGGCGCCACGGAGACGGTCGGGCCGCTCTCGCTGGAGCAGGGCGCGCGGATCTACACGAGCGCCGGCGCCGACAGCTCCGTTCCGACGAACGGCACGCTGGTCCTGGCCGGCAACCTCGAATTCACCAACCCCCTCCTCTACTCCGGCAGCACGACGCTCTTCGGCGACTTCGCCCTCTCCGGCATGCGCACCATCACCAAGTGCGCGTTCTGTGCGGCCGCGATCGACAACCCGAGCACGCCCGTGCGGCTGCGCGACGGACGGGTCGGCGGCACCGTGGCCTTGCTGGTGGCCGAGCGCGGCATCGTGGCCGGCCTCCGCGCCGGCGGCGACGTGCGTCTCAGCCCCGCCACCACGGTGCGGCTCAGCGTCAACTCGTCGCTCCCCCTGCTGTCGGCGGGCGGCGTCCTGGAGCTGTCGCGCGCGCGTCTCGACCTCTCCCTGGACGAGAACTTCGCCCGGACTCTCGGCAACAGCTACGTCGCCGGCGCGAACCACGGCACGGAGCCGACCCGCGGCACGTTCCTCGACGTGCAGGAAGGGGAGATCCTCTTCCAGCGCTACCGCATCTCCTACCGCGGCGGCAACGGCAACGACCTCGCCTTCACCGACGTCGGCCGCTTCCGCACCGTCACCGAGCTGGGGATCGACCCGTCGAACGCGCAGTTCGGGCAGAGCGCGACGCTGCGCGCATCCGTCATGACCTCGGAGCGCGGCCAGAACCTGCACGTCAGCGGCGGTCAGGTGACGTTCCGCCAGGGTGACACGCTCCTCGGCACGAGCGGCGTGCAGGGCGGCGTTGCGGCCGTCGCCATTCAACCGTCGTGGGGCCTGCAGACGTACAGCGCCACCTACGAGGGAACGGCGACGTTGCTGCCGTCGAGCGATACGGACTCGTTCGAAGTCTACGCACCCACGCCGGTGCTCGCGTCGATGGAGCCGTCGACCGTCGACGCCGGCACCACCGCCACGGTGACGCTGCGCGGCAGCGGCTTCCTCCCCGGCGGCCAGGTCCGCGTCAGCGGCGACAACCTGCCGGCGACGTTCGTCTCCGCGACCGAGGTGCGCTTCACCTGGAACGTGCCGCGCTATACGAGCAGCACCCACGCCCACGTCTCGTACCTGCTCGGCGCCGTGGCGTCGATTCCCCTGATCCTCAACGTGCACGTGGAGCAGCCGCCGCCCATCCAGTCGCCGCTGGTCTTCGATGCGCTCGGGATCCAGGGGCCGGTCGCGCCGGGCGGCGGCGCGGCCTGGCTCAGCATCGGCTCCGCCGTCCACGAAGGCCGCGGCGTGACGCAGGCCGCGGCCGCCGTAACGCCCGATTCCGACCGCGACGGCATCGCGCGGTGGGAGCCGCGCTTCCCGTTGAGGGGCTTCGGCCTCGCGGTGATGGTGGACATGACCGACGGCAAGGTCTCGCCCGGAAGACTGGGCGGAAACCCGCCCCCGCCGCTCTCCTTCCCGAAGGCGATGTTCCTCCGCGACGCGGAGGGCCGCTACACCCACATCCAGTTCCCGCGCTTCGACGAATGGGAGCTGCTGTGGGTGCGGCCGGGTGTCGGCGCCTGGGCCTACGGGCATGGGGACAGCGGCGACGACGATCTCGACGGCGCCAGCAACGGCATCTCCTCGGAACCGTTCCGCGGCGACCGTTTCTCGTTCCAGCCCGGCGGCCCGGCGTCGCAGACGTTCACCCTTTCCTACGACGCCAACCGCCGGCCGGAGCCCGACCGCGTCTTCAACATCGGCGTCGAGAACCTGCTCAACGCCACCTTCGGCAGCGGCAGCGTGACGGTGCAGGACGACGACTTCGCCGGCATCACGATCCTCGACGCGAGCGTGAGCGAGGCGCGCGACCGCATCGAAGTCCTCGTCGTGAGCGACGCCGGGAGCTGGAAGCCGGTCACTCTCCGCTACACGACGGTGAGCGGCACCGCCACGGCCGGCAGCGACTTCACGGCGCGCGGCGGGACGCTGGAGTTCGGGCGCACCGAGGGCATCGAGGTCGTCACCATCCCCATCCTTCCCGACGCGCTCGACGAGGGGGACGAGACACTCACCGTCGTCCTTTCGGACATCGTCAACGGGCGGCTGCGCAACGACTCGGCGACGGTGACCATCATCGACGACGAGGCGGGCACGCTGCCGCTGCTGGTCGCCGCGCCGCTGAGCGTCTCCGAGTCGAGCACGTCCGGCGCGGTCTTCACGGTGCGCCTCTCGTTCCCCGCCGCCGGCGAGGTCCGCGTGCGCGCGGTCACGGTCGCCGGCAGCGCCACCGCGCCGCAGGACTTCGACGCGAAGGAAGGGACGATCTCGATCCGCGCCGGCGAGACGATGGGCTCCTTCATCGTGCCGCTCGCGAACGACTTCGCTTCCGAGACGCCGGAGACGTTCTCGATCGCGCTCTCCGACCCGGTGGGAGCCACGCTGGCCGCGACCACGGTCACGGCCACGATCTTCGACAATGATTTCGTCTCCTTCGATCCGCTCGCGACCGTGGCCTCGGTCAGCGGCGGATCCGTGACCGAGGGGAGCGGCGCGGCACGCTTCACCGTGCGCCTCTCGCGCACGCTGGCGTCGCCGATGACCGTGGCCTGGACGACGATCGACGGCTCCGCCGTCGCCGCGGCGGATTACGTCGCCGCGTCGGGCACGCTGACGTTCGCACCGGGCGAGACGGAGAAGACGGTGGACGTGGCGCTGATCGGAGACGCGGTGCACGAGGACGACGAGACGTTCGCCCTCGCCGCCGGCACCAGCGCCTTCGGCGAGGCGCGCATCGTCGACGACGACGCACCGCCGCTCCGGAGGAGGGCGGCCCGGCCGTGAGCGACGCGCTGGCCCTGGAGTCCCTCGGCACGCGCGCGCGCCGTTTCGCTTTCCCCCTCCCCGACGCGCTGCTGGCGCTGCTCTACGCGGCGGCGGCGGCCGTCGACTTTCTCCCGCCCGACCGTGTCGCGGCCATCCCGCCCGCGCTGCTGCAGGCGCGGGAGGGACTGGTGTTCGCGCTGGTCGTCGAGGGCGGCTTCCTGCTGATGCAGGGGATGCTGGTCGACATCGCCACGTCGCTGAGGAAGCGTCCGGCGGTCTGGCTGATCGCGCTCATCATGGCCGGCCTGCTGCTGGCCACGGCCGGCCCCACGGCCGCCGTGGCGAAGCTGGCCTGGGACCGCGGGCTGCTGGTGTTCCTCCCGCTCCTGATCTCCCTGGCCGAGCGCGGTTATCTGCTCTGGTCCATGCCCGGGCGCACCCCGATCCAGAAGATCGCCGCGCGCGCGCTGGTCTCCAACCGCCTCGTCACCGCGGTGCTGCTCGTCGCCGCGATGATCGCCGGCAGGATCCACCACGGTTACGAGATCGCCGGCCTCTGGCCGTTCCTCGCCGCCGGCGCGGTCTATTTCGCCATCGCCGCGTACGACGACCTCCGCGTGCGCGGAAAACGGTTCGCCGCGAAGCCGCGCGTGCTCTTCCGCTACGACGCGCTCGACATCAAGGACCTGCGCCCGCTCTAGCCATGCGCGCCGTTCTGCTCACCCGACACGGAGGGCGTGATGTCCTCCGCATCACCGACGTCCCCAGGCCCGAGCCGCGCGCGGGCGAAGTGCGCGTGAAGATCGACACCATCGGCATCAACTTCGCGGAGGTGCTGTCGCGGCGCGGGCTGTACGGATGGGCGCCGCGCCTTCCCTACATCCTGGGGATGGAGGCCTTCGGTCACCTCGACGGCACCGGTGAGCCGGTGATCGTCGGGACGCAGTACGGCACGTACGCGGAGTCCATCTGCGTCCCCGCGAATCGCGCGCTGCCGGCGCCGCGTGGCTTCACGCCCGCGCAGAACGCCGCGTTCGCGGTCAACTACCTGACCGCCTGGATCGGCCTCTTCGAGATGGCTCGCCTCCGCCCGGGCGACACGCTGCTCGTGACCTCCGCCGCCGGCGGCGTCGGCACGGCGGCCGTGCAACTCGGCGCCGCGTTCGGCGCGCACGTGATCGGCGCCGCGGGCCGCGGCAAACAGGACGCCGTCCGCGCCCTCGGCGCCGCACAATCGCTCGACTACAGCGACCCGTCGTGGCACGCCGCCCTCGGCGAGGTGGACGTGGTCCTGGAGATGACCGGCGGCGACGTCTATCGCACCGCCCTCCGCCACCTCGCGCCGATGGGCCGCCTCGTCATGGCCGGCGCGAGCAACGCCTTCCCCCGCACGCGCAACCCGCTGGCCCGCCTGGCCGCGCTGCGCGACCTCCCCCGCGCCAGCATCTTCGACATGCTCCGCCGCTCCTACGGCGTCATGAGCTTCCACGTCGGCCGCCTCCTCGACGCCGGCGCCATCGAACGCCCGTGGCGCGACCTGGTCGCCTTCGTGGAGCAGCACCACATCACACCGATCGTGGCCGCCGAGCTCCCGTTCGAACAGATCGCGGAAGCCCACCGGCTGCTCGAGGAGCGCCGGAACGTGGGGAAAGTCGTCGTACGATTGGCGTGAGGCATACTCATGGACCGATCCCAAATCGTGCATTCGAACCCTGAAATCCTCGGCGGCACGCCCGTCTTTGTCGGGACCCGTGTCCCGGTGCGCACCCTGCTCGTGTACCTCGAAGGGGGCGAAACACTCGAGGAGTTCCTGGACAACTTCCCGACCGTCAGCCGCGAGCAAGCCATCGCTTTTCTCGAGGAGAGCGCAAGCAGTCTGCTCGCTCAGATCGCGTGAGGCGCGTCCTGTTCGACGAGAACATGCCGCGGCAGCTTCGGCGGGACTTGCAGGAGTTCGCGATTCGAACGGTTCAGGAGGAAGGCTGGGCCGGGCTGGAGAACGGAAACCTGCTTCGTCACGCCGCTCCGACATTCGATGTTCTCGTAACCGCGGACAAGCGCATGCGCCACCAGCAGAACCTGTCCCAGTTCACCATCGGTGTCGTCGTCATCGAGACCTTCGATACCCGGATTCGCAATCTCCGCCGGTTCCTGCCGCAACTTCGCTCCGCAATCGACAACGTGACGCCGGGCACGGTCACGATCATTTCCACCCCGTCGTAGCGCCGGTATGCCGACGGGCTGAAGCCCGTCCTACGTTGAGCGCGCATCCCGCCGGCAACGTGCTCGACGTAGGGCGGGCTTCAGCCCGCCGGATTCGTCGTAGCATGCCCTCATGAAAATCGGAATCATTGGCGCGGGGCATATCGGCGGGACGGCGGCGCGGCTGTTCATCGACGCGGGACATGAAATCGCCATCAGCAACTCGCGCGGGCCGGAGACGCTGCGCGAGCTGGTCGCGGAGCTGGGGCCGCGGGCGCGGGCGGTCACTGCCGAGGAGGCGGCGCGGTTCGGGGAGGTGGTGCTGCTGGCCGTGCCGCTGAAGGATTACGTGACGCTGCCCGACCTCCGCGGGAAGATCGCCATCGACGCGATTGAACTATTACCCGAACCGCGACGGCCACATCGCGGAGCTCGACTCCGGCGAGCGCGCGTCGAGCGAGCTCGTGGCCCGGCATCTTGAGGGCGCGCGCGTGGTGAAGGCGTTCAACACGATCTGGTTCGAGCATCTCAAGCGGCAGGGCGACACGGGCAAGCCGGTCGAGCAGCGCCGCGTGATCCCCATTGCCGGCGACGACGCCGGGGCGAAGCAGGTCGTGTCGCGGCTCATCGAGGAGATCGGCTTCGGCCCCTTCGACATGGGCACGCTCCGCGACAGCAGCGCGCAGCAGCCCGACACCGCGATCTACAACCGCGACGTCACCGTGGCCGAGGCGCGGGAGATCGCGAAGAGGTAGCCGTTCGCCGCGAGGCGTCCCACGATCATCGCGATCGCCCCTCCCACCGCGCCCACCATGTCGAAGGTGACGATGGTGAAAAAGAGCGCCGCCGCCAGGCCGCCCGCCTCGATGGCCGTGGCGATGGTCACCGCGCCGGTGCGGTGCGCGACGATCCACCGCGCGCGCTGGATCGAGAGCAGGTACTCCAGCGCCGGCAGCAGCGCCAGCACCCTCACCGGCCACACCGCGAACGAGGCCAGCGCGGGCGAGAGTCCGGAGACGTCGACGAACCACCACGACTCGAGCGGCGTGAAGGCGACCAGTGCCAGCCCGGCCGACGACGCGATGCCGAGGAGGGACGCCGTGCGCCGCACCACCGGCGCGTCGGGCAGCGCGATGCCTACTTCCTGAAAGGCCACGCCGCCGCTGCGGAACATGAAGGCCAGCGAGTTCACCACCGGCCACACCGCCAGCGACTCGATCGGCGCGCGCCCGCGCCCGAGGCCGAACGTCACCAGGGGGCCGAGCGCCATCGACAGCATCGACGTCAGCGCCAGCGGAAAGTAGAAGCGTGCGATGTCCGCGAAACGGAGGAGCGTCCCTTCGCTGCCGTGCATCAGATCGCGCACCACGTGCCGCGCCATCCAGCGGCTGGCCGCCGCCTCGAATACGACGCCCGCCAGCAGCGCGCAGGCGCCGATCACCGCCCCAGGCAGCTCGAGCGCGAAGGCCAGCAACGCGGCGGTGAGCGACATCGACACGAGCCGCAGCACCGTCCCGTACGCGACGCGCCGTGTGAGGTGATGCCGCACCAGGATGCCCTGGTAGAAGCGGCGGTAGCCGATCGCCGCCGGCCACGGGATCATGATCAGCGTGGCCAGGTGCGCGAGCCGTGCGATCTCCGGCGGCAGCCCGATCAGCGTCTCGCCGACGAAGCGGAAGACCGGCGGGACGGCCAGCACGATCATGCCCAGGGTCACCAGCGCATTGAGGATCGCGGCGAAGCGGCGGAGCGCGAGATACGACGCGCGGTCGCGCACGAGCGCCGTGGCCGCGGAGAGCAGCATCATGATCGGCGACTCGATCAGCCACGCCAGCGACGAGGCCACGCCGTACGCCGCCAGGTTCAGCGCCGTCGCCGGCATCCGCGCCACGATCGCGGCGATGTACGGCCCCTCGAGGGCCATCATCAGCCACGTCGCCGCCAGCGGCAGCCAGAAGGTCAGGACGTCGATCGTGCGGAGAGGACGGGTCATGTACGCGGCGCGCGCGTCTTCGTGCGGCCGTCGTCGACGATCATGGCCGTGACCTTCCCCGCCGCGTCGCGCTCGAAGGTGAGCCGCATGGAGGACTCGCGAAAGACGAATTCGTCCTTCCCGACCGGCACGAGCTCCGCGCGGGGAGCGCCGCTGCGCTGCGAGTAGATCCGCCCCTCCTCGACCGAGATCGTGCGGGCCACGTTTTCGTCCACGCGATAGACGCCGCTCTGTCCGCCCTTCATCACCAGCACGGCGGCGCCGGGCCTGTCGGCGGGAAAGGCTTTCGCCGCGATGGCGTCGCGCTCCGCCTGCCGGGCGAAGAGCGGAAGGACGAAGAGGAGAAGGAAGAGCGCGCGCCGCAGCATGACGCGCGCATCTTAGTGGCTCACAGAGCCTTCTTCACCAGCGTCTTCACCACCTTCTTGACCGGCGACCGCTTCCGCTTCAGGGCCACGATGGCCGTGACGGCGGTGGTGACGGTGGCGATGGCGATGCCGACGGCCTGTTCCTTCTCGGGCCGCTCCATCTCGTTCCAGTAGGTGAGCAGCCGCGCCACTTTCGATTCGGCGGCGCGCTCCGCCTCGGACAGTTTCTTCGCCACACCGTCGATGGCCTTGATGGTGGCGTCTCGCAGCAGGGGCTCCAGCGTCGTTACGTTCATGCACAGGCATCGTGCAAAGCCCGGTCCGCCCGTTGCACGCTCCTCCCGGCGAATGCTGTCTTTCCGCGAGCGTTTCGGCGCGCTGCGCAACCTCCCTCCCTTCCTCCGCCTGATCTGGCAGACCAGCCGTTCGCTCACGATCGCCAATGCCGTGCTGCGGCTCGTGCGCGCGTTCCTTCCCGTGGCCGTGCTCTTCGTCGGGAAGCTGATCATCGACGAGGTGATCCTCCTCGCCGCGGCCGGGGTCGCGCCCGCGTGGTCTTCGGGACGCCTGGACCGCCTGGCCACGCTCCTCGGGCTGGAACTGGCCCTGGCCGTGCTGCACGACGTCATCGGCCGCGTCGTCTCGCTCGTCGACTCCCTGCTCTCCGAGCGCTTCACCAACGAGACCAGCATCCGCCTGATGGAGCACGCGGCCATGCTCGACCTCGAAGACTTCGAGGACAGCGAGCTGCAGGACCAGCTCGAGCGCGCGCGCCGCCAGACCATGGGGCGCAACTCCCTCCTCACCCAGCTCCTCGGGCAGGCCCAGGACGCCGTCACCATCATCACCTTCGCCGTCGGCCTGGTGGCCTACGCGCCGTGGCTGATCCTCCTCCTGGGAATCGCCCTCGTCCCGGCGTTCCTCGGCGAGGCGCACTTCAACGCCGCCAGCTACACGCTCAACTACACGCGCACGGCGGAGCGCCGCGAGCTCGATTACGTGCGCCAGACCGGCGCCAGCGTGGAGACGGCCAAGGAAGTGAAGATCTTCGGCCTGAACGCCTTCCTCATCGAGCGCTACCGCCGCCTCTCCGAGGCCTTCTACCAGGCCAACAAATCGCTCGCGGCGCGGCGCGCGTTCTGGGGGAGCGTGCTGACGTTCATCGGCACGCTGGGCTACTACGTCGCGTACGCGTACCTGGCGTGGGGGACGCTGCGCGGCGAGTTCACGATCGGCGACCTGACCTTCCTGGCCGGCTCCTTCCGCCGCCTGCGCACGCTGCTCGAAGGGCTGCTGAGCGGCTTCTCGCAGACGGCCGGGCAGGCGCTCTATCTCGACGACCTCTTCTCCTTCTTCACCATCGAGCCGGAGATCGCCTCGCGCGAGGACGCGCTCCCCTTCCCCTCGCCGATGCGCGACGGCTTCCGCTTCGAGGACGTCGGCTTCCGCTATCCCGGCGCGGAACGGTGGGCGGTGCGCAATCTCACGTTCACGCTGCACGCCGGGGAAGTACTGGCGCTGGTCGGCGAGAACGGCGCGGGCAAGACGACGCTGGTCAAGCTGCTGGCGCGCCTCTACGACCCGGACGAAGGACGCATCCTCCTCGACGGCCGCGACCTCCGCGACTACGACCTGGCTTCCCTGCGCGCGAACATCGGCGTGATCTTCCAGGACTTCGTGCGCTACCACATGACCGCGGCGGAGAACATCGCCGTGGGGCGGATCGAGGCGGCCGGCGACCGCGCGCGCATCGAGCAGGCCGCGCGGCGCAGCCTCGCCGACGAGGTGATCCGCCGCCTGCCGGAGCAGTACGAGCAGGTGATCGGCAAGCGCTTCCGCAAGGGGATCGATCTCTCGGGCGGCGAATGGCAGAAGATCGCCATCGCCCGCGCCTACATGCGCGACGCGCAACTGCTGATCCTCGACGAGCCGACGGCCGCGCTGGACGCGCGCGCGGAGTTCCAGGTGTTCCAGCGCTTCCGCGAGCTGAGCGAGGGGAAGACGGCGGTGCTGATCTCGCACCGTTTCTCGAGCGTGCGCATGGCCGACCGCATCCTGGTCCTGGCCGAGGGACAACTGGAGGCCGCCGGCACGCACCAAGAGCTCCTCGCCGCCGGCGGCCGGTACGCGGAGTTGTTCGAGTTGCAGGCGGAGGGGTATCGGTGAGGTTGCTGGTTGCTGGTTGTTCGTTCAAGGCGATGCATGGCCTGCAACCCAGGCAGCGCATTGAACCAGCAACCAGCAACCAGCAACACTTTTCTCTATGCTGCCCGCGTGAAGTTCTTCACCCTCTTCGCACTCATGCTCACCGCCTGCACCACTTCGAGACCGCTCCTCGACTACGACACTCCGCCCGATGCGGCGCTGCAGCGGCAGCTCGAGGAGATCGACGCGCGCCTGCGCGGGAAGCACGGCATGACTACCGAGCAGACGGCCGTCGGCCTGCTCGACCTGCGCACGAACCGCGTGGCCATGATTCATCCGGATCGGATCGAGTACGCGGCCAGCGTCCCGAAGATCGGCATCCTGCTGGCGTACTTTCACCTGCATCCCGAGGGGCCCGACCAGGAGACCGCGCACGAGCTCGGGCTGATGGTCAAAGCGTCCAGCAACGAGATGGCGGCCAAGCACTCGCGGGCGATGGGGCTGCGCGAGATCCAGGAAATCCTGAACCGCTACGGCTTCTACGACGCGAAGCGCGGCGGCGGCCTCTGGGTCGGCAAGCACTACGGCCCGAACAGCGAGCGGATCGGCGATCCCGTGGCCGACCACTCGCACGCCGCCACGGTCCGCCAGTTGCTCCGCTTCTACCAGCTCCTCGACAGCGGCCGCCTCGTCTCGCCGGCCGCATCGCGGAGGATGCGCGAGCTCTTTCTCTCTCCCGACATTCCGCACGACGACCACAAGTTCGTGCGCGCCCTGGCCGGCCGCGACGTGACGCTCCTGCGCAAGTGGGGCTCCTGGCAGGAGTGGCTGCACGACACGGCGCTGATCGAAGGTCCGAACCGCCGCTACGTCCTGGTCGCCCTCACCCACCACGCCTCCGGCGACGCGTACCTGGAAGAGCTGGCCCGCGCCGTCGACGACCTCATGAGCCAGCGTTGAGCGTGGCCCGCGCGGGCGGACGGACCTATCTTGCTCATCGCGCTGGACGAGCGCCGCGCGGCGTTCCGCGTCACGCGGGTCGGCGGCGCCTACGAGGTCTGGTTCCGCGGCGTGCACTCCGAACCCGCCCGCGGGCTGGACGGTCGAGGACGAGCAGCACGAGCGGACGCGCGTCCGGCTCGGGTGAGCTACGGTTCCTGCTGCAGCACGAGCGTCACGTTCTCGACGTCCGCGCTCACTTCCTGGCGGACCGGCGGGACTCTGTAGCCGCGCACGGCGACGCTGATGCTGTACTTTCCGGCCGGGACGCCGGTGAACTCGAAGCGGCCGTCGCTCTGCACTTCGACGATCTGCGCGTCGACGCCGCTGCTGATCGTGACGCGCGTGACCTCCGGGATCTTCGTGCCGTCGACGCGGCCCTGGACGCGGAAGCCGCGCGTGGTGGTGAGCGTGCCGGCATCGGCGCTGGAGCGGTCGGCGCCGGTCTTCACGACTTTCGGGACGACCGCCAGCGGCGCGAGGCTGGCCATGCGCGGCCGCACCTCGTACTCGACCTCCGTGCCGAGGCCGGTCATCACGAACTCTCCCTTCGCGTCGGTGCCGATCTCGTCGATGCCGAGAAATCCCGCGGAGCGGCGGTCGACCTGGGCGAAGGCCACGCGCACGCCGGGCAGCGGCTTCGTGCCGTCCGTGAGGCGCCCGGCGATCGTCGCGCCGACGTTCACCTCGATCTTCTGCAGCGGCGCGCCCGGCAGCAGCTCGCGGGCGATGCGCGGGCCGAAGTTGCGCGCCTCCACGCGCACATCGAGCAGCCAGGTGGGATCGTCGACGCGCAGGGCGAACTCGCCGTTCCCGTTCGTGATCGACAGCCACTCGACACCCGGGATTCTGCCGTAGCCG
Source organism: Thermoanaerobaculia bacterium (assembly GCA_035627015.1). Taxonomy (GTDB): domain Bacteria; phylum Acidobacteriota; class Thermoanaerobaculia; order Gp7-AA8; family Gp7-AA8; genus QHVT01. The sequence goes on along the minus strand of DASPMO010000057.1, from coordinate 2,612 downwards.
ACCCGCTTCCCCTGACGCACGGCCTGGAGATGGACCACGGCGCCGACGACCGGCTTCCCCTTCGGATCGACGACCTGGCCGCGCACGAGGTGCGCCTCGTCGCTCACGTCGCGCGGCTTCAGCTCGAAGTCGAAGCCCGGACCGGGATCGCGGTATTCGGAGAACGCCGGCTCGTAGCCGTCCGCCACCGCCAGCAGGTTGAAGCGCAGCTTGCCGTCGACCGACTTGATGCGGAAGCGGCCGTTCGCGTCGACTGTCACCTTCTTGCCGCAGTCGACGTAGCACTCCGGGCAGATCGCCCCGACGCCTTTCTGCGGCTGCGCCGTGTAGACGTACACGTGCGCGCCTTTCAACGGCTTGCCGCCGGGGCCGGTGACGCGGCCGGTGAGGTCGGCGGCGAACAGCGGGACTGTGGCGAGGAGCGACAGCAGGAGTTTTCGCATGTCCGTTCTGACGAATGGTACCGCCACTGGTCACCGGCGGACGACGTCATTGCGGACGAGCCACTCCCCGTTGAACGTGGCCGGCACGCCCGCACCGTTGCGCTCGGCGTGCACGTGCAGGTGCGGCTCGGTCGTGTTGCCGCTGTTGCCGACGCGGCCGAGGGGCTGGCCGGTGCGGACCTGCATCCCGGGACGCGCCAGCACGCTGCCGCGCTGCAGGTGCGCGAGCCAGACGTCCGCATCGCCGCAGCGGAGGACGACGTGATTGCCGGCCAGGCGTTTCTCGTCGCGCCTGTCCGGCAGGCCGTCCACCGCGGCGCGCACCACGCCGTCGCAGGGACTGGAGACGGTCGCGTTGTAGATCGCATAGCTGCGGAGCTCCGCGGGATAGATGCCGCGTGCGCGCATGCCGGCGGCGTTCAGCTTCATGATGTCGAGCGCGTATTTCTGGGTGGGATGGGAGTGATGCATGTTCGACGCGGACGTGCTGCCGCCGTGGCCGATGAGATACGCGCCGTCGCGCAGCGGGAACGAGAGATCGATCGCCCCCGGCGGCACCGCGTGGCCGCGCAGCACGCCGATGGCCACGCCGCCGACGGTGATCCCGAGCATGACTTTCACGAGCGCCCGCAACGGCGACTCCTGCCTCGCGTCGGGAGCGGGCTCGCGGCGCAGCGACCGCACCACCGCGGCGATGAACAGCACGATGAGCGCGTAGCGCAGCGGCAGCCCGAACATCCCCCACGGCGCCACCAGCACGCTGAACCCCACCACGCCCGCCGCGAGGATGAGCGTGGCGATCCATGCGCCCGTGGGACGGCGCGCGCGACGCCACAGCGTGGCGATGACGATCAGCGGGAGGAAGACGGTGAGGAGGAAGAGAGGCAGCACGTCGCTTTTTTCAGTTTATAGGTACGAGGGACGAGGCACGAGGTACGAGTAGCTTCGCCTGGGCACACTCGACGCTCGAAGCTCAGGCGCTGAGCGTCCACTGAGCGGAGCCACTCGTACCTCGTACCTCGTCCCTCGTACCTGAATTAAGAGTCGAAGGCCACTCCGCCGATCGGCCGTCCCGGGCGCGAGGCCGGATCGACGCGCGAGTCGAGTAGCTCGCGCAGGTTGGTCATCTCCAGGAAGAGATGGCGGTGGCGGATCGAGTGGACGGCGATCGAGACGAACAGGATGGCCAGCACCGCGAAGTAGACGCGCGAGGCGGGCGACGATGCCGGCAGCGGCGCGGTCGACGTCCGCAGGAACATCTCCTGCGACACGATCAGCACGAAGAGCGGCAGGGGAAAGAAGACCAGCGCGGAGAGAAAGCGGCTCGCCTGGATGCTGAAGTACGGCCGCAGCGAGAGGATGCTCAGCGACACGAAGAAGCCGAGCGCCATCAGGCCGGCGAAGTGAATCTCATCCAGTTGCGTCCCGCTGACCGCGTTCATCCGCCACTGCAGAAACAGCACGCCCGCGAGCGCGGCCGTGGCCGCGGTCACGGAGAGCAGCGCCACGAACGCGGCGAACAGGTTCCGCGCGGCGAGAAGCGCGGCCATGCGCAGGAAGAGTCCGGCGATGGCCAGCCCCGACAGCAGGGCGGCCACGATGGCCCACACCGCGTACGGCCCCTCCGGCAGTCCGGCGAACGCGAGCACGCCGCGGCGCAGCTCGCGCGCGGCCTCGGCCGCGCTCGTCAGCGCCAGGAAGAGGCAGAAGGCCGTACCGGTATAGAAGAGCGCCTTGGGCATCGTGCTGAATCTTACTCTTTCATGGAAATGATGTGATCGAGCCGGATCTCGAGCGGACCCGAGTCCGAGGCGAAGCGGATGAATTCCGCGCCATCGGCCGTATAGACGTCTTCCACACGGCCGCGCTCTTTCTGGGTCACGCCTTCGAGATCGAACTCGATCTCGACTTCCGATTTGTGCATCGCGGCGGCTTCGAGTTGGTCGTGGTAATCGCACGAGACCGGCTCGTAACGTTCCTCAGACATTGATGTCCTCCGCCCGGGGTCTTACAAGGTCGATGCCGGATGTAGGGCGGGCTTCAGCCCATATGCACTAACTTAGCAAACGGCGTAAGCTAAGTGTATGAAGGAACGGGTGGATGTGCGGGAGTGGGTCGAGTTCCAGTGGCCGTATTTGATTGCATTTTTGGGCGGTGCAGCGCGAGTGC
>DASPMO010000056.1:0-3870 GCA_035627015.1 Thermoanaerobaculia bacterium | reverse complement strand
CCGGCGTCCTCGCCGGCTGTCTGTGCGGGCGTCTCGCCCGCACGGTGGCGGCGGGACGCCGCCACAGACAGCCGGCGAGGACGCCGGCGGTCCGCTATGGGCCGCTCAGTGCATGACGTAGTGCGCGAGCGCGACCTGCACCTCGTAGATGCTCGGGCCGCGCGGGAACTGGCGCTGGATGGGGCCGGGCATGCCGGCGATCCAGATCTTCAGCTCGGCGTCGAGGTCGAACGTCCCCGCCGACTCGACGGAGAAGAAGCGGATCGACTTGTACGGGATGCTCACGAAGGCCACCTTGGAGCCGGTCATCCCTTGGCGGTCGATCAGGACCAGCCGCTTGCTGGTGAAGATGAACATGTCCCGCAGCACGCGGTACGCGCGATGGATCTCTTCCCCCGGCAGGAGGATGTGCGCGAGCTGCTGCTCGGCCTGGGTGACGTCGACGGCCGACGCGTTTCCGAGGAGTCCACTCAACAAACCCATGTTGCCTCCGTCAATCCGCGCTCGCGTCGCGCAGGAACGCCAGTGCCTGGGAGCGGCGCTCGTACCCTTTGAGCTTCCCGGCCACCGACTGGAGCGCGTCCAACAGCTCGGGGCCGAGCTCCTCGCGCAGCCGGCACTCGTAGTCCCACTCGCTGCGCTCCCGCCGCCGGCGCGCCCGCCACTCCGCGGTCCAGATCTGGTTCAGGTTCTCCAGCTCCGCGTCCGGCCGAAAGCAGCTCTCCCTCGCATTTGGGACAGGTTTTTTCCATCGGTTTACCGTAGCACGATCACTCCGGCGGGACTTTCACGCATTTCCGGACGCTGTGAAAGTCTCTTTCGGCCACTTAAAAGTATTTTTTGGCGCTGTGAAAGTATCTTTTGGTGATTAAAAAGTCTTCACCGGCGCTGTGAAAGTATCTTTCCGCGCTGTGAAAGTATCTTTTCGGGATTAAAAAGTCTTCGCCAGCGCTGTGAAAGTATCTTTCAGGGATTAAAAAGTCTTCGCCGGTGCTGCGAAAGTCTTTTTTCTCGCTGTGAAAGTATTTTTTTGCGCTGCGAAAGTAGGTTCCCAGCCACTTTCGCGGGAGTTTCGGCAGGCGGCGTGCAAGTCATCGACCCAGACCTGCGTCCCCCGATGCTCCGAATCCCCTTTCTTCTCTTCACTTTACTGGCAGCGCTCGACGCGAGGGCGGCGAGCTGGTACGTGGCGCCGAACGGCAGCGACCGCAATCCAGGGACGCTGGCGGCACCGTTCGCCACCATCAACCAGACCGACCACGTCGTCCGTCCGGGAGACACGGTCTACGTGCGGGGCGGCGCGTATTATCAGCGCGTCAGCCTCTGGCGCAGCGGGACGGCCAGGGCGCGCATCACCTACCGGCCGTACGGCAGCGAGCGCGTGATCCTCGACGCCAGCGGCCCGATCAACAGCCGCCAGCCGGGCAACGGGGTGACCCTCGGCGGGAGCTACGTCGACTGGATCGGCTTCGAGATCCGCAACGCGCCGAACATCGGCCTGGTCGGCTGGGGCGCCCACGACCAGCGTCTGCTGAACAACATCATCCACGGCTGCATCGGCGGCGGGATCTGGGTCGGCCACGACCGGTTCGGCCTCACGCACCACATCCTGATCTCCGGCAACCAGGTCTACAACAACGTGCTCGAGAACAAAGCGCGGCGGTGGACCAGCGGCTGGGGGCAGACGATCGGCGTCGGCCGCGGCAACTTCATCACCATCACCAACAACAAGGTCTACCGCAACTACGGCGAGGGGATCGTGCTCAGCCGCACGGACAACAGCCGCGTGGCGCACAACGAAGTCTTCGACAACTATTCGGTGCAGATCTACCTCTCGCACGCGCAGAACTGCGTGGTCGACGGCAACCTCGCCTACACGACGCTGAACCGCAGTTTCTATCGCACGCCGGCGTCGAACGATCCGCCGCACGGCATCGTGCTGGCGAACGAGTACAACGGCATCAGCACGAATCCGACGCGCGGCAATCAGGTGATCAACAACGTCATCCGCAACACGGAGTGGGGCCTCGGTTTCTGGAAGGATCCGGCGGAGAAGGGGGCGCGCAGCATGATCGACTGCCGCTTCGCCAACAACACGGTGACCGGCGCGACGCGCTACGCGGTGCACTTCGACGCGGATGCCCACAAGGGGGTGGTGGTGGAGAACAATACGTTCGTGCTCCGCTCCCCTGCCATGCTGGCCTCGGCCACCTCGCGCACGAGCGGCATCACGTTCCGCAACAACACGCTCAAGCCGCCCACAGCATCGTGATGGCGGTCTCGCCGTCCCGTCCCCAGCCGCCGAAGTAGCGCGCCAGTTCGCGGGCGAGCGCCTGGTCGCCGCCGGCTTCGGCGAACGGCTGGAAGACGCGGGCGACCTGGACGGCGACGGGCTCCGCGACGTCGTGAGCCTCTCCTCGGGCTCCGGGAATCCGGTGCGCGTGCACCTCTTTCGCGGGCGTGCGGACGGCACGCTCGACGCGAAGACGACGTTCGACACCCACCTGACCATCGCCCCTCACGCCTCCACGCGCGTCCACGACGGCGCGCTGGAGATCCTCATCGGCGACCGCTCCGGCCGCCTCTCGATCCTGCGGATCGCCACGGGCGGCGTCGGGGTGACGACGCTGGAGGCCGGTCCCGGGATCGACCTGAGCGCCATCTTCGCCGACGTCAACGGCGACGGCCACGCCGACATCGTCGACACGAATGACGGCGACTCGGGTGAGAGCCCGTTCGAGTGGATCTTCGTCACTTTAGCCAAGCCGGACGGCGGCTTTCTCGAGCGCAGGCAGTTGCAGCGGCCGCGGAAGCTGGCTTTTCCGTCCGAGCTCCACGCGGGCGACTTCGACGGCGACGGGCGCCTGGACGTCGTGACGGCGAACAACGACCGCACGGTGTCGGTGATCCTCAACGGCGGGCGCTGCGCGCGGCGCCGCGCGGTGCGGCATTGAGTTGATGGTGGACCGCCGGCGTCCCCGCCGGCTGTCCGTGGCGGCGTCCCGCCGCCACGGTGCAGGCGAGACGCCTGCACGGACAGCCGGCGGGACGCCGGCGGTCCACTTCAGATCGGCAGTGTGCGGATGCGTTTTCCCGTGGCGGCGTAGATCGCGTTCACCAGCGCCGGGACGATCGGGGCGACGGTCGGCTCGCCGACGCCGTAGGGCGCCGGTGCGTCGGCGCCGACAATGTGCGTCTCGATGAGCGGCGTCTCGTCGAGGCGCAGCACCTCGAAGTCGGCGAAGCTCGACTGCTCCACGCGGCCGTCCTTGATCGTGATCGCCCCCTTCAGCGCGGACGACAGTCCCCAGATCACGCCCCCCTCCACCTGCTGCTCCACGCCGTTCGGGTTGACCACCAGGCCGCAGTCGATGGCGCAGACCACCTTGTCGACGCGCACCTTCTCATTGCGGACGCTCACGTCCACCACGTACGCCACGTGCGTCACGCCGTCGTAGACATTGCAGGCCAGGCCGCGGCCGCGCCCCTTCGGCAATCGCTCGCCCCACTTCCCTTTCGCCGCCACGGTCTCGAGGACGCGGCGCAGGCGCGGGCGGCTGATCTTCAGCGAGCCCGCCTCGACGATGTCCGGCGCGGCGTTGAGCAGTTCCAGCCGCAGCGCCAGCGGATCGCGTCCCGCGGCGGCGGCAATCTCGTCGAAGAACGTCTCGCGCGCGAAGACCGAGGACGGCGCGAAGACCGCGCGCCACGGACCGATCGGCACGTGCGTCGGGACGTAGACGTACGACGTCTCGATCGCGCCGATGGCGTACGGCACGTCGTACACGCCCCACGAGACGCCGCGGTGGTACTCGGGATCCTGCATCTGCGCGCTCGTCACCTGCCGCCGCGCGTTGTGGTAGGTCGACA
>DASPMO010000055.1:0-9751 GCA_035627015.1 Thermoanaerobaculia bacterium | reverse complement strand
CAGCCTCACCGCGATTGAGCGCGCTTGTCGAGCGAAATCGCGCCACCTGCTCCTTCCAAAACGCAGGCGCAGATATCAGCGCGCCGACGCGCGCTTTGTCTGTGGAGGCGTAAGTTAGTGCATATGGGCTTCAGCCCGCCGGCGCCACCATCAGGAGCGCTCTTCGCTCTCGCCCTCGCCTTCCCCCTCTTCCCCGAGCGACTCGTTCTCCGGATTCGGCGGGATCACCTCGCGCAGGAGGGTCTCCACGCGCAGGGCGCGCATGGCGGTCTCGTCGTAGCGGAAGTCGAGCTCGGGGGTGTAGCGGAGGTGGATGCGTTTGCCGAGGGCGTGGCGGATCTGGCCGGCCACGCGGCGGAGCTCCTCCACCGCCTGCTTCGTCTCCTCCTCCTTCAGCCCGGTCATGTAGACGCGGGCGTAATGGAGGTCGGGGCTGACCTCGACTTCGCTGATGGAGACCCAGCCGATGTCGACGCTGACGTCGGTGCGGAGGATCTGGGCCAGTGCCTCGCGGACGTTCTCGCCCACGCGGGAAGTGCGACGTGTTTTCTTCATAGATCCGCTTCTTCGTCGAAGTCGAGCTTCTCGCTGGTCCAGCCCGCGAGCACGGCATTCGCGTTCGCCTCGACGTACTGCTGGATTCTATCGAGCAATGAGTCTGCCGAGTCGTTGCGGTCGGCGATGAACGAGACCGCCAGGCGGGCGCGCTCGTGCACGTCCTGGAAGGCCACCTCGTTGCACGAGCAGTGGAAGGTGTTGCGCAGCTTGTCGCGGATGCTGCGCACCACCTGCCGTTTGTCCTTGAGCGACTGCGCGTACTCGATGTGAAGCTCGAAGAGTGCGACGCAGACGATCATGGGTGAAAAGGTCCCTCGCTGCGCTCGGGACGCTGGCCTGACTGCGTCAGGCCAGCGCGGCCTCGATCTTCTCGGTCTTGAACGCCTCGATGACGTCGCCGACCTTGATGTCCTGGAAGCGCTCGATGCCGATGCCGCACTCGAAGCCCTGGCGCACCTCGGCCACGTCGTTCTTGAAGTGGCGCAGCGAGCCGATCTTGCCTTCGTAGATCACGCGGTTGTCGCGCAGCAGGCGCACCGTCGCCGTGCGGGGGATGATCCCGTCCGTGACCATGCAGCCGGCGATGACGCCGATCTTCGGCACCTTGAACGTGTCGCGCACCTCGGCGCGCCCCTGGAAGACTTCCTGGAACTTCGGATCGAGCAGGCCGACCATGGCGCCGCGGATCTCGTCTACCAGGTTGTAGATGACCGTGTACATCCGGACGTCCACGCCTTCCTTCTCCGCCAGCTCCGAGGCGCTGCGCTCCGGGCGGACGTTGAAGCCGACCACGATCGCATCCGAGGCCGTGGCCAGGAGAATGTCGTTCGTGGTGATGGCGCCGACCGAGGTGTGCAGCACGTTGACCTTCACCTCGGCGGTAGAGAGCTTGCGCAGCGTCTCGCTGAGCACCTCGACGGAGCCCTGCACGTCGGCCTTGACGATCAGGTTCAGCTCCTTCGCGCCCCCCTGCTGCATGCGCTGGAAGAGCTGGTCGAGCGAGGCGCGGGAGACCTTCGACTGCGCCGCCTCACGGGCCTTCTCCTGGCGGAGCTGGCCGATCATGCGCGCCTGCGTGTCGTCGTCGACCACGGCCAGGCCGTCGCCGGCGTTCGGCACGTCCTCGAAGCCGGTGATCTGCACCGGCGTGGCCGGACCCGCTTCCTGGATGCGCTTGCCGCGCTCGTCGGTCATGGCGCGGACGCGCCCCCAGGTCGTGCCCGAGAAGAACGGGTCGCCGACCTTCAGCGTGCCGTCCTGGATGAGCGTCGTGCCGACGACGCCGCGGCCCACTTCCTTCTTCGCCTCCAGCACCACGCCCTTGGCGGGCATGTCCGGGTTGGCCTTCAGCTCGAGCAGGTCGGCCGTCAGCAGGATCATGTCCAGCAGCGAGTCGATGCCCTGCTTCTTGACCGCGGACACCTCGACGGAGACCACGTCGCCGCCCCACTGCTCGACGAGCACGTTGGCGTCGGCGAGCTCGCGGCGCACGCGCTCGATGTTCGCGTTCGGCTTGTCGATCTTGTTGATGGCCACGATCATCGGGACCTTCGCGGCCCGGGCGTGATCGATGGCTTCCTTCGTTTGCGGCATGACGCCGTCGTCGGCGGCGACCACCAGGACGACGATGTCCGTCACCTTCGCGCCGCGGGCGCGCATCATGGTGAAGGCCTCGTGGCCCGGGGTATCGAGGAAGACGATCTTCCGGCCGCGCTTCTCGACGTGGTACGCGCCGATGTGCTGCGTGATGCCGCCTGCCTCGCCGCCCGCGACGTTGGTCTCGCGGATGGCGTCGAGCAGCGAGGTCTTGCCGTGGTCGACGTGGCCCATGACCGTGATGACCGGGCCGCGCGGGACGGTGCCCTTCTGCTCGGTGCGCTCCATCGCCTCCATCTCGACCGCTTCCTCGAAGGAGACGATCTCCGCCTCCAGGCCGAGCTCGCGCGCCACTTCGAGCGCCAGCTCCCCGCCCAGGGGCTGATTGATCGAGACCATGAGCCCCTTCTTCATGAACAGATGCTTCATGAGGTCGGAGGCCTTGACGTCGAGTTTCTCGGCGAGCTCCTTGACGGTCACGCCCTCGGTGAGCGCCACGCGTCCGGTGGGACGCTTGAAGTCGAGCACCTTGGCGTTCGACGACGTCTGCTTGCGCGCGTCGCGGCGCGAGGAGACACGCTTCGGCTCATCGTCGAGGTCCGGCAGGACGATGTCCGGCCCGATGTCGTCGTTGATGATCTGGGTGCCGGAGAACGGCCCCTTTGTCAGGAGGTCCTGATCGAACTCGGCGCCGCGCACGGTCTTCGTGCCACGCTTGCCGGCGGCTTTCTTCTTGTCGTGCGACTCTCCTTCGTCTTCCTTCTTGCGGCGGACGATGTTGGCGCCGGGCATGAGCGGCGACGGGGAGCCCATCGGGCGTCCCGGAGCGCCGGGACGCGGAGCGCCTCCCGGGCCGGCCGGACGGGTACCCATCGGCCCTCCCGGACGCTGGCCCTGACCGCCCGGACCCGAAGGACGCGGACCGCCGGGGCCGGAGGGACGCGGAGCGCCTCCCGGACCCGCGGGGCGGGCACCCATCGGCGCCTGCGGCCGGGGATTGCTCGGCGCGCCCGTGGGGCGGCCGGTGGGAACGGTCTGCTGGCCCGCGTAGTTCGGACGCGGACCCTGCGGCGAGCGCGCGCGCGGACCGGTGGGACCGGTGGGGCGGCGGTCGGCTGGGGCGTGATGCGGCGTGTGATGCGCCGGCGCGGCGGGCGCGGGCGGAGCCGGCGTGGCGGCGGCGGGCGTCTCCACCTGCGGCGGCGCGGCGGCAGCGGCGGCGGGAGCCTCTTCGGCCGGAGCTTCGGCGACGGGAGCGGGCGGCGCCTCGGCGGCGATGCGGGCCGGTTTCTCCGGGGCGGACGGCGGCGCTTCCTTGGCGGCGCGCTCTTCCGCGTCCGCGGCCTCCTGGAACTCCGGAATGAAGACGACGGGCGGCGCTGCGGCCTGCGGCTCTTCCTTCGGAGCCTCAGCCTTCTTCCGGACGGGCGGCTGGACGATTGGACGCGGCGGACGCACCGCTTCCTTCTTCTTCTCCGTCACCGGCTTGTCCTCGCGCATGATGACGCTGCGAGTGCGCGTGACCAGTTTCTTACCGGTGATGAGCGCCTGGATCACCTCCGGCTCGAGCACCTGGCTCGCGTCGGTGATCTCCGCGCCGAGCGACTGAAGCTGGAAGATCACGTCCTTTTCGGACTTGCCCATCTTCTTCGCGATGTCGCTCACCTTGATCTTTGCTGCCGCCATTCAATCTCCTTGGGATTTCCGCCTGGTTCCGTGTCACATGGTGGTCATTCCACCGAAGCCTCGGCCTGCTGTTCGTCCGAGGCTTCCTCTGTGTCTTCGTCTGATGCTTCTTCGTCCGCGCTGTCGTCGCTCGTGTCGCCCTCGGTCTCGTCGACCTGCTCGTGCTTGCGCGCGAGCTCGATCATCTGAGCGGCCGTCTCGTCGTCCACGCCGTCGATGGCGGTGAGGTCCTCGACCGAGGCGTTGATCACCGAGTCGAGGTCATCGTAGCCGGCGTCCTCGAGGAGCTGGGCCCACTCGTCGGACATGTTCTCGATCTCGCGGACGGAGGTCTGCGCGCGCGACTCGGCCATCGCTTCCTGGAGCATGGCCGCGAGCGCGTCGGCGACCTCGCCCTTCACTTCCTCTTCCGACTTGATGTCGATCTTCGCGCCGATCAGCTCCGCCGCCAGGCGCACGTTCAGGCCGCGCTTGCCGATGGCCAGGGAGAGCTGGTCGTTGTCGACGATGACGTCGAGGTGCGGGCGGTGGGCCTGCTCGTCGCTCGTGACCGAGACGCGCGTGATCTTCGCCGGGGCGAGAGCGTTCTGCGCGTAGTTCACGATGTCCTCGTGCCAGGGAATGATGTCGATCTTCTCGCCGCGGAGCTCGCGGATGATCGACTGCACGCGGGAGCCCTTCATGCCCACGCAGGCGCCGACCGGGTCGACGTCCCGTTCCCGCGACATGACCGCGATCTTGGCGCGCTCGCCCGGCTCGCGGACGGCGCCCTTGATCACCACCGTGCCGTCGTAGATCTCGGGAACTTCCATCTCGAACAGCTTGATGAGCAGCCGCGGATCGGTGCGCGAGAGCACGACCTGCGGCCCCTTGGGCTGCGTGTGGACGTCGGCGATGACGGCCTTGATGCGGTCGCCCTGCGAGTAGCGCTCGGCGCGCGACTGGTGGTGCCGCGGGATGATCCCCTCGGTCTTGCCGTTGAGGTCGATGATCATGTCGCCGCGCTCGAAACGCTTCACGTAGCCGTTCTCGAGCTCGCCCATCTTGTCCTTGAACTCGTTGAAGACCTTCTCGCGCTCGGCCTCGCGGACCTTCTGGTAGAGGACCTGCTTGGCCGACTGCGCGGCGATGCGCCCGAGGTCGGCCGGAGGCGTGGTCAGGGGGATCTTGACCTCGTCGCCCTGCTCCACCTCGGAGTCGATCTTCTGCGCCTCGTAGGTGCGGATCTGAGTGTTCGGGTCGCGGACGACGTCCACGACTTCCTTGCTGATGTAGTCGAGGCGGATGGTGCTGCCGACGCCCTGGCCGTCGTGGCCGGCCTTGGCGGCCTGCTCGATGGTCCACTGGGCCTGCGGGTCCTCGATCTGATCGTCGTTCTCGACGATCTCCTTGATGGCGAAGATCTTCACGCTGCCGTTGCTGCGGTCGAGCTCCGCCTCGAGCGGCTCGCGGGTCTTGTAGTACTTGCGCGCCGCCGTGGCCAGCGCGTCCTCGAGGGCTTTGTACACGCGATCGACATCGATCGACTTCTCGTACGCAAGCGCCTTGATGTCTTTGTCGTTGAACATCAGATCTCCACTTCCAGTCGTGTTTCCTTGATGTCGTCCAGCGGGATCGCGTAGTCCGGGTCCTTCTTCATCACCGGATCCGTCACCACCACCGTTGCACCATCGAACGATTTGAGCCGCCCCACGATGACGTGCAGGCCGCGAATGGCCTTCGACGTCTTCACCCGCACCAGGCGGCCGGTGAACTTCTCGTAGTCGGCGTTTTTGTAGAACTTGCGGTCGAGCCCGGGCGAGGACACCTGCAGCTCGAACTCGCCGGGGATCGGATCTTCGACGTCCAGCCAGGTCGAGACCTGCTGGGAGACGAGCGAACAGTCGTCGACCGTCACCCCGCCTTCTTTGTCGATGTCGATCCGGAGCAGGAACCCGCGGCCCTGGCGGCGGTAGTCGACATGGACGAGCTCCAGCCCCTCGGATTCGACGATCCGCTGGATCTGCTGCTCGACACTGTCAGCCAGCCCGCTGCTCATAGATTTTGAGTTTTTCCCCTTACAACAAAAAAAGCGGCCGATCGGCCGCTTTCGAAAGACCTGCTCGAAAGCCGACGAATACTAACACACCACTTCCGACCGTTACAACGCGGTGACGGACGCGCCGCACCGTGACCGAGGGCACTACAGGTGGTGAAAGCTTCAGCGGCTTTGAATTCTTCCCGTCATGTGGCCAAGCGGACCGCCGGCGTCCCCGCCGGCTGTCTGTGCGGGCGTCTCGCCCGCACCGTGGCGGCGGGACGCCGCCACAGACAGCCGGCGGGACGCCGGCGGTCCGTCTATCTTCCGCCCAGCCGCTCGACGCGCTGCGCCGAGGCGCGCCGCACGTGCTCCTCCGGCTGCAGCTCGAGCGCTTTCCGCGCGGTTTTCAGCGCCGCGGCAAGCTCGCCGTTCGCCTCGAGCGCCTCGCTCAGGCTGTCCCATGCGTTCGCCGAGCGCGGATGCCGTTCCGTGGCGATGGTAAAGACCGCCACCGCCTCGGCGCGGCGTCCGCGTGACAGCAGCCGGTAGCCGATCCCGACGAGCACGGCATCGCGCGTGAGCCGTCCCGATCCGGCCTCGCGCAGCATCTTCAAGCCCTCCGCGGCACAGTCGCCTTCGAGCGCCTGCAGCACGCGCTGCTGCTCTTCGAAGCCGCCGAGCAGCTCGGCGAATGCCGGTGTGTCGCGGATGGGGGCGAATGCCTCGGAGGCGCGCACGTCCGCGAGCGGCGGCCCGAACGGAGAGCTGAGCAGCACGTCGAGCCAGTGAATGGCGCGGCCGGCGTTCCCCGCCCCCGCCGCCGCCTCGGCCGCGGGCCAGGCCGTGTCGCGCGGGCCGCGCCGGCCGAGCTCCCACGCCTTCTCCAGCGCGGCGAGCGCGGCGGGGTACTCCTTTGCCCGGAGCAGCGACACGCCGAGGCGCAGATGGGCGTCGGCATCGGCCGGATGCGCGGCCGTCTTGCGGCGATAGCCTTCGATGGCCGCCGGCCAGTCGCCGCGCGCGTACGCCGCACCGAGGGTCGCGTCCGTCGACGCCTCGGCGTACGCGCGCCCCATTTCCGGGCGCAGGACCAGCTTCATGAACGACAGCGTCCGGTGGATCAGCGCGCGCGTGATCTCCGTGTCGTTGAGCACCTCGAAGCCGTGCAGTCCGCCACCGTAGTTCTCGATCGTCCACGGCGCGTTGGCCGCCAGCGCGCGGCTGACCAGCTTGTCGATGCGGGCGTTCAGGGCGCTGCCGTCGAGCCCCGCGCGGACGAACAGCAGCGGCAGGTCGGTGCGGATCTCCGCGGCCTCGGCGTCGCCGTAGTAGACCACCGCGCCGCGGATGTATGCGCGGCTGCGGTCCATGGCGATCGGCAGCCCGACCGTCACGTTGGACGACGCGGACCAGACCACGATGCGCGACGGATCGATGGCCAGCTCCGCCGCGCGCTCGCGCAGGCTCGCCACCAGCGCGTCAAAGTCCGCGACGGCCGTCGGCTGTGCGGCCTGATAGACCACCGCGCCGAGACCGGCCGCCGCCGCGGCCTCCCCCCAGCCGATGTAGAACGGCCACGTCGTGTACGCCGACGAACCGACGTTGGCAAAGATCACCAGCGGCACGACGCTGTCGTTCGCCGGGCGGTAGAGATCGAACTTCATCCCGGCGCGGTACTGGAGGTCCTTGCGGACCGAGATCGCCGCCGGGTCGGGCTTCGGATAGAAGAAGCGGTCCTGTCCCGCGACCGGGACCGCGAGCATCAACAGCAGCAGGAGCATTCGCATGAACCGCAGCGTGCCACCGCACCCCGGCGTGGCGGAATGGTGGTGGGACGGAGCGCGTATCGCAGGGACGAAACAGGGGCTTGCTACAGTGCGTCCGTGCACGCGCGGAAACCGTTTCTCGTGGCCGGCCTCGTGGCCGGATGCGCGACGCTGTGGGGCGCCGGCGAGACGGTCCAGTACTACCTCCGCTCGCGGCTGTGGGGACAGCCGTTCGCGTGGGGCGGCAGTCTCTCGGAGAACATCCTCACCTCGTTCGTGCTGGCCGCGCTGACGCCGATCGCCTTCTTCATGAGCCGCCGCTTCCGCCTCGAGCGGCCGCTGCTGCGCCGGCGCCTGCCGCTGCACGCTGTCGCGGGACTGGCCTACGCGCTGGCGGCGGTGATGACGATGGCCGCGCTCATCGTCGTACGCAAGCCCGACCTCGCGTTCGAGCTGATGGCCTGGAAGCTGGGCACGTTCTACGTGCTCTTCTACTTCGCGATCTACTGGGCCATCGTCGGCGCGACCCACGCCGCGCACTACCACGGCGAGGCGCAGGCGCGCGAGGAGCGCCTCGTCCGCCAGCGTCTGGAAGTCCTGCGCGGCAAGCTCAACCCGCACTTTCTCTTCAACACCCTGAACGCGATCTCCACCCTGGCCCTCAAGCGCGACCACGAGCGCGTGGCGCAGAGCCTGGGCCTCCTCGGCGACATGCTGCGCGCGACGCTCGACGACTCGCTGCCGCAGGAGATCCCGCTCGCCCGCGAGCTCGACTTCATGGACAAGTACCTGGCCATCCAGGCCATCCGCTTCGGCGACCGGCTGCGCGTGGAGCGGCACATCGACGCGGGCGTCCTCGACGCGCTCGTGCCGAGCATGCTCCTGCAGCCGCTGGTCGAGAACGCGATCGTGCACGGCGTCGCCGCGAAGCCGGGAGACGGCTGGGTGAAGATCGAGACGGCCGCCGCCAACGGCCGGCTGCTCCTCACGGTCAGCGACTCCGGCAGCGGCTTCGCGCCCGCGCCCGGCAATGGGATCGGCCTGGCGAACACGCGCGAGCGCCTGGCCACGCTCTACGGCGCCTCGCACCGCATGGCGCTGCAGTCGCTCGAGGGAGCGGGGGCGCGGGTGGAGATCGAGATTCCGCTGAGGCGGAGCGCATGATCCGCACGGTCATCGTCGACGACGAGCCGCTGGCCCGCGACGGGATCCGCCTCCGCCTGGCCGGCGCGCGCGACCTCGACGTCATCGGCGAGGCCGCCGACGGCGCCGCGGCGGTGACGCTGATCCGCGACGAGCTCCCCGACCTCGTGTTCCTCGACGTGCAGATGCCGGGCATGAGCGGCTTCGACGTCCTCGCGGCCATCGCCGGCCACCACCTCCCGGTGATCGTGTTCGTCACGGCGTACGACCAGTACGCGATCCGCGCCTTCGACGTGCACGCGGTCGACTATCTGCTCAAGCCGTTCACGAAGGAGCGCTTCGACGAGGCCCTGCGGCGCGCCCGGCGCGAGCTGGCCCATCGCGAGGAGGACGGCGGCACGTCGCGCGTGGCCGACCTGGTCAGCGACCCGCTGACGCGCCTGGTGGTGAAGAACCGCGACCATTACGTCCTGCTGAAGACGGAGGAGATCGACTGGATGGAGGCGGCCGCGAATTACGTGGAGGTGCACGCACACGGCAAGGCGTTCCTGGTCCGCGCCACGATCTCGGGCCTGGAGCAGAAGCTCGACCCGCGCCGCTTCACGCGCATCCACCGCTCGGTGATCGTGAACGTCGACCGCGTGACGCAGATCCGCTCGGACGCCCACGGCGACTACGACGTGCTGCTGCGCACCGGCAAGGTGCTGCGCATGACGCGCAATTACTCGTCGCGGCTGCTGGGATGAGCCAGTGGACCGCCGGCGTCCCGCCGGCTGTCTGTGCGGGCGTCTCGCCCGCACGGTGGCGGCGGGACGCCGCCACAGACAGCCGGCGAGGACGCCGGCGGTCCGCAGCAACAAAAAAGCCGCGCCTTGCGGCGCGGCTTTCGGGGGGCTGTCCTGGTGAGACTTAGTGGCGGACGGTGCGGCGGACGCGCTTCTTGCCAGCGGCGACCGGGTACAGGAGGTCGAGGACTTCCTGC
>DASPMO010000054.1:0-106772 GCA_035627015.1 Thermoanaerobaculia bacterium | reverse complement strand
ACTGCCGGCGCGCATCTGCTGGCTCGGCTACGGCGAGCGCGACAAGGCCGGCCTGCTCTTCAACCGCCTCGTCGCGGAGAAGAAGGTCAGCGCGCCGATCGTCATCGGACGCGACCATCTCGATGCGGGGAGCGTGGCCTCGCCGAATCGCGAGACCGAGGCCATGAAGGACGGCTCCGACGCCATCGCCGACTGGCCCATCCTCAACGCGCTCCTCAACACCGCGGCGGGCGCGACGTGGGTCTCGGTACACCACGGCGGCGGCGTCGGCATCGGCTATTCGCTGCACGCCGGCATGGTCGTGGTGGCGGACGGAACCGAGGCCGCGGCGGAGCGGCTGCGCCGCGTCCTGACCACCGATCCGGGCACCGGGGTCATGCGTCACGCCGACGCCGGCTACGACGAGGCGATCGACGTCGCCCGCGAGCGCGGTGTCGATATTCCAATGTTGTGACAAGACTTACGGCGCGAATAGTGCAAGGATCTGCGCCGTTGTTAAGGCGGTCAGACCACTTGGAGGTGTTCTCATCGAAGCTCAGCAGTTGAAGAAAGACTGGGTGAATATTGCCTTTCTCACCCTCACCCCCGTCATCGGCATCGCCGGGACGGCCGCTTACACCTGGTATCGCGGATTCAGTCTGTGGATGCCGCTGCTCATGGCCGGGATGTATCTCGCCGTGGGCCTGTCCATCTGTGCCGGATACCACCGCTTCTTCTCGCACAAGAGCTACGAGGCGCACCCGATCTTGCAGTCGTTCTTCGCGTTCTTCGGCGCGATGGCGGCCGAGAACTCGATCCTCGAGTGGTCGTCCCAGCACCGCGTGCACCACAAGCACGCGGACAAGGACTGGGACCCGTACAACATT
Organism: Thermoanaerobaculia bacterium; assembly: GCA_035627015.1. GTDB lineage: Bacteria > Acidobacteriota > Thermoanaerobaculia > Gp7-AA8 > Gp7-AA8 > QHVT01. Next base: position 105,906 of record DASPMO010000054.1, on the reverse strand, counting down.
CAGCGCGGCTTCTGGTGGGCCCACATCTTCTGGATCTTCTACAAGAATGAACAGATGGATGGGACGTACGCGAACTCGCCGGATCTCAAGGCGAATCCGATCGTGATGTGGCAGCACCGCTGGAACAAGGTCCTCCTGATCGTGGGCGGCTTCGGCATCCCGACGCTCATCGGCGCGGCCTTCGGCGACCCGATCGGCGGACTGCTGTGGGGCGGCTTCACCCGCCTCGTGGTCATCCACCACACCACGTTCTTCGTGAACTCGCTGGCCCACTACTTCGGCAAGCCGGAGTTCAACGCCGAGGCCTCGGCCCGCGACAACTGGATGGTCGCGCTGGTCACCCTCGGCGAGGGCTATCACTCGTTCCATCACCGCTTCCCCGCCGACTACCGCAACGGCCTCCGCTGGTATCAGTGGGATCCGGCCAAGTGGTTCATCGCCGGCGCGAAGCGCCTCGGCCTGGCCACCAACCTGCTGACCACCCCGGAGCCGCAGATCGAACAGGCCCGCATGCGCGCGGCCCTGCGCGTCGTGGAGGAGAAGGTCGAGACGGCGCAGGGCTCGCTCGCCGATGAGGCCCGCCGCCGCCTGCGCGTCGCCACCGGTCACCTCGAGCGCGCCATCGCCCTCTGGCGCCGCGCCATCGAACAGCGCGCCCAGGGCATCTCCTGGCGCAAGACGCAGAAGATGTCCACCAGGCACGTCCGCCGCTCGCGCCGCCACTGGAAGCGCGCCGTGCGGATCCTGCAAGCCGCGTAACTATGGAGTGCGGCAGCGCCAGCTGCCGCTTTCAATCGCGGGAGCGCAAGCTCCCGCGCCCCCGTGGGCGGAGGCTTGCGCCTCCGCATCCATAGCGGCGACTGGCGTCGCCGCACTCCACATCACCTCTTGGCCAGCCTCCGCAACGCCCTCTGCGCCACCTTCCCCTGCCGGGGACAGAGGCACCGCGCGTCCCAGACCTCGCGATACAGCTCCTGCGCCGTCTCGGGGTCCCCTTCGTCCAGCCGGCGCCGCGCCTCGTCCAGCAGCGTGTCGGCGTTGGCCATACGCGTCTCCAGCTCCTCGCGCACCAGCTCCTCCACCTGGACCACGGACAACACCCCGCGCTCCCCGGCCACCGTGGCGATGACGCGTGCCGTGCCGTCGGCGAGCACGGCCACCGGCAGCTCGCCGTCGACCTGCAGCTTGGCCAGCCGTGCGCCGTCATCCACGCGCACGACACGCATGGCCACACAGCGCGACGAGTAGAGGGTCAGCTCGTCCGAGGTCAGGAGCGGCGAGCGGCGCAAGTCGTCGCGCGACGCCGGAATCCAGTACAGCACCAGAGGCGCCTCCACGCTCTCTCCCGGCTCGATCACCTTCCACGGAACCAGGGAGACATGACGCTCGTCAGCGGACAGCGCGAAGCCTCCGGCGGCCATCGAGGCGATGAATGCGATGCAGCGGGCCCAGCGCATCGAAAAAACTCTCGGGGGAAGCCTGGCGATTATACCGGTAGAATCCGACCCACTCGGTCCAATGGGAAGCATTCGCGAGACTCTGGGGCATTACGAGGTACTCCGGCCGATCGGCGCTGGCGGGATGGGCGAGGTCTTCGTCGCCCGCGATCCGAAGCTCGGGCGCAAGGTCGCGATCAAGCTGCTCCCGCCGCGGCTGGCCTCCGAAACGGACACGCTGAACCGCTTCACGCAGGAGGCGCGCTCCGCCTCGGCGCTCAACCATCCCAACATCGTCACCATTCACGAAGTCGGCGCCGACGCCGGCGCGCCGTTCATCGTGATGGAGTACATCGACGGCCGCGACCTGCGCACGCTCATCGTCGAGGGGCCGCTGCCCGTGCGGCAGGTGCTCGACATCGGCGTGCAGATCGCGGACGGGCTCGCCGCCGCGCACGAGCGCGGGATCGTCCATCGCGATCTCAAGCCCGAGAACATCATGGTCACGCGCGACGGCTACGTGAAGATCCTCGACTTCGGCCTGGCCAAAGTGGTCGGCCCGACTCCCGAGGGGGAGCACACGCTGCAGCTCGACATGCCGGGAACCCTGCCCGGCACGATCCTCGGCACGGTCGGCTACATGTCGCCGGAGCAGGCCACGGGGAAGCGCCTCGACTTCCGCTCCGACCTCTTCGCCTTCGGGGCCATCCTCCACGAGCTCGTGACCGGGCGCGCCGCGTTCGACGGGGAGAACGCCATCGACACGCTCTCCGCGATCCTGCACCACGACCCGGAGCCGGTGACGCGCTCGAACGTGCGCGTGCCGGTGCAACTGGCCGACATCATCTCGCGCCTCCTCGCGAAATCGCCCGACGCCCGCTACTCCTCGACCCGCGACCTCGCCCGCGAGCTGCGCCTGCTGCGCGACCGCGTGGCCGCGGAGGAGAGCGGCTTCCACCAGCCGATTCCGGAACCGCGCAAGCCCGCCGGCATGATCATCGGGGCGATCGCGCTGGCAGTGTTCCTGGCCGGCATCTTCATTTACTCACGCGAGCGTTCCGATCCTGCACCGGCAGCGCCGGCAGCTTCCGCACCGGCCGCTGCGAAGAAATATCTGGCGGTGCTCCGTTTCAAAGACACCTCCGGCGATCCGAACGCACAGCTCGTCGGCGACGGTTTCGCCGAGACGCTCGCCGCCCGCCTCGGCCACTTCTCGACCGTGCAGATCCTGCGTCCGCCCCCATCCGATCTCGGCGCAGACGATCCGCGCAAAGTGGCGAACGACCTCGGTGCGAACCTCGTCCTCACCGGCTTGATGATGCGCGAGGGCGAGCGCATCCGCGTGACGTACTCCGTCCTCGACCCGAAGTCGGGACGCGAGTGGCGCGACCTGATCGAAGGGAGCGCGTCGAATCTCTTCGGCGTGCAGGATCAGGTGGCCGCGAGCGTGGCCCGCAATCTCGATCTCGGCACGCCTACCGTGCGCGCCGCATCGCTCGATCCGACGGTCTCGCAGCAGCAATACCTCGAAGCGGTCGGCTATATGCGCCGCTACGACGATGAGGCCTCGGTGGACAACGCCATCAAGATCCTGACCGGCCTCGGCGAGTCGCCGTCCGTGCAGGCCGCACTCGCCCGCGCCTACCTGCACAAATTCGAGCTGACGCGACAGCCTCAGTACGCGGCCAGCGCCGGCGAGGCTGCCGAGCGCGCGCTTGCTGCCGATCCGCAGAGCATCGACGTCAACATCACGCTCGGAGAACTGCGTCGCCGTACGGGCCGGCACAAGGAATCAATCGACGCATTCATGCGTGTGCTGTCGCAGCAGCCGAACAATGCGGATGCGGTGCTCGGTCTCGCCGAGGCGTACAAAGCCGCAGCGGATTACGCGAATGCCGAGGCGCAGTACAAACGCGCCATCGCACTGCAGCCGAACTACTGGGGCGGCTACAACAAGCTGGGCGCCTTCTACCACACACAATCGCGCTACGAGCAGGCCATCCCGCAATTCCAGGCCGTCACGCGACTCGCTCCCAATAATGAGCGTGGCTACGTCAACCTCGGCGGCACGTACGTCCGCCTGGGCCGTTACGACGAGGCCGTGCGCGTCTTTCAGGAGTCGATCCGCCGCAAGCCTTCGGGTCAGGCGTATTCGAACCTCGGCACCAGCTACTACTCCCTCGGACGCTACACCGAGGCCGCGGCTGCATTCGAAAAAGCAATCGAATTGCTGCCACACGAGTATCTCTATTGGCGCAACCTCGGTGACGCATACCGTTGGATTCCGGGCCAGACGGAGAAATCGCGCCGCGCTTACGCGCGTGCCATCGAGCTCTCCGACGAGGCCATCAAAGTCGATCCCTCGGACGCGCGGGCGTATCTCTCACGGGCCACCTCTCTGGCGAAGATCGGCCGCCTGCGCGAAGCCCGTTCCGCAATCGTGCGCGCGATGGAACTGCAGTCGAAGAACGCCCGCGCCGCCTATGAAGCCGCGGTCATCGCCAACATCGCCGGCGATGAGGAGGAAGCGGTGACCCGTCTCGAGCAAACACTGCGCCTCGGCTACAACGCCGACGACGTATTACGCGACCCCGAATTTGCGAACTTGAAGAAAAGCGGTAGGCTGGAAGCCATCATCGCGGCGTCTCGGTCCACGCCGCGCTAAACAGGAGAGGAACTTCAGCCATGCAATCCGACAAGGTCGTTCGAGTTACGCTCAATGGCAGCGGTCTGCCCGTCCCCGATCAGGATCCCGTCCAATTGAAGAAAGACAATCAGAAAGTTCGCTGGTGCGCCGATTTCGATTTCGACATCCGCATCGACGGCTATGACGACGTGCAGAAGGGCACGAACGGGTCGGACTGCAGGTTCCGCGTCACGTCCGGCACGTTCGCGGACATCAAGCGCTACAAGTACACGATCATCGCCAACGGCCAGGAAAACGACCCGGACATCGACATCCTCCCGTGACGCAGATCGCACTCGCGCCAGCCGGCTGGCTGGCGCGACTCCCCGGCCCCGACGGCGCCCGCTCCGTCCTCGCTCACGAGGGCGGCGGGCTGACCGTCAAACTGTACGCGCCGCGCGGATTCGATCCGCAGCAGCCGCACGTCCGCGACGAGATCTACGTCGTCGTCAGCGGCAGCGGGACGTTCGTGCACGGCTCGAGCCGCGACACATTCGGACCCGGAGACTTTCTCTTCGCCTCCGCCGGCCTGGCGCACCGCTTCGAGGAGTTCGGCGACGACCTCGCGGTGTGGGTGATCTTCTACGGACCCGACGGCGGCGAACAGCCGGCGTCGGTCAGCGCCCGGGTCGCGCCCGGGACGCCGTTCGACCACGGCTCACTCACCGTCGGTGGTGCAGCGGGCGACGTCGTCGTCCGCGCGAACGGAGAGCTGGTCATCGCGCCGGAAGCGCGTACCGAGGACGACCTGTGGGTGATGGCTTTCGCCTGATCAGCGGATGTTTTCCGGCCAGACCTCGACCTTGCCGGAAGCGCGGAGCTCGGCGGTCTTCTGCCTCACCGCGTCCATCACATGCCTGGCGTTGCGGGCCATGACGAACTCGCGGAGCGCGTCCTTGGCCGTCTCGTACGGCTCGATGTCCGCGCCGCGGTACTCGTCGACGAGCACGAGCTGATACGCGTCGGCGGATTCGATGATGCCGCTGATCGTGCCGGGCTTCATCGTGCGCGCGGCCTGGGCAAGCTTCGGGTCGAGCGTGTGCAGCGCCACCCAGCCGAGGTCGCCGCCCTTCGGGGCCGACTCCTCGTGGTCCGAGACGCGCGCGGCAACCTCGGAGAACTTGCCCGCGAGCGCAACCAGCGCCTGGTCGGCCGGGACGCGCTTGGCGATCTCGGCGCGCGCCGCGAAGATCTCGATCATCGCCTTCGACACCTTGTCGCGCGCCGCTTCCGGATTGTCGCCCTTCACCGCGCGGATGATGCGCAACGACGCCTGCTCGGGGACGCGGAACTGGTCGCGATGCTGGGTGTACGCGTCGCGCAGCAGCTCTTCCGTGATGAGCGGCGCCGCGAGCACCTCGCGCACGTAACGGTCGAAGAGCGCGGACTCGGCCACCGGATCGAGCTCCTCCGGCGCGCCGGCCTTCGCCGCGAACCCGCTGCGAACCGCCTCCTGCACCAGCAGGTACTTGGAGATGTAATTGTCGAGGAACAGCCGCTTCCCGCCGCTGGCCAGATACTGCTCCTGCGTCGCCGGGGGGACGCGCTTCCACAGCGCATCGAGATCGCGGTTCGTGAGCTCCTTCCCGTTCACCCGGGCGATGAGCTTGTCATCATCGGTCTGGGCCAGAGCAGGCAGCGCGGCGGCAGCAAGAGCAAGAGCGAGCAGAGTTCGTTTCATCGGGTTCTCGAGAGGTGTGACGCGCCGTTCCAAACAAGGTTCCGGGAAGAGTGCATTCCGGTCAGGGCGCGCTCTACCGTGCGTAGAAGTAGTAAAGCCTTTTCTTCGTTTTCCACTGCTGCGGAAAAGTGGGGGCCACAGAGGGGCACCGGATGTGGAAAAGTTATGGAGGGGATCTTCGTCTGCGGAACCACTCGTAGACTCCACGCCATCGTTCCATGACGGTCGCACAACTCGACGTAACCCTGGACCGGCCGATGCCGCAGTCCCCTGACGCGGAACGCGCGGTCCTCGGCGCCATCCTCATCAACAATCACGCGTTCTATCGCGTGATCGGCACCATCGATACCGACGACTTCTTCAAGGACGCGCACCGCACCATCTTCGCCACGATGCGGCGCATGGCCGAGCAGAGCCGCGAGATCGAGCCGCTGACGCTCAAGGAAGAGCTCGCGAAGCACGCCCAGCTCGATCAGGTCGGCGGCGTCGCCTACATCTCCTCGCTCCTGGACATGGTGCCCGACGTCGCCAACGTCGAGCGCTACGCGCAGATCGTCAAGGAGAAGTCGATGCTCCGCCGCCTCATCGTCATGGGCAACAGCGTCATGCGGGCCGCCCTCGACGCCCCCAGCGAGCCGGGAGAAGTCCTCACCATCGCCGAGAAGTCGCTCTACGAGATTGCCGAAGGGACGACCGACAAAGGCTTCGTCCCCCTCGGCGCCATCACCCGCGCGAACATGGGCGCGATCGAGCAGATCCACTCCAACGCCGGCCGCCTCGTCACCGGCCTTCCCACCGGCTACGACCGCTTCAACGAGATGACGTCCGGGTTCCAGCCGCAGGACCTGATCATCCTCGCGGCAAGACCCTCGATGGGGAAAGCGCAGCCGCTCGACGCGAAAGTGCTCACCCGCCGCGGCTGGACCTGCATGGGATCGCTGAAGATCGGCGACGAGTTGGCGTCCATCGACGGTGCCGAGTCGCGCGTGATCGGGATCTTTCCGCAAGGCGAACGAGAGGTTTACCGCGTCGAATTCTCCGACGGCCGCAGCGCCGAATGCTGCCTCGAACATCTGTGGCGTGTGCACTACCGCGCCTGGCCCGAGCCCCGCGTCCTGTCCACGGAGCGTCTCCTGGAGATGCTGCAGCGGAAGCGTTACCAGGGACGCCTCTACGTCGAGACGTTCTCCGGCGAGTTCGGGAGCGATGACGATCTGCCGCTCGATCCGTGGCTCCTCGGCGCATCGCTCGGGGACGAAACGCCTCCTTCGACAAACCAAAGTATCAAGAGAGCCGACGCCGCGATCACCGTTCGAGACGGCGAGTATCGCCTGGGCAAACCCATCCCACCCCAATATTTCACCGCTTCTCTTGCTTCGCGAATACGTCTTCTGCAGGGTTTACTCGAAACGCGAGGCTCGCTCCTGAAGTCAGGCGAACTGCGCTACGCCACTTGCAGCGAACATCTGGCGCAGAACGTCGTCGACCTCGTTCGATCGATCGGCGGCACAGCTTCATATTCAGCAAAAAGTCGTACTTCGCGTTCAGCCAAGCAGGCGTACGTCTGCAACATTCAGGTGCCGCCGAATGCCACGCTCACCCTCATGCAGAGCAAGGAAGCGCGTCGCGTGGAACGATCGCGCCTTCGCCGCCTGACCATCCGCTCCATCACCCCTACGCGGTTCACGCAGACACAATGCATCGCCGTGTCGCACCCGTCACACCTCTACGTCACGAACGGCTACACGGTCACGCACAACACCTCCTTCATGATGAACATCGCCGAGTCCATTGCCCTGCCGGGCAAGGACGGCCTGCCGCGCAATGGCGGCGACCGGTTGTATGGCGTGGGGGTGTTCTCGCTGGAAATGTCGAAGGAGCAGATCGGGCTGCGCATCCTTTCGTCCGAGTCGGGGGTGTCGAATCACCTCATCCGGTCGGGGATGCTCTCGGAGCGCAACTGGCGCGATCTGGCGGACGCGGCCTCCCGTCTGGCGAAAGGGAAGATCTTCATCGACGACACGCCGGGGATGGACCCGCTGGAGATGCGCGCCAAGGCGCGGCGGCTGAAGATGGAGGCGGGGCTGGACATGATCATGGTCGACTACCTCCAGCTCATGTCGGTCAAAGGCAAGGTCGAGTCGCGGCAGCAGGAAATCTCGCAGATCTCGCGCGGCCTCAAGGCCATCGCCAAAGAGCTCAACGTGCCGGTGCTGTCGCTCTCGCAGCTCTCGCGCCGTCCCGAGCAGCGCACCGGCGACCACCGCCCGCAGCTCTCGGACCTCCGCGAATCGGGCTCCATCGAGCAGGACGCGGACCTCGTCTGCTTCATCTACCGCGACGAGGTGTACAACAAAGAGACCGAGGAAAAAGGCATCGCCGAGATCATCATCGCCAAGCAGCGCAACGGCCCCATCGGCGACTTCAAGCTCGTCTTCCGCAACGACATCACCAAGTTCTTCAACTACGAGCCGGCACCGGACTATCTGCCGCCCGCGAACTGATCACACCCCCAGCATCTGCGAGAGCCGCTCCGCCAGGCGCTGGGCATCCCTTCGTGTCCCGATGAAGCGGACCACGCCGCGGGTGCGGCCGTCGCGGAGGATGGCGCGGACGGCGTGGTAGGCGCGGTTGCCGATCGAGACGCCGAGGGTTTCTTCGAGGCGGACGATGTCCGGCGCGGGGAGGGTGCGGCGGGGGAGGCCGAGGCCGAGCCAGGTGCGGCGGATGGTCAGGGCGTTGCGGTCGGCGGTCAGCGTCGTGCGGCCGAGGAGGAGGTCGATGGCCACGAGGACGAAGATGCCGGCGAAGGCGCCGAAGAGGACGAGCACCCACTTCGGGGCGCCGAATTCGCGGAAGAGATAGAGGGCGCCGTACCAGATCGTGAAGAAGATCAGGTAGCCGATGGCGTCGGCGATGCGGCCGGGGGAGCCGACCACGATGCGGTTGGACTCGAGCCGGATCTCGCGGGAGGGCTGCCAGGAGGCGCCGCTGTGTGGTGTCGAAGGGAGCTCGTCGCGCGAGTCGGCGGTACGGAAGACCGGGAGCTCGAAGGCGCCCTCGTAGTCGATGCCGGGGACGTCGGCCGACGCGTGCAGGCGCCAGAGCACCGTGTCGCTCGGGTTCGCGAAGTCGCACGGCTCGCAGTCGAACGGCACGTCGAAGCGGAACGGCACGCGCACCCCGTTCGGCGACGGCATCACGCCGTGCGTCACCGTCTGCTCGTCCTGCCAGAGGATGCGCTCGTGCGTCGAGCGGTTCTTCCCCGAGCCGGTCACGGTGCGGCGGATGCACGCCAGCCGCAGCGTGAAGCCGGCGGGAGGCGGCTCGTGCAGCCGCACCTCCAGCTCGCCGCGCAGCGTCGAGCCGACGGGAATCGGCGAGCGCTCGAGGCGGCAGAGCGAGATGCCGTACCGGGCGCGGCGGAGCGCCTGGTAGATCGCCAGGAAGAGCAGGCCGATGCCGGCCATCGGGAACGACGCGGCCAGGATCATCTTCGCGTCCATCGGCCATTCCCAGCGGACGATGAACCAGAGCGGGAGGCAGAAGAGGTTCCAGATGACGGTGAAGCCCCAGAGGCACCAGCCGCCGAATTCGGACGACTCGCGCACCGCGCGCTCGGCCCAGTCGCGGCGCCACAGCCACGGCTCGTCCGGGTGCTGCGCGCGCAGGCGTGCCGCCTCTCCCCAATTCAGCGCCATGAGCGCAGAATAGCGTGGATGAGAATCCTCGTCGCGCTCGCCCTGCTCGTGGCGGCAACGGCCGCGCAGGCGGACATCGTGCGCGTCGAGCTCGACGCGATGATCCACCCGATCAGCGACGAGTACGTCGGCCGCGCGCTCGACGAGGCGGCGCGCCGCAAGGCCGACGCGGTGCTGCTCATCCTGCGCACGCCCGGCGGCCTGGAGACGTCGATGCGCGGCATCGTCGAGAAGATCATCAAGTCGCCCGTGCCGGTCATCGTCTGGGTCGGGCCGAGCGGGGCGCGCGCGGCGTCGGCAGGCTTCTTCATCCTCGAGGCGGCGGACGTCGCGGCCATGGCGCCGGGGACGAATACCGGCGCAGCGCACCCGGTCACGATCGGCGGCGAGAAGATCGACGAGATCATGAAGATGAAGCTGCAGAACGACGCCGCGGCGTTCATGCGCAGCATCGCCCAGCGCCGCGGACGCAACGTGGCCGCGGCCGAGAGCGGCGTGCGCGAGGCGAAGTCCTTCACCGAAGACGAGGCGCTGGCGCTGAAGCTCATCGAAGTCGTGGCGGCCGACGTGCCGTCGCTGCTGCGCTGGGCCGACGGGAAAACGATCCGCCGCTTCAACGGGACGAAGAGCGTGCTGCGCCTGGCCAACAAGCCGATCGTCGACTACGACATGACGCTGCGCCAGCAGCTGCTGTCGTGGATCATGGATCCGAACGTAGCCTTCATCCTGATGTCCCTCGGCATGCTGGCGCTGTGGGCGGAGTTCAACCATCCCGGGGCCATCCTCCCCGGCGTGGTCGGGCTGATCGCCATCGTGCTGGCAGTCTTCGCGCTGAACCTGCTGCCGACGCGTTTCGCGGCCTTCGCGCTGATCCTCGTGGCGTTCATCCTCTTCGCCGCCGAGGCGAAGTTCACCTCCTACGGCATCCTCGGTGCAGGCGGTGTGATCTGCATGATCCTCGGCGCCCTGATGCTCGTGGACGGCCCCATTCCGGAGATGCGCGTGAAGCTGCTGACGGCGCTCGTGGTCAGCGTGCCGATCGGCATCATCGCGGTCTTCCTGATGACGCTCGTCCTGCGCGCGCACAAGAACCCGGTCGCCAGCGGCGTCGAGGCGATGATCGGCGAGATCGGCATCGCCCGCACGCCGCTCGGGCCGGACGGAAAGGTGTTCGTGCACGGCGAGCTGTGGAACGCCAGCGCGAACGGCGAGATCGCGGCGGGATCACGCGTGCGCGTGCGGGGGGTGGAGGGGCTGCGGGTGATCGTGGAGAAGGCGGAAACGTAGGCCGGGCTTCAGCCCGGCTGGGCTGAAGCCGGCTGGTCGGGCTGAAGCCCGACCTACGTTTTCTTCAGCCACGGCAGCTCCCACCGCTCTTCCTCTTTGTCCAGCTCCGGCAACGGCACCGGCTTGCCGAGGCGCTTGAGCTGCTGGAGCTCCCACAGCTTCGCGTACTTCCAGAACGTGTAGTAGACGTGCATGCCGACGGAGATCAGGCCGCGCGCGCCGTCGAGGAAGCCAAGGTTGAGGATGTAGTCGCGGACGAACTTGCCGAAGGGATGGCTGAAGATGCCCCACACGCCGGTGGTCTTGCCGTCGATGAACATCTGCGCGGCGCCCCAGTTCGCGTAGCGCGTCATCTTGCCGATCATGTGGTCGAAGCTGCGGATGTAGTAGTGCAGCATCTTGTGGCGCAGGTCGGCGGTCGCGCCGTCGACGATGAGGTCCGCGTGCACGCGCTTGTTGGGATAGCGCGCGTGGCCGCGGTGGAAGAGACGCGTGACGCGGTCGCGCTGCAGGCCGCTGAAGCGCACTTCCTTCCCGAGCATGAAATTGCGGCGGCCGACGGAGTAGGCCCAGCGGTCGAGCGGCCCCTCCAGCGTGCGCAGGATCTCGTCGCGGAGCTGCGGCGTGACGCGCTCGTCGGCGTCGATGACGAAGATCCAGTCGTTGGCGGCGCGGTCGATGGCGTAGTTCTTCGTGGCCGCGGCGCCGAGGTACGGGCGCTCTTCGATGCGCGCCTTCGGGAACCGCTCGCGCACGCGGGGCACGGTGCCGTCGGTGGAGAGGGAATCGACGAGGTAGATCTCGTCCGCCCACTCGACGGTGCGGAGGCACTCCTCGATCTGCTCGATCTCGTTGAGCGTGTGAATGATCACAGAGACCGGCGGGCGGGACATGGCCGGGCATTCTAGAATCCCCACGTCTTGCGCCACAAACCGATCGTCCGCGAGCTTGCCGCGCTGCTGTTCTTCATCGTCCTGGCCGTCGCATTGACGTGGCCGCTGGCGGCGCATCTCGACAGCGCCGTGTCGGATTTCGGCGACCCGCTGCTGAACGCGTTCATCCTCGACTGGGCCTGCTACGCCCTCACCCACCAGCCGCTGCGCCTGTACGACGCGCCGATCTTTCACCCCGGCATCCTGCCGTTCGCGTACAGCGAGAACCTCTTCGCCGTCGCCGTCGTGGTGATGCCGTTCTTCCTCGCGGGACTGAGCGCCATCCAGGTCTACAACATTGCCTTCATCCTCGGCTTCGCGCTGTCGGGCTACGGCGCGTGGGTGCTGGCGCGGAGGGTGTCGGGGAGCACCGTCGGGGCGCTGGCGGGCGGGATCTTCTTCGCCTTCTGCTCGTTCAAGTTCGACCACCTGCCGCACCTGCAGATCGTGTTCAGCCCGTGGCCTCCGCTGCTGCTGGCGGCGCTGCTGGCGTTCTGGGAGCGCGCCAACTGGAAGCGGGGGGCGCTGCTGGCGCTGGCCATCGTCGCCAACGGGCTGACGAACATCTACTTCCTGCTGTTCTGCGGCGTGGCGGTGCTGTTCACCGTGGTGGCGCTGGCGGTGATCGCGCCGCGGCCGTGGAAGTTTTACCTCGGGCTCGCCGCGAGCGTCCTCGCCGCGGGGATCCTGCTCTATCCCTTCCTGCAGCCGTATCGCGTGGTGTCGAAACACTACCAGTACGTGCGCAGCTTCGATCAGGTGCGCGACGGGTCGGCGTCGTGGCGGAACTGGCTGGTGCCGACGTCGATCAACCGCGCGTATGGGCGGGTGCCGCGGGGGGAGATGTATGCGGCGGAGAAGCAGTTGTTTCCGGGGCTGGGGATCGTGTTTCTGGCGTTGATCGGGATCGTGGCGACGCAACGCAGGTCGGGCTTCAGCCCGACCCCCGGCCACGAGGGAGGCGGGCTGAAGCCCGCCCTACGTTTGGCACTGGATGCATTGATTTTCATCGGGCTGGCGATCGGGTGGGCGGGGGCGGTCAGCGAGCGGTATGCGTTGACCGTGTTCGGGGTGAGGATTTTCTCGGCGGACAGCTCCGACATTCCGCTGATGATGGCGCTGGGGGCGGCGGTGCTGCGCTTCGCGCCGGCGCTGCGCGACGCGGCGGCGCGGTCGCGGTTCAATCCGGGCGCGTGGGCGGCGGCGGTGTGGATCGCCATCGGGATCTTCGGGTCGCTCGGGGCGAACAACTTCCTCTACATCTTCTTTTATCGGCGTTTCGAGCCGTTCCAGGCCATGCGCGTGGCGGCGCGGTTCGCCATCGTGGCGTACGTCGGGCTGGCCGTGTGGGGCGCGCTCGGCGCCTCGGCGCTGCTGCGGGACCGCAAGGGATGGAAGAAGCATGCGATCGCGGTGGCCATCCTCGCCTTCATGACGTGGGAAGTCGTGCCGCGGCTGCGCTGGGAGCACGTGCCTCCCGAGACGCCTCCCGTCTACGCGTGGCTGAACAAGACGCGCGTCGGCCCGGTCGTGGAGATGCCGTTCAGCGGCGACGGCGTCGACTACCGCTACGTGCTCCACTCCGCGACCCACCGGGTGATGCTCGTCAACGGCACGTCGGGCTTCTTCCCGCCCGAATTCTGGAAGCTGCGCGACGCCGAGGTGCGCGACGCATACGACGAAATGCTCGGCCTGCTCGAAGGCTACGGCGCGCGCCTCATGATCGTGCACGGCGACTCGCTCCAGGGGGAGCGCTACCTGAAGCTCGTCGACTTCCTGAAGCGCAACCTGGCCACGGGGCGCCTGCAGTTCCTGCAGCGCTTCGACAACGAGATCGTCGGCGACTACGTCTTCGCCATCACCCGGAACCTGCCGCAGTGGCAGCGCTACCGGATGGCCGAGGTGCCGAACGGGGCCGGACATCTCCCGTCGCAGACCCTGCAGCGTTTCCTGACGCTGCAGCCGACGCACAGCGACGCCATCATGATCGTCACCGAGGAGCCGGGGTGGTTCTACCTGGCCAAAGGCTCGCTCACCGTGAAGGGATGGGCCATGTCGCCGCACGGCATCCGCCGGGCCACGGTCGTCCTGCACAGCGGCCGGTACCGGTTCGAGATGGAGCGCGTGCCACGTCCCGACGTGCAGGCGTCGTATCCGTGGCAGCGCTACCTCAATGACAAACCGGGCTTCGAGCTGACCATCCCGGACAAGCCGCCGCGCATTCCGTACGATACGAGCCTCTACGTCGAGATCGAAGATCACGCCGGCCGCGTGCGGCGCGGCAGATACAGGTCGTTCTATTGGGAGGATGCGGATGTCGAAAAGAAATAGTCTGCTGGCAATCCTGCTCGTTGCAGCGTGCGCGCACCAGCCCGCGCGCGAGGAGACGCGCCGCTACACGGTGCTGATGAGCACCAACAAGGCCGGCACGCAGGTCGTGACGACGAGCGGCGACGAGACGATCGTCGACTACGAGTTCAACGACCGCGGGCGCGGGCCGAAGACCCACACCGTCGTGCGCACCGACGCGCGCGGCCTGCCGGTGTCCGTGGTCACGACCGGCAACGACTACCTCAAGACGCCGGTCGAGGAGCGCCTCACCACCACCGGCGACCGCGTGACCTGGAAGAGCACCGCGGAAACGGGCGAAGGGAAGGCGGGCGCGCTGTACACCAGCATGTATGGGCCGCCCGAGGAGTGGGGCATTCTCTCGCGCGCGCTGCTGATGGCGGGCGGCAAGCTGCCGCTGCAGGGCGGCGGCGAGGCGTCGATCCGCAAGGTCGGCGAGGCCACGCTGCGCGGCACGCACGTCACCGCGTACGAGATCTCCGGCATCGGCTTCACGCCGTACGAGGTCTGGCTCGACGACGACCGCAACTTCTTCGGCCTCGTCTCGTCGTGGAGCTCGACCATCCGCGAAGGCTTCGAGGGCGACGTGAAACAGCTCATCGACGCGCAGGATGAACGCGGGCGGTCGCGCGCCGCGGAGATCGCGAAGCGGCTGACCGGCAACCCGGTGCGGGTCATCGTCGTGAACGCGCGCGTGTTCGATCCGCGCACGGGCAGGCTCTCCGAGCCGACCACCGTCGTCACCCAGGGCAACCGCATTGCCAGCGTCGGCAGCGACAGCCCGTACAGCGCCGGAGAGATGATCGACGCCAAGGGGGGCGTGCTCCTCCCCGGCCTCTGGGACATGCACGGGCATCTCGGCGACACCGACGGCCTGCTGAACATCGCGGCCGGCATCACCTCCGCCCGCGACCTCGGCAACGACAGCGACACGGTCACCGCGCTGCGCGACAAATACGACTCCGGCGAGGCCATCGGACCGCGGCTCGTGCTGGCCGGCCTGATCGACGGGCCGGGGCCGTTCCAGGGACCGACGAACCTCCTCGTGGCGACGGAAGAGGAGGGGCGCAAGGCCATCGACTTCCTCGTCTCGCGCAAGTACGAGGGGCTGAAGATCTACAGCTCCATCAAGCCGGAGCTCGTGCCGTTCCTGACGCGCTACGCGCACGAGAAAGGGCTGCGCGTGAGCGGCCACATCCCCGCGGGGATGACCGCGGAGAAAGCGGTCGACGCCGGCTACGACGAGATCCAGCACGTCAATATGCTCTTCCTCAACTTCATGCCGGACGTGACGGACACGCGCACGCCGGCGCGCTTCACCGAGCCGGCCAAGCGCGGCGCGGACCTCGACCTGCAGTCGCCCGAAGTGCGGGCGTTCATCGAGAAACTGCGGAGCCGAAAGATCGTCGTCGATCCGACGATGACGGTCTTCGAGGGGATGTTCACCGCGCGCAAGGGAGAGCTCGAGCCGTCGTACGCGATGATCGCGGAGCGCGTGCCGCCGCAGGTGCGGCGCTGGTTCCTGGCGGGGGGGCTTCCCGTGCCGGAGGGGATGGACGAGCGCTACCGCGCGTCGTACCAGCGCATGCTCGATCTCGTCGCGGAGCTGCATCGCAGCGGCGTGACCATCGTGGCGGGGACGGACGGCCTGGCCGGCTTCGCCCTGCACCGCGAGCTGGAGAACTACGTCCGCGCCGGCATCCCGCCGGCCGAGGTGCTGCGCATCGCCACGCTCGTCCCCGCGCAGGTGCTCGAGCGCGAGGCGGACCTCGGGACGATCGAGCCGGGGAAGCTCGCGGACTTCATCATCGTGGATGGGGATCCGACGAGGAACATCTCGGAGATCCGGCGGGTCGTGCGGGTGGTGAAGGATGGGAAGGTGTTCGATCCGAAGGCGATCTATCGGGAGCTGGGGGTGAACTGAGGCGCACAGGCGCATAGGCTCATAGGCTCATAGGCTCATAGGTTCATAGGCTCATAGGCTCATAGGCGCACAGGCTCATAGGCTCATAGGGCTCTCCTGTGAGCCTGTGAGCCTATGTACCTATGAGCCTACAGCGTGTAGTTCTTCTCGAGCAGCACCCGCGCCCGCCGGTCCCGCAGATTCCGGATCTGCGACTCGATGTCGCGCTCGAACGGGATCTTGCGGTGGCTGGCGTAGACGGGGGCGTCGACGGTGATCTTCTTCAGCTCCTCGCCGAAGGTATTCGGCGAGAGGTGGGCGGTCTCGTCGGCCAGCGACTGCTGGTCGTTCGGGAACGACGCCTCCGTCACCACCGCCACCACGTTCTGCATCTTGTTCGTCCGCTTCCAGATCTCCTGGGTCGGGCCGGTGTCGCCGGTGAAGACGATCGACTGGCCGTTGATCTCCAGGAGCACACCCGACGCGGGGATCTGGTGATCGACCGGCACCGCGGTGATGCCGACGTCGTTGAAGACGATGCGCTTCCCCGGGTTCAGGGCGCGGTACTGCACGGCGGGCTTGTTGTTGATCGGCGAGACGATCTCGGAAAAGTCCGGCCAGACGATGCCGTTGAAGACGTCGCGCACCAGCAGCTCGAGCACGTCCTTGGCGGCAAAGATCGTCAATGGCTGGGTCGGCTGCGAGAAGCGGTTGTGGATCAGGTGCGGCAGGTCGCGGATGTGGTCGGCGTGCGGATGCGTGATGAAAACGGCTTGCACGCGTGACTGTTGCGCAAATGACAGCTTCGACGTGAGAGTGCCGGCATCCACCGCGAACCAGTCGTCGATCAGGTACCCGGTCAGATTATGTTCAGCATCGGACGCGCCGTACGCGCCGAGTACCTTGAGCCGCATCTCCCATTCCTTCACTCTCTTGCGCTGGGGGCTGTTCACTATTCTTGCAGTCGTCGCGCCGGAAAGTCCAGCGGCGTGACGGCGCTCACATGCTTCGTAAAAAAAGTTCGACGACAGGTCTCGAGCCGTTCCATCCCGCCGTACGGGAATGGTTTACGGCTTCGTTCCCCTCCCCGACGCGCGCGCAGCAACTCGGCTGGCCGGCCATTTCCCGCGGCGAGCACACGCTGATCTTCGCCCCTACAGGGAGTGGAAAAACGCTCACCGCGTTCCTCTGGGCGCTCGACCGGCTGATGTTCACGCCGCGCCCGCCCAAGGAGCGCCGCTGCCGCGTGCTGTACGTCTCGCCGCTCAAGGCACTGGCCGTGGACGTGGAGCGCAACCTCCGCGCGCCGCTGATCGGCATCTCCAACGTGGCCGCCCAGCGCGGCGACGAGTACGTCATCCCCGAGATCGCCATCCGCACCGGCGACACGCCGCAGTCCGAGCGGGCCCGCTTCGCCCGCGAGCCGGCCGACATCCTCATCACCACCCCCGAGTCGCTGTATCTGATGATGACCTCCAACGCGCGCGAGGTACTGCAGGGGGTGGAGACGATCGTCATCGACGAGATCCACGCCCTGGTGCCGAACAAGCGCGGCGCGCACATGGCCCTCTCGATCGAGCGCCTGACCGCGCGCTGCGAGAAGCCGCCGCAGCGGATCGGTCTCTCGGCCACGCAGCGGCCGCTGGAAGAGGTGGCGCGGTTCCTGGGGGGGTACGACGTAGGACGGGCTTCAGCCCGTCCCCCCGGGGAGGGGCGGGCTGAAGCCCGCCCTACGTCCATCATCGACACCGGCGAGAAGAAAAAGCTGACGCTGAAGGTCGAAGTGCCGGTGGAAGACATGGCCCGCCTCGGCGAGACGCTGGAGATCACGAGCGGTCCCGCTTCCGCCGGACCGAAGGGGACGTCGATCTGGCCGGCCATCCACCCGCGCCTCCTCGAGCTGATCAAAGCGCACACGTCGACGCTCATCTTCGTGAACTCGCGCCGCCTGGCGGAGCGGCTGGCCGGCGCGCTGAACGAGCTCGCCGGC
This sequence comes from Thermoanaerobaculia bacterium, assembly GCA_035627015.1. Lineage (GTDB taxonomy): Bacteria > Acidobacteriota > Thermoanaerobaculia > Gp7-AA8 > Gp7-AA8 > QHVT01. The sequence continues at coordinate 87,941 of DASPMO010000054.1, read as the reverse complement.
GAGACGCTCGTGCACGCGCATCACGGCTCCATCGCCCGGGCCCACCGCACCGAGATCGAGGACGCGCTGAAGTCGGGACGCCTCCCGGCGCTGGTGGCCACGTCGTCGCTGGAGCTGGGCATCGACATGGGCGCCATCGACCTGGTGATCCAGATCGAGGCGCCGCCGTCCATCGCCTCCGGGATGCAGCGCATCGGACGGGCCAGCCATCAGGTGGGCGCGGAGTCGAGCGGGATCATCTTCCCGAAGTTCCGCGGCGACCTGGTGGCCTGCGCCGCCGTGGCCGAGGCCATGCACACCGGCGCCATCGAGCCGACGCGCTATCCGCGCAACCCGCTCGACGTCCTGGCCCAGCACATCGTGGCCATGGTGGCCATGGACGCCTGGTCGGTCGACGATCTCTACAACCTCGTGCGCACCGCCGCGCCGTTCGCCGAGCTGACGCGCACGTCGTTCGACGGCGTGCTGGACATGCTCTCCGGCCTCTATCCCTCCGACGAATTCGCGGAGCTCCGCCCGCGCATCACCTGGGACCGCGTGGCCAACACGCTCACCGCGCGGCAGGGGGCGAAGCGCATCGCCATCACCAGCGGCGGCACGATCCCCGACCGCGGGCTGTACGGCGTCTTCCTGGCCGGCACGGAGAAGAACCAGTCCGCGCGCGTCGGCGAGCTCGATGAAGAGATGGTCTTCGAGACCTCTCCCGGGGAGACGTTCGTCCTCGGCGCCTCGACGTGGCGCATCGAGGAGATCACCCACGATAAGGTCATCGTCACCCCCGCGCCGGGGCAGCCGGGGAAGATGCCGTTCTGGAAGGCCGACTCCGCGGAGCGCACGGTCCCCTTCGGCGAGGCCATCGGGAAGCTCGTGCGCGAGATCCGCGAGACGCCGCGCGCCGCCGCGATCCAGCGGCTGGTGAAGAGACACGATCTCGACGAGCGGGCCGCGGAGAACTTCCTTCAATATCTGATGGACCAGCAGGAGGCCACGGGCGCGGTCCCCGACGACCGCACCATCGTCGTCGAGCGCGTGGTCGACGAGCTGGGCGACTGGCGCGTCTGCGTCCTCTCGCCGTTCGGCGGCAAGATCCACGCGCCGTGGGCCATGGCCGTGACGGCGAAGGTGCGCAACGAGATGGCCATCGACGTCGAGACGATGTGGAGCGACGACGGCTTCATCGTGCGCTTCCCCGAGACCGACCACCCGCCGAACGTCGACCTGGTCCTCCCCGATCCCGATGAAGTGGAGCAGCTCCTGCTCCGCCAGCTCGGGGCCAGCTCGATGTTCGCCGCGAAGTTCCGCGAGGCCGCGGCCCGCGCGCTGCTCCTGCCGCGCACCCGCATCCAGGGACGCACGCCGCTCTGGCAGCAGCGCAAGCGCGCCTACGACCTGCTGCAGGTGGCGGCACGCTTCGGCTCGTTCCCGATCATCCTGGAGACGTACCGCGAAACGCTGCGCGACGTCTTCGACGTGCCGGCCCTCGTCGAGCTGACGAAGAAGATCCGCCAGCGCACGATCCGCGTGCACACCGCCGATACGCTCAAGCCGTCGCCGTTCGCCGCCTCGGTGCTCTTCCGCTACGTGGCCAACTTCCTCTACGACGGCGACGCGCCGCTGGCCGAGCGCCGCGCGCAGGCACTGGCCATCGACCAGTCGCAGCTCCGCGAGCTCCTCGGCGAGCCGGAGCTGCGCGAGCTGCTCGACCCCGACTCGCTGGCGCAGATGGAGCTCGAGCTGCAGCACCTCGACGAGCGGCATAAGGCGAAGAACGCGGATGCGATCCACGACCTCTTACTCCGGCTGGGCGACCTCTCGGAAGAAGAAATCGAAGCGCGAAGTGCGCTCGACGCAGGTCGGGCTTCAGCCCGACCAGACGGGCTGAAGCCCGTCCTACGTGAGCTCGTGAAAACGCGCCGCATCCTCGAGGTCACCGTGGCGAAGGAAAAGCGCTACATCGCCGTCGAGGACGCCTCGCGCTACCGCGACGCCCTCGGTACCCCCATCCCCCACGGCGTGGCCGAGCGCTACCTGCAGCCGGTGCAGGACGCGGTCGGCGATCTCGTCCTCCGCTTTGCGCGCACGCACGGCCCGTTCGTGCCGAACGACGTGGCCCGCCGCTACGGCCTCGGCGTGGCGGTGGTCACGCTGACGCTGGAGCGGTTCGTCGAGCGCGGCCGCCTCATCGAGGGGGAGTTCCGCCCGAACGGCACGCAGCGCGAGTGGTGCGAGCAGGACGTACTGCGCACCATCCGCCGCCGGTCGCTGGCCAAGCTGCGCAAGGAGGCGGAGCCAGTCGACCAGCCGGTGCTGGCGCGCCTCTTCGCCAACTGGCAGAGCGTCACCCGCAAGCGCCGCGGCCTCGACGCCCTCTTGGAAGTGATCGAGACGCTGCAGGGCTTCCCGATGGCGGCGTCGATCTTCGAGAGCGAGATCCTCGCCGCGCGCATCGTCGACTACAAGTCGTCGGACCTCGACACGCTTTCGGCCGCGGGGGAGATCGTGTGGGTGGGGGTGGAGCCGCTGGGAGAGCGCGACGGGCGGATCGCGTTGTATCTGACGGATCATTTGCCGCTGCTCGCCCCTCACCCTCCCCTCTCCCCCGAGGGGAGAGGGGACTCGGTGGTGGACTACCTTCGCGCGCACGGCGCCTCCTTCTTCAATCTCATGCAGGGAGCGCTCGGCGGCTTCCCGGCGGAGCTGACGGACGCGCTCTGGGACCTGGTCTGGAAGGGGGTGGTCACGAACGACACCTTCCACGCGCTGCGCGCCTACACGCGGCCGAAGTCGACGCGCACGAGCGGCTTCCGCTCGCGGCGCGTGGCGCCGGCGTCGACGCAGGGACGCTGGTCGCTCGTCCCGTCGGGGAACGCCAACGACACGCAGCGCGCCGCGGCGCTCGCGCAGCAGTTGCTGTCGCGCTACGGCCTGGTCACGCGGGAGGCGCCGGCGCTGGAGAACATCTTCGGCGGCTTTTCCGCCGTCTATCCCGTGCTCCGCGGCATGGAAGACGCGGGACGCATCCGCCGCGGCTACTTCGTGGCCGGCCTCGGCGCGACGCAGTTCGCCAGCGGCGGCGCGATCGACCTCCTGCGCGCCCTGAAAGACGAGCCGGAGGCGCCGGAGACGGTCCGGCTGGCCGCCACCGACCCGGCCAATCCGTACGGCGCGATCGTGAAGTGGCCGGAGTCGAGCTGGATGCTCTCCCGCAGCGTCGGCGCCGAGGTCATCCTCGTGAACGGCCTCATGGCCTGCTACGTCTCGCGCGGCGAGAAGCAGTTCTACGTCTTCCTCCCCGACGACGAGCCGACGCGGTCCATGGTCGGGAGGGAGATCGCGAAGACGCTGGCAGCGCTCGTCCATGAAGGAGGGCGGCGGGCGCTGCTCGTGGCCGAAGTCAACGACGAGCCGGCGTCGCGCTCGGCGCTGGCGCCGTTCCTGGCGGAAGAAGGATTCGTGGCCACGGCCATGGGGATGCAGTTGCGGGCCAGGCATGCCTGAGGGCGATACCATCCACCGCGCCGCGCGCACCCTGCACGCGGCGCTGGCGGGACGCACCATCCTCCGCTTCGAGACCGTCTTCCCGCAGCTCGCGCGCGTGGAGATGACCGGCCGCACCGTCGAGCGCGTCGACGCCGCCGGAAAGAACCTGCTCATGCACTTCTCCGGCGACCTCCACCTGCGCACGCACATGCGCATGAACGGCTCGTGGCACCTCTACAAGCCGGGCGAGCGGTGGCGGAAGCGCTTCAGCGACATGCGCATCATCCTCGAGACCGACGCCTGGGTGGCGGTGGCGTTCAACGTCCCGGTGGCGGAGATGCACGACTCCCGCTCGCTGGAGCGGCAGGACGACCTCCTGAACATCGGCCCCGACTTTCTCGGCGAGACGTTCGACCAGGAAGAGGCCGTGCGCCGCATCCGCGCCCGGCCCGACGAAGAGATCGCCGACGTGCTCCTCAACCAGCGCGTCGTCTCCGGCATCGGCAACGAGTACAAGAGCGAGCTGCTGTTCATGTCGCGGGTCAGCCCGTTCGCGAAAGTGCGCGACCTCACCGACGAACAGCTCGACACGATCCTCAAGCTCTCCCGGAAGGTGATGCTGGCCAACATCCAGAAACGCTCCCCCGCCCGCATCACCACCTTCAGCCTCGACCCGAGCCAGAAGCAGTACGTCTACAGCCGCGGCCGCAAACCCTGCCGGCGCTGCGGCACGCCGATCGAGTACGCCAAACAGGGCAAGGACGCGCGGGGAACCTACTGGTGCCCCAGGTGCCAGCCCTGATCTGGAGTGCGCGAGCGCCAGCTCGCGCTCTCTATGCCGCAGCGCCAGCTGCGCCGGGGGGCGGGAGGCTGGCGCCTCCCGCATCGAGAGCGCGAGCTGGCGCTCGCGCACTCCATACATTAATCTCCCGCCATGGCAATCCACCTTCCGCTTGGCCTCTCCTCCGAGGAGATTCGCGTGCTCCAGGAGTTCCGCCGCCTGAACGCCCAGACGCTGCCGCTCGACACGATCAAGGCCATCAAGCATCCCGTGGGGGCGGTCGGGGAGAAGCCGGCCGTGTCGCTGGTGGGCAAGGGCTTCCTCGTCGCCGGCGAGGAGGGCTACACCCTGGCCCCCTCGGCCACGGACTTTCTGGCTATCGAGGCGACGCCTCTGGTGGAAGGAACGAGCGACGCCGCAGCCTCGGCAGCCGCGAATCCCGACGCGGACGGCGTCTGATTGCACAAAATTCAGTGCAGGTAATGGTTTGCTTTAACCTGCACCTTTTCAGTGACTTACGCTTCCCGCTCGCTTTCCGATTTTGGCGGGTCATTTCATGACTCAGGCGTAACCTCCGTTGACTCAAGGACTTAACAGAGTTAAACTGACGGCCTGAGGACGCAGATGACGCATGGCGACAAAGCAAAAGCCAAAACCGGCGGCAAAAGCAGCCAGACCTCAGCAGTCAAAAAAAGCAGCAGCCCCACCAAAGAAGGCGGCAGCCAAAGCGCCGCGGGTAAAGGCGGCAGCAAAGGCGCTCCTGCGGGCGCTGCCAAAGCCGAAAGCGGCAAAATCAGCATCAAAAAAGCCGGAACCGAAAAAGGCAACGGCGCCCCCGCCGGCAAAGAAGGCGGCGGCGGCAAGTCCGCCAAAGGCCCAGCCGAAGCCGGCGGCTCCTTCTCCAACCCCGCCGTCGCCAACGCCTTCAAGCACGCCGTCAAGAAGTACCCCAACGCTTTCCGCAAGCTCACCGACTGACGCGGGCGTGCGCTATCTCACCGTGCAGGACGTGGTCGACCTGCACCGGGCGGTCTGTGCGGAGTTCGGCGGCAACCAGGCGCATCCCGGCGTGGTGGAGTCGCAGTTCGGACTGATGAACGCCGTCCAGCGCCCGCAGATCACGACTCTCGGACGCGAGGCCTATCCGACCTTCTCCGACAAAGCGGCGGCCTTCGTCTTCGCGCTGCTGCAGGCGCGCCCGTTCCGCGGCGGCAATCGCCGGGTGGCGCTGGCGTCGCTCCTCGCCTTCTGTGAGCTGAACAACCGCAACGTGACCTTCGACGAGAAGACCGCGGAGACGCTCTTCCGCCGCGCCGGCGGCTTCCGCGAGCTGGGGATCCCGCCCGAAAACGTCTACCGCGAGCTGAAAGAGACACTTACGCGCTCCATCGTCTGAGCCGCGGGCACGCATCGTGATCCTTCGCGCCGCGGAGGATCACAGATGGCTGCAACGAAGAAGACGGCGAAGAAGAAATCCCCGGCCGACGCGATCGGGCTGCTCAAGGAAGACCATAAGAAAGTGATGGACCTGCTCGACTCGCTCGAGCGCGCCACCGGCCCGCGGCGCACGAAGCTCCTCGGCCAGATCGAGCAGGAGCTGCAGATCCACACCACGATCGAGGAGGAGATCTTCTATCCCGCCTGGCGCGAGGCCGCGCGGAAGAAAGACGACCAGACCATGTACTACGAGGCCGTCGAAGAGCACGGCGTCGTGAAGACCTTCCTCCCCGAGGCCGGCAGCGGCGCGAACAACGAAGAGCTGAAGGCCAAGGCAAAGGTGCTCAAGGAGCTCGTCGAGCACCACGCCGAGGAAGAGGAGAAAGAGATGTTCCCGCGCGCGCGGCAGGTGATGGAGCGCGACGAGCTGCGCGAGCTCGGCGAGCGCATGGAAGCGCGCAAGCGCGAGTTGATGGGGAAGACCTAGCTAGACGGACGGTGCCGCGAGATTCGCGGATTGCCGCCACTGCTGTCTCTTGCTCGGCGGCGCTGAATTTTTGTTCCGCCGGAGCAAAAGGATGATGACTTCGAGCCGGCACCTGCTGGCGCCGAGGGATTTCCAGCTCGCCGGCAGCTGGACGGCGGTGTTTCAAAGCAAAATTCTGCCCGGGACGTGCTGCAAGTTGATGGACTTGTGCTGTTCCCGGGCAGCTTCGCTCCATTTGTCCAGCGCGACTCGAGCTGGAACGATCTCGACGCCATGAACGCGCGGCACGCGCGGAGCAAACGTCAGCGCCGAGCGAGCAAACATTCAGCGTGGCGCATCAAACCGCAGCACGGCCGCAGCCGGCGTTTCCTCGGCGCCAATCGATTCTGAGTGCCTTCACACTCATTTTTGCTTCGGGCGGGCTGAAGCCCGCCCTACGTCAACTTTTTCCGGTCTTCCGAGTTCTGGCGGTGCAGCTCGTGGTTGATGCGGCCGAGGAGGATGCGCGCCACGCGCAGGTCATGGCCGGCGTCGATCACCAGCAGCGTCAGGTCGCCGCCGCCCCACATCAGTCCCGCCAGCACGAGCATCTGCGTCACCTCGCCGATCAGCGTCGGCAAGGCCTCCGAGGCATCGGTGGAGAGGCCGGCGATGATCTCGCCGATCAGCATGACCACCATCAGCACCGCCAGCACCTTGAACAGCCGGGCGATGTAGCGAAGCGTGATGTACGGCTCGAGGTCCTGGGAGCGCACTTCCTCTTCGAGGGTGCGCTTGTCCCCCTCGCGTACCGGCGGGGCGCCGCACGTCGGGCAGACCACCGACGGGTCGGTTCGCCTGCTCTGACATTCGGGGCATGTAATCTCTGTAGCCACCTCTACCTCCTTCGAATCAGCCGGAGCCCGACCCGCGCCAGCGGGCGCGGGAGCCGCGCACGTCGATGTGTGTGAAAGGTCCGTGCCCGCAGCACGCGACGTAGATTCCGATCCCGCCCACGAGCGTGCGGTGCTTCTTCTCCACGCGCTCGGCCGCGGCGGCGAATTTCTCCGCGTCCCTGACCGTCACGCGCCCGTCGCCGGTGATGTCGTCCGGCTGGCCGTCGCGGTTGTTGTCGACGTAGACGTCCGCGCCGTCGCCGTACATGTGCCGGCTCAGGTTCGCCCGTCCCGACGTGTTGCCGCCGCCGGAGTTGTAGCGCGGCGTGCGGAAGCCGCTCATGACGTGCACGTGCTCCACGCGCACCCCTTCCTTCTTCAACTCCTGGATGGTCAGCTCCAGCTTGTCGATCAGGAGCGGGTCGATGAACACGTACTTCGGCCAGACGTTGAACTGGTCCTTGGTCAGGAACTGCTTGATCCGGAAATGCTCGGAGACCTGGAAGTCCTGGTTGTCGCGCGTGACCTGGATGAATCCGGGCGGCGCCGCGTAGCGCGGGGAGCGGGGGGTGCCGCCGCGCTCGAACGGCCACGTGCCGAGTTGATACGTGCCGATCTTCCCTGCCTTCTTCTGGGCGCGCGGTACGAGCGTGACGATGCTGATGTCCTCGATCGGGCGCTGGGCCTGTTGGATCTTCACCGCGAAGCTGTAGATGCCGGGCTTCGACGGCGCCCGGAAGTCGGCCGGACTGCCGGCGATGACCGCGGTCGCGCCGCCGGGGACCGACTGCACGAGCCGCGAGCCGGGAAGCGCCGGCGCATAGCGGAGGTCGCCGCTGAGCCCGCGAAGCGGATGGAGGAAACCGAGCATGGCGTCGGAGAGGTACGCCGGCTTCGGTACGGCCGGGCTCACCGAGCGGGTGATGCTCTCCATCGGGCTGGGGGGAGGGGCGGCCGGCTCGGTGTGCTCGCCGCCGGCGATGGTGACGGGCCGGTCGCGGGCGTCGCGGAGCTCGACGATCGCGCCGACCCACATCGTCCCGTACAACAGGACGACGATGACCGCCATCCACGTGAAGATGTGCTCCTGCCGCTCGGTTCTCAGACCGCCGTGGATGCGATGGCGCTTGGGCGCCTCGGGGAAAAGCGGTGAGCCGCGTTCAGGCACGCGAGGCCGCTTGGTTCACGTGTCATGCCGGACAACGTAGGACGGGCTTCAGCCCGTCCATGGGCGGGCTGAAGCCCGCCCTACGTCACGGAAAATAGCCTCTCGGAGCGCGAAGGTTCTGCCCGCCAGCCGACACCACCTGCAACGACCTCCACTGGTCCGGGACGTTGGCCTCGGAATGGAAGACGATCTGGTACTGCTGGCGCAGCTCCTGGGCGATGCGGGTGTAGACGCGCTCCAGCTCGCGCTCGCTCTGGATGATGAAGTACGTTGCCCCTGTGTCCTCGGCGATGCGGTCGAGGCGCTTGGCCTGCAGCCGTCCCACGCCGAGCTTCATCCAGCGCGAAAGCGACTTGTTCTTCACCACCGGGTAGACCGGCACACCGGCGTAGCGCGCGTAGTGCACGAGGTGATCGAGCGTGAACGTGCTCCCCTGGTCGACGCCGTCCGTGAGCACGACCAGCGCCGCGCGTCCGGGGATTTTCTGGATCTGGTACAGCATCTCGATCACGCTGTCGTAGAGGTGCGTCTCGCCGATCGGCTGCACGCGGTCCACGGCCGCCGCGGCGCTGTTCCAGTCGTTCGTGTAGCCGGTCAGCCAGAACGTGCGCTGGTTGAACCCGGCCACGGCCAGGCGGTCCTGCGGCCGCAGCAGCTTGCGCGCGAACTCCTTGGCCGCCGCCTTGACCACCGGGAGTTCCTCGAGCATCGACTCCGAGTAATCGATCAGCAGGATGACGTGCAGCGGCTGGTCGCTGGCCGCGACGAGGTTCTCCACGTTGCGGCGCGTGCCGTTGTCGAGGAGCGTGAGCTGGTCCGCCCGCAGCGGCGCACCGTCCGCGACCGACACCGGGATCTGCTGCACCGTGACGTCGGTCTGCAGGTGGGCGCGGTCGCCGAAGAACCAGACGTCGTTCGCCTCCTCGCCGCGCGCGCTGCGCGCCACCACGCGCGCGTACACCGCGCCGGGGAACTTCGTCGCGTCGACGCTCACGCGGTACGGCGCGCTCGTGGCCGTGCCGACCTTCTCTTCCCCCATGTAAAAGTCGACGCCGCTGATGACGATCTCCGCGGGACGGAGCACGTTCGCGTGCAGCTCGGCGCTCCCGCTCTCCGGCCACTGCTGCGGTCCCTGCATCTTCACGCGGAACGGCGGACGGGGATCGTTCACGACCATCTCGTCCTCGGCCACGATTTTCCCTTCGGCGTCATAACCGACCGCGCGCATGCGCATGCGGCGGATGTAGTGCCCGACGTTCACCTGCGCGGTCATGCGCGTGCCGCTGGTCTGCGTGTACGGCACGCCGTTGATGAGCAGCTCCAGCCGCTCCACCGGCGCCTCGGCCACCACGGGGACGTTCAGCACGCCGCTGACGAGGCCGGACGGCTTGTCGGTGATGCGAACCGTTTGCGCGAGCGCGGGAAAGGCGAACAGCGCGACAACCAGCAGTCTTTTCACGCCCTGTGAAAACCAGGGGTCCGCCCCCCGTCATCCCCGCGCCGTCACGTCCCAGAGAAATCCCAGAACTCAGGCAACCTGTCATCCTGAGCCGCGTAGACGGCGAAGGATCCCCTGCTGAAACCCGTGCTCGCTCCGTAGGCGGGGATCCTTCGCCGTCTACGCGGCTTCAGGATGACAGCGTTGCCAGCGTCTTGCCTTTCGCGCGTTTCGGGGAAACCTGCTCCATCGTGCACTGCTCCGGCGCCTTGTCCGGCCTCCACCTCAGGAACTTCGAGCCGTGGCGGAAGCGGCCCTGGGAGAAATAGTCGTACTCGACCTCGCAGACGAGCTTCGGCTTGACCGGCTCCCACTCGCTGCTCCTCTCGCTGGCCCAGCGGCTCGGCGCGCCGGGGACGCGCACCTCGAACGGGTTCTTCCCGCGCAGCTTCTCCAGCTTCTTCGTCAGCTCGGCGCGGTCGGCGTGCTTGATCGACGAGGTGTGGCCGATGTGCACCAGGCGCCCTTCATCGTCGTAGAGACCGAGGAGGAGCGAGCCGACGGTCTTCGTCCCTTCTCCATATCGGAAGCCGCCGACGACGCAGTCCGCGGTCTTGAGGTGCTTGACCTTGACCATCCCCTCGCGATCGCCAGAGTGGTACGGCTCGCCGAGGCGCTTGGCCATCACGCCGTCCAGCCCGACCGCGCCGAACTTCTTGAACCACTCCAGGGCCAGCTTGCGGTCCTGCGTCGCGGGAGAGAGATGCACGAGCTCGTGCTTCACCGACTCGAAGAGCTCCTCCAGCTTGTCGCGGCGGTCCTCGATCGGCAGCTTGGTGAAGTCCTTCGTCTTCAGGGCCAGCAGGTCGAAGACGTAGTAGTGCGCCGGCGTCGTCTCGGCGAGCTTGCGGATGCGCGACTCGGCGGGATGGATGCGCTGCAGCAGGTCGTCGAAGGAGAGCGTGCCGCCCACCGGCACGACGATCTCGCCGTCGAGCACGAACTGTTTCTGCTTCAGTTGCAGCGCCGCTTCCACGACCTCGGGGAAGTAGCGCGCCAGCGGCTGGCCGGCCTTCGACTGCACGTACACGTCGTTGCCGTCGCGGAAGACGATGGCCCGGAAGCCGTCCCACTTCGGCTCGAACTGCCAGTGGTCGCCGGTAGGGATCTTGTCGACGCGCTTCGCTTCCATCGGCGCGTACGGAGGGTGGATCGGTAAGGTCATTTGCGGAACACCTTGTAAAGGTCGACGCGCTTCGTCTTCGCCACGACCGGCTTCCAGAGGTCGCCCACCTCGCGCAGCCGCTCGAGGGCGTTGTCGATGCGGAAGTCGTCCACGCTCACGCCCCCTTCCACTTCCTCCCACGTCACCGGCATCGACGCGCCGGCGAACGAGGTCGGGCGGATGGAGTAGATGGAGGCCAGCGTGCGGCCCCACGCGTTCTGGTTGTAGTCGACGAGCACGCGGCCGTAGGGACGGTTCACCTTGCGGTACTCGGCGGTGATGATCTTCGGATGGCGTTTCTCGAGCTCGAGGGCCAGGGCCTTGGCGAAGGCCCACACTTCCTTCTGCGTCGGCCCGAGCTTGATGGGGATGTAGACGTGGATGCCCTTCGAGCCGGTGGTCTTCGGATACGTCGGGATCTGCAGCGAGGCGAGGATGTCGCGCGTGCGCAGGGCCACCTCGCGCACGCGGGCGAAGTTCGCGCCCGGACCCGGATCCAGATCAAAGTGCAGAAAGTCGGGGCGGTCCGTGTCGCCGCAGCGCGAGTACCACGGGTTGAGATCGATACAGCCGAGGTTGATCAGCCAGAGCAGCGACGGCAGGTCCTGCACGATCGGGAAGTTGATGCGCCCCGCCGAGCCGTGGTCGATGTCGCAGATCTCGATCCACTCCGGCCGCGGGTCGGGCGCGCGCTTCATGTAGAAGAAGTCCCCCTCCGCGCCGTTGGGGTAGCGCTTCATGACCATGGCCCGGTCGTGCAGGTGCGGCAGCAGCCACTGCGAGACATCGGCGTAGTACTGCAGCAGGTCGCGCTTGGTGATGCCGAGCTTCTTCCAGAACGGCTTGCGGAGGTTCGTCAGGCGCACCTCGCGGTCGCCGAACCCCAGGATCACGTCCACTGCATCGGTTGGGATGACGACCTGCGACTTCGCCACGAAGTCGAGCTTAGCAGTCAGCGGGCCAGATGGCAGAAAGCGTATCGCTTTACGAGCTCAGCTTCCGCGCCGCCTCTTCCACCGCGCGCCGCCGCAGTTGCTTCATCGCTTCCATGCGGCGCAGCACCGCCTCGCGCACCTCCTCGCGCGCCGGCTCTCCGTACTCGATGGCAGCGCGGATCTCCTCGGCCACGCGGCGGCCATGCGTCTCCTCGGCGATGCGCAGTGCGATGTCGATCCCCGCGCTGACGCCGCCGCCGGTGATGCGGTTCCCGCTCACGACCACGCGCTCCTCTTTCGGCCAGGCGCCGAAGGCCTGCAGGAACTCCATCGAGGCCCAGTGCGTCCCGGCCTCGAAGCCGGCCAGCAGCCCCGCCGCGCCGAGGAGCAGCGCGCCGGTGCAGGCCGACGTCACCCACTGCGCCCGCTCGCCGTGGCGCTGCAGGAAGGCGATCAGCTCCTCGTCCAGCATGGCCGCGTTCACCCCCGGGCCGCCGGGGACGAAGAGGATGTTGCAGCCGCCCATTTCCGCGAACGTCATCGTCGGCACGATCGAGAGGCCCCCTTCACTGCTCACCGGCTCGGCCGTCGCCGCGACGAGCTGTACGTCGGCGTCGGGAAGGCGGTGGAAGATCTCGTACGGGCCCGTCAGGTCGAGCTGGGTGAAGCCGGGGAAGAGCACGCAGGCAATCGCTACCACGTCTCCGGCATCTTACCGCTCCCGCCGGTGCGGTGCCGCGGTGCGTCGAGGGTGGTGTACTCGAGCTCGTGGTTGGCGCGCACGGCGCGGAGCATCAGGCCGCCGCGGGCCATGTCGCCGAGGCCGGCGAAGAGCTTCGGGAAGCGCAGCCAGGGACCGAGGATCGGCTTGAGCACGTCGACGTACTTGCCCGTGGCCACGCTGCCGAGGAGCACCACCTGCGCGTCGGGCTGCAGCATCGACGCGAGCTGCTTCGCGTGGTCGCGGAGCGGCTTGGTGTAGCTGCGCGACGCCACGTCGACGTCGATCTTCTTCATCCGCTTCAGCCGCTCCTCGTTGAGCGGCCAGTCCGGCGGCACCAGGCCGTACCCCGAGGTGATGATCAGGACCCCGTCCGGCGGATCGGCAAAATGCCGCGCATAGGCGATCTTCCCGCGGAAGTAGAGGGCGCTCATGAACGCGAACGCGTCCGCGATCGGCACCCCCTCGGGGGACTGGTACCGCAGCGCCGTCTGGAACTTCGCCCGCGGCGACGCGAGCTGCTTCGCCCGCAGCCCGCTCAGGTTGGCGGGCGAAACCAGGAAGATCTTGTGCGGCATGTGCGGGCGAACCCGCGGGGGAAGGAACATTGTTCCCAAAGGGACAAATGAAATGTCGTTGCCCGGCGTGAGGGCATCGCCGTGGTTCCGGGCAGTGCACCAGCGGGCAGGCAGAATCCTGCGGTTTGGCAGCCGGTTTCAGCGTCGTGTCCCGCAAGCCTCGTGCGTGTGCCCTCCGGGACACATGCGCGTTTCCCGCGGACAGACGCGTGTTTCCCGTGGACACATGCGTGTTTTCCAAGGACACACGCGTGTTTCCCGTAAGACACACGCGTGTTTTCCGTGGACGCACGCCTGTGTCCCGCGAATGCACGCGTGTTCCTCGCGGATACACGCGTGTTTCCCGCGGATGCACGCGTGATCCCGCGGGACACACGCGCGTGGAACCGCCTCAGATCCGCAACGAGACCGTCTTCGCCGCCACCTTCACCTTGCGACCCTGCTGCGGCTTCGTCATCCCCAGCGTCTTGGCCAGGTACTCCGCGGTCGGGCTGCCGGAGATGGTGGCCACTTCCTCGGGGGTGCCGCGGGCGATGATCCGGCCGCCGCCGTCGCCTCCCTCGGGGCCGAGGTCGATGACGTGGTCGGCGGTCTTGATGACGTCGAGGTTGTGCTCGATCACCACTACCGTGTTTCCGCGCTCGACCAGGCCGTGCATCAGGTGGAGCAGCTTGGCCACGTCGTCGAAATGCAGGCCGGTCGTCGGCTCGTCGAGGATGTAGAGCGTCTTCCCGGTGGCGCGCTTGGCCAGCTCCTTGGCCAGCTTCACGCGCTGCGCCTCGCCGCCGGAGAGCGTCGTCGACGACTGGCCGAGGGTGATGTAGCCGAGGCCGACCTCGTCGAGGGTGCGCAGGATGTTGTAGATGCGGGGGACGTTGCGGAAGACTTCCGTGGCCTGCTCGACGGTCATGTCGAGGATCTCGGCGATCGAGTAGCCCTTGTACTTCACCTCGAGCGTCTCGCGGTTGTAGCGCTTCGCACCGCAGACGTCGCACTTCACGTAGATGTCGGGCATGAAGTGCATCTCGATCTTGATCTGCCCGTCGCCCTTGCACGCCTCGCAGCGGCCGCCCTTGACGTTGAACGAGAAGCGCCCCGGCCCGTAGCCGCGCATGCGCGCCTCGGGAGTGCCGGCCATGAGGTTGCGGATCTCGCCGAAGAGCTGCGTGTACGTGGCCGGATTGGAGCGCGGGGTGCGGCCGATCGGCGACTGGTCGATGTCGATGACCTTGTCGATCAGCTCCAGCCCGTCGATGCGCTCGTGCTCGCCCGGCGTGTCCAGCGCGTCGTAGAAGTGCCGCGACAGCGCCTTATAAAGAATGTCGTTCACCAGCGTCGACTTGCCCGAGCCGGAGACCCCGGTCACGGCCACGAACACGCCCAGCGGAATCTCCACGTCGAGGTTCTTGAGGTTGTTCTGCTTCGCCCCGCGGATGACCAGCTTGTTGCCGTTGACCGGACGCCGCACCGGCGGGATCTCGATGCGGGCGTCGCCGCGGAGATATCTGGCGGTCAGTGAGCTGGGGAAGGTCTTGACCTGCTCGAGCGTCCCCTCGGCCACGACATGTCCGCCGTGCACGCCGGCGCGCGGCCCGAGGTCGATGATGTGGTCCGCGGTCTCGATCGTCTCCTCGTCGTGCTCGACCACGATCACCGTATTGCCGAGGTCGCGCAGCTCGAGGAGCGACTCGATGAGCTTCTTGTTGTCGCGCTGGTGCAGGCCGATCGACGGCTCGTCGAGGACGTACAGGACGCCCATCAGCTTCGAGCCGATCTGCGTGGCCAGGCGGATGCGCTGCGCCTCGCCGCCGGAGAGCGTGGCGGCGTTGCGGTCGAGGGTCAGGTAGCCGACCCCGACGGCGTTCAGGAAGCCGAGGCGGTCTTTCACTTCCTTGAGGATCTTGCCGGCGATCGCCTCCTCGCGCGGGGAGAGATGCACGTCGCGGAAGAACTCGTCCGCGTCGCGGAGCTGCAGCGACACGATCTGGTCGATGAAGCGGTTGGCCACGGTCACGCTCAGCGCTTCCGGCTTGAGGCGCTTCCCCTCGCAGACCGGGCACTTCTTGGGGGTCATGAAGCGCTCGATCTCCTCGCGGAGGTCGTCGCTGTCGGACTCCTTGTAGCGGCGCTGGAGCATCGGCACGATGCCCTCGTACTTGGAGCTGTACTCGTAGGCCGACTCGTCGCCGCCCCACTCGAACTTGATCTTCTCCTCGGTGCCGTAGAGGATGCAGTTGCGGGCCTTCTCGGGCAGCTTCTCCCACGGCGTGGCGAGCTTGAACTTGTAGTGCTTCGCCACGGTGTGGATCTGCCGGAGGCGCCAGTGGTCGGAGCCTTCCTTCCAGAGGGCGATGGCCCCTTCCTCGATCGACTTCTTCGGGTCGGGGACGATCTTCCGCTCGTCCATCTCCAGCAGCACGCCGAGGCCCGAGCACTTCGAGCAGGCGCCGTAGGGGGAGTTGAAGGAGAAGAGGCGCGGCGTGATCTCGCCGATGGAGACGCCGCAGTCGGGGCAGGCGTAGCTCTGCGACATCAGCTCCTCGCGCTTGTCCTCCTGGTAGAGGATCTTGACGAGGCCCTTGGTGACGCGCGTCGCGGTCTCGAGCGAGTCGGCCAGGCGCTGGGCGATCCCCTCTTTCACGACGATGCGGTCGATGCGGATGTCGATGGTGTGCTTCTTCTGCTTGTCGAGCGTGGGGGGGTCGGAGAGCTCGACCTCGTTGCCATTCACGATGGCGTGGGTGAAGCCTTCCTTCACCATCTGCAGCATCTGCTTCCGGTATTCGCCCTTCTTGCCGCGGACGTACGGCGCGAGGATGGTGAACTTGGTCCCCTGCGGCAGCATCAGCAGGCGATCGACCATCTGCTGGATGGTCTGCGGGCGGATCTCCTGGCCGCACTGCGTGCAGTGCGGGATGCCCACCGACGCGTAGAGGAGTCGCAGGTAGTCGTAGATCTCGGTGACGGTGCCGACCGTGGAGCGCGGGTTGCGCGAGGTGGTGCGCTGCTCGATCGAGATGGCCGGCGAGAGCCCCTCGATGGAGTCGACGTCCGGCTTCTCCATCTGCTCGAGGAACTGCCGGGCGTAGGCCGAGAGCGACTCGACGTAGCGGCGCTGCCCTTCCGCGAAGATGGTGTCGAAGGCGAGAGAAGACTTGCCGGACCCCGACACGCCCGTGATGACCACGAACTTGTTGCGGGGGACGACGACGTCGATGTTCTTGAGGTTGTGCTCGCGTGCACCGCGAATGACGATGGAATCCATGTGAGGAACCAATCTAACTCCGGGCGGGGGGATCGTGTTCCCGTTCTACGGGATGTAGGGATATAGGTTCATAGGCTCATAGGCTCACAGGGGCTCCTATGAGCCTATGTGCCTATGCGCCTACTTCACCGGCGCGATCTTCGTCGGCGTGAACTTGTTCCCCGGCCCGTAGTGCTTCGCCAGGTAGCGGACGATGACGTCCTTGTCTTTCGGCGGGCCGTCGGCGCCCCAGCGGATCATCTTCTCGACCGAGGCGAGCCATTGCTTTTCGGTGAGGCGCTGCTGGCGAGGAGGTCGGCGGCGTGGCACTGGTAGCAGGCGGCCTCGACCTGGGCTTTCCCGGCGCCGGGCGGGAGCTGCTTGAACTGCGTGGAGGGCTGCGGCAGCGCGGCCAGGAGGAAGAGCAGGAGGCGGATCATGCCGTCACCTCGACCTCGACGGAATGCCACGCTTTCCGCCGTCGTCGCTGAGCTCGACCTTCGCGATGCCGGGCGCGCCGGGCCTCAGATGTTTGCCACCCTTCACCCCCCCGCCGCGGCGAGGGCGGCGGCTTGGAGGAACTGGCGTCGGTCGAGGCTCACAGGTTCACAGGCACACAGGCTCACAGGAGCTCCTGTATACCTGTGAGCCTATGAGCCTATGAGCCTGTGAGCCTATGAGCCTGTGAGCCTATGAGCCTGTGAGCCTCTCGTCTAGACTCCCGCACGCTTTGGCCCTCGCTCTGTACCTGATCACCACCGCGGCCGTCTCCTTCCTCTGGAGCCGGTTCGTCCAGCGCGTGAGCGTGGCCGCGGCGATCGCGCTGATCGCGCTGCCGCTCGTCTTCACGGGGAAGGCGATGCTCACGGGGCGGGTCTACGCGCCGATCGACCTGCCGTTCACGGCGGAGCCGTTGCGCGACTATGCGCGCGACTTCGGGGTGGCGCGGCCGCACGAGATCGCGCTCTCGGACCTGCACTGCCAGATCATCCCGTGGCAGAAGGCGGTGCGCTGGGCATGGTCGCAGGGGGAATGGCCGCTCTGGAATCCGTTCATCCTCAACGGCGACATCCTGGCCGCGGCGGCACAGCCGGCCGTGTACGACCCGCTGCAGCTCCTCGGATTTCTGCTGCCGCTGCCGGACGCGCTGACGTTCGGCGCTTCGATGACCTTCTTCATCGCGGCGTTCTTCACGTTCGCGTTCGCGCGTGCGACGGGGCTGAAGGAGATCGCCGCGCTGGTGGCGGCGGCCGGGTTCACCTTCTGCGGGATGATGGCCTTCTTCGTCGGCTGGCCGCTGGCGCGGACGTGGGCCTGGCTGCCGCTGGTGCTGTTCGCGGTGCGGGAGCGGCGGTGGGTGCTGCTCACCGCGGCGTTCGTGCTGGTGATCTTCTCCGGGCATCCGGAGTCGGTGCTGCATGTGGTGGCCGTGGGGGCGGTGTATGGGGTCGGGCTGAAGCCCGACCTACGTTCAGCACGCTCCGCGTTCTTTGCGGGGCTCATGGCGTTGGCGCTGGGGGCGATTTATCTGCTGCCGTTTGCGGAGGCGGCGCCGGAGACGCTGGAGTACAAGATCCGGCGGGAGCTGTATGCACCGACGAGCTACGACGTGATCGTCTCGCCGGAGGTGCGGCGGGAGCGGATGGTGAAGACGTTCGTCCCCTTCTCGCACGGGGAGTCGAACAGGCCGGGATGGGATCCGCTGTCGGCGCGCGTGGGGGTGGTGGTGATGCTGCTCGCGGTCGCGGCGCTGTTTCAGAGGAGGGCCTGGGGGTGGGGCGTCATGGCCGTCGTCTGCCTCCTGGCCACCTTCGGGACGTGGCCGGTCGCGCACGCGCTGCACGCGCTGCCGCTGTTCGACATCGCCATCAACGAGCGGCTGGCGTTCGCGGCGGCGTTCGCCATGGCCATGCTGGCGGCGATGGCCGTCGACCGCATTCCGAAGCGCGGCTTCGCCATCGCGCTGCTCGCGCTCGTGCTCCTGGAGCGGGTGAACGAGGACGGCGACTTTTATCCCGCCCTCGACAAGCGCGTCTTCTACCCGCGCGTGCCGCTCCTGGCGAGCATCCCCAAGGACGCGCGCTTCACCGGCGCCGGCTCCGCGCTCATCCCGAACAACGCCGCCCTCTACGAGCTGGAGGATGCCCGCGGCTACCAGGCCATGACCTTCGTGCGCCTCTACGAGACGTATCCGCTCTGGTCACGCTATCAGCGGGCCTGGTTCAACGCCGTCGACGACCTCTCGCGGCCGTTTCTCTCCTTTCTCAATATCCGCTACGCGCTGGCGCACGGGAACGTGGCCGTGCCGCCCGGCTGGAGCGTCCGCGCCGCCGACCGCGACACGCGCCTGCTCGAGAACCCGCGCGTCCTGCCGCGCGCGTTCGTCCCGGAGCGCGTGCGCTACGTGCGCGGGAACGCGGCCGAGGAGATGAAGAACGCCACCGAGTTCGCTTCCACGGTCTGGATTGAGACGGACGCATACGAGCCGCACGACGCGCCCAACGGGGCGGGACGCGTCTCCATCCGCCGCAGGGGACTCGAGTACGAGCTCGAGGCCACCATGCAGCGCGCGGGGTGGGTGGTGATCTCCGAGACCCACTGGCCGGGCTGGCGCGCCTACGTCGACGGCCGCGCCGTGCGGCCGCACTACGCCAACCACGCCTTCCTCGGCGTGTACGTGCCGGCGGGCGCGCATCGCGTGCGGCTGGTGTATCTGCCGGAGTCGTTCACGCGGGGGCGGGCGATCTCCGCGGTAGCGTTGCTGGTTGCTGTGTTGCTGGTTGCTCGCGGTGCCCGGCGTTCCAGGTAACGCGAAGCGTCTGGACTGCCGCAGTCCAGACGCTTCGCGTACGGGCAACACCGGCTTTGACCTTTTGCCGTTTACCTTTTACCGTCGCGAACGTTGCTTGCGATCGTTCTCTACGCGGCCGCCACGCTCGTCCTGATCGCCGTCTGGCGCCGCTTCGTCGCGCCCGTCAGCCGGACGGCGGCGATCGTGCTGATCCTCCTGCCGCTCTGCTTCACCGGGCGGGCCCTGCTCACCGGCCGCGTCTACGCCCCGATCGACCTGCCGTTCCTCTCCGAGCCGCTCAACAACTACGCGCGCGACTACGGCGTGGAGAAGCCGTACCACCCCGGCCTCTCCGACCTCTACATGCAGATGATGCCGTGGCAGAGCGCGGTGCGGCAGGCGCTGGCCAAGGGTGAATGGCCGGTCTGGAACCCGTACCTTCTCTGCGGGACGATCCTCGCCGCGAACATGCAGGCCGCCCCTTACGACGCGGTCCAGCTCCTCGGCCTGCTCCTCCCGCACGCGCAGGCGCTGACCTTCGGCGCCGCCTTCACCTTCTTCCTCTGCGCGCTGTTCACCTTCGCCTTCGTCCGCGCCCTCGGCTGCGGCGAGACGGCCGCGCTCATCGCCGCGGCCGGCTACACGTTCTGCGCGCTGCTCGCGCTCTTCGTGGCCTGGCCGCTGGGGCGGATCTGGGTGTTCCTGCCGCTGGTCTTCCTCGGCGTGCGCCTGGTCGTGCGCGAGACCAATGTGCGCGCGGCGGTGCTCCTCACGCTGGCGCTCGTGCTGGTCGTCTTCGCCGGGCATCCGGAGTCGGTGCTGCACATCGTCTTCGTCGGTTCGATCTACGGCCTCTATGAAGTCATCGTCACGAAGCGGCCGCGCACGATCGCGCTGGCCGCGCTCTGCGGCGTGCTGGCGCTGCTGCTGACCGCGATCTCGCTGCTGCCGTTCTTCTTCGTCACGCCGCACACGATGGAGTACCGCTTCCGCCGCGACGCCTACGCCGCCGCGCCGTTCGACGTGCCGCCGGAGGCGGTCGGCGCGCGCGCGGCGACGTCGCTCTTCCCGTTCGCGGGGGGGCGGATGGAGGGAGGGGGGCACGCGCCGAAATGGGACGCGTACCCGATGCGGGTGGGGAGCGTGGTGCTGGCCCTGGCGCTGCTCGGGCTGCTGTACCGGCGGCGGGACACGTGGTTCTTCTTCGGGTTCTTCGCGTTCATGGCGCTGGCGGGGCTGAACGCCTGGCCGGTGGGGGACCTGCTGCATGCGCTGCCGTTGTTCGATATTGCTTTGAATGAGCGGCTGGGGTTCGCGGCGGTGTTCGCGCTTTGCGTGCTGGCGGCGTTTGCGGTGGACGGCGTAGGTCGGGCTTCAGCCCGACCGGACGGGCTGAAGCCCGTCCTACGTTTAGCACCCGTCCTACGTTTGGCACCCGTTGCGTTGTTGGCGATTGGTCTGGCGATCGGGGCGGCGTTGCTGCGCGACTCGGAGATCCGCTCGGGGGTCGATCCGGCGGTCATCGCTTCGCTCACGCTGGCGGAGCTGGTTCCGCTGGTGGCCCTCGGCGCGCTGCTCCTGTTCCGGAGAGACCCGCGCTGGATCCTCGCGCTCGTGCTCGTGCAGCGGGTGTGGGAGGACGGGAGGATGTATCCGGCGCTGCCGGAGAAGGCGTTCTATCCGGCCATCCCCGTCTTCCAGTATCTGCAGGACGATCCGGCCACGCCGTTCCGGGTCGTGGGGATGCACTACGCGCTCGTTCCCGACACGGCGGCCCTCTACGGCCTGGAGGACCCGCGCGGCTACGAGGCCATGACCTTCCAGCGCCTCCACGAGACGTATCCGCTCTGGTCGCGCGCGATGCCCGTCTCCTACAACATCGTCGAGGACCGCTCGAAGACGTTCCTCTCCTTCCTCAACGTCAAGTACGCCATCGGCTCGCTCGAGCAGCAGCCCGACGAGCAGTGGAAGCTCGTCCTGCAGGACCGCCATCACCGCCTGTTCGAGAACACGCGCGTCGTGCCGCGCGCGTTCGTGCCGCGCCACATCCGCTACGAGCGCACCGACGAGGCCGTGCTGCGCGGCATGCGCTTCACCACCGATTTCGCCGACACGGCCTGGATCGCCGTGCCGCAGTACCCGGCGCACCAGATCTCCAACGGCCCCGGCACGCTGGTCACGCGGCGCGATGGGCTGGCCTACGAGATCGACGCCACCATGGACCTGGACGGGTGGGTGGTCATCTCCGACACGAAGTGGCCGGGCTGGCGCGCGTACATCGACGGCAAACGCGTCGAGACGCACTACGCCAATCACGCCTTCATCGGCGTCTTCGTGCCGAAGGGGAAGCACCACCTGCGCGTCGTCTTTCACCCGGAGGCGTTCACGCGCGGGCGGAACATCACCCTGGTGACGATCCTCGGGGTGGTGGTGTTTTTTGTGTTACGGCGCTACCGACGAAAGCAGCCACGCGCCGTAGGCGTCTGACGTCTCCGCGACCGGCACGACCACGAACTCCGGCACGTCGTAGGGATGCCGCCTGAACAGCTCCTCCCGCAGCGCCGCGACCCGCTCGTCGCTGGTCTTGATGATCAGCAACTGCTCGGCGTCATCGGCCACGCGGCCTTCCCACCGGTAGACCGAGTGGATGCGCTCGACGATGTTCACACAGGCGGCCACGCGCGCCTCGACCAGAGCATGCGCGAGGGCGCGCGCGTCAAAGTCCGCGCCGGTGGTGGTCAGGACCAGGACGGGCTTCAACGCCTCTGCACCACGGCATCGACGCGGCCGGCGATGTCGCGGGCGAGCTGCCTGGCCACGCTGCGCACCTGCGCCCGCTCGATGAACGGCGTGGCGATCCAGGCGAAGAGGCTCCCCCCGCCGACGCCGACCGAGGTCGGGACGAAGGCCTTGTCGCGCTTCGACATCGACTCGTGGGCGAGCTCCTCCAGCGTGAACGCGTCGTAGACGAACACGTCCGCGGCCACGTCGGAGACGAGCATCCCCAGCGACATGCTGGCGTGCCGGCCGGCCACGCCCACGCCGCCGCGATCGTCGGTGCGCGAGTCGCCGGCGATCTCGACGTAGTAGTCGACGATCGGCTTCGCGTCGCGCGGGAGGTCGTCGTACGTCCAGTCGATGGTCACGGTCTCGTAGCCGCGCGAGCGCAGCTCGTCGCGCAGCGCCGCGCTGATGGCGCGGTGCACGTGCTCGGCGTTCTCGTAATAGAAGGCGTCGGGCGCGCGGAGGATCCCGATCGACACGCGGGAGTCGGCCGAGGGCGTGGGATCGAACGCGTGCGCCGCACCCGCGACCAGCAGCAGGCAGAGGGCGAGAGTCAGGCGTTTCATGGGCATTAGTCTATCCTTTCTCCGTTGCTGAAGCGCATCCTCCTGGCCGTCCTGCTCCTGCTCGTGGCGTGGCTCGCCTGGGAGTGGATCACCTTCCCCGACGTGGCCAGGCTCGCCACCGAGCGCCCGAAAACGACCGCCTTCATGGAGCAGCGCAAGAAGACGCTGCGCCGCGAAGGGAAGAGCGACGCGCTGAAGTGGACCTGGGTGCCGTACGGGAAGATCTCGCCCTACCTGCGCCGCGGCGTCCTCGTGGCCGAGGACAACGCCTTCTACGACCATGAAGGAGTGGACGTCGAGGCCATGAAAGAGGCCTTCGACCGCAACTGGAAGCGCGGCAAGGTCACGCACGGCGGCTCCACCATCACCCAGCAGCTCGCGAAAAACCTCTACCTCTCCCCCTCGCGCAACCCGCTGCGCAAAGTGCGCGAGTACTTCATCGCCCGCGCCCTCGAGAAGCACCTGTCCAAGAAGCGCATCCTGGAGATCTACCTGAACGTCGTGGAGATGGGCGAGCGCGTTTACGGCGCCGAGGCGGCGGCGCGCCACTACTTCGGCAAGTCCGCGTCCGCGCTGTCGACGCGCGAGGCCGCGCTGCTCGCGGGCTGCCTCCCCAACCCTCGCGTGATGAATCCGGGCAGCCCGAACAGGCGCCTGCGCGCGCGGCAGCGGATGATCCTCTCGCGCATGAAGCGCTGGGGCTATCTCTTCGAGCGCGAGGTGCTGACGGAGAAGAAGCCCGCCGCCGAGCCGAAGACCGAGACCACGGAGACCACCGCAACCACCGAAACGACCGGTACCGCGCCCGCGACGGACACCGATCTGGCGCCGGAGACCGGGACCGCGAGCGAGACCACGGAAACGACCGAGACCACCGGGACCCCCGAAACGACCACTACGGAAGAGACCGTTACCGACACGTCCGGGACCAGAGTCCCATAAACACCAGCCGCGTCAGTTATTTCGCAGTGATGGTCCGCCTTTTGCCCTTGGTGCAAGTCCGTGATGCTCCGCAGTCTACGAAACGACACCCCGAAATGGCGCGGAGGAGCCGATTGGCGGGTGGTCTGCTCGTGCCAGCACCACTCCTCCCGCCGCAAGCTGTTCCGCGCCACCGTCCGCATGTCCGCGCGCGTCGCGGCGATCCTGCTCGGCATTCCGCTGGCGCTGGCCGCCGTCGACATCAAGACCGCCACGAAGAAGCTCGATTTGCGTCCGGCGCAAGTGACGAAGCAGCCGGTGACGCAACAGAGCGCGCTCCCGCTCATCACCGACTCGGTGCGCCAGCAGTTCCTCTCGCCGGTCGCGCGTCCGCTCAGCCTGGAGGTCTTCAAGGAGGACTACTTCCGCAGCAACGTCCCCTATGGAGACATCATTTACCGAGAGGCGCGGAAGAACGACCTGGCGCCGGAGCTGGTCGCGGCCATGGTGCACACCGAGTCCGACTTCCGCCCGAAGCTCGTCTCCGGCAAGAGCGCGCAGGGGCTGATGCAGATCGTCCCCAGCACGGCGGCGCTCCTCGGCGTCGACGATCCGTTCGACCCGGAGAAGAACATCGCCGCCGGGACGCGCTACTTCCGTTACCTGCTGGACCGCTTCGACGATGAGACCATCGCCCTGGCCGCTTACAACGCCGGCGAAGGAAACGTGGCCCGCTTCGGCGGTATCCCGCCGTTCACGGAGACGAAGAACTACATCACCAAGGTGAACCGGCGCACGCGCCGCTATCGCGAGGGGTTCCGGACGTCGTACATCGCCTCGGTGCGGATGCGCCGGGCGCTGCATTAGGGCCGCCGCCCCCGCCGCAGCTGGCGCTGCGGCATCGAAAGCGGCAGCTGGCGCTGCCGCACTCCATAAACGTTAAAATACCCTTCCATGCACGAACAGGGCGTGGAGCGGCGTGAGTTTCAGCGTCTGCGTCTCGACTCGCCGGTGGCCGCACGCTTCGGCACCGTTCCGGCGACGCTCGTCGAGATCGGCATCCTCGGAGCGAGGATGGAGCACAAGACGGCCCTCGAGGGTCCGAACGCAAACCTGCGCTTCGAGCACGACGGCCGCAGCATCGAGATGCGCTGCGAGGCGGTACGCACGAGCGGCAGCGAAGGGCATTACGTCACCGGCATGCGCTTCCTCTCCGCGACGGGCGACTCGGGCGACCACCTCCGGAGCATGCTCGCCCAGCTCGTGAGGCGCGTGCTCGAGCAGAAGTACGACTCCTCCGCCACGCGCCTGAAGATCCTCCGCGCCATCGACGGCGACACGACCGTCCGCGGCACCGACGCGCACTTTCTCTCCTATCGCTACGAGGACGGCTCCTGGCGCCGGCGCCGGGTCTTCCTCCCCGAGCAGCCGGCCCTCGGGTTCACCGTGGCGCGGGGGGAGGACGCGGACGAGATGCAGCGCCTCTGCGCCGTCTACGAGTCCTCGGACGACGAGGGACGCCGCCTCATTCGGATGTTCGCGGAGCTGAGTGTGAGCGACGCGCTCCAGATCCCGCCGTCGATGTGAGCGCCTCCGTGTCGACCGGCAGGGTGAAGTAAAAGTCCGTGCCGCGGCCCTGCTCGCTCTCCACCCAGATCCGCCCGCCGTGCGCCTCGACGATGCCTTTCGCGATCGACAGACCGAGGCCGGCGCCGAGCCGCTCCGTCCGCTTGGCCTGCCAGTACGGGTTGAAGATGTGGCTGAGGTGCTCGCGGGGAATGCCCGGGCCGGTGTCGCTCGTCGAGAAGAGCACCTCCTCGCCGACCAGCTTGGCCCGCATGGAGATGCGCCCCCCGGCCGGGGTGAACTTCATCGAGTTGCCGATCAGGTTCGACAGGACCTGCATCACGCGGTTCCGGTCGGCGCGCACCGGCGGCATGTCGCGATCGGCCTCGTAGATCATCGTCACCTCGGCCACGGCGGCCTGGGCGCGGAAGAGGTTCTCCGCCTCGGAAAGCAGCTCCGCGGGGCTGACCGTGGCCGGCTCGATCGGCAGGCGCTTGCCCCCTTCGAGGCGCGTGACGTCGAGGAGGTCTTCGATGAGACGGCTCATGCGCTTGGCCGAGGCCTCGATGGTCTCCACCTGTTCGCGGTCCTCGTCGGCCAGCGCCTCCGACATCTCCAGCAGCGAGGCGCCGAGGGTCACGGCACTGAGCGGATTGCGGAGATCGTGCGACACGATGGCCAGCACCTCCTCGCGGGCGCGCACGGCCTGCTGCGATTCGAGGTACAGGCGCGCGTTGTCGATGGCCAGCGACGCGCGGCGCGCCAGCTCGGCGAAGAGCGGCAGGTCGTCCCTGGTGAGCGGCTTGCCGGCCGCGGAGATCGCCGCGGCGATGCCGATGGTCTGCGCGCGGCTCACCAGCGGCAGGAGGATCATCGTCCGCCCGTCGCCGCCTGGCTCACCGGTGAGGTACTCGTACAACGCCGACGACGTGCCGACGAGCGCCGGCTCGCCCGCCTGCATGATCCGCACGAGCGCCTCCGGCACCTGCTCGTGGACGGAGCCGACGATGCCCGCGAAGCGCGTCTCGTCCTCCGGATTGCGGTGTACGACCGCGACGCGGCGGATAGTCGAGTCCTGCTCGGTGCTGTCGATCACGCACATCTCGGCGAGGTTGGGCACGATCAGGCGCGCCAGCGTGGCGATGGTCTGCTGGTAATCGAGCGACGCCGCCAGCTCCTGCCCCGCCGCGCCGAGGAAGGCCGCGCGGCGCTCCTCGCGCTCGGCCGCCTCGCGCGCCACACGGGCCTCGTTGGCCTCGCGCTCCGCGTCGAGGCGGCGCTGCATGGCTTCGCGCGCGAGGAGGCGCATCTGCCGTCCCAACCCCGCCACCAGCAGCGCCGAGACGAGCGCCAGGATGGTGAGGATGGTGGTCACGTAGAAATTGAGCTGCTGGGTGTCGCGAATGCTCTTCAGGCGCGCCTCGATCCCCTGCTGCAGCTCCAGCTCGAGATCCGAGGCCGCCTGCAGCGATTTCTCGTACGGCGGATGACTCTCGTAGAGACGCGCCAGGAGCACTTCGGCCGGCAGGTCGCGGGTGATGAACTCACCCTGTCCGACCGCCGCATGCCAGCGGCTGGTGTGGACGAAGAGCTCGGTCAGGTCCTTCGTCAGCTCCTCGTCGAGCTGCGGCAGCAGCCGGGAGAGCGTCTGCCGGTTCAGCTCCTGCTGCTGGACCAGCGTCAGGTACTCGCGGCGATAGTTCTCCTGACCCGTGACCTGCCAGGCGATGATTTTGTCCAGCTCGTTCGAGAGGCCGGTCTGGATCGCGTTCGCGGCGCGGCGGGCCGGCTCGGCGACGCCGGAGATCTCGTCGCGCATCCTTTCCGTTTTCCGCGAGACGATCAGCGGCAACAGGACCAGCGACAGCAGGGACACGATGATGAACACGACGGGCACAATGGTGGTCCACGTGCTCTCCGGCCCGACGCGCCAGATACTGCGTCGTTCGATGTCCTGCGACTGCTTCAAGGGTCGACCTGCGATATCGTCAGCAAAGCTCTTACCATGACCGAGGAACGCAGAGAGTTTCAGCGCCTCCGCCTGGCCAAGCCCATCCTGGCGACGATGGACCGGGCCAACGCCCTGATCCTCGACATCGGGATGGCCGGGGCCTTCCTCGAGCACTATGGGACGACCGAGCCGGGCCGCCGGTTCCGCCTCTCCTTCCGCTGGCAGAGCGAGCCGGTCGAGTTCGACTGCGAGGTGGTGCGCACGACCGTCGTGCGCGAGCCCGGCGGCGACGGCGAGCACCCGGTCTCCCACAGCGGCGTGCATTTCGTGGCGCCGGTCGGCAATGCGGAGGCGCTGCTGGAGGAGCTGATGGGGAGCTTCGTCCGCCGCATCCTCGACGCGCAGCGCGCCAACGCCGCCGGCGAGGAGGCGCACGCGAACAGCGCCGCGATCCTGGCCGGCCTCGGCGGCGCGCTGCGCAAGCGCAGCCGCGGCTACATGTCCTTCCGCCTGAAGGACGGGAAATGGTGGCGCATCCCCACCGACTCACCGCGCCAGCCGGAGGAAGGCTTCACCGTGGCGGCCTGGGAGGACGAGGCAGAGCTGGACACGCTCTGCCGCACGTACGAGGAATCGGACGCCGAGGGACGGCAACTGATCCGGCTGCTGGCGGAGCTCAGCGTAAGGCACGCCTAGGGCGGCCCGCCGGCCCATCATCGATGGATGGTTGTTGCCCATCCTGCAGAAGCGTGCGCATCGAATTGATGACGACGTCGGCCAGCGACAGGTCCTGAAGCTGCAGCGCCTTCGGATTGCGCACCGCCACGCAGAACATCCCCGCCCGCTTCGCCGCCACCACGCCGACGTGGGAGTCTTCGAAGACCACGCACTCCGCGGCGTCCACGCCCAGCTTCTTCGCGGTGAGCAGATACGCTTCCGGATCGGGCTTGCCGTGCGTCACTTCGCTGCCGTCGACGATGAGCGTGAAGGCGTCGCGGAGGTTCAGCCTCCGGAGAATCGCGTCGATGGAGGAGCCGACCGCGGAAGAGGTGATGGCCATGGGGATGCCCCACGTTCTGACTTCCTCGACCATCTCTCTCACACCGTCCATGGCTTCCAGGTCGGAGGTCTCGCAGATGGCGTCGAAGTGCCGCTGGCGCTGCGCGACCAGCTCGTCTTCCGGTGCGGACCAGCCAAAGTGCGCGCGCATCTCGCGGATGTCGTCGATGATGCGGCGGCCGGAGCCGGTGCGGAAGCTCTCCGGCATCCGGTCGTAGTCGTTGCCGAGGTCGCGGCAGAGGGCGGCATGGGCGGCGGTGTGCTGCGGCTCGAGGTCGATGATGGTCTCGTCGAAATCGAAAATGGCCGCGGCGAAACGCCGCGTGTAGAGTGCGCGGCGTGGATCCGGAGTTTCAGCGGGCACTGCTCGTCGTCCTGGCTGCAGGATTCGTGATCATGGGCGTCGGCACGGCCGTGCTCGCGGTGGCGTTCCGCTCGGCGAAGGGGGGCAAACCGATGCACGCGGGGCTCATCGGCGGCCTCCTGGTGTTCGTGTTCCTCTGCTGCGCGATCCTGTTTGCGCTGGCGTACCAGTGAGCTCGCGCCGGAGCGCCTCGGTGTGCTCGCCGAGCTTCGGCGGGTGGCTGCGGACCGGGAGGCGCTCGCCGTTCATGCGCACGGGATGGCCGACGGTCTCGAAGCCGTCCAGCGTCGCGATCAGCGGACGCGCCTCCTCGCTGCGCAGCGCCTCGAGCACGCCGCGCACGAGCGAGGCGGGAATGTTCGCGTCGCGGCAGCGGTCGACCCAGTGCTGCGCGTCGTTGGTCGCGAAGATCTCTTCGAGCAGCGGCACGAGGGTCGCGCGGTTCGCCACGCGGGCGGCGTTCGTGGCGAAGCGCTCGTCGGTGGCCAGCTCGGGGCGGCCGATGACTCCGCACAACGACCGGTAATGCCGGTCCGTGCCGCCTCCGATGGCGAAGGCGCGGTCTCTCGCGTGGAAGAGCTGGTACGGGACGATCGACGGATGGGCGTTGCCGTAGCGCTGCGCCTCGTGGCCGGTGCTCAGCGCGGCCTGGGCGACGTTCACCAGCGAGGCCAGCGTGGCGCCGAAGAGGGAGACCTCCAGCCGCGCCCCTCCGCCCGCGTACAGCGCCGCGAGGATGGCGCCGTGCGCGTAGTGGGCGGTCAGGACGTCCGCCAGCGCCACGCCGGTCTTGAACGGCTCGGCGCCGCCGGTGATCGACATCAGCCCCGCCCCGGCCTGCGCCAGGAGGTCGTAGCCCGGGCGGCTGGCTTCGGCCGTCTCCGGATCGAAGCCGGTGATCGAGCAGTGGACCTTGGTCTCCGGAATCTCCCCCAGCAGCTCCTGCCGCTGCGCGGGGAGGAAGTTGTCGACGATGACGTCCGCGCGCTCGATCAGCGCCCGGGCGAGCTCGCGGTCGGCCCGCAGGTCGAGCGCGATCGACTCCTTGTTCCGGTTGACGGACAAGAAGTACGTGCTGACGTCGCCCGCGAAGGGCGGCCCCCAGCGGCGCGTCTCGTCGCCGAACCGCGGCTCTTCGACCTTGATGACGCGGGCCCCTTCGTCGGCCAGCAGCTCGGTGCAGAGCGGCCCGGCGAGGACGCGGGAAAAGTCGGCAACGACGATGCCGTCGAGAGGGAGGCGCTTCACCGGTACGTCGACTTCAACTGGTCGAGATCGGCGAGCGTCTTGCGCAGGATGTTCACGACCTTGTGGAGCTCGTTGCCGTAGGTGCGCAGCTCGGCGTCGCAGTCGGTCATGGAGTAGACAGCCTGGTCGCGCTCCAGCCGGTCGCGCTCGAACGCCAGCCGCTCGGTGAGCTCGTCGATCTCCGAGAGGATGATGAAGTTCAGGTCCTTCTCCCCCAGGTACCGCTTGCACTGGGGGCAGTGGATGGACTGGTCAGCGGCATTCTCCACCAGCTCGACGACGAACTGGCGCTGGCACTGCGGACACTCGAAAACCTCGGGCAACATGATCGGCGCTCTCGCGGAGATTGTGCCACGCCGGGATTGGAATGTGATCGTTGACATCCACGTTAGGGCCCGCGTAGCATCCACAACCCCTGCCGTTACTGGGAGATCGTTCAATGGTAGGACAATCGGCTCTGGACCGATGAATCGGGGTTCGAGTCCCTGTCTCCCAGCCAGGCGGCACGGCCGCCGGCGCAGATTGGCAAAGCCTCCCTGGGGGCTTTTTTCGTTTCAGGGGGGTTCTCGCTCCGGCTCCTTCTCGATCGCACCTCCCCAGTTGCCGCGCATCGGCGCCGACTCTATCTAGGGTTCCAAGGAGGCCGCGATGCGTTACGCGCTACTCATCTCGCTGCTCTTGGCCATGCCGGTGGGTGCCAACCTCGTTTTCAAGGACACGATCCAGGACACGCTCACCCTTGCAAACGCGTGTACGAACGAGCTGGTGACCGTCTCGATCGATTGCAACATCGTCGCGACCAGCAGCAGCGGGCGCGAGCAGTACCACGAGCAATGTACCGGGACCGCCGTCGGCGAGACGAGTGGCGACGAGTACGTGTTCAACGAGACCGTCGTCATCGGGAGTGGTCTCGACTTTCAAGAGTGCCGCGGTACTGAATATCTGGATCTCCACTTCCGGCTCATCAACGTGAGCGGCGGCGCCGATCTGGAGTTCCGGGCTCGCGAGCGCTGTCAGCTCCAGCCCCAGGACGAGTTCTGTCTGTTCAAGTGCGCTCTGCTGGAGTTGGGCTCCGAGTGCCGGGGCATCGACTAAGCAGACCGTACTGGGTTCGCCAACGGATGCGGACTGCCGGCGTCCTCGCCGGCTGTCGTGGCGGCGTCCCGCGCCGCCACTCCCGCCCAGGGCGCAGGCGCGGGACGCCTGCGCGACAGCCGGCGAGGACGCCGGCCGTCCGCTGTGTTTCCGTTGGCCAAGCCAGTGCGTCCTGCTTAGACCTTCGCCGCCCTTCAGGATTCAGGTCGTCACGCGCGGCGAGGACTCACCGGCAAGCACAAATCCGTATGGTTCAGCCGATAGCGCACGTTCACCCGGGTGGTGTGGTAGATCTCGACCGCCGGCAGGCCGACCAGCTGGTAGCCGGGAAGGGCCAGGAGGCGCGGGAAGATCGCGGCGTAGGCCGCCGGCAGCGTGTCGTACGGCCCCACATGGGTCGTGACGGCGAAGGGGCCGCCGGGCAAGAGCTGGTAGGCGATGCGCCCCTCGGGGGCGAAGGGACCGGGCACCACCAGCGCCGCGTCGAAGCGGAGCTGCTCGGCCGGCGTGGTCCCGGGAGCGTCGTGCCCGATCCCCATCCAGACCGGCGGACCCGGCAACCCGCGCCGGGCCGCCCACTCCTCCAACTCCTCGAAGAGGCTCTCCGGGACCGACTCGTACGGCCCCACGTGCCGCCGGAAGGCCAGGTGCGCCGGCCGCAGCGGAATCACCCGGGTCTTCGAGATCTCGAACGCCGGCGCCGCCTCGGAGCAATCCTCCGGAGAGGACTCCTCCCTCGCGGTGAGCTGCCCGCGCACCCACTCCCGGTAGTCGCTCGGCAGCCGGCCGAAGCGCCGGCGGAAGGCGCGGAGAAAGCTCTCGTGGCTCTGGAACCCGCACTCCAGTGCGATGTCGAGCACGTTCGAGTCGTGCACCAGCAGGCGGAAGGCGCCGCGCTCCAGCCGGAGGCGCGAGGTATAGGCCTTCGGCGTCTCGCCGATCGCCGCCTTGAAGAGGCGCTGCAGGTAAAACGGCGAGAGCCCCGCCTTCCGGCTCAGCGCCTCGAGACCGAGGTCTTCCTCCAGGTGGGCCTGAATGTGGACCAGGAGCGGGAGCAGCGTCTCCCAGTCCCGCGTCACGCCGGCTCCGCGACCTCTCTCCGGACAGCACTCCGGCCTCCGAGATGGCAGGCCAGGAGCTTGAGGAGATAGCTGGCGGCCACAAACCCGAGGATGCGGGGAGAAGGGGTCCCCGCGGAGAGGATCAGCGCGCCGTCGACGAGGACGAAGAGGCCGAAGAGAGCCATGGCGGTCGGCCACGCCCGGGAGGGGACCCGCGAACCGATCCACCGGCAGACCAGGTAGAAGATCGGCGTCCCCGCCAGCAGCGACACCCACGGGCCCGCCGCCTGTGCGTGACGCTGGTAGAAGGCCGGCGTCTCCCCCGGATGCACGAGGTAGCTGTAGAGGGCGACCCAGGCGAAAGTGGCGGCGATCTGCCCGATCTCGGCCACCAGCATCCCGCCGAGCGCCGCTCCCCATCGAATGTCTCTCATGCTCATGGTGCGAGTGTAGGGTCGGCGCGGCGCGGCGTCTTGACGTTTCTTGCGACGGGTTCGTCTACTCGTCGGAATACAACTCCCGTTTCGGACCGAACTGAAGGCTGCTCCGCCGCCGGCTCCGGCCGGCGGCGGTTTTCAGGCAGGTCTCCAACGTCTCCCCGCGGGCCGCGTCTGAAGCAGCAGGAGACCGAATGCCACGCCTGATCCCGTTCCTGGTCCTGGTTCTTTTCGCCTCGCGCGGCGGGGCAGATCCGGCCATTGGCCGGTTGATGCGGGAAGGCGACGTTGCCGGGCTGTCGATCGTCGTCATCCGCGGAGGAACGATCGTCTCCGAGAAGGCATACGGCGTCGCGAATGCCGAGACACGAGCGCCGCTCACCAGGCGGGCGATCTTCGAGTCCGCCTCCCTCGGCAAACCGGTCTTCGCCTACGCCGTGCTGAGGCTCGTGGACGCGGGTGTGCTTTCGCTCGACGTTCCGCTGCAGCACTACCTCGCCGAGCCGGTTTCCGACGAGCGGATGAAACAGATCACCGCGCGGATGGTGCTCGCGCACACCACCGGCTTTCAGAATGAGGTGATGCCGGGCCAGACGCTGGCCGTGCACTTCACTCCCGGCTCGCGCTTCAGCTACTCCGGGGCGGGTTTTCTCTATCTCGAACGGGTCATCGAGCACCTCACGGGGAAAGAGCTGCCCGTGCTGATGCGGGAGCTCGTCTTCACGCCTCTCGGCATGCGCGACTCCGGTTATGTCTGGATTCCCGAATTCGAAACACGCAAGGTATTCGGTCACCGCGCGAGCGGAAGAGTCGCCGAGCGGCGCAGGCCTGCCGTGGCGACGGTAGCCACGCTGCACACCACGCCCGCCGATTTCGCGCGGTTCATGATCGCGACGATGAAGGGCACCGGCCTGAAGCCGGCGACGGCGCGGGCCATGCTCACCGGGCAAAGCGCCGTCGATGAGAGCTGCTCCAACTGCCTGAAACCGGGAAGCGGGAAGATCTCCACGGCACTGTCGTGGGGCCTCGGCTGGGGGATTCAGCGGACGGCATGGCGCACGGCGTTCTGGCACTGGGGTGAGAACAACGGCGAGGTCCAGAATTTCGCCATCGGCGACCGGAAGGGCGACGGCGTGGTCGTTTTCACGAACAGCGGCAACGGTTTCTCGATCATGCCCGAGGTCATCGCCGCCGTGCTCCCCGGCGAATATCCCGCTTTCGCGTGGATGGGCTATGAACGCTACGACTCGCCGGCGAAAACCGTGTTCCGCGACATCCGCGTCCACGGAGTCCTCTCCCCGGCCATCGACAAGTTGACCGAGGCGGAGATCAACCGCCTCGGCTACCTGTTGCTCGACACCGGACGCATCGCAGACGCGGTCCGGATCTTCGAGCGCAACGTGAAGCGTTTCCCTGGATCCGGGAACGTCTACGACAGCCTCGGCGAGGCGTACGCGGCGGCCGGTGAGCGCGAGAAGGCGATCGGCGCGTACGAGCGCGCCCTCACGCTCGACCCGGCGAACACGCATGCCGTCGAGATGCTGCAGAAGCTGCGGGCCGGGAGGTGATTCAGGCCGTCCCCGTCGCCGCCTCCCGCAGCGTCGCCAGGTCGAACTTTTCACAAAAAAAACTTCGGCCGAACCTCAGCGCCGGTAAACCGTTCGCCCGCCGGCACGTACTCATCCATGAGTGAGCACGTTCGCCGAGGTCTTCCGCTTCGAGATCGCGTACCGGTTTCGCCAGTGGACGACGTGGCTCTATTTCGCGGCCATGGCGGCGGCGACGTGGCTGCTGCTGATCGACCTGATGATCGGCGAGGCGGCGGGAACCGGGACGATTCACGCCAATGCGCCGGCGACGATCGCGATGGTCACGGTCATCGCCACGATGCTGATGCTCGTCGCCGCGGCGGGACTCTTCGGCGATGCCGCGGCGCGCGACGTCGAGACGCGCATGCATCCGCTCCTCTACACGATGCCGATCTCGAAGAGCGGTTACCTCGGCGGGCGCTTTCTCGGCGCGTTTACGATCAACGCGCTCCTGCTCGCGGTGGCGGCGGGCGGGATCGTGCTGGTCGAGATGCAGCGCGCCAGCCAGCCGGAGCTCTTCGGCGCGATGCGGCCGCTCGCGTACATCCAGCCGTATTTCGTCTTCGCCCTCCCGACCATCTTCGCCATCGGCGCGATCATGTTCGCGCTGGCCGCCCTCACGGGCCGGACGCTGGCCAGCTACGCCGCCGGCGCGTTCCTCTTCTTCGGCTCATGGCTCTCGGGCGACTCCTTCGATCCATTCGGACTGGCGACGCTCGACAAGCTCACGCAGTACTGGACGCCGTTCGAGACCAACACCCGCTTCGTGCCGTTCGCCGACGCGCTGCTCTGGAACCGCCTTACCTGGATGGCCCTCGGCGGCGTGGTGCTCGCGCTGACGCACGTCCGCTTCCGTTTCCACGACGGCGGGCAGCGCCGCCGCACACGCCGCGCCATCCCCCCGCCGGAACGCGCCGCCGCTCCCCGGATCGCGCCCGAGGTGCGGCCGACGTTCAATGCCGCGACGCGCCTGCGGCAGATGGCCGCCGTCGCGACGCGATCGCTCTCCGAGATCTTCCTGACGCGGGCCACACTCGCCGCGCTGACGCTGCTGCTGGCGATGATCGTCAAGGCCGGGTGGCAGTCGGCCGGCGTGATCCTCGACACCCCCACATGGCCGATGACCTCTCTCGTCGCGCGCGAGGTCCTGGGCGACGCCGGCGCCGTGCTCGTCCTGCTGAGCATCCTCTTCGCCGGGGAGCTGGTGTGGAGGGAGCGCGACACCCGCAGCAGCGCCATCGTCGACACCGCGCCGCTCCCGAACTGGGTCCTGCTGACGGGGAAACTGGGCGCGATGATCGCCGCGCTGGCGATCGTGCAGGCGGCGCTGATGGCCGCCGGCATCGGCCTGCAGGCGGCGGAGGGCTACTTCGAGCTCGAGCCCGCGCTCTACGCGAAGATCCTCTTCGGCATCCAGCTCCCGCAGTACGTGGTGTGGGCCGCGCTCGCGCTCTTCGTGCACGTGGTGGTGAACCACAAATACGCCGGGCACTTCGTGGCCGTGCTGTGCTGGGCGCTCATCCGCTTCGGCCGCTCGGCGCTCGGCATCGAGCACAACCTCCTCGCGTGGGGTGCCGATCCCGGCTGGTCGTACTCCGACATCAGCGGTTTCGAGCCCTTCTTCGTGCCGTGGCTGTCGTTCCGGCTGTACTGGACCGCCTGGGCGCTGCTGCTCATGATCGCGGCGACGTTCTTCTGGCCGCGCGGACAGGATCGCAGCATGCGACTCCCGCGGCGCGCGGTCGCGGCCCTCGCGACCGCGGCGCTCGGCGTCGTCGCCACCGGCGGCTGGGTCTTCTACAACACGAACATCCTCAACGACTACCGCACGAGCGACGAGCGGCAGGACGCGCGCGCCGCATACGAGCGGCGGTACAAGCGCTACGAGAAACTCCCGCAGCCGCTCATCACCCACGCCAGGCTGCACGTCGAGCTCGATCGCCGCGCCGTGCACGTCCGCGGCACCTACCGGCTCGAGAATCAGACCGGAAAGCCGATCGACTCCGTGCACGTGATCCTCAATAAAGAGGCACGGCCGCGCTACGAGGTCTTCCCGCTTCCGCGACCGCTGCAGCCGGGGAAGGCGATGCAGTTGCGCTTCCACGTCGTGCACGAGCCGCGCGGCTTCACCAACGCACGCGCGGGCGGCGAGATCGTCGGCAACGGGACGTACTTCGGCCGCACGTGGATGCCGATGATCGGCTATCAGCGCGAGCTCGAGCTGGCCGACGACCTGGCGCGGAAGGAGCGCGGGCTCCCTCCCCGCGGCCGCCTGGCATCGCTCGACGACCAGGAAGCGCTGCAACAGACGTCCGCCATCGGCGATACGCGCTGGCTGCAGCTCGACACGACGATCGGCACGGCGCTCGATCAGACCGCGGTCGCACCCGGGACCCTGCGCCGGACCTGGACCGCGAACGGGAAACGCTGGTTCCACTACGTCACCGACGCGCCGATCCAGAACATCTACGCCATCCACTCGGCGGCGTACGCCGTGACCGAGGACCGCTGGAACGGCGTTGCCATCCAGGTGCTCCATCACCCCCGGCACACGCGCAACCTCGACGGCATCCTCCGGGCCACGAAGGCCACGCTTGACTACCACGCCCGACACTTCGGTCCGTACCCGCATCGCGAGCTGCGCATCGTCGAGTTCCCGCGGCACCGGGGGACGTACGCGCGCGCGTATCCCACCGCGCTGGCGCTGTCCGAGGGGTTCGGGCTCATGGCCAGACCGGAGAACGGCATCGACTATCCGTTCCTCGTCACGGCGCACGAGGTCTCGCATCAGTGGTGGGGAAACCAGTTGCGGCCCGCGCGCGTGGAAGGGGCGCAGGTGCTCACGGAGACGCTGGCGCATTACACCGCGCTGATGGTGCTGGAGCAGACGTACGGCCGCGAGCCGGTGGACCGCGCCCGGGAGCTCTTCCAGCACCGCTACCTCCTCGGGCGCCGCGGTCATCGCGCGAGCGAAGTGCCGCTGCTGCGCTCGAACGACCACGACTACATCCATTACAACAAGGGTGCGCTGGTGATGTACACGCTGCGCGAGGCCATCGGCGAGGAGCGCGTCAATACGGCGTTGCGACGCCTCTTCGTGAAGCATCGCTTCGGCGGCCCCCCCTTCCCAACCGCGCGCGACCTCTACGCCGAGCTGCGCGCCGTCACCCCCGAGGCGCAGCGCGGCCTCCTTCGCGACCTCTTCGAGACGATCACGCTCTGGAGCCTGCGCGCGAAGAGCGCCCGATCCGAGCGCCTGCCCAACGGCACGTATCGCGTCACACTCACCGTGAGCGCGGAGAAAATCGTCGCCGACGCGACGGGCCGCGACCGCCCCGTACCGATGGACGATCGCGTCGACATCGGCGTCTTCGATGCGTCGGGCGCGCCGCTCTACCTGCAGCCGCACCGCATTCGTTCCGGCGAGCAGACCATCGCCGTCACCGTCCCGCGCGCGCCGAAGAGCGCCGGCATCGACCCGCGGCGCAAGCTGATCCAGCGCGATCTGGAGCAATCCTTGCTCCTGCCCCTCCCATGAGCGACCAACCACGAGAAGTCGAAGAGCAGGGCGCCAAAGAAGAACAGATGCAGAAGATCGACGCCATCGTCGGCGACGAGGTCCTTGGCTACGAGGGCACCGCCCGCGGCGAGCATTCGGGGCAGAACGACGAGGGCGAAAGCCCCCGCAACGACGCCCTCGGCGACCGCCTGGCGGACAACAGGCCCGACCAGGTGAAGTGACACGGAAG
This sequence comes from Thermoanaerobaculia bacterium, assembly GCA_035627015.1. GTDB lineage: Bacteria > Acidobacteriota > Thermoanaerobaculia > Gp7-AA8 > Gp7-AA8 > QHVT01. The sequence goes on along the minus strand of DASPMO010000054.1, from coordinate 50,391 downwards.
CGTCGTCAGAACCGCAGCGACGCCTCCACCCCCAGCATCCTCGGCTCGTTGGTCATGCCGGTCAGGTTATTGAAGTCGATGCCGTTCTGCACGATCACCTCGTCCGTCAGGTTGCGGCCGAAGAGGGCCAGGCCGTACCGGCCGTTTCCGAAGGTGTAGCCGGCGCGGAGGCCGAGCTCGAAGCTGTCCCCCTGGAACTCGCGCGACTCGTAAAGGAAGAACTGCTTGTTGCCGTGGTACGCCCAGTCCACCGACATCGTGGCCTGCCCCGTGCCCATCAGCGTCCGGTAGTCGATGATGCCGTTGACGATCCACTCCGGCGCATGCGGCAGGCTGTTGCCGTTGACGAGCGCCAGTCCTCCGGCCACCGGATCGAGCACCGTGCAGCCGCCGCCACACGGGGCCACGGTCAGGTTCGGATCGTCGATCTCCGTGTGGTTGTAGCTGACGCCCAGTGTGGCCAGCCACGCCGGCGCCGGCATCCACTGGATGTCCGCCTCCACGCCGTAGCCTTCCGTGCGGTCCGCATTCAGCAGCGTGGCCACGTTGAACTGCCCGCCGACGGCCGTCATCTGCTGCCCGTCGACTTCATAGCGGTACACCGCGGCATTCAGCCGCAGCGTGCGCGCGAGCAGCTCCGTCTTCACACCCACCTCGGTCGAGAAGAGCTCCTCCGTGTCGGCCACCGACAGGCCGTTCGTGGCCGGGTTCGTCCCGCCGCTCGTGTCGGGGGCGAAGAGAATGCGCCCCTGGATGCTCGGCGCGCGCGAGCCGGTGGCCACGCGGCCGTATACGTTCGTACGGGGGCTCATGATGAACGTCGCGCTGAGGTCCCAGTTCACGAAGTCGTCGTCCGTGCTCGCCGTCACGGGACCGGTCGTCGGCGTATTGAAGAAGAGCTCCTGGAGGCGCTCCGCCGCGAAGTCCTTCTCGTCGTGCGTGAAGCGCAGGCCGCCCTTGAACTTCCACCGGTCTGACGTGGCCAGGTCCACCGACCCGAACGCGGCCCACGACCTCGCGTGCTGCTCCTGCGTGGCAAATCCTTCCTGCGGGTTGCCCGGCGCGATCGAGGTGAAGCTGTACGTCTCCGCCTCCAGATCCTCGTCGAAATAGAACAGCCCCGCGAGCCACTGCAGCGGCGCCTGCGTGTTCGAGGCGTAGCGCAGCTCCTGCGTGATCTGCGTCAGCGACGGGATCCCGTCGGCCGACTCGGAGAAGAACGGGATGAACCCCGGCCCGAAGGGAGGCGCGAACACCGCGCCGAAGCCGCCGTCGATGTCGCCGCGGCTGAACATGTCCAGGCTCTCGTAGCCGGTCACGCTCGTGATCGTGCCGCCGGTGACGTCGAAGTCGACGCGCAGGCTGCCGCCGGTCGACGAGATCTCCTGCACGTTCTGCCCGTCCTGGAAGACCACGTCCTGCTCGAACCCGGGGACGATCTCGTTGCTCCCCTGCTGCAGCATGTTCGCGCGGAAGATGCGCGCCGTGCCGTCGACATTCCAGCCGTGCACGTTGAGCAGCGCGTCCACCCTGGCCGTCGGCTCCCAGAGCAACTGCGCGCGCCAGGCGTTGTTCTCGTAGCCACCGAGCTCGCCGCCGGTGCGCTGGTTGTCGATCCAGTCTTCCTGCTGCTGATAGAGGAACGACACGCGGGCCGAGAGCGTCGGCGTGAGCCCGCCGCCGACGGCGCCTTTCAGGTCGAGCGTGCCGAACGTCGCATACGACAGTTGCGCGTTGGCCTCGAAGTCGCGCGTGGGCTTCTTCGACTCGAACTTGATCGCCCCCGCGGGGGTGTTGCGGCCGAAGAGCGTCCCCTGCGGTCCGCGCAGCACTTCCACGCGCTCGATGTCCCAGACCGGCATCCCCTTCACCACCGGGTTCTCCAGCACGACCTCGTCGTAGACCATCGACACCGGCTGCGAGGCGTTCAGGTCGAAGTCCGTGTTGCCGAGGCCGCGGATGTAGAAGCGGGGGAACGCGCGGCCGAACGACGACTCGATGACCAGGCTCGGCACGCGGCCCGACAGCGCCTTCACGTCCTGCCCGCCGGCGGTCACGACCTCCATCGTCGTATCGGGCACCGCGGTGACGGCGGAGGGGACGTCCTGCACGTTCTCCTCGCGCTTCTGCGCGGTGACGGTGATCTCGTCGAGCACCGGCTCCTGCGGGGGCGGAGGGGGATCGGCGGGCGGGTCCTGCGCCAGCAAAGAAGCGGCGAGGAAGAAGACGAGCACGAGCAGGGACGCACGCCGGGCAAACGAACGGGACATCGCAATCCTCCGTTTGGGTCTGAATGGTCCGGGACGAGTCTGCTCAGCGTACCACTCGTGGACATACATCCATAGCGGCGATAAGCTCCGGCTCCCGAAAAATCGAACGCGGTTCGGAGGAATGATGCGCCTTCGTCTTTCAGTCGCGGTTCTGCTCTTCTCGTTTACCGCTCTCCTCTTCGCGCAGTCCATCCCCACGGCCACGCTCTCCGGCAAAGTGACGGCGGACGGCACGGCCATCCCCGGCGTGACCATCTCGCTCACCTCGCCCCAGCTGCAGGGGACGCGCACCGCCGTGACCACGGAGACGGGCGACTATCTCGTGCCGCTGCTGCCGCCGGGTGACTACACCATCACCTACGAGCTCTCGGGCATGCAGACCGTCACGCGGCGGCTGGCGCTTACCGCGGCGCGGACCGAGCGCCTCGACGTCGAGTTGCGCGCGGCCGCCGTCAGCGAAGCCATCACCGTCACCGCCGCCACGCCCGTCACCGCGGCCGTCGAGTCGACGCAGGTCAGCACGAACTTCAACCAGGAGCTGATCGAGCAGCTCCCGGTCGGCCGCACGATCAACGCCGTCACCCTCCTCGCACCCGGTGCGAACAGCAACGGTCCCGGCGGCAACATCATCATCTCCGGCGCGATGTCGTTCGACAGCGTCTACCTCGTCAACGGCGCCATCGTGAACGAGAACCTGCGCGGCCAGCCGCACCAGCTCTTCATCGAGGACGCCATCCAGGAGACGACGGTCATGACCGGCGGCATCACCGCCGAGTATGGCCATTTCACCGGCGGCGTGGTCAGCACGATCACGAAGTCGGGCGGCAACGACCTCTCCGGCAGCTTCCGCACCTCGCTGACCAACGAGTCGTGGGCGGACCGCACGCCGCTCACGGTGGAGCAGGACGACACGACGAACCTGGTCTACGAAGGCACCCTCGGCGGACCGATCCTCCGCGACCGCCTCTGGTTCTTCACCGCCGGCCGCTATGCCGAGACCGAGGACATCCGCCAGACCGTGCCCGGCCTGGCCCGCACCGGCGACCAGGATGCGAACGGCAACCCGATCCCCGTCGGCACGCCGCTCACGCCGATCACCTATCCGCACGGCACCGAGCAGCGGCGCCTGGAAGGAAAGCTCACCGCGTCGATCACCAATGCCCACTCCCTCGTGGCGTCGTATCTCGACAACGACGAGAGCGAGACGAACCAGACCGGCCAGGTGATCATGGACCTGGACAGCCTGGTGGCGGAGCGCCAGACGCCGCACACGTTCCTGGTGGCGAACTACAACGGCGCGCTCTCGAGCAACTTCTTCGTCGAGGGGCAGTACTCGCGGAAGGACTTCAAGTTCGTCGGCTCCGGCTCGCCGTACTTCGACATCATCAAGGGAACCCTGATCACCGACCGCGCGCGCGAGACGCGCTACTGGTCGCCGACGTTCCGCGCCACAGCCGAGGGAGAGGAGCGCGACATCCGCGTCTACACCGCCAAGGCCACGTACTTCCTGCCGACGCGGAACTTCGGCAGCCACGACATCCGGGGCGGCTACGAGGACTTCAACGAAGTGCGCGCCGTGAACAACTACCAGAACGGCAGCGACTACCGCATCAGCGTCCCGAACACCATCGTCCGCGGCGACCAGATCTTCCCGCGCATGCCCGGCGGCGCGAACGGCACGCTCACGCGCATCTCCTGGCTGCCGATCTTCGTGCTCAGCCAGGGCTCCGACTACACCACGCGCTCGCTCTACCTCAACGACCGCTGGACGCTGAACGACCGCTGGTCCTTCAACGTCGGTGCGCGCTACGACAAGAACGACGCCATCAGCGGCGACGGCACGGCGCAGATCGCCGACGACTCGGCGTTCAGCCCGCGCCTGGCCGCGCACTACGACCTCTTCGCCAACGGCCGCCTCGTCTTCAACGCCACGTACGGCCACTACGTGGGACGCCTCTCCGAGGGCGCGGCGAACGACGCCGACCCCGCCGGCCGCAACGCCAGCCTGCAGTGGAACTACCGCGGGCCGAACATCAACAACGACGTGAACGTCCCCACCAGCCAGCTCATCCCCACCGACCAGGCCATCAAGATGGTCATGGACTGGTTCTTCGCCAACGGCGGGACGAACATGCGTCCCTTCCGCACCACGCCGTCGGTGCCGGGCGTGGAAAGCATCCTCGACGTCGGCGGGCTGGAATCGCCGATGGTGCGCGAGTACACGGTCGGCGTCTCGGGCACCCTCGGCACGCGTGGCTACGTGCGCGCGGACGTGGTCCTGCGCGACTGGGAGAACTTCTACACCTCGTTCCGCGACGTCAGCACCGGCAAGGTGACCGACCCGCGCACGTCGACGCAGTACGACCTCTCCATCATCCGCAGCAACAGCGACGTCTACGACCGCAAGTACACCGGGGTGCAGACGCAGTTCGACTACCGCCTGCTGCAGCGCCTCCGCCTCGGCGGCACGTACACCTGGTCGCGCCTGACCGGCAACGTCACCGGTGAAGACAGCGGCACCGGTCCGCTGGTCGGCGTCGCCGCCGAGTATCCGGAGTACCGCCAGGAGAGCTGGAACTATCCGACCGGCTACCTCACCGGCGATCAGCGGCACCGCGCGCGGCTGTGGGTCTCGTACGACCAGCCGACCCCGGCCGGCGACTTCAACATCTCGGTGCTCCAGAACTTCGACTCCGGCACGCGCTCGTCGCTGGACATGTCCATCGACCCGCGGCCGTACGTCACCAACCCCGGCTACCTCACGCCGCCGGCCACGGTCGACTACTTCGTCGACGGACGCGGTGCACTGAAGCACGAGAACATCACCCGCACCGACCTGGCCATCAACTACAACCTGCGCCTCGGCGGCGTGCAGCTCTTCGTGCAGCCGGAAGTGCTGAACCTCTTCAACGAGCAGGGCATCGAGGCCGTCGACGAAGAGATCCTCTCCGCCGTCGACTGCGCGCCGCAGACTGGCAGCGGCGTCCTGGCCGCGCCGTGCCCGGCCAAGGGGCTGCAGCCGTTCAATCCCTTCACCGAGAAGCCGGTCGAGGGAGTGCATTACATCAAGGGACCGAACTTCGGGAAGCCGGACAGCGAGGGGGACTATCAGACGCCGCGGACCTGGCGCGTGTCGGTGGGGGTGCGGTTCTGAGCGGGCCATCTTGACGGCACGAATTCGGGAACCTATCTTTCATAGCTCCCCCGGAAAACTTCGCTGAGGAGAACTCTATGTCGTCTTCTTATGGTGGTGGACCAAGGCCCCGTCCCCTTTACGGCGTCTGGATCAACGAGGCGCTTCAGAGCAACGATCCGGATCAGATGCGGCAGGCGCTCGAGGCAGCACGCGACCAGCACATCCAGCCGTTGTACGGCGTCATCGTCGACAAGGCCATCTCGGGCGGCGCGAGCCGTGAGGAGCTGCAGCAGCTCCTGCAGCAGGCCGAATCCGTGGCGAACAGTGACCTGCAGGGCGCGATCTCGCGGCTCAAGCAGCACCTCGGCTCGGCGTAACGGGCGGACACGGTGTCCGCCCCCCCGCCCCGTGCTCTCAGCGCGGACGATCTCCTGCACCCGCATCCGGTGCACGTGGTGTGGGAGATCACCCTCGCCTGCAACCTGAAATGCGCCCACTGCGGCTCGCGCGCGGGAAAGGTGCGCCCGGACGAGCTGTCCACCACGGAGTGCTTCGAGGTCGTCGACCAGCTGGCGCGCCTCGGCACACGCGAGATCACACTCATCGGCGGCGAGGCCTATCTGCGCCGCGACTGGACCGACATCATCGCCCGCATCACCAGCCACGGCATGCTGGCCTCGATGCAGACGGGCGGCCGCGCGCTGACCGCCGAGCGCGTTCGCGCGGCGAAGGCGGCGGGCCTCGGTACGTGCGGCGTCTCGGTGGACGGGCTGGAAGAGCTGCACGACGAGATCCGCGGCGTGAAGGGCTCGTTCCGCTCGGCGATGCAGGCGCTGGAGCTGCTGCGCGAGCACGGCATCCCCAGCGGCTGTAACACGCAGATCGGCAGCCGCACCATGCCCCAGCTCCGCGGCATCCTGCACGAGATCGCGGCGCGCGGCGCCCGCGGCTGGCAGATCCAGCTCACCGTGGCCATGGGCAACGCCGTCGACAACGACCACCTGCTCCTCCAGCCGTACGAGCTGGGCGAGCTGATGCCGCTCCTCGGCGAGATCTACGACGAGGCACGCTCGCTCGGCGTGGGGATGCAGGCCGGCAACAACATCGGCTACTTCGGCCCCTACGAGCACAAGTGGCGGCTCGGCAATGGGGAGAAGCACTTCAGCGGCTGCGCCGCGGGGCAGGCCGTCCTCGGCATCGAGGCCGACGGCGCGATCAAGGGCTGCCCCTCGCTGCCGACGGCGCAGTTCACCGGCGGCAACGTGCGCGACATGACCATCGAGGACATCTGGACGTACAGCCGCGAGATCCGCTTCTCGCGCGACCGGCAGGTGCACGAGCTGTGGGGCCGCTGCCGCGACTGTTACTACGCGGAGGTCTGCCGCGGCGGCTGCACCTGGACGTCGACGGTGCTCTTCGGCCGCCCCGGCAACAATCCCTACTGCCACTACCGCGTGGACACACTGGCCAAGCAGGGCCTCCGCGAGCGCATCGTGAAGACGGAGGAAGCGCCGGGCACGCCGTTCGACCAGGGCCGCTTCGCGCTCATCACCGAGCCGCTGGACGGCGGCGACGGCCCCCGCACCATCGCCGAGCCGCCGGTGTGGGAGATGAAGGAGCCGCAACTCGACCGCCCCGGCCGCGTCCCCCCGACCCTCGAGGTCTGCTACGGCTGCAAGCAGTACGTCTACGCGGGGACGACCACCTGCCCGCACTGCGGCGGCGACGTACCGGCATTCGCACGCGAACAGCGGGAGCTGGAACAGGCCATCGCGGACATCCGGGCCTTTCTCGGGCAGCATGCGGCGTCCGAGGATCAGGCTTTGCGCACGACGAATGGCCCGTAACGCGGCCGGAGGATGAAACGCTCCGGCTCTGCTTCAACTATCGCGCGCAGCCTGCGCACCGTCTCCCACTGATCCAGCGCGCTCGCGCGCAACGAGTCGCCCATCATGTCATCCTCAGCCGTAGTAGCGAAGCCGGTCGTCGCCGTCCTGCTGCATCGCTTCCATGCGCGTCTGGAGCTCATACGCCTGCGCGATCGACTCCAGGTCGATGGGAAATGCCTCGTCGCGCAGAACGGGGTCGATGAGGCGGCGCCGCTCCTCATCCGGCAGCGCCGCGATGGCGTCAATGCGCGCGAGGAGGTCCTTCAGCACGAACGCGTCGGTCAGCGACTCCGTGTGCAGCGTGTCGGCCCAGATGACGCGCGGGAACATCTGCAGGAGCGAATCGCTGTCGATGACGTCGAGGTGTGAATGCAGCGGCGGCAGGACGAGCACCGTGCGGTCCCAGCGCCCCAGCTCGTACGCGGTCTGCAACTCGTAGCGCACGCGTAAAGGGCCCAATCGTTGACGACGGCCATCGCGCCAGGCGAGTCGCGCAACTGCTCGGAGATCCGGTCAGGATCGTGACCGTCATTGAGCGCTCTGCAGAGGCGCGCCCCGCGATGGATCGCGCGCTCCCGCACGAGCGACGAGAAGTTCCCGAGCGTCTGCCAGTAATACATCAGCGCGCTCTCGAAGTCGCCGGCCGCCAGCAGCTCCAGCAGCTCGCGCTCGCCCGCGTCGAGGCGCGACTCGTCGTCCGCCCTCCGCATGGCCTCGCCTTCTCCCTTCGTCACAACACGAAGCTCCGGCCAGCGTCCCGCGGCAATCGCGGCGAGAAGATGGCGGATGCGCAGGTCGGCGGTCGTGACCGGCTCGGCACCGTCGCCGATGAACCGCCGCAGACAGAGATCGGGGCTCACTCCGGTGCAGTTCATGACACGTTCGTGCATATCGTTACCCAGGTGAAGTATGCGCCTCGCGGCCCTCGTTGAAGGGCGCATGATGAAGACGAAAGACGCAGCAATCCCCCTTGCCCTCGCGGCGCTGTTCGGCGCGTCGTTCGTCGCCGGACTCGGGAATCGGCCCGGTGGAGCGGCGGGTTTCAGCCCGCCGGCCGTGGTCGAGAGCGCGCCGGTGGCGGTCGGTAGCCTGCATGCCGCCGCTCCACCCGAGCAAACGACCGGGTGGGATCTCCCCAACCTCGACCATCCGCGTGTCGATCGCTGGGTCGAGTTCTTCCAGACCGACGGCCGCGACGACTTCACGGTCTTCCTGAAGCGGATGCCGAAGTACGCGCCGATGATCAGCGAGAAGCTCGCCGCGCGCGGGATGCCGCAGGACCTCGTCTACCTGGCCATGATCGAGTCGGGCTTCAACCCCGTGGCAACGTCGGCCGCGAAGGCGAAGGGGTTGTGGCAGTTCATCGAGCCGACCGCGGAGCGCTACGGCCTGACCGTCGACCGCAAAGTCGACGAGCGCACCGATCCGGAAAAGTCGACCGAGGCCGCGCTGTCGTATCTCGGCGACCTGTACGACCGCTTCGGCTCCTGGTACCTGGCCGCGGCCGCGTACAACACCGGCGAGAATCGCGTCGGACGCATCATGCGCAGCGTGACCGGCTCGGAGAAGGGGTCGGAGGATGACTACTACGCCATCGCCGAGCTGCTCCCGCAGGAGACGGCCGACTACGTGCCGCTGATGATCGCCGCCGCGCGCATCGCCAAGGAGCCGGAAAAGTACGGATTCGACATCAACGCCTGAGTGCATAATCGCGCTCACGTCCGATGTCGATCTACACCCTGAAAACGCGGTTTCAGGCGTTCCTGCGGCCGCTCGTGCGGCGCCTGCAGGCCCTCGGCGTGACGGCGAATCAGGTCACGGTCTTCGCCTGCCTCGTCTCCATCGCCCTCGGCGCGTTCCTCGTGAGCGCGCCGCGGCAGTGGTTCGCGCTCGTGCCGCTGTGGATGTTCGTGCGCATGGGCCTGAACGCCGTCGACGGCATGCTGGCGCGCGAGTTCGGTCAGAAGTCGCACCTCGGCGCGTACCTGAACGAGCTGACCGACGTCGTCTCCGACGCCGCGCTCTACCTGCCGTTCGCGTTCGTCGCGCCGTTCACCTGGTGGAGCGTCTCGGCCGTCATCTTCGCCGCCTCGCTGTCGGAGATGACCGGCGTCGTGGCGGTGATGACCGGCGCCGCCCGGCGCTACGACGGGCCGATGGGAAAGAGCGACCGCGCGTTCGTCTTCTCCCTGCTGGCCATCGCCGTGGCGCTGCGCTGGCCGCTGCACGACGCGATCCTGTGGGGCATCGCCGCGCTGGTCGCGGTCACGATCGTCAATCGAATCCGAGGAGGGCTGCGTGAATCGTCCGTCTGAGGAGAAGAGCTTCCGCACGTTCGACGGCGTGGAGCTGTTCTACCGGCACTGGCCGGCCGAGAATGCCAAAGGCGCCATCGTGCTGTTCCACCGCGGGCACGAGCACTCCGGACGCATGGCGCATCTCATCGACGAGCTGGATCTTCCCGGGTATGCCTTCTACGCGTGGGACGCGCGCGGCCACGGCCGCTCGCCCGGCGAGCGCGGACACAGCCCGAGCTTCGCCACCTCCGTGCGCGACGTAAACGACTTCGTCGGCGGGATCGCCGGCACGCACGGCATCGAGAACGTGGCCGTGATCGCGCAGAGCGTCGGCGCCGTGCTGGCCGCGACGTGGCTGCACGACTACGCGCCGAAGGTGCGCTGCGCCGTCCTGGCCTCGCCCGCGTTCAAGGTCAAGCTGTACGTCCCGCTGGCGCGGCCGGGGCTGGCGCTGATGCAGAAGCTGCGCGGCAACTTCGTGGTGAAGAGCTACGTGAAGTCGAAGTTCCTCACCCACGACCCGCGGCGCATCGAGTCGTTCGACGCCGACCCGCTCATCACGCGCGACATCTCCGTCAACATCCTCCTGGAGCTGTACGCGGCCGCGGAGCGGGTGGTGGCCGACGCGCAGGCCATCACCGTGCCGCTGCAGTTGCTCATCTCCGGCTCCGACTTCGTCGTGCACCACAAGCCGCAGCACGACTTCTTCAACCGCCTCGGCAGCACGGTCAAGGAGCGGCACGTGCTGCCCGGCTTCTACCACGACACCCTCGGCGAAAAAGAGCGCGCCAAAGCGGTGCAGCTCGCGCGTACATTCATCGAAAAGCGCTTCGCCGAGCCGCCGGTCACCGTCGACCTCACGCAGTCGCACCGGACCGGCCCGACGCGGCAGGAGGCGGACGAACTGGCCACGCCGCTCTCGCCGTTCTCGCCGCGCGGCCTGTACTGGGCGGCGACGCGCGCGGGCATGCGCCTCGGCGGCGCGTTGTCGAACGGCCTGAAGCTCGGCCACGAGACGGGCTTCGACTCCGGCAGCACGCTCGATTACGTCTACCGCAACCAGCCCGACAGCCCCTCGCTCCTGGGCCGCGTGATCGACAGGAACTACCTGCAGTCGATCGGCTGGCGCGGTATCCGCCGGCGCAAGGTGCACGTCGAGGAGCTGATCCGCCTGGCGATGGAGAAGCTGCGCGAGGCGGGCCAGCCGGTACATGTGATGGACGTCGCCGCCGGACACGGACGCTACGTGCTCGAGGCGCTGAACGGCGCGGCCACGCGTCCCGACTCGATCCTCCTGCGCGATTACAGCGAGCTGAATGTGCGCCAGGGCGCGGCCATGATCCAGTCGAAGGGACTGGGTGACGTCGCGCGCTTCGTGCAGGGCGACGCCTTCGACCGCGCCTCCCTCGCCGCGGTGACCCCGCGTCCGACGCTGGCCATCGTCTCCGGACTCTACGAGCTCTTCGGCGACAACGACCTCGTGGCGCGCTCGCTCGCGGGGATCGCCGATGCCGTCCCGGCGGGGGGATACCTCGTCTATACCGGCCAGCCGTGGCACCCGCAGCTCGAGCTGATCGCGCGCGCGCTGACCAGCCACCGCGGCGGCGAGGCGTGGGTGATGCGGCGCCGCTCGCAGGGGGAGATGGACCAGCTCGTGGAGCGCGCGGGCTTCCGCAAGCTGGAGCAGCGCATCGACGACTGGGGGATCTTCACCGTCTCCCTATCGGTGCGGGCGTGAAGCGTCCCTGGAAGCGCGCCGCCGCGTGGCTGGCTTTTCTCGGCCCGTTCTTCTTCGCCAGCTACGGCTTCGCGAACTGGCTGGCCAGCACGCGGGCGGACGTCGGCGTGGTCGCCTTCGCGTGGGAACGGCACATTCCCTTCGTGCCGTGGACCATCGTGCCGTACTGGTCGATCGACCTGCTGTACGCGATCTCGTTCTTCGTCTGCACGACGCGCCGCGAAGTCGATCGCCATGGGCAGCGGCTGCTGTTCGCGCAACTCGTCTCGATCGCCTGCTTCATCGCTTTCCCGCTGCGCTTCTCGTTCGAGCGGCCGCAGTCCGACGGAGTGTTCGGCGCGCTCTTCACCGCCCTGACCAGTTTCGACAAGCCGTTCAACCAGGCGCCCTCGCTGCACATCGCCCTGCTCATCGTGGTGTGGGTCCGCTTCGCCGCGCATCTGCGACGCATGCGCTGGCTGTTCCACGGGTGGATGGCACTGATCGGTGTATCGATCCTGACGACGTATCAACACCACTTCATCGATCTCCCCACCGGTGCCGCGGTCGGCTTCCTCGCGCTCTGGATCCTGCCGGATGAGGAAGAGTCGCCGCTGCGGCGCCTGTCGTTCACGCGCGACCGGAGACGCCGCCGCCTGGCGCTGTTCTACGCGGCCGGCGCCGCGCTCTGCACCGCGGTGGCGTCTCTCGGCGGCGCGTGGCTCTGGATGTGCTGGCCCGCGGCCTCGCTGGCGATCGTGGCGCTGATCTACGCCGCCGTCGGCGAGCGCGGCTTCCAGAAATCGTCCAGCGGCCGGTTGAGCCTCGGCGCCCGCGCGCTGCTCGCGCCGTACCTCGGCGCGGCGTGGCTGAACTCGCGCCTCTGGACGCGCAACCATCCCGGCGCGGCGGAAGTGCGCGACGGTGTGTGGATCGGACGCATCCCGACGTCGGGCGAGCCGTTCGCCGCGATCGTCGATCTCTGCGCCGAGCTGTCGTGCGCGGAACACCCTGCCTATCGCAACGTCCCCGTGCTCGATCTCACCGTCCCGAATGCGGACGCCCTGCGCACCGCGGCACAGGCCATCGAGTCGGCGCCGAAGCCACTCCTCGTCTGCTGCGCCCTCGGCTACTCGCGCAGCGCCCGCGCGGTCGTGGAATGGCTGCTGACGACGCGCCGCGCCGCCTCGTTCGACGAGGCCGCGGCGATGGTGCGCAAGGCGCGTCCCTCGATCGTGCTGCATCATGACTGACGAAGAGCGCGCACACGTCATCGTCACCGCGCGGCTCCTCCGCGCCGCGGCGAGCCTCTCCGGCCTCGCCGTCGGGCTGACGATCGTCGCCGCGTTCCAGGTGGCCATTGCGGCGATCGTCCTCGGTGTCGCGGCGATCTACTTCTGCTTCCGCGTCTCGCTCGACGCCAAGTTGTTCGACGACGTTGCCGCGGGGCGGATTGCGACCGATGCGCTCGACCGCGCGCTTGGGCGGGCTGAAGCCCGCCCTACGTCGAGCGCGCCTCGCGCGATGCGGATGCTGAACGCAGGACGGGCTTCAGCCGGTCCAGACGCGCCTCGCGACTGGATCGACCGCTCCCGCGGCGCGAAGCGGCTCATCGTCCAGGCAGCCATCGCCGTCATCGCACAACTCGCCGCGCTCGTCCTATCATCGGTGTACGGATGAATCCGGTCTTTCGCAGCTACCTCGTCGTGCTCGTCGGCCTGCTCGTCGTCGCGGGGGCCTTGCTGGCCGTGCTCCGCTTCGGGCTGAAAAAGAACGTCGACCACGCGTGGAAGGCGTATCGCGGCTGGCTGATCATCATCCCGCTCGTCTTCACCGCGCTCTACTTCGGCCGCCTCACCACCATCCTCTTCTTCACCCTGCTGGCCCTCGGCGCGTTCAGCGAGTTCGCCCGCGCCACCGGCCTCTATCGCGACTGGTGGATGACCGGCATCGTGCTGCTCGGCATCGCCGCGGTGGGAGTGGTCTCGTACATCGACACGCCCGTCACCGGCGAGCCGGGGTGGTACGGCATGCTGATGGCGCTGCCGGTGTACGTCGTCGCGGCGATCCTGATGATCCCGATCGCGCGCGACCGCGCGAAGGGGCAGTTGCAGCCGATCGCGCTGGCGCTGCTCGGCTTCATCTACATGGGCTGGATGTTCGGCCACCTCGCGTTCCTGGCCAACGCGCGCAACGCGTACGGCTACCTCCTCTACCTCCTCTTCGCGGTGCCGCTGTGCGACATCGCCGCGTTCACCTTCGGACGGATCTTCGGCCGCCGCAAGTTCCGCCCGAACATCAGCCCGAACAAGACCTGGGCGGGGGCACTCGGCGCGTTCGCGGTGTCGATGGCCTTCCCCTGGCTGGTGCGCTTCTCGTTCCCCGAGCTCGGCACGCGCGAGCTGCTGCTGGCCGGCGTGATCGTCGGCGTCGGCAGCCAGCTCGGCGACCTCTCCATCAGCGTGATCAAGCGGGACATCGGCATCAAGGACATGGGCGCGCTGCTGGAGGGACACGGCGGCGTGCTCGATCGCGTCGACTCGCTGATCTACGTCGCACCGCTCTTTTTTCACATGGTGCGCTACTTCCGCGGACTGTGAAGATGGACGAGTGGCGCTATCAGCCGACCGAGGACTTCGATCAGGCGCCGATCGAGCGGCTGAAGAACTTTCCGCGGCATCCGGATCTCTTCGTGTACGCCGCGCGGTCGCTGACGAACCTCGTCATCCGTTTGCTGATGCGCGCCTGGCACCGGCTGGAGATCGTCGGCCGTGAGAACCTGCCGTCCGAGGGCTCGTTCGTCATGGTCGCCAACCACGGCAGCCATCTCGATGCGCCGGCGCTCCTGGCCGCGCTGCCGCTGCGCAAGATCCACCGCGCCTTCCCCGCCGCGGCGAGCGACTACTTCTTCACCAACCTCTCCAAGCTCGTCTTCTCCGCGATCGTCGTCAACGCCATGCCCTTCGACCGCAAGGAGAACCCGCGCCAGAGCCTCGCCCTCTGCCGTCAGCTCCTCGACGCGCCGGGCCACATCCTCATCCTCTTTCCCGAGGGGACGCGCACGGCGGACGGCGCGATCGGCAAGTTCAAGCCCGGCATCGGCTTCCTCACCGCCGGGACGAGCACGCCTGTCGTCCCCTGCTATCTCGACGGAGCGTACCGGGCGTGGCCGAAAGGGAAGTGGATCCCCCGCCCGCGCAAGCTACGGCTGGTTATTGGGAAACCGCTGCAGTTCGCCGGCGTCAACAGCGACAAAGAGGGGGCGGTCGCGATCGCGGAACGGCTGCGCGAAGCGGTGGCGGCGATGAGCACGCTGACGTAGGACGGGCTTCAGCCCGTCTCCGCGTGCCCGTCTGCAGGGAAGGCCGGATGGCGCGAGAGCCAGTCGGGCTGAAGCCCGACCTACGTCTGGCCGTGCAGTTCATGACACCCGCGTGCAGGTCGTCGTTTTTCTGAAGTGTGCGCACCTTCGGCCTCGTTGAAGAGCGCATGAGAAAGAAAAAGACAACGATCGCCATTGCCCTCATCGCGGTGCTGGCCGTCGTCGGCGTGCTCGTCCACAGGCAGGCGTTCGCGCGCGAGACGACCACATACCGGTTCACCGCCGTCGAGCGCGGTGATGTCGAAGCGAGCGTGTCCGCGACCGGCACGCTCAACGCGGTCCGCACCGTCCAGGTCGGCACCCAGGTCTCCGGCCAGGTGTCGGAGCTGTTCGTCGACTTCAACGACACGGTGAAGAAGGGCCAGCTGCTCGCGCGCATCGACCCGACTCTGCAGCAGCAGGCCGTCACCGACGCCTATGCCGCGCTCGAGCGTGCCCAGGCGCAGGCGCGGCAGGCTGCGCGCGAGTACAACCGCAACGCCGAGCTCGCGTCCGCCGGCCTCGTCGCGCGCAGCGAAGTCGAGATGACCGACTCGTCGGCCGACGTCGCCCGCGCCAACGTGAAGTCGGCGCAGGTGGCCCTCGAGCGCGCCAAGCGCAACCTCGAGTACACCAACATCTACGCGCCGATCGACGGCGTCGTGGTCGAGCGCAACGTCGACCTCGGCCAGACCGTCGCGGCCAGCCTCTCCACTCCGCAGCTCTTCCTCATCGCCAACGACCTCACCCGGATGCAGATCCTGGCCAAAGTCGGCGAGGGGGATATCGCCGGAATCAAGGAAGGGCAGAAGGTCAAGTTCACGGTGCAGGCGCTGCCGCGCGACACCTTCGAAGGCACCGTCGAGCAGGTGCGCCTGCAGTCGGCCACCACCGAGAACGTCGTCAACTACACCGTCGTCGTCAACGTCGACAACGCAGAGCGCAAGCTCCTCCCCGGCATGACCGCGCGCGTGAAGTTCGTGACGCGCTCCGCCGACGACGTGCTGAAGGTCGCCAACGCGGCGCTCCGCTTCAAGCCGGATCCCGCTGTCATCGTGAGCCGCGAAGACGGCGAACGAACCCCTGCCGACGCACGTGCAGCGCGCAACCGCGGGGGGTCCTTCGCTGCGCTCAGGATGACAGGCACGCTCTACTTCGTCGATGCGAACGGCAAGCTGCAGTCGATCCGCGTGCGCACCGGCGTCACCGACGGCTCGTTCACCGAGGTCCGTGGCGACACCGTGAAGGAAGGACTGCAGGTCATCGCCGGCACGGCCCAGCCGCAGGCGGCGCAGACGGAGACGTCGAGCAACCCGTTCCAGGGCGGACAGCAGCAGCAGCGCGGCCCCCGAGGGGGATTCTGATGAGCGACGCCGTCATCCACACCAGCGGCCTGACAAAGACGTACGTCAGCGGCACGAACGAAGTGCACGCGCTGCGCGGCATCGACCTGACCATCGGACGCGGCGAGCTCGTGGCGATCATGGGCACGTCGGGCTCCGGCAAGTCGACGCTCATGAACCTCCTCGGCTGCCTCGACACGCCGACCGCCGGCTCGTACGAGCTCGACGGCGTGCGCGTCGACGGCCTCGGCAAGAACGAGCTGGCGGCGATCCGCAACCAGAAGATCGGCTTCGTCTTCCAGGGCTTCAACCTCCTCCCGCGCACGACCGCGCTGGAAAACGTCGAGCTGCCGATGCTGTACGACCGCAGCGGAAAGAAGCGCGACACGAAGGCGCTGGCCATCGCCGCGCTGGAGCGCGTCGGGCTCGGCGAGCGCGTCGACCACCAGCCGAGCGAGCTCTCGGGCGGCCAGCAGCAGCGCGTCGCGATTGCACGCGCGCTGGTCACCGAGCCGGCTCTCGTCCTGGCAGACGAGCCGACCGGCAACCTCGACTCGCGCACGACCATCGAGGTCATGGCGCTCTTTCAGGAGCTGAACGAGCAGGGCATCACCGTCGTCCTGGTCACGCACGAGCCGGAAGTGGCGGCCTACGCGAAGCGCATCGTCGAGGTGCGCGACGGCAGCATCCGCCGCGACGAGCCGGTGAGGAACCGCCGCTCCGCCGCGGCCGACCTGGCGGGGATGGAGGAAGCAGCATGAAGAGCAGGACCCTGATCAAACTGGCGATCCAGAGCATCCGCAAGAACAAGATGCGCGCGGCACTGACGATGCTCGGCATCATCATCGGCGTAGCCGCGGTCATCGTCATGGTGGCGGTCGGCTTCGGCGCGCGGTCGCGCATCAAGGCGCAGATCAACAACCTCGGCACGAACATGATCGTGATCACGCCCGGCGCGGCGCAGCAGGCCGGCGTGAGCCAGGGGGCGCAGGCGTTCCCGAACCTCACCGTCGACGACGTGGAGAAGATTCGCCGCGACGCGCAGGTCGTCACCGCGGTCTCGCCGGTCGTGGTCACGCGGGCGCAGGTCATCGGCGAGGCCGGCAACTGGCGCACGCTCATCAACGGGGTCGACACGGACTACCAGGTCATCCGCGACTGGGACGTGGCCACGGGGGACTTCTTCGCGCCGGAGGACGTGACGGCGATGCGCAAGGTGGCGGTGCTGGGCAAGACCGTCGCCGACCAGCTCTTCCCCGGCACCGATCCGGTGGGGCAGGAGATCCAGATCCGCAACGTGCCGTTCACCGTCGCGGGCGTGCTGCTGCCGAAAGGGCAGACCGCCAGCGGCAGCGACTCGGACGACGTCGTGCTGATCCCCTACAGCACCGCGCAGTCGGCGCTGTCGGGGCGCACGTTCATCCCGCAGATCCTGGCCAGCACGGCCTCGGAAGGGGACATCGCCGCGGCGCAGGAAGAGATCCGCGTGCTGATGCGCGAATCGCGGCGCATCCCCGAGGGGGAGGCGGAAGACTTCACCGTGCGCAACCAGAACGACCTGGCCGAGGCGGCGTCGAGCAGCACGCGCGTCATGACGCTGCTCCTCGCGGCCATCGCCTCGATCTCGCTGCTCGTCGGCGGCATCGGCATCATGAACATCATGCTGGTCAGCGTGACCGAGCGGACGCGCGAGATCGGCATCCGCCTGGCCATCGGCGCGCGCGGCTCGGACGTGCTCACGCAGTTCCTCGTGGAGAGCATCGTCATGGGCATGCTCGGCGGCGTGATCGGCCTGGCCACCGGCTACGCCGGCGCAAAGATCCTCGGCCACTTCACCGGCTGGGACACGGTCATGTCGCCCGTGGTCATGATCGTGGCCGTCGTCTTCTCCGGCGCGGTGGGCGTCTTCTTCGGCTACTACCCGGCCCGCAAGGCCGCGTCGCTGAATCCGATCGAGGCGCTGCGGTACGAGTGATGTTGTGGAGTGCGGCAGCGCCAGCTGCCGCTTTTGATGCGGAGGCGCCAGCCTCCGCCCACCGCGGCAGCTGCGGCTGCCGCAATGGAAAGCGGCAGCTGGCGCTGCCGCACTCCAGACGGCTTGACACGTCGACGTAGTTAACCATATGGTTAATTAACTCGATGGTTGAGCAAGACCACCTCAGCTCCACCTTCGCCGCGCTGGCCGACCCCACGCGCCGCGCCATCCTGGCGCGGCTGGCCCGCGGCGAGACCTCCGTCAGCGAGCTCGCGGCCCCCTTCGACATGTCCATGCCGGCCATCTCCAAGCACCTCAAGGTGCTGGAGAAGGCGGGGCTGATCGCCCGCGGGCGGGACGCGCAGTGGCGTCCGTGCCGGCTCGAGGGGGCGCGGCTGAAAGAGGTCGCCGACTGGCTCGACGAATACCGCGAATTCTGGGAGCAGAGCTTCGATCGCCTCGACGACTACCTGCGCCAGCTGCAGAAGAAGGAGAAGAAGAAGGATGTCAAACGGAGAAAATGAGATCGTGGTGACGCGCGCGTTCGACGCGCCGCGCGAGCTCGTCTTCAGCATGTGGACGAGCGCCGAGCATCTCGGCAACTGGTGGGGACCGCGCGGCTTCACCATCACCACGCACGCGATCGACGTGCGCCCGGGCGGCGAATGGCGCTTCGTCATGCACGGGCCGGACGGCACGGACTACAAGAACCACATCGTCTTCGGCGAGATCGAAGCCCCGAGCCGCATCGCCTATCAGCACGTGAGTGGCCCGCTCTTCGACGCGGAGGCGACGTTCGAGGAGCGTGGAGGCAAGACGGAGCTCACCCTGCGCATGACCTTCGCCACCGCGGAGCTGCGCAACAGGGTGGTGGAGCAATACGGCGCGATCGAGGGAGGGAAGCAGACGCTGGAGCGCCTCGCGGAGCTGGTGGCGGAGGCATTCGTCATCACGCGCACGTTCGATGCGCCGCGCGACCTCGTGTTCCGCGTCTGGACGGACGCCGAGCATCTGCAGCACTGGTGGGGACCGAAAGGGATGAAGGTCGTGCACTGCACGAACGACCTGCGTCCCGGCGGCGCAATGCACTACGGCCTGCAGGGACCGGACGGCAGCATGATGTGGGGACGCTGGATCTTCACCGAGGTCGTGCCGCCGGAGCGGCTGGCGTTCATCACCTCGTTCTCGGACGAAGAGGGAGGGGTGACCCGCGCACCGTTCTTCGATGGCGGCTGGCCGCTGGAAGTGCATTCCACGATCACGTTCACGGAGAGCGCCGGCCGGACGACGCTGACCATGGTGGGCGTCCCGATTCGCGCGACGGACGCCGAGCGCGCTATGTTCCGCAGCGCACATCCGTCCATGCAGGGCGGCTGGAGCGGCACACTCGATCAACTCACCACGTACCTGGAGAATCAGTCATGAGCAACTGGGCACCCAAGATTCTCGGAATCATGCGCATCCTCACGGGAATCATGTTCGCCTGCCACGGTGCGCAGAAGCTCTTCGGCGCATTCGGCGGCATTCCGGCCGGGATGACGCCGCCGGCGTGGATCCTGTACGGCGCGGGCTCGATCGAGTTCTTCGGCGGCATCCTGATCGCCCTCGGATTGTTCACACGGCCGATCGCATTCCTGGCCAGCGGCACGATGGCCGTGGCCTATTTTTACGGACACGCGCGCAATGGCACCTTACCGATGGTCGTCTTCCCGAAGGTGAACGGGGGCGAGCCGGCGGTGATGTACTGCTGGCTGTTCCTCTACATCTCCGCGGCGGGGCCGGGCGCGTTCGCGCTGGACAACCTCATCTTCCGCCGCCGCGCCGAGGCGCGCGCGTACTGATCGTCGAAGCGGCGCGCGAACGGCACCACCACGTGCTTCGCGCGCCACTGTTCGGTCTCCAGCATGACGTTGAAGCCGGCGGCGGTGACGATCTTCGCCGCCGCCGGAAAGAGCGGTGCCGCGGGGAACGTGTCCGCGACGATCAGCTCCTTCGGTGCCCCCAGCTCCCGCGCGTACGCCACGAGCTCGCGCACTTCCTCCTCGGGACCGGAATGGACGACCAGCCAGTACGGCTCTTCCTCGACCGCTTCGACGAACGGGAGGGAGAGATCGAGCGGCACGGCCTTGCCGAACGGCGCGTGCGTCAGCTCCTCGACGACGTACGTCGTCCCAATCTCCGGCAACGCAAACGGCACCGCGGCGCGATAGGCGTCCCAGCGCAGCAGACGCGCGACGTAGTCGATCGGCACGTCGAGGCCGCACAGCTCTCCCTGAATGCCGCCGGGGAAGGCGTCGGCGATGATGCGCTCCGCGCCGAGAGCGCGCAGCCAGTCGCGGTGGGCGATACGGTCGTTTTCGAGATGCCGCGGGACGCGGATGAAGGAGCGGCAGACGCGCTCCGCGTGCGGCGAGGTGGTCACGATCGTGGCGTCGAGCTGCAGCTTCGCGAGCACGCGCAGGCCGCGGGTGAGGTGACCGAGGCCACCGCCGGGTGCGTAGTAGACGATCATCGTCCGCGGGCGAGGATTTCGGCGATGAGAATGTCCTTCTCCGGCTTCGGGATGCGCTCACACAGCAGCACACCGTACGCCGCGGATGGCTTCGATGCCGGGATCGTGGTCAGCGTCTGCCCGGCCGCGTTCTCGACTTCGATCTTCGAGCCGTCGAATCGGACGTTGCCCAGCTCCTGTTCGCCGGGGCCGAAGACTTTGGTGCGATTGCCCTCGCGCGCTTTCAGCTCGAAGGGATTCTGATTCTCTTCGTTGTCGCTGATCTTGATCTTGTCTTCCGTGATCTTGACCTTCCAGAGCAGCTTGCCGTCGGGGGTGCGGAGCTTGAAGCCGTTGTCATTGGATTTGACTTCAATGCCGGCGCCCGTGGGACGGGCTGAAGCCCGCCCTACGTTTTCACCCTTGCAGGCGAACAGCGTGAGCATCGTGAGAAAGACGAGCAGTCGTCGCATGAAAGACCTCCATGTAGGTTGCGGATTCGCGGCGGGCATCGCAGTGGAGCCGCGCGGCCTCGGCGGCACGCGCGCCCATCCGTTGCAGAGTGGCGTTCTCCGCCTCCGCGGCGCGGATGATGGCCTCGCGGCAGGAGTGGTCGTGGCCGGGATGAAAAAGAAACGCGCTCTCCCCGTCGGTGAGCAGGTCGCGCATGCCGCCGGTGGCCGAGGCGAGCAGCGGGCGGCCGAGCGCCGCGGCTTCGATCAGCACGTTCGGGAAACCGTCATAGTGGGACGGAAGCACGACCAGGTCGCTGGCCAGGTAGTAGGGAATGAGCTCGAGGCGGTCGAGCGGCGGGAGCAGCGTGTGCTCGATCCCGAGCGGCTCTTCCAGCTCTCCGATGAGGAGCAGGTGGAAGCGGTCCGCCACGCCGGAGCGCTGCAGCGCATCGGCGAAGAACGGCACGCCTTTCTTCCGCTTCAGATGTCCGAAGAGGCCGAGGACGCGGCGGTCGGTCCGCAGGCGCGCGCGTGCGGCGTCGACGGGCGCCGGCTGCCAGAGCTCGAAGTCGATCCCGTTCGGGACGACGTGCGTCGTGACGCCGGGATAGAGCGCGGCGATCTTCTCCGCCTGCGCCGTCGTCACGGTGCAGACGGCGGCGGAGCGGCGCAGCGCGTCGTCGAGGAGCGGGCGGCGGCGCGGATCGAAGAGCCCCGCGTCGAGCTCGTTGCCGCGGATCAGCGTGATCAGCGGCAGGTGCATCCACGCGGCGAACGCCGGCGCACAGAGCAGCGGCATGTAGCCGCCGAAGGCAACGACGATGTGGGGACGGGCTTCAGCCCGTCCATGGGCGGGCTGAAGCCCGCCCCACATGCGGTTCCAGAGGAGGTTGACCGTGTGCGCCGCGTCGGCCTCCGCGGCCACGCGCGTCAGCGATCCGAACGACGTCGTGCGGTGCGACGTCGTTGCGGCGCGGCGGTCGAAGTGCACCACGTCCAGCCGCGCGCCGTGGCGGGCCAGGCCGCGGACGATGCGGTCGCACGACTCGCTCATGCCGCCGCGGTCGGGCGGGTAGTTCTCGGTGAGGAAGAGGAGGCGCATCTCAGCTCGCATCGAAGCCGCCGCGCTCCGTCTCGTCCTCCGACTCGTTGCGCGTGCGGCTCGTAAAGCCGTGCCGGTCGTGGCGGCTGAAGCCCGACACCGGCGTGTAGCCCGTGTCGCTGTAGTACGAGTTGCGATAGCCGGCCGCCCACGTATCGTCGTACTCCCCCTCCTCCTGCTGCTGTTGCCGCGCCTGCGGGCTCGCGGCCGCGCAGTCGAGACACGTCGTGAAGCCCGTCTGCGCCGACAGGTGCGCGGGACACATCATCCGCGCGCAGTTTGCGCAGGCGGTCACGCCGGGGTTCTCGCAATCCGCCAGCGTCAGGAAACCCTTGCGCCCTTCGCAGTTCATGCTCCCGCCTCCTTCGCCGGACGCGTGTTGCGGAAGATGCTCGCCACGAGGTCCAGCAGCACGCGGGGATCGATCGGATCGAGCGACGCCGTGACCACGCGCCGCGACAGGGAGACGGTGTTGCGCCTCTCGTCCTCCGCCACCTCGCCGAGGGCCTTGCGCAGCTCGTAGCTCTTCTTCTTCAGTCCCATCGACACCTCGATGGTCGACTTCTTCTTGTACTTCGTCTTCGTCTTGATCTTCCCGCGGGCGTTGCGCTTCGTCCGTTTGCTCTCGCGGATCGCGTCGGTCACGCGCCAGGCGAGCTTCGTCCCGTCGACGAGCACACCCTCCACGGACATCCACGCGTCGACGTAGCGCGAGTTGACGACCTTGCGGCCGCCTTTCTTCACCGCCTCGTCCTTGCCGCGCTTCTTCGACGGCGCGGTGGGCGCGGCCAGGTCGAGGCGCACGTGCACCGGCCGCGCGGGATCGAAGTCCTCGCGCAGCACCGTCAGGACGGGGAGGGCGAACTTGCGGAAGTTGTTGGAGATGTCGACGCTGCGCGTCCACGACCATCCCCAGCCGGCGAAGATCGCGAAAAGCGCGGGCGGGACGACGATGGTCCACCAGCCCTCCGGCCAGCCGTTGGTGGCGTAGATGAGTGCCAGCACGATCGTGGCGGCGAGCGTGAAGGCGAACGTACAGCCGAGGGTCGTGCGGAACTTGTCGGACATCGCGTCGCACGCGGCGAGCGGCTTGAGGAACTCGAGCAACGCCCCGGCCGGGCGGTTCATCTCGATACGTTTGGCGCGCAGCGCGCGCTTCTGCTCAGCGTTGAGAGACCGGTACGCCTTCCACCCTTTCATGGGCCGCCACTCCTTTCCGGTACGCGCGGCGAAGCGCATCCGTCGACCGCTCCCAGGTGAATCGTTCTGCGATGGTGCGGCGCGCGCGCGCGCCGAGCTCGCGCGCCTTCTCCGGATGATCGAGAAGGATGCGGAGGGCGCGGGCCAGTTCCGCGGGACGCTCGGGGTGCACGAGCCAGCCGTTGCCGCGGTCTTCGATGATCTCGCGCACGGGCGGGACATCGGAGGCGACGACGGCGGTGCCGGAGGCCATCGACTCGAGGATCTTCAGCGGGGCGCAGCCCTGCACGACGTTGCGCTCGCAGTCGGTGAGCGGCGCGACGGAGACGAGCGCGTGCTGCCGCCAGCGGGCGAGCTCCGGCTCGTCCAGCTCGTACTGCCAGACGATGCGGCCGGCCACGCCGAGGCGCTCGGCGAGACGCGCGTGCGCCCGCCAGGCACTCGAGTCGCGGGAGGCGCAGAGGACCAGGCGGAGGTCGTCGAAGTCGGCCAGCCGCGCGAACGCGCGCAGCAGCGTGTCGACGCCCTGCCACGACTGCGCGGCGCCGAAGTAGAGGAGGTAGCGCTCCGGCGCGTCTTCGGGCCGCGGCGCGGGGGCGTCGAGATCGGCGCCGTTGGGGATCACTTCGATCTTTCCTGCGTCGACGCCGAGCCGTTGCAGCAGGCTCGCCGTCGTGTGGGACGGCGTCACGATCAGGTCCGCCTCGGCGCAGCAATCGAGCTCCAGGCGGCGGATCTTCTCCAGCGTCTTCGGGCCGAGGTCGGGAAAGAGCGACGGCAGCTCGATCGACGGCAGCGCGTTCACCTCGTACACCGTCGCGTAGGCGTGCGGACGCAGCGCGAGCGGCGCGCCCGACCAGGGGTCGCGAAAGTGCGCGATCCGCACATCCATCCGCTCGACGTGCTGCCGCAGCCACGCGCCGAACTGCAGCGCGCGGTCGAGAAAGTTCGGGACCGGCTCCGCGAAGCGGCGGATCTCGGCGTTTCCTTCGATCTGATGGCGGGGGAGATCGGGGCCGCCGAGGACGAAGAGCGTGCCGCTGCCGAACGTGTCGAAGAGCGTGCGCGCGAAGCGGTCGATGTGGATCGCGGCTCCCTTCCGGGACGGGAAGCGGTCGAACGCGGCGTAGATAGAGGTGGTGCGGATGAGCCGGATGGTACACACCGTCGCCGGCATTGCGAAGAATCGAACGTTCGTGCTATTTTTGCGAGCCGTGGCTGACCTGACTCTCTCGCTCATCCGCGGCGCCATGGGCGTCCTCTCCCGCACGGCTCCCGACATGGCCTCGCGCGTGGCCGTCGACCTCTTCATGAAGCCGCGCCGCTACGCGCGGCCGCCCCGGGAAGCGGAGGCCCTTGCCGCCGCGATTCCCTTCGAGGTTTCCCTCGGCCCGACGATCACGATCCAGGCGTGGCGCTGGGGCAGCGGCCCGGCCGTGCTGCTCGTGCACGGGTGGGAGGGACGCGGCGCGCAGCTCGCGGCCTTCGTCGCGCCGCTGACCGCGGCCGGCTTCTCGGTCGTGACGTTCGACGCTCCCGGGCACGGCGCGTCGCCCGGCAACCGCTCGTCGCTGCCGCATTTCGCCTGGAGCGTGCGCGGCGTGGCGGAGGCCATCGAGCCGCCGTACGCGATCCTGGCCCACTCCCTCGGCTGCGCCGCGACGACGCTGGCCCTCCGCGACGGTCTGGAGGTGCAGCGCCTGGTCTACTTTTCGCCGCCGCTCGACCCGTCCGACTACGTGGCCCGCTTCGGCGACATCCTCAACATCAGCGCGCCGGTGCTCGACCGGATGAAGGCCCGGATCGAGGAGCGCTTCATGCGCAAGTGGAGCGACTACTCCCTCGCCGAGACCGCCCGCGAGATGACCACGCCGCTGCTCGTCATCCACGACCGGGACGACAACGAGACGCTGTGGGAGGAGGGGGCCGCGCTGACCGAGGCCTGGCCGGGGGCGCGGATGATCACGACTTCCGGGCTCGGGCATCGGCGCATTCTGCGTGACCCTGCGGTTGTGGCCGCTGGCACGCGCTTCGTGACTCAGTAGTTGGCGGTTGACGGTTGGCGGTTGGCGGTCGTGGCCGGCTGGAGCACGCTGTGTCACGGGCAGTCCACGCCCGTGCACCGGCTGGTCCACGTCGTGTCACGGGCAGTCCACGCCTGTGCGCCGGCTGGTCCACGCCGTGTCACGGGCAGTCCACGCACGTGCACCGGCTGGTCCACGTCGTGTCACGGGCAGTCCACGTCGTGTCACGGGCAGTCCACGCCCGTGCGCCGGCTGGTCCACGTCGTGTCACGGGCAGTCCACGCACGTGCACCGGCTGGTCCACGCCGTGTCACGGGCAGTCCACGCACGTGCACCGGCTGGTCCACGCCGTGTTCCGGCCGGTTCAAGCCGTGTTCCGGGCAGTTCACGTGCGGTGACGACCCGCCAACCGCCAACCGTCAACCGCCAACCGAAATGCAACTCATGACAGCTCCGTGCAGTTCATGCGCAACCCGAAACAGCCGGGCTTCGCCACGCGTCTTATCTGGTAACAAGGAGACACACCAATGAAGAAAATGAAAGTCATCACCATCGCAGCCGCCCTGACGCTCTCCGCGACGATGGCCTTTGCGGGCCCGCACGGCGGCGACAAGGGCTTCGGCGGCGGCAAGGGCCGCGGGCACCGTGGCGGCTTCATGAGCCAGCGTCTGGCCGAGAAGCTGAACCTCACCGACGCGCAGAAGTCGCAGATCCAGGCCATCCAGAAGGGTTTCCGCGAGAACAACGCCCAGGCGTTCGAGAACGCCAAGGTCCTGCGCCAGCAGGTTCGCGAGGCGCGCCAGGCCAACGACACGGCCAGGCTCGAGTCGCTCAAGCCGGCCATGGAAGCGCAGCGCACGCAGTTCCAGCAGCTCCGTGAGGCGCAGAAGCAGCAGATCCTGGCCGTCCTCACCGCCGAGCAGCGCGCGCAGCTCGAGGCTCTCAAGGCCGAGCGCAAGCAGCGCCGCGGCGGGCAGCAGCAGTAATCTTACTTCCCTCTTTCCTGTGATGAAATGCAGCGCATGCGAAAGCCTGCGCTGCTTTTCATCCTGTTCGCCCTCGCCTGCACCCCCGCGACCACGCCGCAGAACCGCCTGGAGACCACCCCCCGTCACGACGAGTGGGTGACGATCGACAGCGCCGGACGCCCGCTCCACGCCTACGTCGTCTATCCGCAGTCGAACAAAAAGGCGGGGGCGGTGATGGTCATCCACGAGAACCGCGGCCTCACCGACTGGGTCCGCACCGTGGCCGACAACCTCGCGGAGAAAGGCTATCTCGCCATCGCTCCCGACCTCCTCTCCGGCGCCGCGCCGAACGGCGGACGCACCTCCGACTTCCCCACCTCCGACGCCGCGCGCGAGGCCATCTCCAAGCTGCCCCGCCCGCAGGTGCTGGCCGATCTCGCCGCCACCGCCAACTACGTCCGCACGCTCCCCTCCGCGAACGGCAAGCTGGCCGTGGCGGGCTTCTGCTGGGGAGGCTCGCGCACGTGGGACACGGCCAACACCGTCGACAACGTGGCCATCGCCTTCCCCTTCTACGGCACCGGCCCCAACTCCGACGAGGGGGTAACCGGCATCGAGGCGCCGGTCTACGGTTTCTACGGCGGCGACGACGCCCGCGTGAACGCCACCATCGAGCCGACCCAGGCGCTCATGCAGAAGCACGGCAAGAAATTCGAGCCGGTCCTCTACGAAGGCGCCGGCCACGCGTTCATGCGCCTGGGGGAGGAGGCAAATCCTACAGAAGCCAACCGCAAGGCCCGTGAGGAAGCGTGGGTGAGGTGGCTTACGCTGCTGCGTGCCATCGACTGAGAACTGGCAGATTTTCAGCAATAAGCAATCGCGGCAGTATGACCAAGAAAAACGAAATTGCCGCGACAGGAATCGAAGGTCTCGACTACGTACTCCTGGGCGGGTTTCCCCGCAACCACGTCTATCTGCTGCAGGGAGATCCGGGCGTCGGTAAGACGACCCTGGGCCTGCAATTCCTGATCGAAGGGGCCCGCCACGGTGAGAAGGGGTTGTACATCACCCTCTCCGAAACGCGCGCGGAGCTCGAGGCCGTGGCGAAGTCCCATCACTGGGATCTCGAAGGGGTGGAAGTCTACGAGCACCTGATCGGCGAGCAGTCGCTGACCGAGGACGACACCACCGTCTTCTATCCGGCGGAGGTCGAGCTGGGGCAGACCGTGAAGGCGCTGCTCGATTCGGTCGAGCGCGTGAAGCCGGCGCGCGTGGTCCTCGACTCCCTCTCCGAGATCCGTCTCCTGGCCCAGAGCACGCTGCGCTACCGCAAGCAGATCCTGGCGCTCAAGCAGTTCTTCGCCAACCGCAACACGACCGTGCTGATGCTCGACGACCGCACCGCGGAGTACAACGACCTGCAGCTCCAGAGTGTCCCCCACGGCGTGGTGGAGCTGGAGCGCTTCACGCCGGTCTACGGCTCGGCGCGGCGGCGGCTGCAGCTCGTCAAAGTGCGCGGCCTCAACTTCCGCGACGGCTACCACGACTTCAACATCAAGACCGGCGGCATCGTGGTCTACCCGCGTCTCGTCGCGGCCGACGAGCGTCACGTGACCGCCGATGACGACAAGAACGTGCAGAGCGGCGTACCGGCGCTCGACGACATGCTCGGCGGCGGCATCGACCGCGGCTCGAGCACGCTGATCATGGGCCCGGCGGGCTCCGGCAAGTCGGCGCTGTCGACGCAGTACGCGATCGGCGCGGCGCAGCGCGGCGAGAAGGCGGCCATGTTCATCTTCGAGGAGAGCATCGCCAGCCTGTACAACCGGTCGCACTCGCTGGGGATGCCGCTGCGCGAGCTCGCCGACGCCGGCCTGATCGCCATCCGCCAGGTCGATCCCGCTCAGCTCCAGCCGGGCGAGTTCGCGCATGCCGTGCGCAGGACCGTCGACGACGGCGTGCGCGTGCTGGTCATCGACAGCCTGAACGGCTTCCTCAACGCGGTGCCGGAGGAGAAGTTCCTCCTCCTCCACCTGCACGAGCTGCTCAGCTACCTCGGGCAGAACGGCGTGGCCACGGTGCTCGTCTTCGCGCAGCACGGACTGGTCGGCTCGATGCACTCGCCGGTCGACGTCAGCTATCTCGCCGACTGCGTGGTGCTGCTGCGCTTCTTCGAGGCGCGCGGCAAGATCCGCAAGGCACTCTCCGTCGTCAAGAAGCGGGGCGGCCTGCACGACACCTCCATCCGCGACTTCACCATGTCGCACGCGGGGCTGGCCGTCGGGGTGCCGCTCGACGACTTCCGCGGCGTGCTCACCGGCGTCCCCACGTTCGACAACATCGTCAAAGAGATCCGGGACGAGACGTGATCGCGGACGACGTCAGCCGGCGAGTGTTGATCGTCGCACCGATCGGACGCGACGCCGAGTTGATGTGCACGCACCTCGAGAGCGCGGGCGTGCCGTGCACGGTGTGCGATGACGTCGACCATCTGTGCGGCGAGCTCGATCGCGGCGCCGGCGCCATCCTCGTCACCGAGGAGGCGCTCGGACCGGAGGTCGCACCGCGGCTGGCGCGCACCCTCGGCGAACAGCCGGCCTGGTCGGACGTCCCGATCATCATCCTCACCGGCACCCCGCTGGAGACGAAGAGCCGCTCGTTCCGCGAGCTGGGGCGGCGCACGAACGTCACGCTCGTCGACCGTCCCGTACGCATCAACAGTCTGATCAGCGCGGCCCAGGCGGCGCTGCGCGCGCGCGAGCGGCAGTACGAGGTGCGCGAGCTGATGACGAAGCTCGAGCAGCGCGTGCACGAGCGCGACCGCTTCCTGGCCATCCTCGGACACGAGCTGCGCAATCCGCTCGGCGCGATCCTGCTCGCCTCGCAGATGCGCGACGACGACGGGAAGCTCGACGGCGAGCACGCGCAGTTGATCGAGCGGCAGTCGAAGCACCTCACCCGCCTGGTCAACGACCTGCTCGACCTCTCCCGCGTCGTCTCCGGCAAGATCATCCTCAAGCGCGAGCTGATGGACCTCTCCGATGCCCTGCGGCAGGCGATGGAGATGGTCAACGACGCCGCGGCGCGCCAGAAAGTCACCGTCGAGCTGCGCCACACCGACGAGCCGCTGCCGGTGGACGCCGATCCGCTGCGCGCCGCACAGATCATCGCCAACGTCATCGGCAACGCCATCAAGTACACGCCCGAGGGAGGGCACGTCATGGTCTCCGTCGAGCGCGACGGCGACGCCATCGTGCGCGTCACCGACGACGGCGTCGGCATCGCACCGGACCGCATCGGCACGATCTTCGAGCTCTTCGCGCAGGCGGAGAACGCCATCGGCCGCGCGCAGGGAGGCATGGGCATCGGCCTCGCGCTCGTGCGCAGCCTGCTCGAGCTGCACGGCGGCAAGATCGAGGCGAAGAGCGACGGCATCGGCCACGGCAGCGAGTTCGTGATCCACTTCCCGCTCGTGAAGCGGGAGCACTTCCCGCTGGCCAAACCCGCCCAGCAGCGCGCCTCGAGCGACGGGCAACCACGGCGCATCGTGGTGGTCGAGGACAACGCCGACGTACGCGATCTGCTGCGCCTCAAGCTCAAGCGCCTCGGACATGAGGTGTATGTCGTCGGCGACGGCCTGGCCGGCGTCGACTCGATCGTCGGCAACCGTCCCGATCTGGCCCTCGTCGACATCGGCCTTCCCGGCATCGACGGCTACGAGGTGGCGTCGCGCGTGCGGCAGTCGCTCGGCCATGACGTCGTGCTCGTCGCGGTCAGCGGCTTCGGACAGCCCGAGGACAAGCGGAAGGCCTACGACGCCGGATTCGACGAGCACATCACCAAGCCGGCCGACGTGACAGACATCGAGAACCTCCTGTCGCGCTTGCCCCCCCGCGCCGAAGGCGTATAGTGCCGGAAGTCGTCCAAGGAAAATCATGGTCCCCCGGGTTCTCGTTCTCGAGCCGTATTCCGATTTGCGCGCGTTGATCGCGGCCACGCTGCAGCGCGAGCATTACGAGTGCGACGTCGTCGCCACCGCCGCCGATGCGGCGCTGGAGCTGCGCCGCCACCACTACGCGTACGTGGTGGTCGACGTCGACACGGCCGATTCAGGCGCGGTCATGGCCGGGATCGATCCGTCGTCGCGGCTGATCCTGCTGACCAACGAGCCGCACGAGCACGGGCTGCGCAAGCCGTTCGGGCGCGCCGAGCTGATGGCGCGCTTTTAATGTGCTCCCGCCCGCGGCAGCTGCGGCTGCCGCATTTGAAAACGGCAGCTGGCGCTGCCGCACTCCAGATCAGTCGATCCGACCGCGCAGCCTCTTGGTCTCGCTTCTCTTCTTCTTGTCTTCGAGACGCTTGCGCTTCTGCACTTTCGACACGCGCGTGGCCTTGCGCGGCTCGCGCTCCTCGAGCGCGTCGCGCAGCAGCTCCTCCATGCGTGCGAGCGCGCGGTCGCGGTTGGCGATCTGGCTGCGCTCGGCCTGCGAGGTGACCCGCAGCGTACCTGCCTTGCTGATGCGTCCGGCCAGCGCCTCGCGCACGCGCGACTTCTGCGCGTCGTCGAGCGGCAGCGCGTCGACGTCCACTTCGATCGTCACCCGCGTCTCGACCTTGTTCACGTTCTGCCCGCCCGGCCCGCCGGCGCGCGAGGTCGTGGCGCGCAGGAGATGCACCGGGACGACGATGCCGTTGCCGAGGTCGAGATCTCTCATGGTGCGATGATAGCGAGCGCTTGCTCGATCCCGGAACGAGACTCGGGCCGTACACCATCGTCGAGCTGGTCGCCGTCGGCGGGATGGGAGAGGTTTACCGCGCCGAGGACACACGCCTGCACCGGCACGTGGCGATCAAAGTGCTGCCGTCGCATCTGGCCGACGACCGCGTTTCCCTCGACCGCTTTCAGCGCGAGGCGCGCGCGGTCGCGTCGCTGTCGCATCCGAACATCCTCTCGATCTTCGACTACGGCGAAGAGAACGGGGTGCAGTACGCCGTCACGGAGATGCTCGAGGGAGAGACGCTGCGCGCGCGCCTCGGGCGCGGCCGGATGCCGCACGACGAGGCGGTGTCGCTGATGCGTGCGATCGCCGACGGCGTCGCCGCGGCGCACGCCCGCGGCATCGTCCATCGCGACCTCAAGCCGGAGAATATCTTCATCACGTCCGAGGGACGAGTGAAGGTGCTCGACTTCGGCCTCGCACGAAGCCACGCATTCGGGCAGCATGGGCCCTACGAGGCGACCGGCGTGCTGCCGACCGAGCCGGGCGTCGTCCTCGGCACCGTCGGCTACCTCGCGCCCGAGCAGGTGGAAGCGCGTGCGGTCACGCCCGCGACGGACGTCTTCGCGCTGGGGTGCATTCTCTTCGAGATGGTCGGGCGGCGCGTGCCGTTCGCCGGCAACTCGTCGGTCCACGCCATGGTGGCGGTGCTGCACGACGCCACGCCGCATCTCGACGACCCGTTCATCGACGGCATCGTGCAGCGCTGCCTGCAGAAGGATCCGGCCGCGCGCCCGCAGAACGCGGGCGAGCTCGCGGAGATGCTGCAAAACCCGAACGTAGGACGGGCTTCAGCCCGTCTCCCCCGGGGGCGGCGGGCTGAAGCCCGCCCTACGTTCATCATCCTTTTCGTGCTGATCGCGATTGTCGCGAGCTACTTCGTGTTTCGCGACAAGCAGATCGATCACGGGTACGACCTGCGCGCCTCCGACATCCGCGGCGATTCGGAGACTCGCCGCCTCATCGAGCTCGCCCTGCGGGCCGACGCCGAGGGCAACCGCCCGAAGGCGATCTCGCTCCTCGAAGAGGCATCGCGCCGCCCGTCGCCGACGGCGTTCCCGCAGGCCTTCCTCTCCAGCTACAACGACGCGGCGGGCAACGATGCGGTCGCCGTGCAATGGGGTGAGAAAGCCATGGCCCGGCTACGCGGCGCGGCGCCGTACGAGGCGCTGCTCGTGCGCTACCTCGTCGAGTCCGGCAGCTACAGCGAGCAGGAACTGGCGCTCGGCAAGTCGGCGCTGGAGCTGCGGCCGAAGGCATGGCGCCTGCGGCTCGGCGCCGCGCACGTACACCTCGGCCAGCGCAACCGCGAGGCCGCGAGACGCGAGCTGCAGGCCATCGACGTCACCAAGCCCGACGACCGGCGGCTGATGCTCGTCCTCGCCGACCGCGCCTCCCTCGGCGACACGGACGGCGCGGAGCGCGACCTGCGCACCAGCCGCCTGGCGAAGCGCCCGCCGATCTTCCACTACACCGAGGGACGCATTGCCTGGAGCCGCGGGCAGGTGCAGCGCGCGCTGGCACTCTACGACCGCGCGGCCGCCGAGGCCGCGGCGGAGGGACTCGTGCCGCTCGAGCTCGAGGCGCGCCTGCACGCCGGCATCGCGCTGATCCGCCTCGGGCAGTGGGACGAGGCACAGCGCCGGTTCGCCGGCACCTCCAGCCGCGCGCGGCAGGTCAAGCTCGAGCATCGCGTCTACGAGGCCACCTCGCTGGCCGCCTACGCCGCGCACCGCTCGGGCGACTTCGAGGAGCGCGACCGCAAGCTCGCCGAAGCCGCGGCGCTCGTGCCGCCCGCGCATCCGTACGCCGCGCTGCGCCTGCTGGCCATGCGCCTCGGCTCGCCGGTGTGGAAGAGCTGGAGCATCACCTCGCTCGAGCGCGACCCGCTGCTCGCGCCGACCGTCACGCTCATCCGCGCGCGCGAGGCCGCCCTCGCCGGCGATACCGCTCGCGCGCGGCTGGAGCTCCGCCGCGCACGGGCCGAAGGAATCGACACGGCCGAGGAACGCGAAGAGGCCGAGCTCCTCGCCGCCGAGCTCGGCCTGCCATCCACCCTGTTACCGCCCGATCCGCCATATCCGAATCTGCTGCGGTACCTCGCGATCTTCGATCACCCGCGGATCTCCACCGGTACCGGCACCTCCAGATAGACCACCTTCGTCGACTTTTTGCGGAAGATCTTCCGGTACCACGGCTCCGGCATCGGCTTTCCGCCGTGCTCCATGACGAGCTGCGCCAGACGCGTCACATCGTCGGGATCCATGCGGATACAGCCGTGCGACTCCGCCTTGCCGAGCGAGTCCTCATCGCCCGTACCGTGGATGTAATAGTCCGGTTCCTTGAAGAACATCTTCACGCGCTTCATCGGGTTTTCGGGATGCCCGGGCGGCTTGGCCGTCTTGCCGCGCGCCCACTTCGAGTCAGGCGGTTTCCAGGACGGGTTCCAGATCACTTTACGAATCGTGAACTCCCCCTCGGGAGTCGGGTACTTTTCCTTTCCGACCGAGACGGCGAAGGTCTCGATCACCTGGTCGTCCACCACGACCAGCAGTTGGCGCTCGGAGAGATCGACTTCGAGACGGAGGTCCGCTGCCAGAGCCGGGCTCCAGAGAACTACCGTAAGTATCAGGAAAATAAGCCGCTTCACGCCTTACCACTACTGCAAATAAGGTTCCATTATCTGGAGGTGTGATGCTCCGCACACTGAAGTGTGACAGTCAGCCATTGACGAACTGGAATGAGACAGGCATCATTGCACGTACTGAGACTCAGTCTCAAAGAGGAACCGAGAACGTGATCATCTGCATCTGCCGCGGCAAATCGGACAAGGACATCACGCGCGCCATCGACAGCGGCGCGTCGACGGTCCGCGATCTCCAGCGCTGCGGCATCGGCGACCAGTGCGGCTCCTGCCACAATTCGCTTCGGGCCATGCTCGCCCAGGCCGCCGCCCAGCCCTGCCCCGCCTGCGTCTCCCCTGAGCCGGCCACCGCCGCATCCGTGATGGCCTGATCTGATAGGCTCTTCGCCCATGAAGGGCGACGCAAAAATCATCGAGGTTCTCAACGAGGTTCTGACGGCCGAGCTGACCGCCATCAACCAATACTTCGTCCACGCGGAGATGTGCGAGAGCTGGGGCTATGAGCGCCTCCTCCACATCATCCGCAAAGAGTCCATCGAAGAGATGAAGCACGCCGAGAAGCTCATCGAGCGCGTGCTGTTCCTCGAAGGCATCCCCAACGTGCAGCGCCTCTGGAACATCCGTATCGGCGAGAACGTGCACGAGATCTTCAAGGCCGACCTCGCGCTCGAGCTCGAGGCGCTGCCGCGCCTGAACGAGGGCATCGAGACCTGCCGCAACCTCGGCGACAACAACAGCCGCCTGCTGCTCGAGGAGATCCTCCACGACGAAGAGGAGCACGTCGACTGGCTGGAGGCGCAACTGACCTTGATCGACCAGGTCGGGCTGCAGAACTACCTCACCGAGCAGATCAAGTGAGCGTCTCCCATCGTGCTGGCGGCGACGCTCGTCCTCACGAACGGAAAGATCTGGACGGGCGATGCCTTCGCGCACAGCGTGACGATCGAAGGGAATCGCATCGTCGCCATCGACGCGCCGGTGCCCGGCGGCGCGAAGACACTCGACCTGAAAGGCCGCCTGGCCGTTCCCGGCTTCATC
Organism: Thermoanaerobaculia bacterium; assembly: GCA_035627015.1. Taxonomy (GTDB): domain Bacteria; phylum Acidobacteriota; class Thermoanaerobaculia; order Gp7-AA8; family Gp7-AA8; genus QHVT01. The sequence goes on along the minus strand of DASPMO010000054.1, from coordinate 15,703 downwards.
GACAACCACGTGCACTTTTCGTGGGGTGCGGCCGCGGTGACTCAGGTGCGGCTGCGCGACGCCGGCACTCCCGAGGAGTTCGCGCGGCGCATCGCTGCGCAGGCGCGGAAGCTCGGCAAGGGGAAGTGGGTCACGGGCGGTGAATGGGATGAGCAGCTCTGGCAGCCGTACCGGCTGCCGCACCGCTCGATGATCGACGCCGTCACGCCCGACAACCCGGTCTTCGTGGCGCGGCTCGACGGACACATGGCGCTGGCGAACAGCGCCGCCCTGAAGCTCGCCGGCATCACGCGCGAATCGAAAGATCCGGCCGGAGGGACGATCGTCCGCGACGCCGACGGCGAGCCGACCGGGCAACTAGTGTCATCCTGAGCCGCGTAGACGGCGAAGGATCCCCTGCTGGAACGCCATGCTCGCTCCGTCAGCAGGGGATCCTTCGCCCTCTGCGGGGCTCAGGATGACAGTTCAGCCACCGATCACCACATCCAGCTCATCCACCACTTCATTGAGCGTGTGGTAGCGCAACTCGTCCGGGTCGGCGACGAGCGATACCAGCGACGGCGTGTCGAAGCCGGCGGCGGTGAGCTGGCGCACGAGCGGGATGGCGTCGTTGCGCAGTTCCTCGGGGGGGTGCGGAAGCGGCTCCGGCGCGGTGCCTTCGGCGCGGTACTGGGCACGCTCCATCGCCCTGGCCCGCGCCTTGAGCTTCAACTGCAGGGCGCGCGCGGCGCCGACCACGCCGGGCGGCAGCGCCGTCGCGGCGCGCAACGCGGCGGCGTCGTTCTGCAGGAGGGCGATGACGCGGTAGACGTCATCCGGCGCGCCGGCATCGTCGATCGCGGCCACGAGGTCGTTCAACGCGAACTCGATGTCGTTCACGCGCGCGGCATTCACCCCGAGCTCCTTCGCGGCGGCCAGGTTCCGCGCGAGCACGTCCGCGCTGATGCGGATCGGCAGGAGCATCGGGTCGTCGCCGAGCGCGGCGCGCAACTGGAACAGCGCCGCCTCCATCATCAGCAGCTCGTTCATGGCTTGCGGTTCGCCAGTTGTGCGAGGCCGGCCAGAATGTCGACCGGCAGCGGGAAGACGATGGTCGTGTTCTTCTCTACGCCGATCTCCGTGAGCGTCTGCAGGTAGCGCAACTGCATCGTGGTCGGCTCGGTGGCCAGCACGTGCGCCGCCTCCGCCAGGCGCTGCGACGCCGCGAACTCCCCCTCGGCGTGAATGAGCTTCGCGCGCTTCTCGCGCTCGGCCTCGGCCTGCTTGGCCATGGCGCGCAGCATCGACTCGGGGAGGTCGACCTGCTTGACCTCGACGTTCGCGACCTTCACTCCCCACGGCTCGGTGTGCTGATCGAGGATCGACTGGATGCGCACGTTCAGCTGGTCGCGGTGCGCGAGCAGGTCGTCGAGCTCGACTTCGCCGAGGACGGAGCGGAGCGTCGTCTGCGCGAACTGCGAGGTCTGGTAGCGGTAGTCGAACACCTCGACGATGGCGCGCCGCGGCTCGACCACTTTCAGGAAGACCACCGCGTTCACCTTCAGCGTGACGTTGTCGCGCGTGATGATGTCCTGCGGCGGCACCTCGAACGCCTCCTGCCGCAGCGACACGCGCACGATCTTGTCGATCGGCGCGAAGACGAGAAAGATCCCCGGACCTTTCGCCTCGGGCAACAGGCGCCCGAGGCGAAAGATCACGCCCCGTTCGTACTCGGGGAGAATCTTGATGGAGCTGAGGAGATACAGGCCGAGGATGACGATCACGACGAGCACGGGAATGTTCGGCATGACCGTCGATTGTAGCCCGTGTGTCATCCTGAGCCGCGCAGACGGCGAAGGACCCCCTGCCTACGCGAAGCGTCTTCAGCGTTTGCGCCGCTTCGGTTTGTCCTCTTCCGCCGCGTCGAGCGCCTCGGCGATCGGCGCGGGGACGTTGTGCCGCAGCGTGTCGATGGCGCTGAACTCGACCTTTCCGTCGAAGCGCCACTCGTGGCGCGGGCGGTAGACGCCGATGTCGTGCACGCGGGAGCCGACGATGACGCGCAGCGCGTTGCGGCGGTAGTCGAAGGCGCGGCCGTTGCGCGTGTGCACGGCCACGTCGATGCGGTACGTCCCGGCCACGAGGTCGAGCGACGCCACGACGAAACGCACGCGCACCTTCCCCTCGATGTGCTGCGGCGCGTAGCCCTCCACGTCGGTGTTCGTGCCGTACACGCACGTGCCGTCGGCGTGGTAGATGCCGAGGCCGAAGACGAAGTCGTCCTGCGGCGTGCGGGCCTCGACGTCGAGGTCGAAGACGACCGGCGTGCCGGCGCCGAGGGCCACCAGCTCGCGGCCGTCGTGATCGGTGAGGGAGACGCGGCGGATGACGATCTCGCCGGAGCCCCAGCGCTCTTCCTCGTGCTCGGGCTTTTCCTGTTCATCCGGAGCCGGGGACGGCTCCGGGCCAGCCCCTTCGTTGGATAACATCGACGCCGGCGCTCCACCACTCACTTCCTGTAAATACGCATCCACGACGCGCATCGGGTCGCCGATCGCTTCGAGCTGGCCGTGGTCGAGCCATAGGGCGCGGTCGCAGAGGTTGCGCACCTGGTCGAGCTGGTGGGTGACGAAGAGCAGCGTCACGCCGCGGTACTTCATCTCCTGGATCTTGGCCACGCAGCGCGCGGAGAACTCCTCGTCGCCGACCGAGAGCACCTCGTCGATCAACAGGACGTCGGGGTCGACGTGCACGGCCACGGCGAAACCGAGGCGCACGTACATGCCGGAGGAGTACGTCTTCACCGGCTGGTCGATGAACTCGCGGATGCCGGAGAACTCGACGATCTTCTCGTAGCGCTGCTCGATGTCCCGGCGGGTGAGGCCGAGCATGATCCCGTTGATGAAGATGTTCTCGCGCCCCGTGATCTCGGGATGGAAGCCGGCGCCGAGCTCGATCAGCGCCGCGATGCGCCCGTTCACGCTCAGCTTCCCCGACGTCGGCTTGAGAATGCCGGAGATCAGCTTCAGCAGCGTCGACTTGCCGGAGCCGTTGCGCCCGATGATCCCGAACGCCTCCCCCTTGTCGACCGTGAACGAGAGATCGCGCAGCGCGTGCACCGAGGCATCCGCGGCCGGCGCCAGCTCGCGCTTCAGGAGCGCGCTCTTGAGCGTCGCGAACTGCGAGCGGCGCCCCCAGAGGCGGTAGTTCTTCGAGACGTTCTCGACGGAGATGGCGAAGTCGGACACCGAGCGTGAGTTTACCGTGTCACGCGATTGTCATCCTGAGCCGCGTAGACGGCGAAGGACCCCCTGCTGAAACCCGTGCCCGCTCCGTAGGCGGGGGATCCTTCGCCGTCTGCGCGGCTCAGGATGACAGGAACGCCCTCGCCTCCACCGCCATCCGAAACAGATCGTGCGCGCCCCGCACGCCGAGCTTCTGGAAGGCGCGGGCGCGGTGGGTCCAGATCGTCTTCTCCGATACGTCGAGGCGCAGCGCGATCTCCTTCGAGCGCCGCCCCTCCAGCAGCATCTCCACCACTTCCCGCTCGCGCGGCGAGAGCTGCTTCGTCCCCGGCAGCTCCAGCGCGCGGCGCACGGGATGCAGCTCGCGCACGATGGTCGTGATCAGCAGGCTCCCCTCGGCACAGGCGGCGGAGATGCTCGCGTCGAGGGTGATCACGTCGCCGCCGCGGGAGCAGGCGCGGAAGGTGTAGCGCGTCGGCGCCGGCTTCCCCTCGGCGCGGCAGCGGCCGAAGAAGATCAGGCGGTCGAGCTCGTCGGGATGGGCGATGTCGCCGATCGTGGCCGAGGCCAGGTCGGCCGGCTGCGCGTAGCCGAGCATTCGCGCGTAGGCCGCATTCACGTAGGCGATGCGGTCGCCCGACTCCACCAGCACGCCGTCGGGCGCGTGATCCAGCACCGCGCGGAAACTCCGGTCGAGCAGCGGTCGCATTCGCGTCTCCATGAATTCCTACGGCCGCCGGGCATCCGCGGATTGGAGCGCGCGCGTAGGCAGCGCATTCAAAGGAGAACACGCATGAGATACGTCAGACTGATCGAAGGGCTGCTCATCGCCCTGCTCGCCTTCATCGTCCCGATCACCCAGGCCTCCAGTCACCGCGAGGCATTCGCGGTCCTCAACGAGCCGTGCGCCGACAACACCGACACCTACGCCTGGGTCTCGGACGGCACGCACGACAAGCTCTACCTGATCATGAACTTCAACCCGCTGCACGAGCCGGGGCAGGGCAACCAGGGCTTCCGCGCGTGCAATGGCTATCGCTACGAGCTCCACATCGGCAAGGGGACGAGCCTGCGCGACGTGGCGGTCTACCGCGTCGAGTTCAAGAACACCCTGCCGGCCGAGGCGGCGCCGAGCGCCACCGATCCCCTCGGCGGCGGCAACGAGCTCCTGTGGCAGCTCACCGGCGGCACCGAGACCATGACCGTCACGCGCGTCATGGCGCCGGGACACCCCAATGCCGCGGTCCTCGGCAGCGACCTCAAAGTCCTCCCGAACAACCACGGCCCGCAGACCGACCGCCTCGTCTACGGCCTCGGCGCGTTCCAGGGCTACGACTCCGGCAATCCCGCCAGCCGGCAGAACGCGCTCTACGATCAGGCCTTCGTCGACACGCACATCCACACGCTCAGCAACGGCGCGCGCATCATCGCCGGCCAGTTCGACGACCCCTATCAGCTCGACGAGAAGGGCATCTTCGACCTGGTGAACCTCGGGCGCGGCGATCTCGGCGGCATCCAGGGCGCGCGCAGCACGCCGATCGAAGACGTCTTCACCGGCTTCAACGTCTTCTCCATCGCCCTGGAGATCCCCACCTCCGAGCTCTTCCCCGACGGCATCCCGCACAACGGGCAGCTGCAGGCCACGTCCACCGACAGCCTGCTGCGCATCTGGACGAGCATCAGCCGCCAGGCCATCCAGATGGTGGACGTGAACAACAACATCACCGGCGTGCGCGGTGCCGGCAACTACGTGCAGGTCGGCCGCAACGCGCTGCCGCTCTTCAACGCCGGCCTGGTCGGCACGCAGCGGCACACGCTCTACCTGCGCAGCGATCCGATGAAGGACGTGACCCGCTTCGGCGCGGACGTGCTCTTCCCCGTGCTCGTGCGCGACCTCGAGGCACTCGGCATCTACAAGGCCCTCGGCGTCCCCGACTCCGCAGTGGCGACGCTGAAGGGTCCGCGCCTCGACATCATCAACGCCATCAATCTCGGCAGGCCGATCCCGGTGGCCGACGGCTCGACCGGCGACGTCATCACGCTCGACGCGGCGATCGACTCGTCGTTCCCGAACGGACGGCGCCTCGGCGGCGGCAGCGCGCCGAACCGCCATCAGGTCAACGTCAACACCGTGCTGGTCAGCCTCATCGCCGCCGGCGATCCCGCCGCGGGGCTGTCGAAGGGGGTGGAAGTGAACGACAAGAACTTCCTCAACCGCTTCCCCTTCCTCGCCCCCGCGCACAACGGACTGCTGCAGGGCCACGGCGGCACCAACGTGCCGACCGTGCCCGACATCCCCAACCCCGCCGGCGCGCAGCCGTGATTGAAGGAGAACGCCATGAAACGAATTCTTTTCGCACTGATGCTCACCCTGCCGCTCTTCGCGCAGCGGCCGCGGTCCAACAACACCTTCGCCTCCGACCAGCAGACCGTCCCGGTGATGGCCAACGTCACCGGCATCGGCAGCGCGCGCTTCACCAGCTACGTGGCGCTGTTCAACCCGACCTCGTCCGCGTACGCCGTCTCCGTCTCGCTGTACGACGCGAACGGGACGAAGCGCGACGCGATGATCAATCTCGCCGCGGGAGAGCTGAAGACCTACACCAACTTTCTCCAGGACGTCTTCCAATACACGGGCGGCGGCGCGGTGACGTTCCGCAGCCCGTCGCCGAACAACCGCTTCATCGTCAACAGCGAGGTGCGCAGCGGCGGGTACAGCACGCCCGTGCCGTCGCTGGAGTTCGCGGGCTCGAATTCGCGCTCGTTCAGCGCGGGCGTCACCGTCGACTCCACCTCGCGCACGAACATCGGCTGCTTCAACCAGTCCGCCGCGGCGAACAGCGTCACGGCGACGGTCTTCGACAAGAGCGGCACGCAGACCATCGGAACCGTCACGCTGACGCTCCCCCCGCACGCGTGGGGACAGACCGCCATCCCGCAGATCGTGAGCGACGGCTTCGTGCGCTTCACGCCGAGCGAGGCCGCGGTCTGCTACGCCGTCGTCGTCGCCAACACCACCAATGACGGCCGCTTCATCTCCGCCACGGAGTACCAGCCGTGAAGAAGGGTGCCAAACGTAGGACGGGCTTCAGCCCGTCCCCGCGCCACGAGAGAGGCGGGCTGAAGCCCGCCCTACGTTTGGCACCCTCACAGCGCGCCCATCTCCGCGGCGAGGCGGAACAGATCGAGATCGCTCCGCAGCGCGAGCTTCTGGAAGGCCCGGCTGCGGTGCGTGCCGATGGTCTTCTCCGACACATTCCACATCGCCGCGATCTCCTTCGAGCGCTTCCCCTGCAGCAGCAGCCGCAACACGTCCAGCTCGCGCGGCGAGAGGCGCTGCAGTCCGGGCAGCGAGAACTCCGCCGCCGCGCACGCCTCGGGCACCTCGCGCACGACGGTCATGATCAGGATCTCGCCGTCGACGCGCGTCAGCGACACCGTGGCGTCGAACGTCACGATGCCGCCGCGGCCGCGGGCGCGGAACGAATAGCGCGTCGGCGCCGGCTTCCCCATCGTCCGGCAGTGGCCGAACCATGAGAGCCGCTCGAAATCCTCGGGATGGGCGATATCGCGGATCGTCGCGTCCGAAAGCTCCGTCACGCTGCGGTAGCCGAGCATGCGCGCATACGGATCGTTCACGTACGAGATGCGCTCGCCCGCCTCGATCAGCACGCCGTCGGCTGCATTGTCCAGTACGGCGCGGAAGTGGCGATCGAGCATTCGCATCGCCTTTCTCTCTTTACATTGCGCGGGCCAGTGTCAGCGTTCGTTGTGTACGGGAGCGCGCACCCTCAACCTTTTCTTACGTCCGTGTGGCACGTTGGGATTTCGTCGTGCAGCAGCGCCCCGGCATGAGAAAACACGCCCTTCTACTCGCACTGCTGTTCCCGATACTGACGTTCGCTTCCTCCCATCGCGAGGCACCGCTGATCACGGAAGACCCCACGATGGACAACACCGACGTGTATGTCTTCCGCAGTCCCGACGCACCGAACACCGTCACCATCCTGGCGAACTACATCCCGCTCGAAGAGCCGGCCAACGGGCCGAACTTCTACAACTTCTCGCCGGCGGGCGTGTACGAGATCCACATCGACAACAACGGTGACGCCAAGGAGGACATCACCTACCAGTTCCAGTTCCGCACCGAGGTCAGAAACCAGAACACGTTCCTGTACAACATCGGCCCCGTGCTGACGCTGGACGACGCGGACCTCAACGTCCGCCAGTTCTACACCGTCACGCGCATCGCCGGGGCGCGCCGCAGCGGAACACAGACCTCGCTTGGCACGACCTTCCAGGTCGCACCGCCCAACATCGGGCCGAAATCGACGCCCGACTACGCGGCGCTGGCCAACGCGGCCGTCTTCAGCCTCTCCAACAACGGCGGACGCGTCTTCGCCGGTCCGCGCGACGATCCGTTCTTCGTCGACATCGGCGGTATCGTCGACCTGCTCACGCTCCGCCCGATCCAGCAGCTCCACCGCGTGCCGCCGATGGCCTCCTCCGCCGCCGGAGTGGACGGCCTGCGCGGCTACAACGTGCACACCATCGCCATCCAGATTCCGATCGAACAGCTCGTCGCCGGCGGCACCGCCCCGGCCGCTCCCACCGCGGCGAACGCCGTCATCGGCGTGTGGGCCTCGTCCAGCCGCTCGCGCGTGACCATCCTCAACACCGGCGCCACGCGGCGCCAGAGCATCGGCGGCGTCGCGCAGGTCTCGCGCCTGGGCATGCCGCTGGTCAACGAAGTCGTCACCTCGCTCGCGTTCAAGGACATCTTCAACGCCTCCGAGCCCGCCGGTGACGCGCCGCTCTTCACCTCGAACGAGACGTTCCGCAACCGCATCCTCAATCCCGAGACGGCCACGCTGATGAACGCGCTGTACGGCGTCGACGTGCCGCCCGCGCCGCGCAACGACCTCGTGCAGGTCTTCCTGACCGGCCTCCCCGGCGCGAACCAGCCGCCGAACGTCGTTCCCGCGGAGATGATCCGCCTCAACGTGGCCGTGCCGGTCACCGCGCAGCCGAACCGCCTCGGCGCCATCGCCGGCGACCTCGGTGGCTTCCCGAACGGCCGCCGCCTCGCCGACGACGTCGTCGACATCTCGCTGCGCGTCGTCGCGGGCGTGCTCGTCGAGGGCTACAACAAGGCTCCGAACAACGCGCTTACCGACGGCGTCGACGCCAACGACCGCGCCTTCCTCTCCACCTTCCCCTACGCGGCGCTCCCCCACCAGGGCTTCGACAGCCGCCCGCACGCGAACCAGTAGGAGCGATCCCCCATGCGCAAGATCTCACTGCTCCTGCTCGTCTCTCTCCTGAGCGTCCCGGCGCTCGCCAACCATTACGCCGACACGTATGTCATCCCCGCGGTCGGCCACGTCGAAGGCGCCAATGGGGCGGTCTGGATGAGTGATCTCTCGATCCGCAACTTCGGCACGGCGCCGCTGACCGTGCAGCTCATCGTCATCGAGTCGGGCTTCGACACGACGAACAACGTCTTCCCGCTGAACAGCGACGCCGACGCGGACGCCTCCGTCACCGTCAATCCCGGCAGCACCGTGCAACTGCGCGACGTCATGCGCGGCCACCGCGGCATGACCAACAACCTCGGCGCGCTGATCGTCGGCGGCAACCAGCCGTTCGCCGTGACCAGCCGCGCGTACAGCAACTCGATGCCCCTCGGGCAGACCGTGCCCGCCGCGCGCGACTTCCTCGACAACAGCCTCGGCACCGCCGACAACACCTCCACCGCCTACATCCCCGGCATCGTCAGCAACGCCGGCGCGCGGACGAACGTCGGCTTCGTGGCCGGCAGCGCCGGCTCGGCCACCGAGGCCATGACCATCGAGGTCTCGGTGCGCAACGCCACCGGCGGCGTGGTCGGCACGCGCAGCATCACCATCCCCGCCGGCCGGTTCGCGCACATGCAGTTCCCGGTCGGCTCGTTCGCGCAGGGCGCGTTCGACATCGGCTCGGCCGACTTCCGCATCACCCAGGGTGAGGGCGTGGTCGTGCCGTACGCGTCCGTCATCGACAACCGCACCGGCGAGGCGTCGTACCTGATGGGCGTCTTCCCGCCGACCGGCGCGCCGGCGGCGACCTCTCTCTTCCGCACGATTTTCGGTGGAGCAACCGACCGATGAAACGTCTTCTGCTGCTGGCGCTGCTGGCGACGCCGCTTCTGGCGCACGATTTCTGGATCGAGCCGGGAACGCGCTCGCTGCGCGTCGGCGAGCATTTCGAAGGGGAACCGGTGCGCGGCAGCGCACCGGTTCTCCTCGTGCAGCGCAACGGCGCGGTGATGCTCACCTACCAGAGCAGGCAGTTCGCACTGCACGAGATGCCGCGCGCGAAGTTCGAGCAGTACCTGCAGGAAGAAGGGTTGACCCGCATCCGCCCGACCGGCGGCGTGCAGCGCGAGCGCTTCGGGCGCTTCGCGAAATCGCTGGTCCGCGGCGAGACCTTCCCACCGCTCGGCTGGCGCTTCGAGCTCGTCCCCCTCTCCGCGTCGCGCTTTCAACTGTTGTACGAAGGGAAGCCGCTCGCCGATACGCTGGTCGTCGCAATGAATCGCTCGAAAGAGCGCCTCACCACACGCACGGACGCGCAGGGCACCGTCACCTTCGACCTCGGCCAGGGCGCGTGGCTGATCAAGAGCGTACACATGGTCCCCGCGCCACCCGACTCAGGCGTGACGTGGGAGAGCCTCTGGGCCTCATTGACCTTCGAAAAATAGTCCCCTCTCCCCAACGGGGAGAGGGACTGGCGGTTAGATCGCCTCCGCCAGCGTGTCCCGCAACCGGTCGAACACGAAGAACCCCAGCGTCATCGACCCGAACGCGTAGAACAGGACCAGCACCGTGTCCGACAGATTCGGCAGGCGCCCGAAGAAGAAGATGTCCTGATACGCCACCACGAACGGCGTCATCGGATTCACGCGCAGCATGGCCCGCAGCGCGCGCGACTGGATGTTGTCGATCAGGTAGATCACCGGCGTGACGAAGAAGCCGAGCTGCATCAGGTTGGCCACGATGTCGCGCAGGTCCCGGAAGAGCACCGAGGCCGACGACACGGTCATGGCGATCCCGGCCACGAACATCGTCTGCAGCAGCATCAGCAGCGGCGCGAGCAGGATCGTCCAGGTGAGCGTGAACTTTCCCATGGCCGCGAAGGCCAGGATCGCCGCGATGAGGATCGGCACCGCCAGCACGAAGTGCACGAGGTGCGAGAGCACGACCACCAGCGGCAGCGCCTCGGCCGGAAACATCACTTTCTTGATCAGCCCCGCGTTCGCCGAGATCGACGACGTCGACTCCAGCACCGCCGCGGAGAAAAACGTCCACGGCAGGATCCCGGAGAAGAGAAACAGCGGATAGGGCTGCACGACATTCGTCGGGAAGAACTTCGTAAAGACCAGCGTGTAGACCGCCAGCAGCAGCAGCGGATTGGCCAGCGACCAGAAGTAGCCGAGGACCGAGCCGCGGTAACGGGCTTTCAGGTCGCGCGCCGTGAGCGCGGCAATGAGCTGCCGGTGCCGCCAGAGGAGAGCCAGCTCGCTCAATGGTCTTCCGTGACGATCAGCATCAGCGTCGTCGCGCCGACCTGGAACTCCGACTTGTCCGTCAGCTCCACCGCCGTGGTGATCTTCTCCCCGCCGACGAGCGTGCCGTTCGTCGAGCCGAGGTCGGACAGGGTGAAGGCGGTGTCGCGGATCTCCAGCACCGCGTGCTGGCGCGAGGCCTCGCTGTCGTTGAGCGTGAGGTCGGCACCGGAGCGGCCGATGGTCACCCGCGGGCGGTCGATGCGATAGACATGGCCGGCGTCAGGACCGTCCAGGATGGCCAGCGAGAGGCGCTTGCCCGCGGGGAGCTGCGGCACTTCCGTCTTGCTCGTGCTCGGCTGCGGAATCGGCGACTGTTCGGTCGTGTCGGCAACGCGCGGCGTCTCCGTCCGTCCCGCCATCGTGCGCTCGCCGGCCGATACCGGCGGCGGCCCGGGCGCGGCGAAGGCGGGATTGCGGATCTCGAAGACCTGCTGGCAGCGGGCACACTTGATCTTCTTCGACGGCTTGCGCTCGAACCGCTCCTCGTCGTACTGGTACTTCGACCGGCAGTTGGGGCACTCGATGATCACACCTGAACCTCGGTTGCCGCCGACAATACCACGCTCGTTTTCATGGCGAAGCGCGATCATTGCATAGAATCCCATCCACGATGAAGAAGCTCCTGGCCGTACTCGCGCTTCTGCCGCTCGCCTGTCAGACCTCCATGCAGACCTCGACCGAAACCGCCGCCCCGCCGAAAGGCAAGCTCGAAGTCCTTCCCGGCGTCGAGCTCCGCCTCCGCCAGTTGCCGAAAGTCGCCATCGACTACGACCGTTCGCTCCTCAACGAGAACGAGCGCGCCGTCGTGGCCAAGCTCATCGAGGCGTCGAAGTTCATCGACGAGATCTACTGGCGCCAGGTGTCCGAGCAGAACCCCGAATACCGCACGCGCCTGGCCGCGCAGGTGACGGACTCCGACCGCGACCGCGCCGGCTACGAGTACTTCCTCGCCAACAAGGGACGCTGGGACCGCCTGGCGCAGGACGAGCCGTTCATCGCGCCGTTCGGCGCCGCCGGCCACAAGCCCGAGGGAGCGGCGTTCTATCCGGCCGACATCACCAAGGAAGAGATGGAGCGCTACATCGCCGCGCATCCGGAGCAGAAAGACGCGCTGCAGGGGCTCTTCACCGTCGTCCGCCGGCAGGGCAACCGGCTGGTGACCATCCCCTACTCCGTGCACTACCGCGAATTCCTCGAGCCCGCCGTGGCGCGCATCCGCGAGGCCGCGGCGCTGACGAACAACGAGTCGATGCGGAGCTATCTCACGAAACTCGCCGCCGCGCTGATGAAAGACGAATACCGCGAGAGCGACATGGCCTGGATGGACCTCAACGGCCCGCTGGAAGTGGTCATCGGGCCGTACGAGGTCTACGAGGACGCGATGTTCAACTGGAAGGCGGCCTTCCAGTCGTTCATCAACGTCGTCGACCGTCCGGAGACGGAGAAGCTCACCGTCTACGCCTCGCACCTGCCGGCCATGGAGCAGAACCTCCCCATGCCGGACGAGCACAAGAACCCGAACCGCGGCACGGAGTCGCCGATCCGCGTGGTGCAGGAAGTCTTCACCGCCGGCGACGCGCGCCGCGGCGTGCAGACGGCGGCCTTCAACCTGCCGAACGACGAGGTGGTGCGCGAGCAGAAGGGATCGAAGAAAGTCCTGCTCAAGAATGTGATGGACGCGAAGTTCCGCATGAGCGGCCAGCCGATCGCCATGCGCGTGCTCGACCCGGCGCAGCGCTCGCTGCTCAACTTCGACGCGTACTTCAACTTCGTCCTCTTCCACGAGCTGTCGCACGGGCTCGGGCCGGGGCTGATCACCCCTCCCGGCGGCGGCGAGCGCACCGACGTGCGCCTGCTGCTGAAGGACACCTACTCCGCGATCGAGGAGTGCAAGGCCGACGTCCTCGGCGTCTGGAACATCCTCTACGCCATGAACAACAACCTGCTGCGCGCGTTCAGCGAAGAACAGCTCTACGCGACGTATGCCGGCCTGCACTTCCGTTCCATGCGCTTCGGCATCGACGAGGCGCACGGCCGCGGCACCGCGGTGCAGTGGAACTGGCTGCGCGAGCAGGGGGCGATCGTCCCGGCGAACGACGGCACGTTCCGCGTCGACTTTGCGAAGATGCGGCCGGCCGTGCAGTCGCTGGCCACGGAGCTGTTGATGATCGAGGCCCTGGGCGACTACGCCCGGGCGCAGCGCTTGCTCTCGAAGTACGGTGTGTCGACGCCCGAGATCGAGTCGGTGACGGCCCGGTTGAAAGACATCCCCGTCGACATCACGCCGTACTTTCCCGCGGCGGGCGAAACGGAGTAGTCGATGGAAGGTCGTGTCTTACTGAAGTGCGGCGAGTGCGAGCTGACCCGCGAGATCGTCGGCGAGATCCCCGAGGAGTACACCCGCTGCTTCGACGAAGCCGTCCACCGCGACGGCTGGGTGCCGCGCCCCGGCGCGAACAGCGCCTCCCTCATCTGCCGCGACTGCCTGATGAAGTACAGCGGGCACGAGACGGTGGACGACGAGGAGAAGGTGCAGGGGCGGAAGAACCCGATGGAGCCGTAGAAAACGTAGGGCGGGCTTCAGCCCGCCCCTCCGGTCTGCACGCTTGGGCGGGCTGAAGCCCGCCCTACGTCAGGCCAGCTTCCGGATCGCCTCTTCCACCTGCTCCGCGGTCGGCACGACCGGCTGCACGAGCTGCCCTTCCAGCCACTCGTACTCGCCCTTCATCAGCTTCTGCACGACCTTGTACGCCAGCTCGTCGTGGTTGTCGAAGAGCGTGCGGAAGTTCTGGTCGATGCGCGTGCGCGCCTCGCGGCAGAAGAGGTCCGCCAGCTCGAGCGCGTTCTTGTTCCCCTGCCTGGCCAGCATCGACGCGTAGCTGATCGTCGCCGACATGGCGAAGAGATCCGTGCCGATGTCGACGATGCGGAAGAGCACCATCTGCTTCCGCTCCAGCTTGGCCTGGAAGCGCATCATGGCGTGGAAGATCGAGCGCGCCACGTGGCGCGACTGCCGCTCGATGTAGCCGGCGTGCGTGGCCAGGCGGCCGAAGTCGCCGTGTTTCGGGAAGCGGCTCCAGCCGACGTACCGCGACGGATACCAGGTCGAGTAGAACGCGCCCGCTTTCGCCGCCGCGGCGACCTTCTCCCCCGTCGGCGTGTCCGGCAGGAGGATCTTGTAGCCGCGCTTCATGTGCGGGTCGACCGCCTCGCGGGCGATGAAGAGATGCTGGATCTCGCTCGTCCCCTCGAAGATGCGGTTGATGCGCATGTCGCGCATGATCCGCTCCACCGGCCACGCCTTCTCGCCGCGCTCCTTGAGCGAGCTGGCGGTCTCGTATCCGCGTCCGCCGCGGATCTGCACGAGATGGTCGACGCACTGCCAGGCCACCTCGGTGTTGAAGAGCTTCGCCATCGCCGCTTCGAGCCGGAGGTCGACGTCGCCGCGGTCGGCCAGTCCCGAGGTCAGCCACACGATCGCTTCCATCGCGAACGTGTGCGAGGCCATCCAGGCGATCTTCGCCGCGACCGCTTCGTGCTTCCCGATCGGCAGGCCCCACTGCACGCGCTCGTTCGCCCAGTCGCGGGCGATCTCCACCATGCGGCGGCCGCCGGCGGCGCAGCCCGCGGGGATGGTCAGGCGCCCCGTGTTCAGCGTGATCAGCGCCAGCTTCAGGCCGAGGCCTTCACCCCAGAGGAGGTTCTCCTTCGGGACGAAGACATTGTCGAACTTGATCAGCACGTTGCCGATGCCGCGCAGCCCCATGAACTGGCAGCGGTGCGCGACGTCGACGCCCGGCGTGTCCATCTCCAGGATGAACGCGGAGATCTGCTTCTTCTCCTTGCCGTTGACGACCTTCGGCGGGGTCTGGGCCATGACCACGATGACCTCGGCCTTGAGGCCGTTCGTGCACCACAGCTTCTCGCCGTTGAGGATCCACCCCTTGCCGTCGGGCGTGGGCGTGGCGGTGGTCTGCATCTTGGCGGGGTCGGAGCCGACGCCCGGCTCGGTGAGCGCGAACGCCGAGATCGCGCCGTTGGCGAGGCGGGGGAGATACTTCTTCTTCTGCTCCTCGGTGCCGAAGAGCTTGAGCGGCTGCGGCACGCCGATCGACTGGTGCGCGGAGAGCCAGGCCACGCTCGAGCCGCACCAAGTGGCCACGAGGCCGATGGCACGGTTGTAGTTCGTGGCGCTGAAGCCGAGGCCGCCGTACTCCTTGGGGATCTTCATCCCCCAGGCGCCGAGCTCGTTGAAGCCCTTGAAGAGCTCGTAGTCGTACTCGCCCTTGCGGTCGATCTCGTCCGCATCGACATTCTCGGCAAGGAAGCGCTCCAGCTTCGCCAGGAACTCGTCGGCCTCCGCCTTGTCCTGAGCGGGCTGCTCGGGGAAGGGATGGATCAGGTCGAAGTTGACCTTGCCGAGGAACAGGTCACCAACGAATGAGGGCTTTTCCCACTCCGTCTCACGCGAGGCCTCGGCGACCTCCATCGCTTCGACAGCGCCCTGAGTCTTGACTTCCGCCATGTTGCTGCTCCTTTGGGGGCTCCCCGTTACAGGATTCGTACCGCCCGATATTTCGTGCGGGCGGAGTATGAATGAATGACCATTCAGTCGTCAAATGTGCGAAAAAGGGGCCAGCATGCCTCTGATCGACTACGGCAACGCCGACGGTACCTTCGAGATCCGCTGCTCCTTCTGCAATCACGCCGAACGCGACGTGGCCCACATGTGTGCCGCCTCGGACGGAACGTGACGGACCAAACGCCGTGTTAAGCACACGGCAAGGAGATCCGTCATGTCGAAGAAGCGAACGCGACGCCCATTCACGTCTGAGCAGAAGGCCGAAATCTTGCGTCGGCACATGGTCGA
>DASPMO010000053.1:0-63086 GCA_035627015.1 Thermoanaerobaculia bacterium | reverse complement strand
CGCAGGCGAGCAGCAGATCGAGCGCGGTTCGATCTCGGGCGATGTGCGGCGGGATCTCGAGTGATCCGTCGTCATAGGCCTCGGCGATCGCATTCTTCACGAGAGTGCGAAAACGCCGGGAGAGCACCTTGACCGCCTGCTGCATCGTTGACGCAAGGGAGTGGTGACCATGGATCGATCTCCTTTCCATGAGATCCGATCAGTGGACTCCCGCGAGGGCCTCAAAGGCGAGCGGTCATCGGTTCAACTCCAACGGACCATCACCACTCAAGAACGCGGAGCGCGCCGCGTAGCGGCTTCGTCCAACTCCGGCGTGAAGCTGCCGCGGCCCGCACTGGTTCGGCAGCCGACCTGCCTCCATCAGCGCTTGCGCCACGGCGTCACAGTGATTGCAGTTCGCGGCTCGGTTCTTCGAACGTCATTCGCGGCAGCCACCGCGCCGCCCTGGCTTCGGCACCCGGAACCGGCCGCAGTCGCTGACGTCGTTCGGTGATCATTGCTGCAGGCACAACCTGGCTCGTGTGGCTTGCGCGCTTCTTCTTCTCGTGTGCGCTTGGCCCTGTTCAACCTAAGGCCGTCGCATGCTCGTGGTGTCATCCTGACTGTGAGATAGAGTGCGGCCACGCCGAACGAATTCGGAACCTGATGTACACGCCCGATGGCAGCGACGTCTGTTCCCGGTTCGACGAGGAACTGCGGCGCATGGTGGCGGAACAAGGGTTGCGCCTCAGCTTCGTTCCGACAACGAACAGTGCTTCAAGCGCTCGCGGAAATTGGCTGATGAATTGACAGCGACAGTCAATCGATCGCGGCGAAGCTTGACCGAGCGAGAGATCGTCGTCGCGATCGCGATTGCACGAGCGAAGTTGGTTCAAACCTGCACGTTTTGAATTGGCGCGCATCACGGAGCGGGCCGTAGACGTCCAGAACGAAACCGACCGTGTGACTACTATTCGAAGTATGCGCAATCTCGCGAACACCGTTGACAGGTTGGAAGACAATCCGCGCTTTGAATCGCTGGCCGGCGAGCCCGACTTGCCCGAGACGTACGGCGTCACGCCGCTTGCCGCCGCAAGCATCCAGGCCTCGCCGCCACTGAGGCGACGACGTTAGCCGGCTTTGGACGATGGAACGTCGAACTATTCCTGTACCGGCGGCGTTACCACTGCCCCCTGCACACTTAGCGTATCATTTTGCGAACAGTCATCGGGGTCTGTGGACGTGAACAGGCTAAAGTATCCGCTTACACACACGGAGTTCAGGGACGAATGCCGACGTGCGTTCGCATATCTGATCACTGACTATGGCTTCACGGAACAACCGGAGGATCAAGACCCCGAGCGGTACATGATCCGGTTTGCCAACAGCACCACTCGGATCACAATCCGAGGTGGCGGATACGGCAGATGGACCGATGTCTTCTTCGACCGAGCAAACGCCGTGCATAACGGGCGCGATCTGGGTCACAACATACTGAACCTATTCGCGGCTCGTAGATACGCAATCCCTCTGCGCGATTATGCATTCGAAAAGCTCGGCTGTTGGGGGTTATTGCTCGGCGCATTGCGACTCAAGCGTGGTGATCCGTTGCAGACTCACCAGCAGTTGCAGATACCAATGTATGCGGATGCGGTACGGAACGCTGCTGCGGACGTTCTCGCCGGCGATTTCTCTATCTTGCCCGATGTACTGGCTCAAGCCGAGAACCGGCGCCGCAGTCTCGAGGGCGTAACTGAATCGCCTCCTGAACGGCGGATCAGGGGCTTAGCCCACTTGTCCATCGCGATCGGTGCGCCAATTTCTGTCTTATCGTTTGGAATGTATGTCGTGACCGGAAGCAGCGGCGGCAACTCTGGCCTGGAGACGGTGCGGCTGTTCTTCGCGCTGGTAACGATCCTCTCGTTTTCCACACTCGCAGGTGGTGTCGGCCTCCTGAAGTTCCGGAATTGGGCCCGCATGGTGATCATCGTGGCAGGCTGCCTGTTATTACTGGCATTTCCATTCGGCACTGTCTATGGCGCGTATGCGATCTACACGCTCTTACACCGCGAGGCGCGACCACTATTCACATAAAAACGCCTCCTCGCTATCGCCGGCAGATAACGAGGCGTCCGGAACCAGCGGCCTGATGCTCGGACGATTGACGGCGTTCGGACCCTCGCATTCGTCGCTTCGCTGCGCAATCAGCTGGCATGGTGAGGCTGGTCAGGCCGAATGGGCGGCAGAGGGGCTTCGGCGGTGAAGTTCGGCGCCACCGCCCGCCGCTGTGTTTACGGAGTGTTGTGGATTTGCTCGTGGCTTCGCCCGATCGCTGTACGAACAGTGACGATTACATTCATTTCACAAATATACGGCGGCCGCATCGAATGCTTCTTCCGGAGTGCCGTAGAAAGACCCGTCCGGAAAAACGGCGAGCTCGTATTTCATGGTGCTGTACGTAAAGAACGAGAAGGACCACTGATTCTCGTCTCCGAAGTAACGCAACCGGCACAGATGGGTGGGCACATCTTCGATTGCGGCGCCGGTGCTTTCAGCTGTCGGAAGACTGGCACCGACATACGCGTCGATGTAACAGAGAGCACCGCGGAAACGCACCTCAAGCCTGTCGTATCGACCACGGTAGGATCGCTCTGCATGCCGCAAGATGCGATCGATCGTGGCCTGTTGGACAACTTTCGGGATCTTGACACCGCCGGCGTCTGGTTGTCTCGGCCACATCAAGATAGCGTAGCACCACGCATTCCTGGAGGATAGGCGCAGCGGCGCTGGATCAAACAGAAGAGGGACGGAATTCGTCGTCCGGTCCCGCGGACCCGTCTCCATGGGGAAGGAGCGATGGTCACACTCAGGTTCCTGCGCCCGTGACCCAACGAGAACCGTGCTTCGTGTGCGTCCAACTCCTAGATAAGCAGCGCAAGCGCAGATGACTCTTCATTCGTAATGAGTGATTTCAGGCAGCCGCAGGGCCTGCGGGCACACCTGTACAAATGCGGGTGTCGTTACTCTCCTGACGGCCAGCTGACCGTGTCAGAGACGCCGGGGAGTGATTTCTCCAGCTCTTCCCAATCCTCGATCCTCATGATGAAGGCCGTGGTGACGGCTTGTTCGAGGAGGTCGCTGACGGTGATGTCGCGGCGGTCGGCGCGGGACTGGCGGGCGGCCAGGAGGCGGAGGATGTGCCACTGGTAGCGGGGGAGGGTGACGCGGGCGGGGGTGACGCGGAGGAGGGGCGGGAGGGGGGCGCGGGGGAAGCGGCGCAGGGCGTCGGTGAGGAGGCGCGAGGTCCAGCGGTGCTCGAGAGCCAGCGTGACGACGTCTTCCCAGACCACTCGCAGCTCGCGGCCGACGGGGATGGGCGTGATGGTTTTGTCGTCGATGGCCTGCTGGACGGCGGCGGCGGCGATGCCGAGGAGGGCGGGCAGTTCCGTGGTGGCGTAGGACTCGCGGCGCCCGAGGAAGAGCTCGCGGATGCGGTTCCATTCGGGGCGCGGCCGGCGGCGGGGACGATGTGGCATTCTGTCTCGTGGCGGGTCCGCGTCCTCTTTTAGACGGCGGCGGCGTGCGCGTCTATGAACATTTCGTAACCTGAAGGGCGATGGAGGTAGGGAACGGCATCCTTCCCGGCTCACCTATGAACGAGGAACCGCACATCACCGTCGCGAGCGCAGAGGGTTTGTCGGAGAGGACCGCCGCGGCCGGGATGGCGGGCGTCTGCGATCCGGAGTTCGACCGTCTCTACGAGACTTACGTCCCGCTCCTCCGCAGGATCGCCATGCGGAAGTTCGGCATCCCGCGCGGCGATGTGGACGAGCTGGTGCAGGATGTCTTCGCCACCTACCTCACGCACGCGGACCGGGTCCGCGAGCTGCGGCCGTACCTCATCGGAGGCATCTGCAACGCGGCGCGGCAGTACTGGCGCCAGGCCGACGCGCAGCGGAAAGTGTTCTGCGACGCCGATCCCTGCTTCGCCGCGTCCGATGACGCGCTGCTCGACTCGATCATCCGGAACTCGCTGATGTCGGCGGCGCTCTCCCGGCTGGGGGAGAGCTGCCGGGAGACGCTGCGCCGCTTCTACATCGACGGCGAGAGCGCGATCAGCATCGCCGCCTCCCGCGACACGACCCAGAACTCCATCCACCAGCTCCTGAATTACTGCCGCGGACGCGCCCGTGCGGCGTACCGCGAAATGAGTGAGGCCATCGATCTTGCCGGAACACCCGAATGACCATCTGCTCCTGATGTATGCGCTCGATCCGTCGTTCACCGACGGGGTCGTCGAGCTGGAAGCGCATCTCGCCGGCTGTGAGCCGTGCCGGAAACGACTGGACGACATCCGCGAAGTGGACGCCCTCATCGCGGATGAGGACTCATGGCCGGATGCCGACCACGCCATCTCGCTGTCCGGCTACCGGATGTTGAGCGAGGCGGCCGCGCGGAAACGCCGCGAGGATGCGGAAGCGGACGCAATGCTGACATCGATGCTGGACAGGTTCCTGTCCGGATCGTCGGGAGCGTTCCTGTGGGCGGATATCGCCTCCAGGCCCGAGTACCACACGGGCGGTGTGGTACGGAAACTCGCGGATGCCGCCGACAAAGCGCAATACAGCGCACCACGGCGCGCGCTGATTCTCGCGGAGACGGCCAGCGCGATTGTAGGCATGCTGTCGATGGCCATTTACACACCGGCCGATATCGCAGCGCTGCGGGGCTTGGCCTGGAAGCAGCGGGCGAATGCGAATCGGCACTTGGGCCGGTTCAGCGCGGCACTCGAAGCGCTCGATCGCGCCGAGCGGGCGTACCGCGAGTTGCCTCGTCCGGAGCTGGACCTTGCGAGCATCACCTTCATCCGGGCAACCGTCCTTTTTTACCAAGCCATGTACGAAACGGCGGAGCGGCACGCGGAGGAGAGCACCGCGATCTTCGCGCAGCTTGGCCAGACGGAGTTCTACTTGCGTTCGCGCCATCTGCAGGGGTGCATCGCGTTCGAGCGACACGAGATCGGACAGGCGCAGTCGATCTTCGACTCCATCTACGCATACGGAGAATCAACCAACAACATCACCTGGATCGCACGCGAGGCGCAGGTGCTCGGCTACTGCTTCCTCGAAAGACGTGATCTTGCGCGGGCAACGCAGTACTTCCATCAGGGTATGCTCGCGTTTCGCGACCTCAACATCATGTCCGAGGAACTTCGATGCCGATGGGGCCTCGCCCTGGTCGTGCAGCGCGAGGGCCGCTACGACAACGCGGTCCGGCGGCTGCGAGAGGTCCGAGAGGAGTTCGAGAAGCTCGACGCCGTCTCCGACGCTGCTCTGGTCACGCTCGATCTCATGGAAACATTCCTCTTGCTCGAGCAGCCTCGCGAGGTGCGACAAACTGCCGGCAACATCGTCAAGCTCTTCAAAGATGCAGGCATGGTGACAGGCGCAGTGACCGCAGCCGACTACCTCAAACAGGCTGCAGCCATGAGTAACGTCACACCGACTCTCATTGATTACATCCGCCAGTACTTCCGCCGGGTGGACGTTCAGCCCGACCTCGCCTTCGTCCCTCCCGCGGCACTGTAAGAATCGTCGCTTCGCCGCACTCCTATAAGGAAGGAGGGCTTATGCGAGGTGTGTTTTTCAGGACCACCGCGGTGTGGCTACTGCTCGCCATTCTGCTCGCGCCGAGCGCGTTTGCGTCCGAGGCAACAGCGGACACGAGTCTGTGGGTCGAGTTCGTGACGTGGCTGGAGTCGCGTCTTGTCGTGCCGGGCGGAGTGGCAATAGCCATCGAAGTCGATTTCACGGTCTGGCTCATGTCGCGTCTCGGCGTCCCGGGCGGATGATGGCAATCGTGGGTCGCGGCATGACCCACGATCGCCTCACCAAGTACTTCCGGGTGGACATTCAACCTGACCTGGCCTTCGTTCCTCCCGGATCACTGTAAGAATCGCAGCTTCGCCGCACTCCTGTGACCGAAAGGAGGGCTTATGCGAGGTGTCTTTCCCCGAACCGCTGCGGCGTGGCTGCTGATCGTCGTCCTGATCGCGCCGAGCGCCACCGCGAGCCAAATGGACGACGCCAGTCTTTGGGCCGAGTTCACGACGTGGCTCGAAGCGCGGATCGGTGTTCCGAATGGTGTCACCGAAGCCGATTTCACGTTGTGGCTCATGTCGCGAATCGGCATCCCAGGCGGATGATGGCAATCGTGGGTCGCGGCATGACCCACGATCGCCTCACCCTCAAAAATTACCCGGCCGAACCGGGTGGAGAATCCGGCGTTCCGCCACTCCTCGGGCGTGAGGCCTCGCGGACGCTCTCCTTCTCCCCACACCCTCCGGCAGCGGCTCGACCGGGCCGCGGACCTCTACCTGCGCGACTGCTACAAGCGAAAGACGGCCGCGCGGGCGGACGAGTTCGCGCGCCACCTCGAGCTCACCCGCCAGTACGTCGCGCGCGTCTCCTCCGGCGTCCTCGGCGTCCCCCTGCGCGACTTCCTGCGCGAGCGGCAGCTCCGTTACGCCGAGCAGCTCCTCCTCACCACCTCCTACTCGGTCGTCGACATCGCCGCCATGAGCGCCTTCGGGACGCACCCGACCTTCTACCGCGCCTTCAAGGCCGCCTACGGCATGACGCCGGGCCACTACCGAAGCAGGTTCCGAAATGAACATCGTCTCCCGGTGCGCGAATCCGGGAGGTGATTCGCTACACTGTCGCGCCTATGCGCCCCATCGCCCTTTCCCTTCTCCTGGGCTCCCTCCTCTCCTTTCCCCTCGCGGCGGCCGAGACACCGAGTCTGGCCGGGTTCTTTCACCAGCAGGGGTCCGGCACGTCGCTGATGCCGGCCGCGGCCCCGATGGAGATGCGGATGTTCAATGCCGGGTCGTGGCACGTGATGCTGCACGGCGTGGCCTTCGCGAATCACATCCAGCAGAGCGGGCCGCGCGGCGGCGACGACACGTTCTCCACGAACTGGGTCATGGCCGCGGCGTCGAAGGAGATGTGGGGCGGGGCGGTACAGCTCCGGACCATGCTCAGCCTCGAGCCGGCCACCATCCGGGACAAGCGCTATCCGCTCCTCTTCCAGACCGGCGAGACCGCCGACGGGCGGGCCATCATCGACGGCCAGCATCCGCACGACTTCTTCATGGAGCTGGCGGCCGAGTACGCGCGGCCGGTCGGCGGCGGCATCGGCTACGTCTATCTCGCGCCGCACGGCGACGCGGCCCTCGGCCCGGTGGCGTTCCCGCACCGCCCCTCGGCCGCCGAGATCCCGCAGGCGGTGCTCAGCCACCACAACCAGGACTCGACGCACATCGCCTCGACGGTGATCACGACCGGCTACCGCCGCGGCGCGTTCGCCCTCGAGGTGAGCGGCTTCCACGGCGCCGAGCCGGACGAGGGACGCTGGGACATCGACCTCGGCCCGATCGACTCGTGGTCGACGCGCCTGAGCTGGGCGCCGACCCCGAACCTCGTCGCGCAGGTCTCGCACGGCGAGCTGAAAAAGCCGGAGGCGCTGGAGCCGGGCGACGTGGCCCGCACCACCGCCTCGGTGGCGTACGAGCATCCCTTCTCGCGCGCGCATCTCTCCACGTCGCTCGTCTACGGCATCAACCACAAGAAGTGGTTCGACCAGCGGCTGGACGCCTACCTCGGCGAGGCGCTGCTGCGCGTCGGCGACCGCCACTGGATCAGCACGCGCTACGAGCGCGTGGAGAAGGACGAGCTCTTTCCGCACGTGCACTCGCCCATCCGTCCGCCGGTGCCGCCGGTGATCCCGACGTTCCTCGTGCAGTCGCTGCTGGTCGGGTACACGTTCGACTTCTGGGTGCGGGCGCCGCTGCGCGTGGGCGCCGGGGCGAACTACACCATGCACGACACGCCGGAGGCCTTGGATCCCTTCTATGGAGAGGATCCGAACAGCCGGGCGGTGTTCCTGCGGGTGCGGTTGATCGGCGGCTGATCAGTTTCTCGAGGAGCGGCGTTTCGGGCCGGACACGGAGAAGACCGCGCGCCGCAGTGTGCCGTTCCCGCGGTCGGCGATCCAGATCGTGCCGTCCTCGGTGATGGTCAGGAAGGCGGGGCGGTTGAAGCGTGCGCCGTCGCCGATGCCGTCGGCGTTGCCGGGCTGGCCGGGCGCGCCGGCCACGGTGGTGACCGTGCCGTTCGGCGCGATCCTGCGCACGGTGTGATTCCCTTCCTCGGTCACGAGGAGGCTGCCCCACGCGTCGACGGCGATGCCGAACGGCTGGTTGAAGAGCGCCTGCGCGGCGTCGCCGTCGCGATGACCGGCCGTGTCCATCACGCCGGCGACCGTCGTCAGCTCGCCCGAGGGAGAGACGCGGCGGATGACATGATTGCCGCGGTCGGCCACGTAGAGATTCCCCACGGCGTCGATGGCCAGGCCGGCCGGATCGTCGAGACCGGCCGAGGCGGCCACGAACGTCGTCGACGAGAACTCCCCTTTCGGCGCGTCGAACACCATGCGCCGGATCGTGTTGTTGCCGTCGGAGATGAAGATCCGCGAGCTGCCGTCGGAGACGATGCCCAGCGGCGAGCGCACGCGCGCGGCCTTGCCGAGCCCGTCGCTCATGCCCGCCGAGCCGGCGGTGCCGATCGCGGGGAAGGTTCCACGGGTGTCGGGATAGACGTAGCGGACGAGGTGATTGGAGCGGTCGGCGATGTAGAGATAGCCGCCCGGGCCGCCGGCGATGCCGCCGTCCAGCGCGAGGCGCGGGGTCGAGGCTTCGCCCGTCAGCGGCTGGTCGAACAGCGCGCCGCTGGGAATGTGGTACGAGCGCAGCGAGCGCAGCGACGCGTCGCCGACGACCACGTGATCGTCTTCGAGCGCCACCGCCACCGGCTCGACCAGCGACTCCGAGCGGATCGAGGAAACGGTCAGACGCGGCGCGGCCGCGGGGTGGTCGAACGTGGCGCTCCCGCTCTCCGTCGACGGGCAGCCGTCGAAGCTCGCGCGGACGAACCACGTCACCTCGCCGCCGCCGGTGAAGCGCGCGGTCGTCGCGGTGTTGGCGGTCGCGGTCATGCGGCGCGGCGTCTCGCCGTCGAGCGAGGCGAAGACTTCGTACGACGCCGCGCCCGGCACGGCGGACCAGCTCAGCTCGACCCCGCCGCGCGACGGCGTCGCGGCCAGCGTCGCCGGCGCCTGCGTGCCGCACGAGGCGGGCGCGTAGACGCGGCTCGTCTCGGAGATCTTGTTGTCGGCCGGCTTCGGATCGCCACTGAAGATCGACTCGAACGTCGCCGTCACCTTGACCGAGCCCGTCGCCGGCGTGGTCAGGTCGACCTGGAACACGTGCGGTCCGGCGGCGGCCTCGTCGGCCACGCAGCGGAGGCGCTTCGGCTCGCGCGTGCAGCGCCAGAAGGAGGCCTGGCTCGAGCCGGCGAACGTCCCCGTGTCCGTATCGACGGTCAGGGTCACGCCGGAGGCGGGATCGAAGGCGCGCACGTCGGCGATGACCTCGATGCGCTCGGTGGTGCCGGCGCGGAGGAACGGCGGCATCGACACGCGCGCGGTCAGGTCCATGCTGCTGTGGGCGTACGCGAGCGTGGAGACGAAGAGCAGGGCGGCGAGGCCGCGGAGACGATGGGTCATAAAAGTCGATCTAGCTTTCGAGACGCACGAGGCGATGTCCTTCCGCCGCCGCGAACCATGACAGGTAGAGGCCGTCATGCGCGGCGACGAGCAGCGGATGATCCGACAGGCCGGAGGTCGCGGCGACCGGACGCGGCGGTCCGAACGTCGCGCCGCCGTCTTTCGACACCGCGGCCACGATGGACGAACCACTCTCGGAGGCATTCTCTTTCCACACCACGGTCACGTGCGATCCGCGGACGTGGACGGCAGCGTGACCGTTCACCGTCGAGGTCAGCCGTACGCGCTTGCCGAGGGGACGGCCATCGGCCGACAGGCGGCCGTAGAACGTCCCCGCCCCCTCGGGGCCGGCACCGGTGAACCACGCCATGTGCGTGACGCCGTCCGCGCCGGCCGCGACCGCGGGACCGTGGTGCGGGCAGCCGTTGATCTTCCAGTCGTCGGCGGTGGCGCGCTGCACTTTTTCCACGGAGCCGTTCGAGGAGACGCGCACCAGCGCGTGATCGCGGATGCTGCCGCTCATGACGTCGCGCCAGACGAAGAGGAGCTTCCCGCCGGCGTCGAACGCGGTGGCGACGCGGCAGCACTCGCAGACGTTGTCCTTGATCTTGCGGTTCTTCGCGAACGTGGCGCCGCGGTCGCGGCTGAGCGTGTAGTACAGCGCCGCGCCCTCGTACGCCTGCTTCGCCGCTTTGGCGCGGTCGAGGTCGCGCTTGTCGATCCAGGCGATGTGCACCGCGCCGTCGGCGGCGACGGCCAGGGCGTCGAAGCGGTGGCCGGTCTCGACGCCGTCGTCGTTGATCGTGCGCGGCGCCTCGAAGGTCTTGCCGCCGTCGAGCGAGCGGGCGAAGCGGACGTCGCCGGTGTAGGGCTTCGTGCCGCTGCGCGTCCACGTCACGTACACCTCGTTCTTCGTGCCGAGGGCGATCTTGGGGCGGCTCTCGCCGTTCGCGTCGATCTTCTCCGGCTCGCGGGTGACGCGCGTGGCGGCGCGCCAGCTTTTGCCGCGGTCGGCGGACGTGCTGACGAGGACGTGGTCGTCGTCGATCCAGACGCGCCACGCCTGCGCCTTCGCGTCGAAGACGACCGTCGGCGTGCGCATCCCTTTCTGCGGGGTCGCGTGTTGATGGGTGGCCGCCAGCAGCACGGCCGAGAAAACCACTCCGAGGATCATCGGGCTCTCCAGGTGAATTCGATTCCGGCGAAGAAGGTGCGCGGGCGTCCGGGCGCGAACTCGCGGCCGCGGGCGATGGTGTACGACGCCGACTCCGCGTACAGGGCGTCGAAGAGGTTCATGGCCTTGACGAAGCCGCGGATGCCGCGCGGGAAGTCGTGCTGCACGCGGAGATTGGCCAGCACGTGGCCGTCGTATTCGTTCGTATTGGCCGCGTCCATGAAGTACCTGCCGAGCCACGTGGCTTCGAGCGCGGCGGTGGTATTCGCCCACGGGCCGACGCGCAGCATGGCCGTGCCCATGTGCCGCGGCGCGACTTCCTGCTCGTTGCCGCTGAAG
The DNA here is from genome assembly GCA_035627015.1 of Thermoanaerobaculia bacterium. GTDB lineage: Bacteria > Acidobacteriota > Thermoanaerobaculia > Gp7-AA8 > Gp7-AA8 > QHVT01. The sequence goes on along the minus strand of DASPMO010000053.1, from coordinate 51,970 downwards.
TCGATCCGGGCGACGGGGTCGACCACCCACTCCTCGTAAGTGTGTTTCGCGTACGAGTAGCTGAGCGCGAGCGCGGCCCAGCGCGCGGGAGTCATCTTCGCGGCGAGCTCGATGCCGGTGTGCCGCGTGTGGCCGGCGTTGACGGCCTCGGTCGCGCCATCGACCGGGCTCTGGTACGAGAGGATGTCGTCGCGCTTGTCGAGGCGGTACACGGAGAGGTCGAGCGACAGGCCGGAGTGCGGCAGGAAGCGCACGCCCAGCTCGAGGTTCTCCGCCTTCACCGGATCCAGATCGATGGTGTTGCGCGCGCTGCCCTGCCGGAAGAGCTGCCCCTCGGACGGCGCGCGGAAGGCGTGCCGGTACGCCGCGAAGGCGCTGAGGCTCCCGGTGAGCTGGTACGTGAGGCCGAGCTTCGGGCTGAGATGGCGGAAGCTGCGCGAGCCGTCGGCGGGACGGCGGTGCCGCGCCGTCGGCGCGCTCTCGAGCAGGTCGTCGTAGTCGTACGACATGTCGTCGAGCCGCAGTCCCGCGCTGACGTGCAGCCGCTTCACGGGCGCGAGCTCGAGCTGCACGTACGGCGACGCGGCGCGGTAGGTGACGTCGTAGTCGTAGACCGTGGCACCCTGCGTGTAGGACGTGAACGCGGCCCGATTGCTCGGGAGCCCCGAGGGAGACGTCTGCGGGCGGATGACGTACTCGAAGCGGCCGCCCGGGCTGTAGTCGGTGTCGATGCCGGCCACGGCGCGTCCCTCCCACCACGGCAGCTCGCGCTCGACCTTGGCCATCACGCCGAAGGAGTGGTTCTGCGACTCGGAGACCGTCGGATCGAACGTGAGCGTCCAGTTCGGGAGGAGGTCCATCGCGTTGTAGCGGACGTAGGGGATGACGTTGATGGCGGTCCTGCCGGCCAGGCGGTGGTAGTCGGTGGAGAGGCGCACGGCTTCGACGGCGCGGAAGGAGATGGGCGTGAGGTTGGCCTCGGCCTCGGCGAGGTAGTCGACTTCCGGCAGCGCGGAGCTGCCCGCGGTCTGCTGGTCGATGCGGTTGGCGGCGAAGAGGGTCTTGAAGACTTCGCTGTCGCGCACGAAGTCCCAGCGCAGCGTGCCGCTCTGGCGGCTGTAGTCGGTGGCGGCGCGCCACCCCTCGGACTCGGTGGTGTTGAGCGTGACGCGGAGGCCGTGGCGGCCGCGCGTCCAGTTCACGTCGCCGAGGGCGCGGCGCCAGCCGGCGCTGCCGCTCTCGAGGCTGAGCGTGACGCCCGGCTGCTCCAGCGCGGAGCGGGTCAGCACGTTGACCACGCCACCGATGGCGTCGCTGCCGTACAGCGCGGAGCCGGGGCCCTTGGTCACTTCGATCCCCTCGGCGCCGGGGAGGTTCACCTCGTACAGCGCGTTGTGGTTGAAGAAGCCGGTGGAGCGCGTGGGGACGCCGTCCTCGAGGAAGAGGTAGACGGGGTTGGTGTTGAGCGGCTGGCGGATGGCGGTCTGGTGTCCCTCGCCGCCGGTGACGTTGACCCAGACGCCTGCGACGCCGCCCATGATCTCGCTGGGATGCGAGGGGCGCGTCTCGGCGATCGTCTCGGAGGTCACGCTGCCGACGCTGGCGGGCGTCTCGCTCTTGAGGCGCGCGCTGCGCGACTCGGTGACGGTGACGGAGTCGGAGAACTGCAGCTCGACTTCGAGGTCGGCGCGCGCGACGGCGCCGCTCGCGACTTTGACGGTGCGATGGCCGCGGAGTCTGCCGTCGGCTTCACGGAGCGCGACGACGTAGGTTCCGGCCTGCAGCGACGGAACGGCGAACGTGCCGTCGGCCGCGGTGGTGACCTGCACGGCTTCGCCATTCGTGCGCCGTACTTCGACCGTCGCTCCGGCACTCGGCTGGCCGGCCGCGTCGGCGACGCGGCCTTCGATCCTTCCCACGCTCTGCGCCTGCGCGGCACAGCAAAGCAAGACAAAGGCGATGACTCGCCTGCACCCATTCATGGCATGGCCTCCCGGGGAATCCGGCTGCGGGGACGGAGAGCGTCAGCCGCGGGGAGGGGGTGAGTCGGCGGGCGCGAGGCGCTGCGGCTCGTACACGCTGCCGCTCTCGAGCGAGGCGACGACGGCCGGCGTGGGCAGCGGCTCGACGGAGACGAGCACGCCGACGGAGCCGAAGAGCAGCGAGGCGATGCGCTCGTCGGTGGACATGCAGCCGCGCATCTTCGCGCCGCCCTCGCCGTCATCGGAGGAGGAGGCGAGCTTCTTCAGCGGGCAGGAGTGGCCGTCGCCTTTGCAGCAGTCCGGCAGCCCGGTGCCCGGCGTGACCGCCGGCTCGCAGCAGAACGCCGGCGCGACGGCAAGCGCCGCCACGACGCAGAGCTGCGTCAGCAGAACGCCGATGGCCAGACGCAAGGCCACTCGCCGGAACGCGTGCATGAAGGATGGCATTGTACAGACCCTTCCACCCATCCGGACAAGCGCGGCGGTACGGGGGCCAGTCCCCTCTCTCCACGCCAGTGGGGAGAGGGTTAGGGTGAGGGGACGTGGCCCGCTGCGAGGAGTGACCCCTCACCCTGACCCTCTCCCCGCGCGCGGGGAGAGGGGACTGGAGTCAGCGCTTGGCGACCCGCTCCGCGTTTTGCTCGTACACCGCCAGGTTCGGGTCGTTGGTGGTCTTGCCGATGGCGGCGGCGCGGCGATAGCTGGCCAGCGCCTGCTCGAAGGCGCCGGCGCGCTCCTGCGCCTCGCCGAGGCTGTCGTAGACGTTCGCCGATGCCGGCCAGGCCTCCGCGTTGGCGCGGAAGACTTCGATCGCCTCCTGCACGTGACCCGCCTGCAGCAGGCGGTAGCCAATGGCATTCGTGGTCTGCTCCGGAATCGGGACCGCGAACCCGACCCGCGCGGAGGCCTTCGCGAAATGCTCGCGCGCGCGGGCGTAGAGCTTCTTCGGGTCGTCGGTGGGAGGGCCGAGGACGAAGCGGAACGGCTCGAAGACCTTGCGCAGGCCGGCGTAGTGCGTCGGCAGCACGACCGAGCCGTGGTCCTCGTCGGGATAGCGGACGAACTCGAGCTCCAGCGACTTCGGTCCGCTCTTCTGCAGGAGCGACTTCAGCGCGTCGAGCTCGCGGTCGAGCTCTTCCCCCTCGTTCCCCACGGAGACCACCAGCGTCACCGGACGCTCCGGCGTCTTCTTCACCCACTCCTGCGCGCGGCGGTAGACGTAGCGGTTGTCCCACGTCAGCGTGGGGCTGACGGCGATGACGCCGTTGAAGAGGCCGGGGCGCGTGAGGAACGCGTGCATGGCGAAGAGGCCGCCGAACGAGTGTCCGGCGAAGACGCGATACGGCTGCGTCCTGTAGTTCTTCTCGACGTACGGGATGACTTCGGTGGCGATGAAGTCGAGGAAGCGGTCGCCGCCTCCGCTGGTGGGTGTGGCGAAGTTGCCGCCGAACCTCTCGACTTTCGTCGGCGTGAGGTCGCGCGTGCGGTCGGTGTTGCTGATCCCGACGACGATGACCTCGGGCATCCGCCCTTCGCGCGCGAGGAAGTCGACGACGGCCGCGGTGTGGCCGATCTGCCGGTCGCCATCGGTCAGGTAGAGGACCGGATAGGCACGCGTGCCGCCGGCATACGACGCCGGCGTGCGCACCAGGATGGTGCGCGTTTCAGACATGACCTTCGATTCGAGCTGCACCGGGACCGGTTGCGCCGCAACCGACGAGACCAGCACGAGCAACAGGGCGCAGAGAACTGTACGCATGCGAGGGATTCTAGGACCGCGCGCATGCTGCAGCAGCGCGGTTCACGATTCGGTCACGACAACGTGTGCGCGGCGATACGTCGCGCGGCAGCCCTGATGGATCGCGAGAAATCATGATTTATTTGCCGAATTACCCGGCTCGTGAAATGATCGCTGCGTCGCGGAACTACAGGCGCGAGCAGCAGGCGAAAGGAAGCCTCCCATGCCCACGAAATCTGTCGCGTTCCTCGGTATTGCATTCCTCCTGCTGGCCGCAACTCCCGCGGCCGCGCAGATCTCCCTCGGAACGGCGCAGAACTTCGGCGTCCTCGGCGGCTCCGCGGTCACGAACACCGGACCGAGCACCGTCAACGGCAATGTGGGCGTGAGCCCCGGCACCTCCGTGACCGGCTTCCCTCCCGGCGTCGTCGTCGGCGGGGCGATTCACAGCAATGACGCGGTGGCGGTGCAGGCGCAGAACGACCTCACCACCGCCTACAACAACATCGCCGCGACGCCGTGCACGGTCGACCTGACGGGGCAGAATCTCGGCGGGCTGACGCTCACTCCAGGTGTCTACTGCTTCTCCAGCTCGGCCCAGTTGACCGGCGCGCTGGTCCTGGACGCCCAAGGCAATCCGAACGCACTCTTTCTCTTCAAGATCGGCAGCACGCTCACCACCTCGAGCGGCGCATCCGTCAGGGTCATCAACGGCGGCAATCCCTGCAATCACGTGTTCTGGCAGGTGGGCAGCTCCGCGACCATCGGCACCGCCTCGTCGTTCGCCGGCGACATCCTCGCGCTGACGAGCATCACGCTCACGACCGGGGCCAGCACCACCGGCAGAACGCTGGCGCGCAACGGCGCGGTCACGCTCGACACGAACAACGTCAACAGTTGCGGCGTGGTGGCCTGTCCGGCCATCATCGTGAATCCGGCCACGCTGCCGAACGGCACGGTCGGCGCTGCCTACAACCAGGTCGTGTCGGCAACCGGCGGCACTGCGCCGTATACATTTTCAGTATCGTCCGGTGCGTTGCCCACGGGTCTGGTGCTCAATCCAGCGACCGGCGCGATCACCGGATCGCCGACCGTCGCCGGCACGTTCAACTTCACGATCACGGCGATGGACGCCGGCGGCTGCCTGGGCAGCCGGCCGTACTCCATCGTCATCGCCGCGCCGGGTTGTCCGGCCATCACGCTGACACCGGCCACGCTGCCGCCGGGCGTGACCGGCACTCCGTACTCTCAGTCGGTCACCGGATCGGGCGGCACTCCGCCCTACACGTACGCGGTCGCCAGCGGAACATTGCCGGCCGGCCTCACGCTCAACCCCGCGACCGGAGCGATCAGCGGCGTGCCGCTGCAGCCCGGCCTCTTCTCGTTCACGCTGCGCGCGACGGACGCGGGCGGCTGTACCGGCGCGGCGCCGTACACGGTCACGATCATCGCAGGAGCCGTGGCCGGGATTCCGACGCTCGATCCGCTGACGCTGACGCTGCTGACGGTGCTGCTTGCGGCCGCGGGCATGTTCACGGTGTCCCGCATGACCTCGTAGCGCCGGGCATAGGATCGTCTCCTCGACAACGAGCATCATGGACCGCGCGCATGCGGCAGCAGTGCGGTTCACGATTCGGTCATGACAACGAGCAAGAGTTATTTGGGTGTACGTAGCGGCCCGAACAGGCGTATGCTCAAGGCCTCGAGAGAAAAAGGAGGTTCGTCATGACACCACGTGCTTCGGGCCGTGCTCTTTGTGCTTTTCTTCTTCTTTTCCTCTGCGCGTCCGCGCTGGCGGGACATCGCTTCCACGCCAGCGCCTTCGCGGTCGGCGGCGCGGAACATCCCGCCGTCGGCTCGGTCGCATTGCCGTCGGCGGGCGGTCTCGGCGAGGCCGTCGTCCGCGATTATGACGACGGCTTCGTGCGCTTCGCCGAGGCGCGATCCGCCGTGCGCGGGACGACGGAGGGGATCGTCGCCGTGACCACGACGGAGATCGTCATCACCGACCTCTCCCTCGGCAACCGCGTGCATGTGGACCGGCTGGTCGCGCGGACGAACAGCCGCCATTCCGCGGACGCGCCCGAAGGGGACATCGACTTCGACGGTTCGACGATCGAAGGGCTGACCATCGACGGCAAGCGCGTCGACGTCACCCTCGACACGCGCTGGTTCGCCGAGCATCCGACCTTCGCGTCCGTGCGCGCCACCGGCGTCGTGCCGGAGGGCATCGCCGGCATCACCTGCTCCGCGTACGAGGCGGCGACGTGCGCCGCCGGGCGCCGCGGGCTGCGCATCCCTGACCTCGGCTTCCTGACCATCGGCGAAGTGTTCGTGAAGAACGGTATGCGCTCGATCGAGATGCTGCGCCTGGACCGCTTCAGCACGCGCCCCGGCCGCATCCGCACGCTCGACGGTCCGCCGCCACCCCCGGTGGTCGTGGCGGCCATCGACTCGAACGGTGCGCCGAGCTGGCCATGACGAAAGGAGCTGCCATGCGATCGCTGATCTTCGCTCTCGTCATCACCACGCCGCTGTTCGCGGGACATCGCTTCAACGCCAACGCCATCGCCGTCTCGGGGGGAGGGCGCGCCGCCATCGCCTCGGTGGCGCTGCCGCCGGCGGGCGGCGACGCGGCCGCCGTCGCGCACGATTACGACGACGGCTTCGTGAGATTCGCCTCGGCGCAGACCGCCGTCCACGGGTCGAAGGAAGACGGCGCCGCGATCACGGCCACGGAAACAGTCATCACCAACCTGTGGCTCAGCCATCGCGTGCACGTCGACCGGCTCGTCGTGCGCACCAACTCGCGGCAGGCCGCCGGTGCGCCGGAGGCGGACATCGACTTCGAAGGCTCGCGGATCGAAGGGCTCTCCATCGACGGCGCGCCGGTCGACGTGACGCTCGACACACGCTGGTTCGCGGAGCGGCCGACGTTCGCGGCGGTACGCGCGGCCGGCGTGGAAGCGATCGGCGCGGCGGTCACGTGCTCGGCGTATGAAACAGCGTCGTGCGGCGAAGGGCGCCGCGGGATCCGCATCCCGGATCTCGGCTTCCTCACGATCGCCGAGATCTTCGTGAAAGAGGGGGCGCGCGGGATCACCATGCTGCGGCTCGAACGGACCTCGCGTCCCGTGAGACGCGTGCGCACGCACAACGAGCCGCCACCGCCGCCCGGCGACGGCGACGTGTCGATCGGGGACAGCGCCTCGAACGGGGTGCCGATCTGGCCGTGATGGAAAGGGGGCGGGCTGAAAGCCCGCCCCACATGCATCACATCGACGACATGGCGTTGAGGAGCTCGCTGTTCGTGCGGGTCTTGTCGAGCTTCTCCACGAGGAGACGTCAACAAATGGCGCCCCCTCCACTCCCATCGCCGGCTCTGAACCGGGCACGGCAACAGCGAAAACGGCCCGACGGGGCATTTCGCCCTCACCGCGGTGTTACAACGAATCGCGATGGCTGCCTCCTCCGAACTTCGTCTGCTGGAAGCAGCACCCGGTGCTTACCTCATTCTCGACCCGAGCCTCACCATCGCCGGCGTGACGGAAGCCTACCTCGCCGCGACGATGACGGTGCGCGAAGAGATCGTGGGCCGATTCCTCTTCGACGTGTTCCCCGACAATCCGGACGATCCGCACGCAACCGGCACGCGCAACCTGCGCGCCTCACTGCAGACGGCGCTGACCACGGGCGAGCCGCACACGATGCCGGTGCAGAAGTACGACATTCGCCGGCCTGCCGAGGATGGCGGCGGTTTCGCGGAACGCTACTGGAAACCGCTGAATACGCCCGTCGTGATCGACGGCCGCATCGCGTACATCATTCACGCCGTGGAAGACGTCACGCACCTCGCCCGGATGGAGTACCTGAGGGGGAAGAATGCGGAGGCCGCCGATGAACTGGAGTCCATGCGTGCGGCAGATCGCGCGAAGGACGAGTTCATCGCCATCATCTCGCACGAGCTGCGCACGCCGATGACGTCGATCCTGGGATGGACGCGCATGCTGGCGCTCGGCGGGCTCGACGACGAGACCCGGCGCGAGGCTCTCGACGCGCTCGAACGAAGCACGCTGGCCCAGGCGAAGCTGATCGAAGACCTGCTCGACGAGTCACGGATCGCCGCCGGCAAGCTTCGGCTCGATCTGCGCGCCCTGGACCTGCGGGACATCGTCGCCAGCGCCGTCTCGATGGCCCGTCCGGCCGCCGACGTGAAGCAGGTCGTGCTCGAAGCCGAGCCCGGCGACCGGGCGTACAGGATCTTCGGCGATCCGGCGAGGCTGCAGCAGGCGGCCGGCAATCTCGTCGGCAACGCAATCAAGTTCACGTCCGAGGGAGGACGCGTGCACATCCGGCTCGTGCGCGACGGCTCGGAAGGTGTCATCGAAGTTCACGACACGGGCCGCGGCATCCCGCCCGGACTGCTTCCGCACATCTTCGAACGATTCCGTCAGGGTGACCACGGCACTTCCGACCGCCAGAGCGGCCTCGGACTGGGACTGTCGATCACACGGCACATCGTGGAGATGCACGGCGGATCGGTGACGGCGTCGAGCCGCGGAGAGGGGAAGGGCGCGACGTTCACGCTGCGCCTTCCGTTGCATGAAAGCGTCACGGCCGAGAAAATCACACGGCGCGACACGACCTACCGCTCGGCCGCGCTGCCGCGGCTCGATGGCATCCGCGTACTGATCGTCGAAGATGAAGTCGATAACCGCAAAGTGCTGGCCACGGCCCTCACCCATTGTGGCGCGGACATCCAATGCGCGGGCACGGCCGCCGACGCGCTGGACGTGATCTGCGACTGGAAGCCGGACGTCCTCGTTTGCGACATCGCCCTTCCCGACCTGGACGGCTGCTCGTTCCTGACGCAGCTACGCGCCCGCACCGACGCCGCGGCCACGACACCGGCACTCGCGCTGACGGTTCTCGGCCGGCCTGACGAACAGACGCGCATCACGGCGGCGGGGTTCAACCTGTTCCGCCAGAAGCCGATCGATCCCGTCGACCTGGCGCACGAGGTGAGCCGCCTCGCGCGTGGGGTGTCCATCGACTCATGAGCGAATCCGCTTCCACACTCGGCGATCGCCGGCTGGCCGATCGCCGGCTCGACGAACGCATTCTGATTCTCGCGCCCACGGCCGACGATGCTGCACTGGTCGCGGAGATTCTGACCGAACGCGCGCTCGATCCGGTCATCGTGCCGGATGCCGCTGCGCTTGCGCGAGAGATCGAGGCCGGTGCCAGTGTGGTCCTGATCGCGTCTGAAGCGGTCGCTGAAACGGGCGGCGGACCGCGGCTGCGGGGAGCGCTCGAACGGCAGGAGGCGTGGTCGGAAATGCCGATCGTGCTCTTTGGCGGCGACATCGAGGACGCGGCATCGCGAGCGATCGAGCGTCTGGGCACCCGTGCCCAGATCATCCTGCTGGAGCGGCCGCTCGGCATTGCCACGTTCGTCACGGCCATCGACGCGGCGCTGCGCAGCCGGCGCCGGCAATACGAGGTGAAGCGGCTCCTCGATGCGCTGACCGAGTCGGCGGCGGAGATCGCCCGCGCGCATGAGGCAGCGACTCGTGCGAAAGACGAGTTCCTGGCCACACTCGGGCACGAACTGCGCTCGCCGATGACCGCGATCCGCGGCTGGATTCATCTGTTGAAGGAAGGCGCGCTCACCGCGGAGGAAGCGGCCACCGCGTTGTCGATGATCGATTCGAGCACCAAAGTGCAGGCGCGGATCATCGAAGACCTCATGGACGTCTCCCGCATCATCGCCGGGAAGGTGATGATCGAGCCCTCCAGGATCGACCTGAAGCCCGTGATCGAGAACGTCGTCGCCACCTTCCGACCGGCGGCCGCGCTGCAGGGCATCCACCTCACCGCCGCCCTGCACACGGAACCGTTGTTCGTATGGGCGGACGAGACGCGGCTGCAGCAGATCGGCTGGAATCTCCTCTCCAACGCGATCAAGTTCACGCCGCGCGGTGGCTCGGTTCACGTTTCACTGGTGCGGGAGAACGCCGCCGCCGTCTTTCGCGTACGCGACACAGGGCAGGGCATCGCACCGGACATGCTTCCGCACGTGTTCGAACGCTATCGGCAGGAAGAGGGGGACGCGCAGAAATCGCACCAGGGACTCGGACTCGGGCTGGCCATCGTGCGCCACCTCGTGGAAAGCCACGGCGGAACCATTCAGGCCTTCAGCGAAGGGAGGGGCAAGGGGGCGGAGCTCGCCGTGACCCTTCCCCTGCTCGCCGAATGACCGGTCAGGGCTCGTCCGCCGGGTCCACCCGAGGTGCGTGAGTTTCGCTCGACTGCATTCCGGAGAGGATTCCGCGGAACTCCTGCAGCACGGCCCCGACCCGCACGCCATGTGACGTGAGCTGCAACTCGCGTACGGTCTGCTCGTGCGCGCTGGTCCGCTTCTTGAGCATGGAGATGGCCCGTCCGAACGCGCCGCGGGTCTCGTAATACCGCAACAGGATCACCGCGTCGGCGAGATAACTGACGTCGACCGGAGAAGAGACGTGGCCGAGGGCGCCGTGCTGCGACACGATCAGGATCGTCGTGACGCCGGCACCGGTCAGATAACTGAGCAGCTCGTGCAGATGCAGCGTGAGAAAGCGCTCCTCCGGCATCGCGTTCACGTATCCGTTGAGGCTGTCGATGACGACGATCGAGCTCTGGTCCTTTTCGACGGCGCGGCGCACGGCGAATGCGAACTCACCGGCCGACATCTCGGCCGGGTCGATCTGCTGCACGATGAGCCGGCCCGACTCGATCAGTGGCGGCAGCACAAAGCCGAGCGATGCCGCCCGCTTGAGGAAGACGCTGCGGTGCTCCTCGAAGATGAAGAACGCCACGCGCTCGCCGGCCGCGGCGGCGGCCGTGACGAACTGCAGCGCCAGCGACGACTTGCCGACGCCTGCCGGTCCCATGATCATCGTCGTCGAGGCGCGCTCCAGTCCTCCGCCGACCAGGGCATCGATCTCCGCGATGCCGCTGTGCACGACACCTTCGCTGCGGCTGTCGCGGTACTCGCCGGCCGTCAAGCGGGGAAAGACCGTGAGGCCCCCCTTTTCGATGGTGAAGTCATGGTAGCCGCCGCGGAAGGCGACGCCGCGCATCTTCACCACCTCGAGGCTCCGTTTCGTGTTGCCGTAGGTCGGAGCGGAGACGCTGAGGACGATCACCCCCTCGGCCAGCCCCTGCACCTCCGACTCACGCGCCGCGACGCTGCGGTCGTCGAGGACGAGCCCGGTGATGCTGCGCTCCCGGAAAAACTCCTTGAGCATCAGCAACTGCTTTCTGTAGCGCAGCGCACTCTCGGAGAGAAGCCGGATCTCTCCGAGGGAATCGATCACCACGCGGTCCGGCTGGTGTGCGTCGATCGCGTCGAGGATGGCGCGCACCGTCCTGGCGAGCTCCACCTCCGCCGGGCGGAAGATCGTCGTATCCGTGGTCGTGGCGGTTCGAAACTGCTCGTGGATGTCGACGCCGGTGAGGTCCCAGCCGTGAGAACGTGCGACCCGCTCCAGATCGCGCCTCGAGGCCGAGAGCGTCACGTACAGCGTCTTCTCACCGCGGCGCACTCCCTCGAGCAGGAACTGGAACGAGAGCGTGGTCTTTCCCGCGCCCGGGTCGCCCTGGATGAAATACATCTGGTGCTTCGGGAGTCCGCCTCGCAGGACTTCATCGAGACCGGGAATGCCGGTCGGTGCCAGTTCATCAGTCATCAGCGCGTGCACCGCAATCGTTCAGCGTGAGATGCAGAGGGCGGGCTGAAAGCCCGCCCCACATTTCCTACATCGACGACATGGCGTTGAGGAACTCGCTGTTCGTGCGGGTCTTGTCGAGCTTCTCCACGAGGAGCTCCATCGACTCGACGGTCGACAGCGGCGAGAACACTTTGCGCAGGACCCAGATGCGGTTGAGCTCCTGGCGCTCGAGCAGGAGCTCTTCCTTGCGCGTGCCGGAGCGGTTGATGTCGATGGCCGGGAAGACGCGCTTGTCGGAGAGCTTGCGGTCGAGGTGCACTTCCATGTTGCCGGTGCCCTTGAACTCTTCGAAGATGACGTCGTCCATGCGCGAGCCGGTGTCGATCAGGGCGGTGGCGATGATGGTCAGCGAGCCCCCCTCCTCGACGTTACGCGCGGAGCCGAAGAAGCGCTTCGGGCGCTGCAGGGCGTTGGAGTCGACGCCGCCCGACAGCACCTTGCCCGACGGCGGCACAACGGTGTTGTAGGCGCGCGCCAGGCGGGTGATGGAGTCGAGCAGGATGACCACGTCGCGCTTGTGCTCGACGAGGCGCTTGGCCTTCTCGATGACCATCTCCGCGACCTGCACGTGGCGCGAGGCCGGCTCGTCGAAGGTCGAGGAGATGACCTCGCCCTTCACGCTGCGCTGCATGTCGGTGACTTCTTCCGGACGCTCGTCGATGAGCAGCACGATGAGCGTGACCTCGGGATGGTTGGTGGTGATGGAGTTGGCGATACTCTGCAGGAGCATCGTCTTGCCGGTACGCGGCGGCGCGACGATCAGGCCGCGCTGCCCCTTGCCCACCGGGGCGATGAGGTCGAGCACGCGCGACGACATGTGCAGCGGCGTCTCGAGCTTGATGCGCCCCTGCGGATAGAGCGGCGTGAGGTTGTCGAAGAGGATCTTGTCGCGGGCGACGTCGGGATGCTCGAAGTTCACCGCCTCGACTTTGATCAGGGCGAAGTAGCGCTCCCCTTCCTTCGGCGGGCGCACCTGGCCGGAGACGGTGTCGCCGGTACGGAGGTCGAAGCGGCGGATCTGCGACGGCGAGACGTAGATGTCGTCCGGACCCGGCAGGTAGTTGTACTCGGGGGCGCGGAGGAAGCCGAAGCCGTCGGGCAGGCACTCGAGCACGCCCTCGGAGAAGATGAGGCCCGACTTCTCGGTCTGCGCGCCGAGGATCCCGAAAATCAGGTCCTGCTTGCGCATGCCGGAGGCGTTCTCCATCCCCAGTTCCTTGGCCAGCTTGGTCAGGTCGGGGAGCTTCATCTCCTTGAGCATGCGGATGTCGAGCGTCTCGGAAGGCGCCTGCTGCTGCTGCGCCTGCGGCTGCGCGGCTTTCGGAGCCTCGGCCTGCGGAGCGGCGGGCGCCGCGGCGGCCGGCGGTTCCTCGGCCACGGGCGCGGGAGCTTCTTCCGCCACCGGCTCGGGGGCGGGAGCCGCCTCGACGGGCGCTTCTTCGGCAACCGCTTCCTTCTTCTTGCGCGGCGCGCGCTTCGGCTTGGCGGGGGCCTCGGCCGGCGCTTCGGCTTCCAGGACGGCGGTGCTTTCGTTGTCTTCGGTGTGTGCCATGGTTTCCTCATGTAGGGCGGGCTTCAGCCCGCCCTGGACGGGCTGAAGCCCGTCCTACGTTAGTCGCGCGATCATCTCGCGCCGGATCTGGTCGATCCCTTTCTTGTTCTCGACCGACGTGGTGATGAGATCCTCATCATCCACCTCGAGCAGTGCTGCGATCGCGCGCCGCTGCTGCGCGACCTGGTTGTTCGACAATTTGTCGCTCTTCGTCAACACGATCTTTTCGGCGATGCCGGGGAGCGCGCGCGCCCACTGGTGCATGGCCAGATCGTGCTCGCCCGGAGTGCGGCGGATGTCGAGCAGGAGAAAGATCACTTTGAGGTCCTCGGCGTTCTCGAGGTAGCTGCGCATGAGCTCACCCCAGGTGCTGACGACACTCTTCGGCACCTTCGCGTAGCCGTAGCCGGGAAGGTCGACGAGATAGAACTTTTCATTGATCAGGTAGAACTGGATAGCCTGCGTCTTTCCCGGCGTCTGTGAGACGCGGGCAATCCCTTTTCGGTTCAACACGGCATTGATCAGCGACGACTTTCCGACGTTGGAGCGCCCGACCATCGCGAACTGAGGCCTGCGGTCACGCGGAAAATCGCCAGGCTGGTACGCCGCCCGAGAAAACGATACTGACCGGATGTCCAAAACAGATTGAAGCTGATTTGCTGGAACTGCGGCGATCCGCAAAAGCGGATGCCCTGATGTGAGAACTACGTGGTGTATGGAAGAACGGCGGAGATTGTGCGGAAATTCAGGGGTGCTGTCAACGTAGGGCGGGCGCAGCCCGCCCTACGAAATCAGTGCGTAATCGGTGTATCGGGTGAAATGACCTTCTCCGGCTCCGGGAGTTTTTCCTTTGCCGCCAATGGAACAATCGTGCCATCGAGCGCGAGCGTCATGACCTCGTCCATCGACTCCACGAGGTTGAACTCCATGCGGTCGCGGACGTCCTGGGGGATGTCCTCGAGATCGCGCTCGTTCTCGGCCGGAAGGATGATGCGGGTGATGCCGGCGCGGGCGGCAGCGAGGATCTTGTCCTTCACGCCGCCGACGGGGAGCACCTTGCCGCGCAGCGTGATCTCGCCGGTCATGGCGATGTCGCGATGCACCGGGATCTTCGTGACCGCGGAGAGCAGCGCCGTGGCCATGGTGATGCCGGCCGACGGGCCGTCCTTCGGGATGGCTCCCTCGGGGACGTGGATGTGCAGGTCCATGGAGGCGTGGAAGTCGGGATCGAGGCCGAACAATTCAGCCCGCGAGCGGACGTAGGAGAGCGCGGCCCGCGCCGACTCCTGCATCACGTCGCCGAGCTTGCCGGTGAGGGTGAGATTGCCCTTGCCGCGCGAGAGCGCGACCTCGGTGACGAGGATCTCGCCGCCCACTTCCGTCCAGGCCAGGCCGGTGGCCAGGCCGATCTCGGCCTTGTCGTTGATCTGGTGCGAACGGAACTTCGGCTTGCCGAGGAGCTGGCGGACCCTGGCGCGGTCGATCACGGTCTCGTAGTCGGGACCCGCCTTCAGCACCAGGCGCGCGATCTTGCGCAGCACGGAGCCGACCTCGCGCTCCAGGCCGCGGACGCCCGCCTCGCGCGTGTAGCTGTCGATCAGCTCCTCGAGCGCGGAGTCCTCGAACTTGATCTTCGCGTCCTCCAGCCCCTGCTCGCCCTTCTGCTTCGGCGCCAGGAACTGGCGGGCGATGGCCAGCTTCTCGAGGTGCGTGTAGCCGGAGAGCTGGATGATCTCCATGCGGTCCTTGAGGGGCGCCGGGATCGTGTGGGTGACGTTGGCCGTGGCGATGAACATGACCTTGGAGAGGTCGTACTCCACGTCCATGTAGTGGTCGACGAAGGCGTTGTTCTGCTCGGGGTCGAGCACCTCGAGGAGCGCCGCGGAAGGATCGCCGCGGAAGTCCATCGACATCTTGTCGACCTCGTCGAGGAGGAAGACCGGATTGGTCGTGCCGGCCTTCTTCATGCGCTGGATGATCTGGCCGGGGAACGCGCCGATGTACGTCCGGCGATGCCCGCGGATCTCCGCCTCGTCGCGCACGCCGCCCAGCGAGAGGCGCACGAACTTGCGTCCCGTGGCGCGGGCGATGGACTTGGCCAGCGAAGTCTTGCCGACACCGGGAGGGCCGACGAAGCAGAGGATGGTGCCCTTGGGCTGCTTCACCAGCTGGCGCACGGCCAGGAACTCGAGGATGCGGTCCTTGATCTTCTCCAGGCCGAAGTGGTCCTCGTTGAGGATCTGCTCGGCCAGCTCGATGTCCTTGATCTCCTTGGACGACTTCTTCCAGGGAACGGAGACGAGCCACTCGATGTAGTTGCGCGAGACGGTGGCCTCGGCGGATACGCCGGGCATGGCCTCGAGACGCTTGAGCTCCTGAAGGGCCTTTTCCTTGGTGTCCTTCGGCATCCCCGCGTCTTCGATCTTCTGCTTCAGCTCCTCGATCTCGTCCGAGCGATCGTCCTTGCGCCCCAGCTCGTGGTGGATGGCCTTGATCTTCTCGTTGAGGTAGTACTCCTTCTGCGCGCGCTCCATCTGCTTTTTGACTTTGGAGTTGATGCGCTTGTCGATGTTGATCTTTTCGATCTCGATCTCGATGAAGTCCTGCAGCTTCTGCAGGCGCTCGTAGGGCGAAGGAGTCTCGAGAAGCTGCTGCTTCTCGGTGGTGGTGATGAGGAGGTGGGAGGCCAGCGTGTCGGCGAAGCGGTCGGGATCGTCGAGCTTCAGCGTCGACATCACGCCTTCGAACGCGAGATGGTGACTCATCTTCGCGTACTGCTCGAAGATCTCCATCAGCTTCTGCATATACTGCGAGACCTCGGGCGTGAGCGGATACTTGGTGTCGATCTCGCGCACGGCCACGGTCACGAAGCCGTTGGACTCATGGTTGGAGACGATCTCGCCTCGCGTGAGCCCCTCGACCATCACCTTCACGTTCTGGTTGGGGAGCTTGAGGTTCTGCACGACCGTGGCGATGACACCGATGTGGTAGATCTCGGTCATCGACGGGTCGTCGATCTTCGGGTCTTTCTGTGTGGCCAGGAAGATCTTCTTCTCCGACGTGGCGAGCGTGGCCTCCAGGGCCATGATCGACGCGCGTCGTCCGACGACGAAGGGAGCCATCATCGACGGGAAGACGACCATGTCCCGCAGCGGCACGAGCGGCAGTTGCACGATGTTCGGTTCAGGATTCGACATGTTCGGAACTGTTATACGCCGATTGATGGCGAAAAACTTCCATCACGGTTGGCGGTTGTGACGAAAACGGCTGCTTTCCGGCCTCGCGGGAACAGACGCTGCACGCCTCGCACGGCACAGGAGGAATGCAGTGATGTTCAAGCATGCCGTGGTAGTCCTGCTCGCCATTTCGCTCCTTGCCGGAGGCGTCTTCGTCGTGGCCCAGGAGAAGCCGCCCGAGAAGAAATCGAGCTACATGCCCGTGGTGCCGGCCGAGACCTTCGCCCAGGTCATGGCCCGGATGAAACGGGAGAAAGCGGCCGTGATGGCCCGCCAGCGCGCGCTGCTGGCCGAGCGCTACGACCTCGCCAACCGCCCCGCCGCCGGCGCGACGATGTTCCGCGGCAAGCCGCTGCAGGAGGGCGTACGCGTGAAGCTGCCGTCCGGCATGACCTGGGACCGGCTGGCGGCGATGACGCCGGACCAGATCCGGAGCGGCAACCACTTCCCCAAAGGCTTCCTGCCGCTCCCCCATCCGAACCAGAAGGAAGGGGGCATGGTCTTCCCGCAGTCGCACATCGACGAGGTGCTCAAGCAGACGCGGCGCGACCTGACCCGCTTCGACCTTGACTTCGACATCCCCGAGCACTTCATCGCCGAGTTCCCGCCGGCGGTCTTCCTGACCACGCGTCCCGACCTCGGCGACATCTCGCGCGGCCAGCTCATCACCATCGACAACTTCTTCGAGCTGACGAACGGCATCCTCAATCCGAAGGACATCGAGGGGCTGCGGCTGCTGGTCACGCCGTTCCCGCAGCAGCAGTTCAACGCCACGGACGACCGCCGCAGCGAGAAGGCCAGCGAAGGGGTGACGTGCTTCGACTGCCACGCCAACGGGCACACCAACGCGGCCACGCACCTGGTCGGCGACATCCGGCCGCAGGAGCTGCGCCGGCGCATCGACACCCCCAGCCTGCGCGGCGTGAACGTCCAGCGGCTCTTCGGCTCCCAGCGCGCGCTGAAGACGGTGGAAGATTTCACGGAGTTCGAGCAGCGGGCCGCGTACTTTGACGGCGACCACGTCATCGCCAACAAGAAAGGGATCAACATCCTCGACCGCGGCAGCCAGGTGCACTTCATGGCCGAGGTGCAGTCGCTGATGGACTTCCCGCCGGCGCCGAAGCTCGGCATCGACGGCAAGCTCGATCCGGCGAAGGCGAGCGCAGCGGAGATGCGCGGGCAGGGGCTGTTCTTCGGGAAGGCCAACTGCGGCTCGTGCCACCCGGCGCCGAACTACACCGACCTGAACATGCACAACCTGCAGGTGCACCGCTTCTACACGACACAGGACGTGAACGGCCGGCTCACCGCCCCGGAAGGGCCGATCAAGACGTTCCCGCTGCGCGGGATCAAGGACTCACCGCCCTACCTGCACGACGGGCGGCTGCTCACGCTGGAAGACACGGTGGAGTTCTTCAACCTGGTGACGGGAGTGAAGCTGACCGCGACGGAGAAGCAGGACCTGGTGGCGTTCCTGAAGGCCCTCTGATCTGAGCTCATCAACGCAAAAGGGCGGACTGTGAAGCCCGCCCTTACGTTGCGTGCAGATGGGTCGCGGCTAGCCCGCCTTTTTGTACAGCGTGATGGGCTGGCTGCGGTTCTCGACGACCTCGCGGGTGATCAGGCACTCGGTGATGGAGTGCTCGCTCGGGATCGTGTACATGATGTCGAGCATCAGCTCTTCGATGATGATCTTGAGGCCGCGGGCGCCGACGTTGCGCTTGAGCGCCTCCTCGGCGATGGCTTCCAGGGCGTCGTCGGTGAACTTCAGCTCGACATTCTCGAAGCCCATGATGGTCTGGTACTGGCGGACCAGCGAGTTCTTCGGCTCGCGAAGGATCTCGATGAGCGCGCCCTTGTCCAGCTCGCTCAGCGTGGCCACCACCGGAAGGCGGCCGACGAACTCCGGGATCAGGCCGAACTTGATCAGGTCTTCCGGATGCGACTGCGCGAGCAGCTCGCCGGTCTTCTTCTCTTTCTTGGAGGCGATCTTCGCGCCGAAGCCCATCGAGGTCTGCGACAGGCGGCGCTCGATGACGCCGTCCAGTCCCACGAACGCTCCCCCGCAGATGAAGAGGATGTTGGTGGTGTCGATCTGGATGAACTCCTGGTGCGGGTGCTTGCGTCCGCCCTGCGGCGGGACGTTGGCGACCGTCCCCTCGAGGATCTTCAGCAGCGCCTGCTGGACGCCCTCGCCGCTCACGTCGCGGGTGATGGAGGGGTTGTCGCCCTTGCGGCAGATCTTGTCGACCTCATCGATGTAGACGATGCCGCGCTGCGTCTTTTCCTTGTCGTTGCCGGCAGCCTGGTAGAGCTTGAGGATGATGTTCTCGACATCCTCGCCGACGTAGCCGGCCTCGGTCAGGGTGGTGGCGTCGACGATGGTGAACGGCACGGACAGCATGCGGGCCAGCGTCTGCGCGAGCAGCGTCTTGCCGGTGCCGGTCGGGCCGATCAGCAGGATGTTCGACTTCTGCAGCTCGACGTCCGCGCGGGTGTTGCGCTGCTGGTAATCGATGCGCTTGTAGTGGTTGTAGACGGCGACGGCCAGCTTCTTCTTGGCGCGCTCCTGCCCGATGACGTAGAGGTCGAGGAAGTCCTTGATCTCTTTCGGCTTCGGAAGGTGCCCCGCACCCTCCAGCGCACCCGGCTCGTCTTTGCGGTCTTCCGCGATGATGTCGAGGCAGATGTCGACGCACTCATCACAGATGTAGACGGTGGGCCCGGCGATCAACTTCTTCACGTCACGTTGTGACTTGTTGCAGAAGCTGCAACGGAGGACGTCGCCGCTGTTCCCCTTCTTCGACATTTCCGATTGGGTCCTTTTTGTGAGCTCGCTCAAGATTGCTCCTGAGCGCCGTCCAAGTCAACTGAAGCCTCTGAGGCGGCATTCCATACCGTCTCCTCGGGTTGCTGGTTACTGGTTTTCCGCCCCCCCTCACACCCGTTGCTCATTCATGCAGCGCCTGAGCAGCAACGGGTGCGCGGGCGGGAGGAAAACCAGCAACCAGCAACCCAAACGCGACGTCAGTCCCGCTTCGAGATCACCTGATCCACCAGCCCATACTCCTGTGCAGCCTTGGCCTCGAGGATGTAGTCGCGGTCGGTGTCGCGCTCGATCTTCTCCAGCGGCTGCCCCGTGTGATCCGCGAGGATCTCGTTGAGGCGGTGGCGCATGCGGAGGATGTCCTTCGCGTGAATGTCGATGTCGGATGCCTGGCCGCCGAGGCCCTGGAGCCACGGCTGATGGATCAGCACGCGGGCGTTGGGGAGGGCGTAACGCTTCCCCTTCGTGCCGGCCGCGAGCAGCACGGCCGCGAACGACGCGCACTGGCCGATGCAGATCGTGGCGATGTCGGGCTTCACGTACTTCATGGTGTCGTAGATGGCGAAGCCCGCGGTGATGGAGCCGCCCGGCGAGTTGATGTAGAGCGAGATGTCCTTCTCGGGGTTCTCGGCCTCGAGGAAGAGCATCTGCGCGATGACCAGGTTGGCGATGTTGTCGTCGATCGGCTGACCGAGGAAGATGACGTTGTCTTTGAGCAAACGGGAGTAGATGTCGTAGGCGCGCTCGCCTCGCGACGTCTGCTCGACCACCATTGGAATCAGCACCATTGAGTCTCCTTCGCGCGCATTGTATGCGCGGTGTCGTCGGTGATCGGTTGTCAGTTGTCTGTGACTTTCAGTCAGGCGGAGCAGCACAGACAACCGACAACGGACAACCGACGACCTGTCGTCAGCCGCGCGCCTTCGCCTCCCGCAGTACGAGCTCGAGCGCGCGGTCCTGCGCCAGCGAGCTGCGCAGCGCTTCGTAGCCGCCCTCGTGCTTGAGGTGATGCTTGACGTCGGCGAAGTCGCGGTCCTGCTCACGCGCCGCCTGACGGATCTCGGCGTCGACCTCGACGTCGCTGACCTGGATGGCTTCTTTTTTGGCAATGGCCTCGAGGATGAGGCTGCGCTTCACGCGCTTGACGGCCTCGGGACGGAACTCTTCGCCGATGCGGCGCCAGTCCATCTCCGCCGTCTCGAGGTTCACGCCCTGCGAGGCGAGATAGCGCGCGTAGTTGTTGAGCGACTTCCCGAGCTCGTCCTCGACCAGCGACTCCGGCACGTCGAACGTGTGCGCCGCGAGCAGTTTCTCGCCGATCTGGCTGCGCTTGAACCGCAGCGCCTCGGTCGCGCGATGCTTGCGGATGTCGGCCTCGATGGCCTCGCGCATCTCCGCCACCGTCTCCCAGCCGCCCACCGACTGCGCGAACTCGTCGTTGACCTCGGGCTTCTCCTGCACGCGGATCTCTTTGAGCGTGACGTCGTGATGGATCGTCTTGCCGCGCCACGCCTCCTGGTTCGCATCCTCGCCGTAGGTCTTGTCGAACGAGGCCGTGTCGCCGGCGCGCTTGCCGCGCAGGGCGTCGTGCAGCTCCGGCAGCGGCGTCTCCTCGCCCAGCTTGAAGTGGCCGGAGTCGGTCTTGGTCTCGATGTCCTCGGCGCTGGAGACGATCTCGATCACGGCGAAGTCGCCGTCCTCGAGGCCGCGCTCGGACTCGATGCGGTAGTGGCTGGCCTGGTCGCGGAGGCGCTCGATCATGGCGTCGACGTCGGTCTCGGAGACCTCGATCTTCGGCTCCTCGATCTCGAGGCCGCGGTACTCGCCGAGCTCGATCTGCGGCTTCACCTCGAAGCGGGCCTTGTACTTCATCGGCGCGCCCTCGATGAACGGATCGATGTGCTCGAGCTGCGGCTCGCCGACCGGCTCGAGGCCCTTGCCCTGGATGGCCTCGCGGAAGCTGGAGCTGAGGACGCGCGTCACGACCTCTTCCTGAATCTCTTTGGCGAAGCGCGTGCGGATCACGCTCGCCGGGATCTTGCCGGGACGGAAGCCCGGGACCTGGGCCTGGCGGCCGAACTCGTTCGTGACGCGGTCCGCCTCGCGGCTGAGCACCGCCGCGGGGATCTCCACTTCGACGGTTTTCTGGACGGGAGAGAGGTCTTCGAAATTGAGTACTGTCATAGTTCAGCTGTTAGCTCTCAGCTGTTAGCTGTCAGGAGAACCGGCCACCGGCACGGTCCCCCGTCGTCGCTCCTAACACCTAAGAGCTAACAGCTAACAGCTCGTAAAGTGCGAAAGGTGGGACTCGAACCCACACGGCTTTGGGCCACTGGATCCTAAGTCCAGCGCGTCTGCCAATTCCGCCACTTTCGCAAAAACACGTAGGGCGGGCTTCACGCCCGCCCTTGATTCTATTCGGTTTGGTGCCCCCACTAGGACTCGAACCTAGAACCAACGGATTAAGAGTCCGCTGCTCTACCAATTGAGCTATGGAGGCTCAGGGGCTCCGTACAACAAACGGAGGCGCACGGTATTTCCGTTCGCGGGGCTTGTCAAGACCGCCCGCGGATCACGCGGAACGCGTACCAGAACACGAGCGCGGCGACGATCACCCACGACACCGGGTCGAGGTAGCGGTCGATGGTCTTGTAGCCCGTTCCCAGCGCGTAGCCCGCACCGGCCAGGATCGCGCACCAGACCATCGAGCCGGCGGCCGTGCAGGCGAGAAACGTGACCATCGACATCCGCCGCACTCCCGCGGGGATCGAGATGAGCGAGCGCACGCCCGGCACGAGCCGGCAGAGGATCACCGCCTTGATGCCGTGCCGCGCGAACCACTGCTCGGCACGCGCGACGTCTTCCGCGGAGATGGTGGTCCAGCGCTCGTGCCGCCCCGCGGCGCGCTCGATCCGCCGGAGGCCGAGCTTCCGTCCGGCCATGTAGAGCGGAATCGCGCCGAGGACCGAGCCGAGCGTGCCCGCCAGCACCACGCCCGCGAAATGCAGCTCCTGCTTGCGCACCATGTAGCCCGCGAGCGGCAGAATCAGCTCCGACGGGATCGGGGGAAACACGTTCTCCAGCAGCGTGAGCAGCACGAGGGCGGCGTAGCCGCCGCCGCTCATCATGCGCATGATCCAGGTCGCCATCGGGTCAGGCGGATGCCGGCACCGCGTCGTCGCGCAGCATCAGCGCGGCCCGGCGCATGTATCCCCATCCCGAGAAGAGCGTCATCAGCAGCGAGGCCCGGAAGAGCAATTCGGTGAACGGCCGCAGCACCGGGGCGAAGGCGTTCGTGGCGATCACCGCCGCCAGCGTCACCGCCTGAAGCACGGTCGAGATCTTCCCCCACACCGTCGGCGGGAAGCGGGTGATGTGCACGCGCGTGTACATCAGGTACGCGAACATGGCGATCAGGAAGTCGCGGATGAACACCGTGAAGGTCAGCCATCCCGGCAGCTCGATCACCGGCAGCTTCGCGGCGAAGGTGTAGTAGAGGAAGCCGCAGACCATCAGCGTCTTGTCGGCCGCCGGATCGAGCAGTGCGCCGAGGCGCGAGCGCACGTTGAGCCGCCGCGCCAGCCAGCCGTCCAGCACGTCCGTCACCGCGGCGGAGACGAAGATGACGAACGCGGTGACGTACATCCCCCGCATCGAGGCCCAGAGGAAGCACGGCACGAGCAGCAGCCGGGCGAAGGTGAGGAGGTTGGGGATGTGCCTCATGGTTCAGCGATGAGTGATGAAAGATGAGCGATGAGCAGGCGAGATGGGCGTTCCTCGCTCATCTCTCATCGTTCATCGCTACCTCACGACGCCTCTTCCCTGAACTGCTCGAGAGCGGTCTTTTTGAGGTAGATCGTCTTCCCCTCCGA
The DNA here is from genome assembly GCA_035627015.1 of Thermoanaerobaculia bacterium. Lineage (GTDB taxonomy): Bacteria > Acidobacteriota > Thermoanaerobaculia > Gp7-AA8 > Gp7-AA8 > QHVT01. The sequence goes on along the minus strand of DASPMO010000053.1, from coordinate 28,988 downwards.
GATGAGGAGGTTCTGGCGCATGAGGTCGTGGATGAGGCGCGACACGGTCTCGCGCGAGGTGCCGATCATGTTGGCCATGGCCTGGTGCGTGGGGCGTGTGACCGCCACGTAGCCGTTGTCCAGCACCTTGCCCTGGTCGCGGGCCAGGTCGAGGAAGAAGCGGGCCAGGCGGCCGTAGACGTCCATCGTGGCCAGCGACTCGATGCGGCTGGACGCGCTGCGCAGCCGCCGCGACAGCTCGGCCAGCAGCTTGCGCGTGAGGGTGAAGTTCTCCTGCAGGATCTGCAGGAAGTCGTTGCGCCAGATGGTGACGATCTCCAGCGGCTCGGTGGCCACGACCGTGGCCGAGCGCGGCTCGTCGTCGAGCAGGGCCATCTCGCCGAAGAAGTCGCCCGGGCCGAGGAGCTTGAGGATGATCTCCTTCCCCTCGGGAGAGATCATCGTCACCTTCACCTGTCCCTCGCGGATGAGGCAGAAGATGTCGCCGCTCTCGTCGGCATAGAAGATGACATCGTCCTTCCCGTAACGGCGGCTTTTGGCCACGGCGGCAATCGCCGTCAGCTCACGGTCGTCCAGATCGGCGAAGAGTGGGAACTTCCGGAAAAAGGCCGGCAGCATGCGAACGGACGCGATTGTAACCGGTTGTCGGTTTTCGGTTCTCGGTTGTCTGTGCGGCACGGCCCGAGTCACAGACAACCGACAACGGACAACCGACAACAGCTAGACTGCGCACCGGTGCCGATCAAACGGATCATCCCCGTCTCGTCGGGCAAGGGCGGCGTCGGCAAGACCACGTTCGCCATCAACTTCGCGCTGGCGCTCTCGCGCCACGGGCGCACGGTGCTCGTCGACCTCGATACCGGCACCTCGGCCATCCGCAACGCCATCGACGTCCCGATCGGCAAGGACCTCTACCACTTCTTCCGCAAGGGCGCCGCGCTCTCCGAATGCGTCTCGACGCTCGACGACCGGCTCGATCCCGAGGGGCGCTTCCGCGACTTCGGCTTCGTGGCCGGCCCGCTGCACCTCATCGACGAGATCACGAACTTCGGGCCGTCGCACAAGGCCAGGTTGATCGAGGCCATCAATACGCTCCCCGCCGACTACGTGATCCTCGACATGCGCGCCGGCCTCGACGCGAACGTGATCGACTTCCTGCCGTTCTCCAACTCGGGGATCCTGGTCTTCACGCCGCACCTGCCGAGCGCGACGCTGGCGGCGTCGGACATCGTCAAGGCCATCCTCTTCCGCAAGCTGCGTCTCATCTTCCGCAAGGATTCGCCCTTCTTCGAGACCGTCCCCGACAGCACGTTCTCGTTCAAGCTGATCAACGAGCTCATCGACCAGGTCGAGGATGTGTACGACTCGTCGGTGCAGAACCTCGACGCTTTCGGCCAGGACCTCGCCCACAACCTCGGCGACCACCCCATCACGCGCACGGTGCAGACGACCATCGACGAGTTCCGCGTGCACTACGTGCTCAACCTCTTCAACGGGGTAGAGGACTCGTTCACCACCGCGGTGAAGCCGTTCCTCGACAACCTCACGCAGAACGTCTCGGCGCGCTGCGGCGTGACGAACCTCGGCTGGGTAACGCGCAGCGAGGCCATCCACCGCGCCAACTGCGACCGCGTGCCGGCGCTGCTGCTGAAAGACGAGAAGCGCAAGAAAGCCAAGCCCGCGGAGCTGGACGTAAGGGCGATGATCGGCCTCGACCCTCCGAAACGTAGGACGGGCTTCAGCCCGTCCGGTCGGGCTGAAGCCCGTCCTACGTTGGACGATCCCCTCTCCCGCCAGCTGGCCACCCTCAAAGCGATGTTCGAGCAGAAAAAAGACGACGACTACTACGCGAACTTCGAATACGTCACGCAGCGGACGCTGTTCACGATGAAGAATCGCCGGGCCAGCGAGCTCGGCGACGTACGGGTCTACACCCCCCAGGAAATGCTCGCTTCGCTCTTCGCGAAGTCGAACGTCCCCACCACCATCGATTGGAGCGAACTCGAATGAAGCTGTGGTTGTCCGTGGCTCTCGCCGCCACGCTCTCCCTCTCCGCCCAGGACCTCACCACCGTCACGAAAATCCGCCAGGAAGGCTTCCGCAACTCCAAGGTCATGGACTACGCGAAAGCGCTCACCGACCGCATCGGCCCGCGCCTGACCGGCTCGCCGAACATGAAGAAGGCGAACGAGTGGACGCGCGACGAGCTCACGAAGATCGGTCTCGCCAACGCCCGCCTGGAGTCGTACAAGTTCGGCCGCGGCTGGACGTCCGACTACTGCTCGGTGCGCATGCTCGTCCCCGACACCCAGCAGCTCTACGCCCTCCCCATGGCCTGGTCGCCTGCGACCAGCGGTCCCGTGCGCGCCAAGGTCGTGAAGGTGAAGCTGGAGACGAAGGAAGACCTGGAGAAGCAGAAGGGAAAGCTGGCCGGCGCGATCGTCATGACGGTCGAGCCGAAGGAGATGAAGCCGCAGGACAAGGCGGCACTCGAGCGCTATACGGATGAAGAGCTCGCCGAGCTGGCGAACTACCAGATCCCCGCGCAGCGCGACGCCGCCCGCGGCGACTACGCCCGCCGCCGCGAGTTCCGCAAGCTGCTGGCGCAGTTCGCCATGGACGAGAAGATCGCCGCGCTGGTCGGCTCCCCCACCGGCGAAGGGGGCGTGTTCCGCGTGCAGGGCGGCGGAACGTGGACGGAGAACGAGCCGGTCGGCGTCCCCTACGTCGGCCTGGCCCCGGAGCAGTACGCGCGCATCGCCCGCCTCCTCGACGACAAGCAGGAGGTGGAGCTGGAGATCGACGTGCGCGCGCGCTTCCTCGATGAGGACCTCAACAGCTACAACACGCTCGCCGACATCCCCGGCTCCGACAGGAAGGGAGAGGTGGTGATGATGGGGGCGCACCTCGACTCGTGGCACACCGGCACCGGCGCCACGGACAACGCCGCCGGCTCGGCGGTGATGATGGAGGCCGCGCGCATCCTGAAGACGCTCGGCACGCCGAAGCGCACGATCCGCATCGCCCTCTGGTCGGGCGAGGAGCAGGGGCTCCTCGGCGCCCGCGCCTACGTGCAGCAGCACCTCGCGGAGCGCGGCACGCCGAAGGATCCGGAGCAGGCCAAGCTCCCCGCGGCGCTGCGCACGACGGACAAGGGTGAGCTGATCCTGAAGCCGGAGCACGGCAAGGTCTCCGCCTACTTCAACATGGACAACGGCACGGGGAAGGTCCGCGGGATCTGGGCGCAGGAGAACGCCGCCGCGATGCCGCTGTTCCGGCAGTGGCTGGAGCCGCTGCACGACCTCGGCGCGACGACGGTGACGATGCGCAACACGTCCAGCACCGACCACATCCCCTTCGACGACGTCGGCATCCCCGGTTTCCAGTTCATCCAGGACGAGGTGGAGTACCGCTCGCGCACGCATCACACGCAGTGGGACACGTTCGAGCGCCTGCAGCGCGAGGACCTGATGCAGGCGGCGGTGGTGGTGGCGACTGTTGTTTGGGAAGCGGCGAATCGCCCGGAGATGCTGCCGCGCAAGCCGATGCCGAAATAGGTTCCTCCGCGCGGCTGCGGCCGCGCTGTTGCTGGTTGCTGGTTCGTGGCGGCTTTTCGAGAAAGCCCAACGAACCAGCAACTAGCAACCAGCAACTATCCGAACAACCTGGTGCGCGTCACCGTCCACGCAATCCGTAACGTGTCTTTCAGCGGCTTGTAATGACTCGTCGACAGTCCGTCGACGAAGCCGAGCTCGATGGGGATGGTGACGATGCGGAAGCCGCGGCGGCCGGCGCGGACGATCACTTCGCTCTCCATGTCGAAGCCGTCCGCGCGGAGCTGGACCGCGCGGAGGAGCTCCGCGGAGTAGAAGCGGAAGCCGCTCTGGGAGTCGGGTACGCGCACGCCCGCGCACTTGGAGATGCACCAGGCGGAGAAGCGGTTCGCATTGCGGCGCCGCGGGAGCATCTGCTCGAAGAGGTGGTCGCGGCCGCCGATGATGAGGTCCCCGCCGGCGGCGAGGAACTTCGGGATCTCGGAGGGGAGATGCTGGCCGTCGGCGTCGAGCGTGATCACCCCGTCGTAGCCGTTCGCGAGCGCCCAGGCGAAACCGGTCTTCAGCGCCGCGCCCTTGCCGCGATTCACCTCGTGGCGCAGCACCGTCGCGCCGACGGCGCGCGCGACCTCGCCCGTGCCGTCGCTCGACCCGTCGTCGATGACGAGCACCGGCTCGAGCTGCCGCCGCGTCTCGACCACGATCGGCGGCAGCGTGCGCGCCGCATTCAAGGCCGGGATGAGGGCCACGACCTTCACGCGGCCTCCCGCGACACGACCGCGCTGACGATGCCGCCACCGGCGGAGAGCGAATTCACGAGCACATTGTCGTAGCGTCCCTCGTCGATGGCCAGCAGCGCCGCAACGAGTTGCAGCGCGCCGCCGGCCGCGTACTCGCCGAAGATGTGCTTCGTCGGGACGGTCTCGATGGTGCCGAAGAGCTGCGCCAGCGCGCGACGCTCCAGCACGTCTCCCCGAGACGAGCCGTTCGCGGAGACGAACACCGCGTCGACGCCGCGCACCTCGGCATCGTCCATGGCGGCCTGCATCGCCGTGACGACCGCGTTCGCGTCCGCGCCCCAGTCGGAGATCGGCGCCGTGGTGTCGCGCGCGATGCCGAATCCGGCCAGCCACCCGTACGGCTTGCGCGCGCCCGCGCCGGCGACGAGCACCGCGCTCCCCTCGCCGAGGATCAGTCCTTCATGGCCGTCGTAAGCGAGGGCGCCGATGCGGTCGAGGACGCTGAACAGCATCTCGTTCGCCTCCTCCACGCCGCCGATCAAGGCCGCGCTCGCACTCCCCTTCACGAGCTGCGTGGCCGCGTACATGGCCGCAGCCAGGGCGGACGACTCGCGCTGCGTGATGGTGACGTTGAAGCCGCGCAACCCCCACTCGATGGCGATGTGGCTGCCCGGCGCGTTGGCGACCGACTCGGCGAAGAGCTGCGGCGGCGCGAGCGACGCCCCTTTCTCCACGTACTCCTGCATGTACTCGACGGACGTCTGCACCGGCCCGAACGCCGTCCCCATGACCACGCCCGTCTCCGCGGGCAGCGATGCGCCGCAGTCCTCGATGGCCAGCTTCGCCGCCGCCACGCCGAGACGCGACAGCACGTTCATGCGACGCATCTTCATCGGCGCGATGAAATCGCGCGGCTTGAAGTCGCGTACCAGGGCCGCCGTGTGCGCCGAGAGACCGCTCGTATCGAAGCGGTCGATCTCGCTCACCGCCGTCCGCCCGCTGGCCAGCAGCTCGCGAAAGGCCGCGATCCCGATCGCGCCGGGAGCGATCACGCCGATGCCGCTGATGGGGACGCGGGTCACGAGGGGCGGGTTATAGCAGTGTGGAGTGCGGCAACGCCAGTTGCCGCTATTCTTCGCCGCGACGCCAGTCGCGGCAGCTTGCGCTGCCGCAATTGAGAGCGGCAACTGGCGTTGCCGCACTCCACATCAGGCGCGCCGGAACAGCAGCGACACGTTGCTTCCCCCGAACCCGAACGTGTTCGACAACACGTTGCCGAGCTTCATCGGCCGCGGCGTGTGCGGGATGTAGTCGAGCGGGCACTCGGGGGCGTTGTCGAGCAGGCGCAGGGTGGGCGGCGCGATCTGGTGCTGCAGGGCGAGCACGGTCACGACCGCTTCGATCGCGCCCGACGCGCCGAGGGTGTGGCCGAAGTAGGACTTGCTCGAGGAGACGGGAACGTCCGTGCCGAGGGCGGCAATGATGGCGCGGGTCTCGGCGGAGTCGTTGAGCGTGGTGCCGGTGCCGTGCGCGTTGACGTAGTCGACGGACGCGGGGGTCGCACCTCCCTCGGAGAGCGCACCGCGCATGGCCGCCTCGGCACCGCGGCCGTCTTCGGCCGGTGCGGTCGGGTGGTGCGCGTCGCACGAGGCGCCGTAGCCGGAGAGCTCGGCCAGGATCGTCGCGCCGCGGGCCACGGCGTCGTCCCATCGCTCGAGCACGAGATAGCCCGCCCCCTCGCCGAGGGTGATCCCCTTGCGCTGCGCACCGAAGGGAGAGCAGGGCTCCGGGTCGACGGCCTGCAGCACGTTGAAGCCGCTGTAGGTGAGACGGCAGAGCGCGTCGCTGCCGCCGGCGATGGCCACGTCGGCGTGGCGCGAGCGGAGATAGTCGGCGGCCATGCCGATGGCCGCGCCGGCGGAGGCGCAGGCGGTGGCGTTGGAGATCACGCCGCCGCCGAAGTCGAACGCGCCCGCCACCGCGTCCGAGGGACCGGACGTTGGCTGCTGCAGCACGCGCGAGGCGGGTGCGCGGCGTCGTCCGCGCACGAGGCGGCGGAAGTAGTAATCCTCCCCTTCGAGCAGGCCGCCCGTGGACGTGCCGGAGGAAACGACGGCGCGCCCGAGCGGAAGGGCGCCGGCCTGAGCCGTTGCTTGATCAAGGGCCTCTTTCGCCGCGACGACGGCCAGCATGTCCGTGCGCGAGAGCCGTCTGGCTTTCGGCAGCTCGGCCATGGCCTCGGCCGCGATGTCGGTGGGAAAGGTCTCGCCGGGAAAGCGCGTCAGCTTGCCGATCCCCGCCCGCGACTCGACAATCGACTGCCACACCTCGGCCTTGTTGCGGCCGATGGAGCAGACGATGCCGGCGCCGGTCACGGCGATTCGTGTGGAGAGATCAGGAAGCCGCATTCGCGCTGAGATAGAACCGCCCCCTCAGCACTTCTACTCCATTCACCTGTCCGGTCCCGCTGAAGCGGAACGTGCCGCCGAACTCGGCCTCGAGCGTGACGTTGCAGACCATGACGTCGCCCGCTTCGAGCTGCCGCGTGAGCTCGCAGCGGTCGATGCCGGTGAAGAAGCCCTGTTCGTTGAAGACCAGCCCGCCGGCAAACTGCGCCATCGCCTCGACCGCCATCACGCCCGGCGGGAGCGTGTCGTTCGCGGTGACGAGGTATGTCCCCTCGATCGTCTTGCCGTCGATGCGGCGGACGGCGCTCGCGGCGCGGAAGGGGATCTGGTGAGGGAGGTTGGCGAGCCAGTTCATGAGGCTGTTGCTGTGTTGCTATGTTGCTGGTTCGTGGTGGTGCTGCGTAGAAGCACAACGAACCAGCAACCAGGAACCAGCAACATCAGGCCCGCTGTTCGAGCGCGAGCCGCTCACCCACGAAGTCCGCCAATGTCGCGATGGAGCGGAACGAGTCGCGTGCCGAGGTCTCGTTCTTCACCTTGATGCCGAACTCGCTCTCGAGCATCACCACGATCTCCAGCGCGTCGATGGAGTCGAGGCCGAGGCCGCCGGCGAAGAGAGGCTGGTCGTCCGGGATGTCGTCCGGCGTCATGTCTTCGAACTTCAGCCGCTCGATGAGCAGCTCTTTGAGTTTGCGTCGCAGGTCCGTGGTCATAAAGGTTTCAGAGTTTAGCAGCGGCCGGCAGTGCTTCCCACGAAATGCGAGGTGCGATTTTCCCGAGGCGCTTCTGCAGCTTGACGAGGAGGAAGAACAGCCAGAGCCGAAAGCGGTTGTTGCGCCTGGCGAAGATGTCGCCCGCCAGCACCCCCACGACGGCGGTCAGGATCCCCAGGCGCTCGGACGGCTGGAGGAACACTTCCATGAAGTCGCGGTCGTAGAAGTGCTCGATGAAGCGCAGGTATTTATCGAGACCAGTCTGCATCTCCGACTCGTACCTCCGCAGCGCGTCCATCGAGCCGGTGCGCAGCCTCTCGGTCACCGCGGCCGTGGCCAGGTCGGCCGACTTCATGGCCATGAAGACGCCGGTGGAGAAGATCGGGTCGAGGAAGCCGGCCGCGTCGCCGACGAGCGCGTAGTTGCTCGAGACGAGCTGGCGCATGCGGAAGGAAAAATCCTTGCGCGCGTAGACCTGCGAGACGCGGCTCGCCTGCTCCATGCGCGCGGCCACGAACGGCGTGGCGGCGATGGTGCGGTCGAGCAGCGCCTCCGGCTCCAGGCCGCAGCGCAGGAAGTGGTCGCGATCGACGACCAGGCCGACGCTCATGGTCTCCGCGGTGATGGGGATCATCCAGAACCAGGAGTCGCGCAGGACGACGATGATCGTGTTGCCGGCGTCTTTGCCCGGATCGCGCGGGACGTTGGTGTAGTGGGCGAAGAAGGCGATCTTCTTCAGCGACGGGACGTCGTCGCGCCCGGCGAAGCGGTTGCCGACGACCGAGCCGTGGCCGCTGGCGTCGATGACGAAGCGCGCCTCGAGGCTGCCGTTGACGACGGCCTTCTCCGGGCTCGAGAGATCGACCGAAGTCACGGGCGTCTCCTGCCGCACCTCGACGCCGTGCTTCTCGGCGTTCTTGAGCAGCAGGTGGTCGAACTCGGAGCGTTTGACCTGGAACGACTTCCGATACGGCTCCTGCAGGCGCTTGTCGAAGCGGAAGCGGTAGCCGTGCGAGCCGTCGCCGGTGACGAAGTAGGCGCCGTATTTCGGGAAGTAGTCGCCCTGGGAGAGGGCGTCGGCCACGCCGAGGCGGGCGAAGAGATCGTTGTTGTACGGGAGGAGCGACTCTCCGATCTGAAAACGCGGGAACCGTTCGCGCTCGAGAAGCGTTACGGAGAGTCCCTGCTGTGCGAGGAGGGTCGCCGCGGTGGTCCCCGCGGGGCCGCCGCCGATGACAATGACGTCGCGCATCGCGGGGCCGAAACGCTGCTATCCTCCTGAAAAGTCCGATGATCCAACGATTTCTGTCTCTGGTCGAGGCCGCCCCGGGCGCGCCCGCGCTGATCGACGGCGCCACGGGCGCGGTGACGACGCGCGCGGAGCTGTGGGCTCGCGCGGAAGGCTTCGCCTTCGAGGGGCTGGAGGCGGGCGACGGGGTGGCCATTCAGCTCCCGAACTCGGTGGAGCTCGTGGCCGCGTTCCTGGCCGCGTGCCGTCGGGAGCTGGTGGTGTTTCCGATCGACCGGGATGCCAGTGAGTCGGAGGTCGCTTCGATCCTGACTCAGTTTTCCATCCGGGGATTGGTTGGACGTAGGTCGGGCTTCAGCCCGACCCGGCGGGCTGAAGCCCGCCCTACGTTTCCACACGCCGCGCGGCTGGTGAAGTTGACGTCGGGGTCGACGGGGATGCCGAAGGGGATCGTGGCCACGGAGGCGAACCTGATCGCCGATGCGGAGAACATCTGCTCGACGATGGGGATCGGACCGGAGGACGTGAACCTCGGCGCGATCCCGTTCTCGCACTCGTACGGCTTCTCGAACCTCATCACGCCGCTCCTGATCCAGGGGACGCCGGTGGTGGTCTCGAACGACTACCTGCCGCAGTCGCTGGTCGATCTTGCCAACCGTTACCGCTGTACGGTGGCGCCCTTGATCCCGATGGTCTTCGAGCATCTGGCCACCGCGGCGCACGGCTCCTTCGAGACGATCCGCACGTTTCTCTCCGCGGGCGCGCCGCTGGCGGCGTCGACGTCGCGCAGGTTCCGGGAGCGCTTCGGCATCGACATTCACTCGTTCTACGGCTGCAGCGAGTGCGGCGGCATCACGTACGACCGCCGCGGCGGGGCGGTGGAGCGGGGCACCGTCGGCGCGGCGATGGACGGTGTGACGCTGACGACCGAGGCGCGCCGCCTCACGGTGCGCAGCGGCTCGGTGGCCACCGGGTATCTCTTCGACGCGAGCACGTTCGAGCCGTTCGAGCGCGGGACGTTCGTCACGGACGATCTCGTGGAACTGCGCGAGGACGGGGAGGTCGCCCTCACCGGCCGCGCCTCGGACCTGATCAACACCGCGGGGAAGAAGGTGAACCCGCGCGAGGTGGAGGCGGTGCTGCTGCAGATCGACGGCGTGCGCGAGGCCAGGGTCTACGGCGAGGCCGCCGGCGCGCGCGGCGAGGTCGTGGCCGCCGCCATCGTGGCCATGCCGAACGTGACCCGCGAGCAGGTCCGCGAGTTCTGCCGCACGCGCCTCTCGCTGCACAAGGTGCCGCGCATCATCAAGCTGATCGACGAGATGCCCGTGGATGAACGAGGGAAGGTGAAACGGGCGGCGCTGGCCGCCATCTGAGCGCACGATGTTCGTCGGAAGCGGCGAAGAAGAGGCCGATTTCTTCGAGAGACTCGACCCGGAGTGGTTGCGTTTCCGCGACTATCTCGCGCAGGCGGCACCGGTCGCGCGCGGCGAGCTCGAAGCGAACAACCTGGACGCGCAGCCCGCCTATTACGCGTTCGTCAATCATATCGACGCCGGTCCCGACGACGACTGGATTGTCGAGTTCGAGGTGGTCGGCGCGCGCTGGATGGACGTGGTCTGGGCCATCCTCGCCGACAGCGAGCCGGGAGGACGCCTGAACGCGCTCTTCGACGGTCAGCCCTTCGCCGGCGTCTGGGAGAACCTCGGAGGCGAGGACCGCCGCCTCCTCTTCTTCAACTTCGTCTGGTTCTGCCTCATCGCCGTCGACGTGGACGACAAATTCCTCGGGCGCGCACCCGTGGGCCTCTTCTCCTGCACGTTCCCCGCGGGCGACGCGCTGCGCGAAGGCTTGAGCGAGAGCACGTGGTGCCGCTGCGATCTCGCTCCCGCCGACGACGAGCCAGGCCCCTTCATCGGACGGCTGCAGATGATGGGCGCCACGTACGAGACCGACCGCACCTCGGTGCGCGGCCTCGTGCGCGAGACGTTCTCCATCGTCCCGCTCGCGTCGGAAAAAGGGCGGATCATGCAGGCCGGCCTGCACGCGCTGCATCTGCCGCAGGTAGACCCCGCCGTCTGGGATCAGGTCGCCGGAGGAGCGGGAGGCGCGGCCGGAGGAAGAGGCGATGCGGCGATGCCCGACGCGGGAGATGACGCGGTCGTGCCGGTCGACGAGGATGGCGCCCGCTACCCCGATCCCGACGCGCCGCTCGTCCCGGACATCGACGATCCGCCGCCCGAGCCTCCGTGGCAGGATGGGATGGTGTTCCGGCGGGCGCTGCGCGGGCTGGCCGGCCGGGCGCGGAAGGCCGGCCGGCGGCTGCGCGACCTCCTCGGCGCCCTCGTTCCCATGCCGCAGCTCGCGACGCCGGAGGGCTTCGGCTTTCCGCTGCCCGCTCCGGAGCCGTCGCGCTACATCGGCAGTCCCGCCACGCACACCGGCAACATCTTCACCAACCGGTGGCACGGGCTGGCCGGAGCAAACAACATGGTCGCCAACCCGATGATCCAGAACGCGGCGGCGCAGCCATTCGTGGGCGTGCTCGACGTCGGCCAGGCGAACTGCAACATGCTCGTCGACCGGAACGGGCACGTCATCGCGTTCTACGATTTCGGTTACCCGAGCGACCTGCACGGCGGGGGCGGGTTCCCCGCGGCCGAGCCGGCAACGTGCTTCTGCCACCAGCCGCTGATCATCCTCTCGCACTGGGACTACGATCACTGGAGCCTGTCGCGGCGCCGGATCTACGCCTACAACCACGAGTGGCTGGTGCCGCAGCAGCACATCGGCACGACCACCATCGCCGAGTGCCTGGCGCGCATTCTCATCAGCAACGGCCGGATCTATCTCTGGACGGCGTGCAGTTCGGCGGTGGCGGGCAATCCGGTCACATACGCCACGTTCCCGTGGGGGTGGGTGGAGCGGCAGACGGGAAGCAACCCGCTGACCCAGGGGCGGCGCAACACCACCGGGCTGATGGCGTACGTCTGCGTCCGCGACCAGAAGGGGGGCGATGCGGCGCCGGTGGCGCTGGCGCCGTACAACGACGCGGCGGCCGCGCCGAACCTCAACCAGGTGGGAGGCGGCGCTGCCGCGCCGGGAGTGACGCCGATGGTGTCGGCGGGCGGCGCCGCACCGGCGCAATGGCCGGGGAACATCAACTGGGGGCCGGTCCAGGCCGAGGCGCAGAACCATGCCGCGGTGCGCGCGGCCGCGCGCGGCGCGGCGCAGATTGCGCCGGTGTACGCGGGACTCGCGGCGGCGGCGGGAGTGGCAGGCATGCTGCCGCGGGTGGCCGAAGTGGCCGCCGCGATCGCCGCGGCCGCGGGCGTCAACCACAATCACTTCGCCAACGGCCAGCCGAATGCGGGACAATCGTACCGCGGCGCGGTGGCCATCGTGGCCGCCTTCCAGGCGGTGGCCGGGCTCGGTCAGGTCACGTCCGACGCGAATGTGAATCTGTGGCTCGGCGGAGCGGCGCCCGGCGCGGTGGCAGCGGCATGGGGGGGCATCGCCGTGGCCAACACACAGGCGTACGCCCGCATCATCGCCCGCGCGTCGCGAACCTCAGTGCTCCTCGGCGAGACCGCGGTGCAGCGGATCCATCGCATCGCGGTGCGGCTGGCACGCGAGCTGACGACGCTTCTCGGTCCCATCAACGCGCTGGGCGCAATCGGTGTCGACGATCCCAATCCCACCGCCGGCGCCGCCAATGCTGCGGCCCTGGTCACGCGGCGCGCGGCCATCGCCGAGGCCCTGGCGGCGCTCATCCGCCACGCCATCGGGCCCGGGGGGCCGCTGATGCACCGCGGCCGCATTCCGAAGGTTCGCGCCGGACAGGCTCCCTACTCACCGCACGAACGCTTCATTCTCCTGACCGGCGACGGCAACTTTGGCTACGTTGGCTCGCAGCACGCGGCGCCGCCGCCCGTGGTGGTCGGCGTGGTGGCCGCGCATCATGGGTCGAAGCAGATGGATGGCGAGCCGCTGGAAGCGGAGCAGGTGCCATGGGCACCGCTGAGCGATGAGGCCGACGCCGCCCGAATCGCCGCCGCCGCGGCGGCGATTCCGCTCCATCTGGACGTGCTCGTGACGTTCGCGGCGGCGGCATTGGGCGGCGCGGCTGCCTTCGCGGCTGTGGGTGGCGGCGGCGCGGTGGCAGGTGCGACGAACTGGGGTACGCGCGCCGAGGAGCTGCTTGCGGCAATGCCCGCGCTCAACATCGGTCATTTCATCGGGACCGTCCGGAACTGCCGCCGCATGGCCGCCGCCGCGGCCGCGGCGATCTGCGCCGACGCGCGCTGTGTGGGACTCGGTTACGCTCCGGCGGTACGCACGCTGGCCGGCATCGTCGGCGCGATGGCCGGCTTCCGCTGGTACGAAGACGCGCACCCGATGTCCCTCGGATTCGCCGCCGCTCACGCCTCCAATGCCGTCGAGACGCATTTCAACGCCATGGCGGGGGTGGCGGGAAACCACCGCAACACGGGAAGGACCGCGGGGACGAATGGCGTCCTGGCGTGGGTCGCCGGCGGCGCCATCTGGGCGCAGCAGATCAGGGCGTTCGCGTGGGAGCTCGGTAACCTCGCGGTCTACGGGTCACTGAATCCGAATTTCGTCCCCTTCCACCTGGTCAACGGCCTGCCACAGGCACATCGCGTCGCCGCGACGTGGAACGCGAGGCCGGTCAACCTCGACGCCTTCCTCCTCGCCATGGCCCCGCACATCCAGCCCTCCGCCGGATACGCCGCCCTGATGGCACCGTTCGCGACAGCCGCGGCCAACAATCCGCCCGCGAGCTGGCGTGACTTCGCCGCGCTGTACGGCGCGGTTGCCGGCGCCGCCCACGCGGACATCCTCAATCCGGCCACCCTTCAGGCAGCGGCGGAGACCGGAATCACCAATCAGGCCCCCGCGGCCATCGCCGGCCAGCACGGATCCGGACCGATCGCCTACTCGTACGGCATTCTCCCGAATGGCCACCACTGCTATCCCGCGCAACCCGGCCATTACGGACATCCGCATCCTCTGGCGCTGACGAAGTACACCGCACGCGGATGGACGCGGCGTCTCAATACACCGAACACCACCGGATCGCATCAGCCGAGCCCCGCCGCATGGGGACCGGTGGCACTGGGCTGGGAAGACGAGACGCTCCTGGCCCTGCCACCGCTTGCGCCGCACGAAGGAAAGCTGCGTCCGCTGCCGTTGTCGCCCCACCCCGCGGGCATGGACGCCATCCAGTGGACCTGCGTGACCTGTCCGGCCATTCCGGCGCAGATCACCTGGCTGATCGTCTGACCATGGCCGACAGAAAACACGTCGTCGCCGCCGGAGAATGCATTGCCAGCATCGGCTATCGCTACGGATTCTTCCCCGCAACGCTCTGGGATCTGCCGCAGAACGCGAAGCTGAAGGAGCTCCGCGGCGACGGGAACGTCCTCCAGCCCGGCGACGAAGTGGTGGTGCCGGAGCTGCGGCCGAAGTGGCTCCCGGCCGCCACGGGCAAGCGCCACCGCTTCCGCTGGCGCGGCGTCCCGACGGTCCTCAAACTGCGGCTGCTGCGCGTCGGCAAGCCGCGGCCGAAGGTGCCGTATCGCCTCGAGGTCGACGGCAGGACGATCGCCGAGGGAACGACGGACGACGACGGACGCCTCGAGGAGTTCATCCCGCCGAACGCGAAGAAAGGGCGGCTCGTGGTCGACGAGGTCGAGATGATCGAGCTCCAGCTCGGGTCGCTGCAGCCCGTCACCACCGATGCCGGCGTGCGCGGCCGCCTCGCCAACCTTCGCTATCTCGACGACGTCGCCGCCGGCGAGGAGGCGGTGATGCTGGCGCTGATCCAGTTTCAGCGCGCGGCCGGTCTCGACGCGACAGGCGTCCTCGACGACACAACGCGAAAGAAACTCACCGAGCTCGCCGGCCGCTGATCTGGAGTGCGCGAGCGCCAGCTCGCGTACTCCAGACTATGCGTTTTCGGGGGCGCGTGATGGGACCGGGACGGCAATGCGGCGGCGCAGCCACAGCGCGCCCAGCTCCGCCTTCATCCACAGCTTCAGCCCGCGGAACACCATCCGCAGCGGCGCCCAGCCGAGGTTGAAGAAGACCTTGATGCGGCGGCCGTCGTTCAGCGCGCCCGGGCAGCCGGCAGCGCGGCGCTTCTCCGCGACGGCCTTGAAGCGGCGGTTGTAGAACTGCATCAGGTGGTAGCTGATGAAGGCCGGCTTCGGGCCGAGCACGGGCATCCAGTCGAAGCGCTTCAGGAACTTGTACGCCGGCAGGACCACGAAGATGTAGTACTGCGCCGTGTCGATGAGCATGGCCGCGCTGAGCAGGTCGGCCTCGCCCATGTAGTAGTACTTGTCCTTGTACACCGCGCGGAAAAAGCGCCAGTACGAGCGGATGAAGACCTCGTTGTGCTCGGCGATGCGGACGTCGAGGTTCGCTTCGTCCTTGATGATGTTGACCGTGGCCTCGGCGCTGAACGAGGCGTGGTCGAGTCCCGGCGAGTAGTACGGATCGAGGAACACCGCCGCGTCGCCGACCAGCGCCCAGCCGCGTCCCATGTACTGCTTCGTCGAGTACGCGAGGTGCGAGTAGAAGCGGAGGTCTTCCATGCGCGGCTCGGCGCCGTCCAGCAATTCGGCGAGCGCCGGGATGGCTTTCAGGAACGCCACGAAGTCGTCGGCGCGGTTCTTCGAGTGGTGCAGGTCGACCAGACGCTTGTCGAAGACCACGCCGATGCTCGTCTCGCCGTTGCCGAGGGGGATGACCCAGATCCAGTAGCCGTGGCCGGTGTAGTGATTCGTGCCCAGGCGGCGCGAGCCGACATTCGTGGCCCCGAAGCCGCCGCGCACGGCGAGGTCGTCGATGTGGCGGACGTTCTTCCAGCGGCACCAGATGGCGGCCGTGGGATGCTCGTCGTTGCGCTCGATGAGGTTCAGCTTGCGGCCGAGGAAATTCGCGCGGCCGGAGGCGTCGAGGAGCCAGCGGCAGGAGATCGTGCGCGTCTCGCCGTGCACGTCGACGGTGAGCGTGTTGTCGAAGTCGCTCAGCTTCACGTCGAGCGCGCGGGCCGGGCGCCACAGTTCCGCCCCTTCCTGCACCGCGGTGGCGAGCAGATGCTCGTCGAGCGCGTCGCGACGCAACTGGAACGCCGGGACGGTGCTGCGGACGAAGCCGCCCGTCTCGCTCGCGTTCGCATGGCCGGTGACTTTCTCGTTCGAGAACCAGTAGCGCAGCCCTTCCTTCGGAAGGTGCTCGTTCTCGAGATGGCGCCACATGGCCAGGCGGCGCGTGAGGAACATGGCCGACATCTCGGTGGTGGCCTCGCCGACTTTCTCGTCGAAGCGCTCGGCCTTCTCAATGATGAGCACGCGAAGCCGCGGCGCGTCGCGGCGGAGGAGGATGGCGGCGGAGGCGCCGCTGAATGCGCCGCCGAGAATGACGATGTCGTACCGGTCTTGCATTGAGGTCATGCTAGGATGCGCGCCCCCGATGGAAACGCTTCGTGACTGGTTTCATTTCCTGACTGATGTTCGCGGCCTCGTGCAGTGGGGAGGCTATATCGCTCTGGCCATCATCGTCTTTACCGAGACGGGATTGATGATCGGATTTTTCCTCCCCGGCGACTCGCTGCTGGTGACGGCGGGCCTCTTCGCGGCCAAGGGCGATCTGAACATCGTCTGGCTGAACGTGCTGCTGATCTTCTGCGCCATCACTGGCGACGCCACCGGCTACTACATCGGCAAGAAGCTCGGCCCCGCGCTCTTCCGCAAGGAAGACTCGCTGCTGTTCAAGAAGAAGCACCTCATCGCCACGCAGGAGTTCTACGAGCGGCACGGCGGCAAGACCATCATCATCGCCCGCTTCGTGCCGATCATCCGCACGTTCGCGCCGGTGGTGGCGGGGATGGCTGGCATGGGCTACCGCCGCTTCGCGCTCTTCAACGTGGTCGGCGGCGTGGCCTGGGTCTTCTCGATGACCATGCTCGGCTACCTGCTGGTGACCATGTTCCCGGCCACCGAGCAGCACATCGAGAAGGTGATCATCATCGTGATCTTCCTCTCGATCCTGCCGGGCATCATCGAGTGGCTGCGGGCGAAGGCGCGGGCGAAGAAGGCGGCGTAGTGGAGCGCCGGCGTCCTCGCCGGCTGGCCGGGCGCCGTCTCGCACGGGGATGACCCCGCGGCAGTTCCGCACGAAAAACGCGGGCGCGCCCTCCTAGCGAAGGCACGCCCGCCGGCGGTCGGTCGGATCGTTCGATTACTTGCGTGCCTCGGCGACGCGTGCGGTCTGCGGCTGCGCGGTCTTCTGCTCCGCGACCTGGACCTCGGCGTCGGTGCCGTGCGTGATCTCGACCGAGGCGATGCGGTACTCGCTGGCCAGTGAGAGCTCGCTGTCGGCGCTGAAACACTGGGCGCCGCTGTAACAGCCGTTGATCGTGAACGCGGTTGCTGTCTCCCCCGTAGCCGCAGTCGCCGGTGTAGAGACAGTTGAGGCACATCGCATACGTCGGCATCGCGGCGACCAGGAGCAGGGTGAGAGCGAGAACACAGGATCGCTCGCATGGCCGCCAATGTCGTCGGCAGCCTCCGCAAGGATTGGACGAAACAGCGCGGTTTGGACGAGGGTTGTCAGTTGTCGGTTGTCTGTGCCTCTTCGCGCTACGTCTCAGACAACTGACAACCGACAACCGACAACATGTTCCCGCTACTCGTTCACGTACGTGCCGGTCAGGCGCACGGTGCCCCAGCGATGGCGCAGGACGAAGGCCGCCTCGGCCGCGGCGTTGTTGAGGCTCACCTCGGGCAGGTTGGGCTGGTTGAGCTGCGAGGCCAGGAACGCCGCGCCGATCTCCAGGCGGGCCTTGAACGGGCGCAGCACGTTCTCCGCTTGCGAGTGGAAGTCGAACGCCAGGCCGGCGCGTGCGGCGCCGCTCAGCGTCTCCGCCTCCGACTCCTGGTTCTGCGTGCCGTTGCCGCTGAGTCGCAGGAAGCCGACGGTGCGGCCGAAGAACTTCCGGTAGCCGGACGCGTCGAAGGCCAGGCCGTACGCGTCCGTGGAGAGCTCGGTCGTGGCCACGTCGTCGTCCTCGGTGACGTCGTACCGGTCGATGGCAAAGTCGGCGTGCGACCAGGTCGGGCCACCCGAGATCTGCACGCCGCGCGTGGCGAAGAACGGATCGTCGATGGTCTCGTACCACCAGCGCAGCGAGGCGAAAGTGAAGGCGTCGCTGTTGGTGAGGTCGCGGTTGTCGTCTCGATCGGTGTCGTCGTCATCATCGTCGTCATCGTCGTTGTTGACGTCGAAGTCGGTGGTGACGCTCGAGCCGATCTGCGCGGCGGTCAGCGTGACGGTCTGCCGCTGCGTGAGCGGGTACCCGAGCGTGATGGCCATGGTCGGGTCGTAGTCGCGGAGCTCGGTCTTGAAGCGCTGGGCGATGGCCACGGAGCCGAAGCCCCCCGTGCCCATGATGTCGTAGGCGCGGTAGGCCAGCCCGACGTTGATCCCCTCGCCGACGTCGCTCTTCTCGACCGCGCCTTCGATCACGCCGAGGTTCGCCAGCTGCCAGCGTGCGCCGAGGATGGCCGTGCCGTCGCGCTCCGTCTCGCCGTCGGCCAGGCGCGTGCCCGTGCCGTTCAGGTCGTAGAAGACCGGCGCGACGTCGAGGATGCGGATGACCAGCGTCGTGCCGCCGGCGGTCACGCCCGGCTCGAGGCGGTAGATGGCGTCGGTGACGAACGGGAGGCGGCGGACGCGGTAGACGGCCTGCTGAAAATCCTCGTCGCCGTACATCTTCTCTTCTTCGAGACGGGCTTCGCCGCGGACGATCGTGTCGTCGATGCGGGAGCCTTCCACGACGATGCGCTCGAGGCGATAGCGCCTCGGCTGCTGCTGCGCGAATGCAGCGGTGGCGGTAGCGAGAACACACAGGGCGAGAACGAATGGGCGCATGCGGTTGCGTACCCTAGCACGACCCGGCCTCAACGGGACGCCGCGGACTGCACGCGACGCAATTCCGCAACAGCCTGCTCCGCCTGCCAGAGATGGCGCCGCTCGTGCGCGGCCACGATGCGGAAGGCGGAGAAGAGGTTGTAGCGCACGCGCTTGTCGAATGGCGAGACGATCTTGGTGCGCAGGTCGGCCTCGCGCGCCTCGCGCAGCAGATCGATCAGCTTCTCCTGCAGCGAGGCGAACTCGCCGAAGGCGTCCGCCTTCGCGCGCGTCGACTTCGGCACGAACGGCGCCGTGGTCTTCACCTTCGTGCGGATCGGCGGCTCGAGGAACCACGCCAGCACGCGGCCGAGGAGGTCCATCTTCGGCTTGCCGCGCTTCCTGGCGCCCTGGCGCGCTTTGGCGATGGCCTCGCGGAGCACGGGGACGAACATCTCGCTGGAGATGCTGAGGTGCGCCAGGCACTCGGCGGCCGACCAGCGCAGGGGCGTCGGACGGACCGTGAACATGCGGCCGTCGGTGGACTGGACGAGCGTCCAGGCGCGGCGCGTGGCCTCGTTGAGCTCCTTCTCCACCTCGTCCAGCGCGTCCGCCACACTACTCCTTCTTCAACAGCGCCTCGCCCAGCTCGCGCGAGCGCCGCGTCGCCGCCTCGACCGCATTCATGAGCGTCGTGCGCACGCCGCCGTTCTCGAGCGTGTGCAGCCCGGTGATGGCCGTGCCGCCCGGCGACGTGACCATGTCCTTGAGCCGCCCGGGATGCTCGTTCGTTTCCAGCAGCAGTTTGGCAGATCCGAGGACGGTCTGCGCGGCGAGCAACTGCGCCGTGCGCCGCGAGAGCCCCACTTTCACGCCGGCGTCGCTGAGCGCCTCGAGGATGAGGAAGACGTACGCGGGGCCGGAGCCGGAGAGCCCCGTGACCGCGTCGAGCGCCGATTCTTCGAGGACGACGGTGAGGCCGATGGCGTCGAAGATGCGCTTGGCGTCGGCGAGATCGGCCTCGCGCGCATGCTCGCCGCCGGCGATGGCCGTGGCCCCGGCGTCGACGAGCGCGGGGGTGTTGGGCATGGCCCGGATGACGCGCGTGCCGCTGGCCAGCCGCGCCTGGATCGTGACCACCGGCACGCCCGCGGCGATGGAGATCACCAGCGCATCCGGCCGGATGGCCCCCGCCACTTCGTCCAACACCCGGCTCAGGATCTGCGGCTTGACCGACAGGACCACGATCTCCGCCCCCGCCGGCACTTTGTTGTCCGTGCTCGCGGCAATGCCGTACTTCTCGCGCAGCTCCGCCGCGCGCTCCTCCCGCGGCCCCGAGGCAAAGATCTGCCCCGGCGCAAAGTCCTTCCCGCGCAGGAGCCCGCGAATCATCGCCTCGGCCATGTTCCCCGCGCCGATGAAGCCGATGGTGCGGGTCATGGCTTTGCGCGCTCCGGAAAGAGGGGATCGATCGCGGCAACAATCATGGGCAATTCAACAGTGACGATTTCCCAGATGATCGGCAAGTTCAGACCCTCGTAATCGTGGACGATCACGTTGCGCAGATTCTTCATCTTTCTCCAAGGCAGGTTGGGGACGCCTGCCTCGGCGGCCTTGTCGATGCGATCTGCGGCCTCTCCAATCACTGTCAGGCAATGCAACACGCCACGCCTCACGAGAGCATGGGTCGTGGCGAATTCTTCGAATGTCACGCCATGTACGAAGGACGGCGCATCTTCCGCTGCGACGAGGATATCGAAAAGCCACTGCTGCTCACGCGACGTCAAGCAGCACCGCCGAATTGATGATCGCATCGCGACGGAGGTAGTTGCGCATGTACTGCAGACTGCTCCGCTCCACGAGATCGACCTCGCGGCCGAACATCGCGATCAATTCCTCGCGCATATCGAGCCACCCGTCGAGAGACCGCCGCGCGTCCGGCGCGAACCTCACCAGCACATCCACATCGCTGTCCGCGCGGAACTCGCCCGGGCGCGTGACGCTCCCGAAAAGCGCAAACTCCGTAATCTTCCACCGGTGGCAGAAGTCACGGAGCTTGTCCTTGTCGATCTCGATCGCGATGTTCGCCATCGCTACGGATTCTAATGTCGATTTGGAGTGCGGCAGCGCCAGCTGCCGCTTTCCATGCCGCAGCGCCAGCTGCGGCGGGAATGCGGGAGGCTGGCGCCTCCCGCATTGAAAGCGGCGACTGGCGTCGCCGCACTCCAGATCTAATTCCCTTCCGGTTTGGCGCCCAGGTTCGCGCCGAGGTAGGTCGTGTCGTTGGTGACGTTGTCGGTGAGGGTGGCGTAGGCGGCGATCTGCTCGCCGTCGATGATCTCGACTTTCAGCAGGGCGGCCAGGGGCGGGGTGATGCCGCGGGCGCCGAAGATGTCGTTGATCTGCATGCCGCCGCGGGCGGGGACCTGCACGGTGAACGCGTCCACCGTGCGGCGCTTCTCGTCGATGATGGTCAGGCGCACGGTCGGGTTGCGCTGCGTCTGGTCCGAGAGATCGACCAGGCCGATGTTCGTGCGGAAGCCGGTGCCGCCGCTGACGCCGAGGATCTCCAGCGTGTCGCCGAACGTCCCGATCTGGAAGTTGTTCAGCGGCGGGACGAGCGAGCCGTACGTCGCTCCGCTCGCCTCGACCGTGTACGTGCGCGAGGTGGCGCGCACCCCTTCGCCCGGCTCCCAGTCATTCGTGCCGTAGCGCATGCGGGCCACGCCTTCCATGCCGAAGAGCGTCTTCAGCGCATCGGGGATCACGCGGCTCTCGTGCGGCAGCAGCGTGAAGTTGACCGTGCGCTGGTCCGGGGCGTCCCACTTCCGGGCCGTGAGCGTCACCGTGCGGGTGCGATCGCCGGGGTTATAGAGATAGAGATCGGAGCGGAACTTCGAGCCGTTCGCGCCGTCGAGGTGGCCGATGACGGGGATGGCGCGGACGATCGAGGCCGGCAGGTCGGGCGGGAAGTACGTCGGGTCGTTGGTGCGATTGTCGATCGCCACCACCACCGTGATGGCCGTGCCGCGCGTCGGCTCGACCACCAGGCCGCCGCCGTCGCGCGAGTGCAGGCCGACCGTCGGGCCGACGCTGTTCACCTGGATCGTCGACTCCGCCCCGGTCTCGATGCCCATGCCCGGCGTCCCGAGCGCGCCCGAGACGCCGAAGCCCTTCACGTTCACATGCGCGCCGCGTCCCGAGGTATCGGTCAGGAGCATGTTCGTGCGGAAGTTGTCGCCGGGGAACGCCCCCGCGAACGAGAGCGGGAAGCGCGGTCCCGCGGCGTTGAAGAAATCGATGGCCTGCATGCCGAAGCCGAACGTCCCCTCCCCCTTGCGGCTGTAGGTGCGCGCGGTGGCGTTGATGCCCACCGCGGGGATGAAGTGCAGCGTGCCGCCGGCGGATTCGAGATTGAAGAGCGCCTTGAGCGCGTCGGGGATGGGGCGGATCTCGAACGGCTCCAGCGTCAGCGTCGTCACCGACGAATCGGACGTGCCGAGGGGCGTGAAGCGCACCTCCACCTGCTGCTTCGTATCGAGGGGGTTGTAGACCGTGACGTCGGTCATCCAGAACGAGCCGAACGCGCCCGGCAGGCGGGCCACGCCCGGCAGCACGAGACGCTGCTTGAGCGAGCCGCGCACGACACCCCACTCCTGGATCACGTCGCCGCCGCCGGCGATGGGGGGCGAGACGCGGCTCACGGGCGGCGCGGCCTCCTGGAAGCCGGAGTTGAAGACGAAGGTCTTGCCGCTCTCGATCTGGTCGACGTCGATGTGCACGAAGCCCTTGTTCCAGCTCTCATTCAGATAGAGCTCGTCGTACGAGCGCGGCGCGCCCTGGCCGACGCGCCATACGGCCAGCGCCGGATCGAGGAACGGCCGCTGCAGCTCGACGCCTTCACGCTCGCGGTGCACCTGCACCAGCACCGTCTCTCCCGAGGCGCCGGCGATGAGCGCCTCCACCTGCGGACCGGTGATGTCGGTCCAGAGCGACTGCAGCGCCCCAGCCGCCGTGTGCTTGAGCATCGTGGTCGGCTTGCCGGTCTCGCGCTGGATGATCCAGGCGCCCTCGAAGTCGTGCGTCGGCACGGCGAAGAAGCGCATGGTGGGGAGCGTCTGCTGGGGCGCGCCGATGCGCGGCGGGCTCGTCTCGTACGGGCCGGCCAGGAACCGCAGCTCGGTCGTCCCCGCGGTGGTGGCGTAGAGGAACCGTCCCTCGCTGCGCAGCATCTGGATGTACGCCGTGCCGTCCGCCCTGATCCAGCCCGCGTACGCACCGGAGGGATCGACCGTGGCGATCCGCGTCGCCGCCCCCTCGAACCCCACCGACCAGATGTTGGACGACGAGTACACCAGGAAGCGGTCGCCGGCGCGATTGCGGCCGATGACCCGGGCGTCGCTGTTCCCGAAGAAGATCCTCTTCGCCACGCCGTCGCTGCCGATGGCCCAGACGCCGTTGCTGCCGAGGGTCACCACGAACGGCCACGTGTCGTTGCCGAGCACGATCGGCGCGTAGAGGCCGTGCGTGTACGGGCCGCCCGTGTCGACGTCGAGCACCGGCGGGATGGTGAACGGGCCCAGGAGGTTGCTCTGCACGGTGTGCCAGACGTCGCCGCCGACGCTCACGGAGACGACCGGCGCGATCGCCCAGTAGTTCGGCGCGTCGGTCTCGCGGGCGATGGTGAGCAGGACCGGCGCGCTGCCCGCTTTCTGGTAGAGCGCCACCTGCTCGTACCAGAGGCCGTCCTTCGCACGGATCACGCGCGGCTCGTCGAGACCGCTCGCGTCGTAGAGCACGACCTCGTTCTCCGCGTTGGCGCGAAAGACCGTATCCCCGGCCGTCGCCTCGATCAGCGCGAAATGCCGCGACGTCCGCTCCTGGAACGCGGCCGTGGCCACGCGGTTGGTGTAGGGCGCGTACGAGATCACACGCGCGAACATCGGTACGGCAACGAAGGTCAGGGCCAGCAGACCAGCGATACGTTTCATTGATTTCCTCCGGGGTGCTTCCACATAACTTATGCGGTTATGCCATAGAAAGCAACCCCGGAGGGTTTCACTCCCACGTGTCGAACCGCACTTTGACCGCGTTCTCGCCCGCCTCGACGTGCAGTGCGATCGGCGCGGCGAGGGACACCGAGGAGTCGAGCAGCAGCTCCGCCTCCCCATCGCTCTGGTAGGGCCAGAACTCGTAGAAACCGGCCGGGATCTGCGTCAGCGTGGCACGGCCGTCCTCGCCGGTACGGAGCTGGGAGCGGTGCCAGAGGCGCAGTTCGCGGGCGATCTCCGGCGTGAACAGCTCGCCGTTGTAGCGCATGAGCAGCGAGATACCGGGCAGCGGCACGTCGCCCGTGGCCAGCGCGGTGATGTCGAGCCGGGCCTCGCCGGGAGGGATGTCGATGCGGTGCTGCAGGGCCGGGTCGTCGAGCGCCGGCGGGAGGCGCACGACCGCGAGCGAGCCTTCGCGCGGGATGACGAAGAGCACGCTCTCCCCGGCCGGCGTGCCGATGGTGGCCCGTCCGTCGATGCCGCTCGTGGCGGTGGCACGGATGCGTCCCTCGACGGCGCAGACCACGGTGCCGGCGACCGGACGGCCGTCGCTGCCGACGATCTCCAGGGCGCGCGGATAGGCGGTCTCGAGGACGATGCGCTGCTCGGCGCCGTCCTCGAGCTCGAGCTCGATGGGATCGGTGCGAAGGAATCCCTCGCCGTCGGCGTGCAGGGTGTGGCGTCCCGCATCGAGGCCGCCGAAGGCGTATCGCCCCTCGGCGTCGGGAGCGGTGCGGATGGTGACGCGCCCGTCTTCCCGCTCGCTCTGCAGGGCGATGCGCGCACGCGTGACCGGCTTGCCGTCGCGGTCGACGATCGTCCCGCGCAGGGTGCGCGCGGGGAGATCGATGTTCAGTCCCGCGCCGGCGCAGAGAGGCACCAGGCGCGACGAGGGGAGGCCGCCGCCGCGCACGAGCGCGTCGAGGTCCGCGCGCTCCCACAGCGCGCCGCCGAATTCGCCTTTCTCGTCCGTGACCACGGTGGTGGTCCAGAGGCGCTGCCGATGCAACTCGACCGTGGCGCCGGGAACCGGATCGCCGCCGAGGGTCACGGCACCGCGCGCGCGGCCCTCGGGGATGGTGATGTCGATGGTCTTCCCTTCCTGCCCCATGGCGGCGGCGATGACCATCCGCTGCAGCGGCTCGCGGCCGGTGAGGAGGACGTTGTAGACGCCGCGATCGAGATCGTCGAAGACGAGAGACGAGCGTCCCGGCGCGAGCGTCTTCGTGGCGATCCAGACGGGGCGATCGTCGGTGGTCCCGAGCCGGACTTCGATGGGGCCCGGCTCCGTGCCGCGGGCGACGCGCACGCGCAGCCTCGCACCGGGCCGCAGGGTCACCGGCGGCAACGCCGCGTCCCCCTCGGCCGCATCGAGCGGGACGACGCGCGTGCCGTATCCGGCGCGCGTGACCACGAGCTCCGACGGCCAGTGCCCGCCGACGTCGATGGCGAAGCGGCCGGAGGCGGCGGTCGTGGCCGTGCCTCCCGTGGGATGGAGCGCGACGCGGGCATTGGCGAGCGGCTTGCCGTCGGCGCGGCGCACTTCCCCCGTGATGCGCGGCGTGCGCGTCACCGCGATCGCGCCGTAGTCGAAGGGACGGCCCGGCGCGACCTCGAGCTGCCGCACCGCCGGCCGATGCCCCTCGAGCTCGACCGAGAGCTTGTACGAGCCCGCCGGGAGCAGGATGGTGCGGAGCTCCGCGATCTGCGCGGTGGTGGCGGGGTACGTCCAGCGCCGGCCGTCCTGGAGCCGCAGCACGGTCAGCGCGCCGCCGGCCGGGGAGGCCGGCGCGATGCGCACGCCGACACGCACCGGATCGGGCAGATCCATCCAGGGGATACACACGCCGTCGACGCACGCGGCGCGCGCCGTGACCGCGAACAGCAACACGAACAGAAGTCTCATGCCGTCCTCCTCGGAAATGCGGCCGACCGGGCGATGGGCCGTTTACTCCAAAGACGACGATTCGGGTTTTGCCGCTTCGGGCCGGGTGTCGCGCGAGGCGATGCGAATCTCGCTCTCGCGCTTGCCGGCGGGAGCGCGGCGCTCGATCTCGACCGAGGCGATTTTCCACTTCAGGGACGACGGGGCACGCTCCGGCGCGCGGCAATATTCGGTGTGGCAGAAAGTCTCGCCGGCGATGCACGTCGTTCCCTCGAACGACGACGGAGCGCACACACCGAACAAGTCATCGCAGAACGACATGCACGCCGACGCCGTCGTCGGAACCGACAGCGCCAGCAACGTCAAGGCAAGCAACAACAACAATCGTTTCATTCACGCCCTCCTTTGTTTCGCCCGGCCGGCCGCGAGCGTGAAGGATGGGCGGAAAGCGCGGCGCCCGGCGTGAGGTGCGTCACCTCACGCGAAGCACTCCTCCGGAGTGCGGCGGGGCTTGCTTTTGGGCGGCCATTCCTGTACTCCTGTGCCCGTCAGCATTCCAATATAATTTTTCAAGGAGCCACTATGCGGAAGTCTGCCGCCGCATTCGCTCTGGCGACCGCGTTCGTGCTGTCGGTACACGCGCGCGCGGAAGAACGCGAGCGAATGCGTCCCATCTCCCCAGTGACGCACCAGCGATTCGGCATTCCGAACGAGAGCCGCGCCGGTGGCAAACCTCGCACGCTCGACATCGAGCATTCCCGTTTCGACTTCGTGCGCTACAAGTTGCGCTCGGACCTGCCGAACGGCTTCACCGGATTCCGAGGGAACCGCATCGACGTCGCGGCCGGAGAGACCGTGTCGCGCGACAACATCGCCGTCGGCTTCTACGCATGCTGCCAGGCGCCCGAGTACGAGCAGATCTGGGAGTGGAAAATCTTCGGCCCAGATGCGAGCGGCAATCCGATCGTCCAAGTGTGGTCGGCCTGCTCGCATCAGACCACGGACCAGTTCGGGCGTCCCTGCTGGGACGGCCTGTTCTGCGGGGCCACCTCCGTCGACTATCTCCCGTGGATGGAGATCGGCTGCTCGCACAAGCTCGGGGACTCACGGTCACGGCGTATGACTGCGCGCCGCTGGCGAACATCCCGGTGACGATCAAACGGGAGTATGTGCCGGACAGTGGCGGACACCCCCACCTCGTGAGCGGGAACACCACTCCGCCCGTCGCGGACATCCTCGACATCGCGGCACCGAGCGGCGTCACGAACGCCAGCGGCATCTACACGACGGAGGTGAAAGGCATGAACATCGCCGGACACCTGAAGATCACCGCCGAATCGACGGGGGTGGTGCCAGGCGTGACCACGAAGTCGCAGCCCTTCGGCCTGCACGTCGGGTTCAACAACCTGGTGGACCTCGCGCCGCTCGACGAGCCGGATCTGGCCGGCTACCTGCGCCTCACCGGCCACAACGCGGCCACCTGCGCGGGCACCGGTTGCGACAACCATCGCGACCTCAGTCACTACGCCGCCCCGGAGATGGCCGGATTCCTCCTGGACATGGCCAAGGAGTACAACGACACCGTCGGCCCGGCCGTGATCGGCGTGAACGACATCAGCCTGCCGGACGGGGGACTCTTCGACATCGACGGGACCTGGTCGCCGAGCCACTGGTACCACCGCATCGGCTGCGGCGTCGACATCGACAAGACGGCGCTCAACCCGGAGACGGGGGCGGACGTGGTGCTGGACATTTACAAGCTGACGCTGATCGTGGAAGCGCTCGGCGGCTCGAAAGTGCCCGAGGGACCGGTGCATTACGAGCTGCCGGCGGACGTGCAGGACGCCGTCCTTGGCAATGCCGGGTGGTCGCACGTCGTTTCGGGGGTGACGAGATGACCAAGACGCTGCTTACCAGCATGCTGTTCCTCGCGGCCGCGGCGACGAGTGCCGTTGCGCAGGCGCCCGAGCCACAGCCCGTTCTGCTTCCCTCTCTCTCCATCGCCGGGAGCCGCCTCGACTCGACCGTGACCTACGACGCGGCGCGCAGGGTGTATCGCTACGCGTACACCATCGTGGCGGCACCGACGAACCAGGTCGCGGTCACCGGCTTTCGCGTGGACATCAGCGGCCGTACCGAGCATGTGCCACAGATCGATCCGGACCTGCAGAACAACGTCCGTCGCGGCGAGCTGCGGGTGCGGCAGTTCCAGCCGAACACGGCTCTTCCGGTGGGAATCGTCGTTCCTCAGCCGTCGCGCATGTACTGCGGTGTGACGCGGAACGCCGAGGCCAACTTCCAGTTATGGGAAGAAGGCGACGGGGTTGCGCCCGGCCGGAGCGCCGGCGGGTTCGTGCTCGAGAGCAAGTTCCCTCCGTCGCCGCGGAAGGCGGCGCTCAGCCCGGACAAGCGATCGTGGCACACGTTCACCGAGCAACACCCTCCCGGCACGCTCTTCGACGACAGCACGAGCTACGAGGTCGTCACGACTGCCCTGGCGCCGTGGGAGCCCGACGATGCGCTGCTCTACAGCGGCGGCGGCCAGCAGCCGGCGGAGGTGAACAAGTTCCTGCGGTACGCGCAGCCGGCGGACAATCGGCTGCCCGTGCCGGCCGGAATGTCGACCTACACGGTGGTCGTGTTCTACGGAGCGACGATCAATCCCGCCACGTTCAGCGCGACGCTGAACGGCGTCGACATCACGCCGCAGTTCCAGCCGGTGCCCGGGTCCGCGCAGGCGGTGACGATCGCCATTGGCCCCGGCACGACGAAGTTGAAGCTGTCGGTCGAAGGGACGAAAGCGTCCGGCGGCCGCGGCACCGACAGCGACACCCTGACTTTCCTGCCGCAGTAACGGGAACCTTCCCCGCCGCATCGTTCCGGTGCGGCGGGGAGCCAGCTCACGCTGCCCGCTGAGGGCACGGAAGCGCTCACCCGGAGGCACGCGAGCCTTCACTCGAAGGCTTATGTGCCCTCGCGGAACGCAAAAGCCGCACTCGAAGGCTCGTGCGCTCTCGCGGAACGCACCTTTGCCTCCGACTCGAGGCTTTCGTGCCCTCTGGCAAGGCGATTCGCCATCCAGCGGCCGCCCGCCCGGGGGGTGGCGGCGCGGGACGCCGCCACGACAGCCGGCGGGGACGCCGGCGGTCCGCTCCGCTCACGCCGCGTTGATGCCGTGGCACTTCTTGTACTTCTTGCCCGAGCCGCAGGGGCAGGGGTCGTTGCGGCCGACCTTGGCCTGCGTGCGCTTCACCGGCGCGGCGGCTTCCTTCGGGCCGGTGTACATCACCTGCTCCCGCGGGGCGCGGGGGGGCGGGAGGGCGCGGGAGACGCGCTGCGACTCTTCCTGGTCGCTCTCGCGGCCGCCGCCGGCCAGCTCGATCTTCCAGAGCACCTTCACCACCCGGTCCTGGATGCGCTCCATCATCGACTGGAACAGCTCGAACGAC
>DASPMO010000052.1:0-11690 GCA_035627015.1 Thermoanaerobaculia bacterium | reverse complement strand
GGTTTTGGTTTGAGACTGCCGGTGACGTTCCCCGTCGTCCTGGATGGGAGAATCGACAATCAGGTCGTTGGCGACTCGTTCCGTTTCTCGATGACGGCGGCCGGGCGTGTGCTCCTGAACGCCAGCCGGCGCAGTTCTTTCGAGGGAGCGGTGCGCCTGCTGCGAATCGAAGGCGGGCGCGAGACGTATCTCGACGCCGTGGCCTTCGAACCGTACGGAGTGACGCGTGTGTCGTGGGAGCTCGCGCCCGGCTTGTACGAGCTGTCGGTCAGCGGCTCGATTCCGGGCGAGTACCGGCTGGCCATTCAGCACCCGCAGCCGTGGCCGGTGCAGTGGGGAACGGTGCGGCCGCCGGCGATCGGTAACGGCCAGGCGAAGCTCGCGGTCGACACCGATGCCGCGGCACTGACCACGACGCCGCGGCACGTGGTGTTCTGGATCGACGGCGTCGGTGAAGTGGCGAGACTTCCCTGGAGCCCTCACGTGGAGTTGGAGTGGAACGCTGCTGCTGCCGGTGTCACCCGGATCCGGTATCGCGCGCGGCTGATCGATGGCGATGGGCCGATCACGAGCTGGTCGTTGCCCGTGGATAGCGGCGTAACGTCCACTCCACGACGCCGCGCCGCTCGTCATTGAGCGCGAGCTGAAGCAGCTGTAGGCAGCCGCCGCTGGCGATCTCGTCCTACACTACCCCCATGCCACAAGTCAGCAGCGACGCGCCGATTCTGGCGACGAAGCTGTTCGTCCCCGCTCCGCGCGATCACGTCGTGCATCGCGCGCGGCTGCGCGACCGGCTCACGGCGGCGCGCGGCGGGCGGGTGACGCTCGTGGCCGCGGCGGCGGGGTGGGGGAGGTCGACACTGCTCGCGGAGTGGGCGCTCGCGGCGCAGGGGCGGGTGGCGTGGCTTTCCCTCGATCCGACCGACGACGAGCCGTGGCAGTTTCTCAGCTATGTGATTAAGCGCTACGCGCGGCGCAGTCGCTCGTCCTCGACGACTATGACGTCATCGCGAGTCTCGCGACGTGCATGACGCGGTGCAGTTCCTCATCGATCATCTGCGGCCGAATCTGCGTCTCACCATTCGGCAGAATCGACCGCGGGCTGGAGTGATGAGACTACCCACCGCCAGCGAGGTCGCGAGCGACGCCGACGACGATGCCGATCAATTCGAAGCGCTCTGCCTCTTCGTTGATGATGATGGGCCCCACCCCTTGCTTCGCGGCCACCAGGGTGATGGTGTTGTCCTGAACCACGAGGCGTTTGACGGTGAACGTTCCTTCCAGCCGGCAGACCACCACATGCTGGTTGGCGACGCGCCAGTTCCGCGACTTTCGCACGAAAAGAAAGTCGCCTTCCAAGATCCCGGCGTCGA
Source organism: Thermoanaerobaculia bacterium (assembly GCA_035627015.1). Classification (GTDB taxonomy): domain Bacteria; phylum Acidobacteriota; class Thermoanaerobaculia; order Gp7-AA8; family Gp7-AA8; genus QHVT01. The sequence goes on along the minus strand of DASPMO010000052.1, from coordinate 10,317 downwards.
TCATGGAGTCGCCGCGGGTCACAAAAACGGCGTTCGCGCCCTGGTTCTGGTATTCGCGTGGAATGTCGCGGTCGTGGATCTCGTCGGGATCGGTCCACGTCTCGCCGCGCTGCGTTGCCACCGCCGGGAACACTGAAACGGTTCGCGCTTGCGGCATCGACTTCATAGGGCCGCGCGCGTTCCGCTCCTCGAGCTTCTGCACCGTCCAACCGTGGATGGCCGTGATCTGCTCGTAGTCTGCGTCGCCGAGCTCGAAGCCCTTTTCACCCAGAACCCAGCCGACGGTGACGCCGCAGACGCGGCAGATGTCGACGACGGTCTCGAGTTGCGGTTTGACCACGCGGTTGAGGATCTCGCTCAGAGACGACGGGTGGATTCCGGCATCGGCTGCGACGACGCTGTGCTTTCCTGTCGCATCGACTGCCTGCCGGAGCCGGTCCACCCAATCCATCGCACCGACCCTACCGTCGCGCCGGCACGGGCTGCGGAAATCGCGTTTGTGTGGGAACGATCGTGAGTCACTCCTGTTCGGCCACGCCCGAAGGGCGTACGCTTCACTGTCTGTCCGAGATCCGGATAGGAACGTAAAAGTGTCTTAATCGTACTCGCGAGCGAGGAGCGGCGCATGGCGAAACTGGACCGCATTACCGTCGAACCCGGAAAGATGAACGGACAGCCTTGTATCCGCGGGATGCGGATCACGGTCCGGCGCGTCCTGCACGCAATCGCGACCTACGGGACGGGCGAGGAGCTCCGGCGGGCGTATCCTGATCTCGAGGACGAGGATATCCGGCAGGCTCTCGAGTACGCGGCGGCGAACCTCGAGGACCGCGTGGAGGAGCTCGCCGCACCGCGATGAAGCTGCTGCTCGATCAGAATCTGCCGGCCGATGCGGCGGTGATTCTGCGCTCGAGCGGCATCGACGCGATTCACGCCCGCGAAGTTGGTCTTGAAAAGATGGAAGACGACGCGATCCTCGACTGGTGCCGTGTCGAAGAGCGCATGATCGTCACTCATGATGGGGATTTTCACGCGCTGCTCGCTCTGGCGGGCACCCGGACTCCGTCGGTCGTCCGTATCCGAATCGAGGGTCTGCGCGGCGAGGTCTTATCATCGCTCATCCTGCGCGTCATCGCACTGGCCGAAGCGGATCTCCTGCGCGGGGCCGTCGTCACGGTAACCGAAACGTCGATTCGCGTTCGTACGCTGCCGCTTATCAGGCCAATCCACGCGAGCTGAAGCTGCTGTAGGTTCGTTTCAGCGCGCCGAGCCCGATCATTATTTTCCGGCAGGTCGATTCAGGCGCTAACGTTCATCTCCCGCACACGTCCTTACCGGCATGATCGGACGAATTGCGCCCGCCGCCGCCGCATGCCTTCTCGCCGCTCTCCCCCTCCTCGGGCAGGCACGAATCGAGGTTCCGAAAGGGGCGCTCGAGGACGAGGCGGCGCTCGCCGCGGCGATGCCGGCGATCGCAGAACGGATCATGGCTGTCCATTCGTCGGCGGACCGCGCCCAGCACCTCGACGTGCTGTTCCGGCTCCAGCTTCTCAGGGGAGACTTCGCCGCGGCGTCGAGGTCGCTGGCGGAGCTGCGGGCGATCCGGCCGGCGGCGGTGAACGTGCGGTGGGAGATCTACGCGAACGCGAAGCGCATCCAGGCCGCCGAGGGGAAGACATTCGAGGAGGCGTTCACACGGTCGTTCACAGACAGGTTCGGGACGCTCGACGACAAGGCCGCGTACGAAGTCCAGTGGACGCTCGGAACGGCGCTGCAGGCAATGCGCAACTTGTTACAAACCGCAATGGCGCGCCACAAAGGCGCAGATTCGCTGGCGGTCGCCGATGCCATCGACGTCGCCCGCAGATTCTTCGCTCTCGACGCATTCCGGGCCATGGAGCCATCGCTCGCAAGGCTCATGGACGAGGACGAGCGGCGCCGCTACGTCGTGGTCCGCGAGTTGCCGGTCAAGACGCCTGCCGGCGCGACGGTCTGCGCGACGATCGTGAGGCCGCGCATGGATCGAAAGCTTCCGGCCATCCTCAACTTCACCATCTACGCCGAACCGATCAAGTTCGATCAAGCGCGCCGGACGGCCGCGAACGGTTACGCCGCCGTCATCGGTCTCTCACGCGGCAAGGGATGCAGCCCGGACACGCCCGTGCCTTACGAGCACGACGGAGTGGACGCGGCTGCGCTGATCGACTGGATCGCGGCCCAGCCGTGGAGCGACGGACGGGTCGGCATGTACGGCGGCAGTTACGAGGGATTCACGGCGTGGGCGGCGGCCAAGCACAAGCCGAAGGCGTTGAAGGCGATCATGAACGGCGCCCCTGTCGCGCCGGGGATCGACGTTCCGATGGAAGGCAACGTCTTCTGGAACTTCGTTTATCCCTGGACCTTCTACACCACCAACAACAAGACGCTCGACGACAAAACCTACAACGACCCGCCGCGATGGGAGGGGCTGGATCGCAAGTGGTATTCGAGCGGCCGGGCGTATCGCGACCTCGACAAGATCGACGGCACGCCGAATCCGATCTTTCGGACGTGGATCGCCCATCCGGCTTACGACGCCTATTGGCAGCGGATGATCCCGCAGCGAGAAGAGCTCGCGCGCCTCGACATCCCGGTGCTGACCACCGCCGGCTACTACTTCGGCGGCCCCGGCGCGGCCGTCCATTACGTCAGCCAGCACACGCGCTACCGCCCCGATGCGGAGCATTACCTGGTCATCGGACCCTACGACCACATCCCCGGCCATAGCGGCACGGTCAACGTCATCGGAGCGAAGACGGTGACCAACATTTCGGGATACGAGATCGAGCCGGCCGCGCACCTCGACATGTGGGAGCTTCGGTACCGCTGGTTCGACTACGTTTTCGGGCGCGGTCCGAAACCGGCGATTCTCGCGAACAAGATCAACTACTTCGTGGTCGGTGCGAACAAGTGGAAGAGCGCGCCGTCGATCGCGGCGATGTCGGGCCGCAAGCTGCGCATTCCGCTGAAGTCCGGCGACGGAGACTCGGTCGAGCACATCGTCGACCTCGCCGACCGCTCGGATGTGAACGCGGTGCCCGCCGGCGGCGTCGTCGTCGGCAAGGCCGTCGATACGAGCAACGGATTGACGTTCCTCAGCGATCCGATCGCGGCGCCGACGGAGGTCAGCGGTCTCTTCTCCGGACACCTCGACTTCACTCCCAACGTGAAGGACTTCGACTTCGCGATCACGCTGTACGAGCTCACGCCGAGCGGCGACTACGTCCTGCTCGCCCCGTATTGGACGCGGGCCAGCTACAACGGTCATCCGAGCGAGCGGCGCCTGCTCGAGCCTGGAAAGCGGCAGCGACTCGAGTTCAAGGCTTCGCGCCTGATGAGCCGCCAACTCCAGACCGGCAGCCGGATCGCCGTGGTCCTGCGGATCATCAAGGAGCCAGGCCGGCAGATCAACTACGGCACCGGAAAGGACGTGAGCGAGGAAACGATCGCCGACGCGAAAGAGCCGCTTCGCATCCGCTGGTTCGCGGAGAGCTACGTCGACGTACCGCTGGGCGGCCGATGAGGATCCTCGGCGACGGCACCTACGGTAACCGCCTTCTGGCTGCGCTGGCGACGCACGCGCGCGGCGAACTGCGCGCGGGTCGGCGAGCCGCCGCCGGCGCGCTGCTGCGACTCGAGATCGCGGAGGCACAACGTGTCGGCGATCCGCTGTTGATCGCCGACGCGTTCAAGCGCCGCGCGCGGCTGCACGCCGACGAGAACCTCGATGCCGCGGTGCGCGATCTCCGCGACGCCCGCGCCTGGGCCGCGCGCGCGGCCGATTCCGGACTGCGCTCGCGCTTCGAGGCCGAATGCGCGCTGGTCGAGGGCGTGGTCGACCGCAGCCGCGATCCGCAACGCTCGGCTGCGCGGCTGACGGCGGCAATCGACTTTGCGCGTACCACCGGCGACCGGCGCCTGCTGCCCGAGGCGCTGCTCGAGTGTGCTCGCACGCATCGCGCCGCCGGACGCGACGACGCGGCGTGGAACGACCTCGCCGCCGCGATCGACGAAGTCGACGAGCGGCAGATCACTGCCGCGAGTGGGGCCGGCGCGATGTTCGACGCGGCGGAGGCACTCTTCGACGAGGCGGTGGATCTGCTGCTGGCGCGCGGCGAGAACGACCGGGCGTTCGTCTACGCCGAGCGGGCGAATGCCCGGGCGATTCTCGTCGCGAGCGAGGGGCGCGCGTCCCTGGCCGGACCGATTCCGGCGACCGAGCTCGCGCCCGACACCGTGCTGGTCCAGTTCGCACTGCTCCCGCGCAGCGTGGCCGCGTTCGCGCTGACACGCCGCGGACTGCGCGTGACGCGGCAGACGATCGATCGGGCGGCGTTGGAGTCGGACGTGCGCGCGCTGCGCGAGATGATCGAGTCGCGCCGACCGGTCGACTCCATCCGTCCCCTCGCCGCGCGCCTTCATGCGCTCCTCATCGCGCCGCTGGCGCTCGAGGGAGGGACGTCGTCGCTGGTGATCGCCGGCGGACGCGTGCTGCAGTCCGTCCCGTGGGCGGCGCTGTGGGATGCGGAGCGGAGCGCGCACCTCATCGAGCGCGCGACGATCACGGTCGCGCCGAGCGTCCGCGTGTGGCATCGCCATCGCGCACGTCTGGCGGCGATGCGCGATGGCGAGCAACTGCTGCTCGTGACGAGCGACCTCCGTCCGCAGCTCGATCCGCTGACGGATCTGCGCCGCGAGATCGCCGCGATCGAGGCGGTCTATCCGCGCCGCGAGACGCTCACGGACGCTGAGGCGACGCCGTCACGGTTCCTGGCGGCGGCGCGCTCCGACGTCGTGCACTACGCCGGTCACGCGCGCGCCGGGGCGCTGCTCCTCGGCGGCGATGAGGACCTCGCGGCCACCGACATCGCCGGTGCGCGGCTCACGCGCACGCGGCTGGTCGTGCTGGCCGCGTGCAACACGCTCGGTGACGACGCAGCCCGCCTGGAGGGTTCCCCGAGCCTCGCCCGCGCGTTCCTCGCCGCGGGCGTACCGACCGTCGTCGGGACGCTCTGGCCGGTGCACGACGCGCACGCGGCGTCGCTCTTCGGGGCGTTGCACGAGCGGCTACGCGCCGGCAGCAGCGTGGCGGCCGCACTTCGTGAAGCACAACTCGGCATGCTCCGCGGCCGGAACGCGGAGCTCGCACATCCCGTCGCCTGGGCGGCCGCCGAGGTTCTCGGCGCCGCGCAGTGAGCGGAGAGAGAAAGGGCAAAAGACCATGAATAGCGTCGACATCCTCATCCAGGGGCTCTGCCTCTGGCTCACCGGCTCCCCTGCTGGCCTCACCGGGGTGATCCCTGATTTTCATCGCGCGACACCGGCCCACCGCGCGGTCCTGACGGTGCCGAAAGAGCACATCCGCGGCGGTGCGTGTCCGGAGTTCTTCGTGCAACACGGGGACGACTGTACGTTCACCCTCAACGGCTCTGGCGCCGCGGGCGGCGTGCGCATCGACGTCGCGGGCGGTGTCGCGGAGACGCCGGATCCGGCGTGCCGCCGCTCATAAAGGAGGATTTCGATGAGCAGCAGACGAGGCTCTCCGCAGGGTCGCGGGCCGGAAGGGGCGCATCCGCCAGGCCATGCGAAAGGGTGGCAGCACGACACCGGAACGGCGAACGCTGGTCAGACCTCGATCCCAGACGGCGCGGGCACAGCCAGCGCTGGGCAGACCGCCGACGTGGCCGGCTCAGGCACTGCCCGCGGTCGTCGCGCCCAGATCCTGGACGGCTCGGGCAAGGTGGAGCTCACGCGCGACGAGTCTTGCGTGTGGCGCACGGGCAACGGTGCCACATCGGTGCTTACCATCAGGAACGACGGCAAACGGAACGAGCTGACTTGCGTGGTCAGTGGCGCACCGCCGGAGGTCACGGCAACCGGGCCGGGCCTGCGCTCGGGTCCGCTCACGGCGAAATACAGCCTGCGATCGAGGCCATCGCTCGCCTGCTCGCGGCGCGCAACATCCTCATGCCCGGCGGCGTGCTGCAGGTCGGTGACCGCAACCTCGCCCTCGATCCCTCCGGTCCGTTCCAGAGCGAGAAGGAGATCGGCAACGTCATCGCCGGCACATCCGAGAGCGGCACGCCGGTCTAAGCAGAACGCACCCATTCGACCCACAGTCCCCTCTCCCCGCGCGCGGGGAGAGGGGACCGTGGGCGGAACCACTGCGTTCTGCTTAGCTGCGCGATCTCGTCGACATCCACCGCAGCTACGACACGCCCGCGCTACGCAAGGGGGTCTCCGCGGCCGACATGAGCCAGTACGTGTCGGGCGCCAGCCGCGCTCCACTGGCCGCCGTTGGGACGCTGCAGCCCGGCCGCAGCGGTTGGCGGCGCCAGTGACGAGAACACGCTTGCCGCGACGCCCGGTTTTCTCGCGACGGGTGTATTCTTTCCGCACAACCAACAATTACGAGGTGGAGCAATGCGCAAGCAAACCGTCCTGGCGGTCGCTGTCGCCGTTCTGCTTTCAACGTCGGGTGGGGCCGCAAGAAACCTTCCTACGACCTCGATAAGGCGCGTCTCGGCACGGTCAAGAAGGTTGCGATCTTTACCGTCTATGGCCCGACGCATCACGCGGAGGGGGCCCGGGCGAAGGTCGATCTGAAGCCGTTCCTCGATAGCGCCGAGACTGCGATCGTGCACGGCCTCCAGGCCAACGGCTTCGAAGTGGTTCCGCTCGCGGACGTGAAGGCAGGCTTCCAGAAGGGCTACGCGGACGCCTTCGCCGAGGCGCTCGCTGCGACGACTCGGCGCGAGCGGGATCGCGAACGAATTCGCGAGCACGTGCGCGCGAGCGGTCTCCAGCATCGAGACACCTCGATCCTCGGGATGGCCGCCGCCAGCCGCAACACGAGTTTCGTGTATGGCACCGACGAACCGGGCTGGCTGTGGGAGCTTTATTACACGGCCGACGACGATCCTCGCATTGCGGAGAAGGGTGAGCCGTACAAAGCGGAGCGCGGCAGCACGCCACACAGGAACGAGCGCACTTCCGCCTGACGAACCGTGCACAGCGTGTACGGCCCCGGCTCCATCAACGGCACCTCCGTGCGCGCCCGCCCGTCCACCACCGTCCGCCGTCCTCCCCAGTTGCTGAGGAGCATGTCTAGCGCCGCCACCGCGCCGCGCCGGGTGATCCAGTAGTCGTGCTCTTTCGGCGCATCGCCTTCGATGGCCAGCGTGCCGCCCTTCTGGCTCACCGGGATGCGCAGCTTCTTGCCGCGTTCGGGGACAGCCGTCGTCACCATCTTGTACGCGAAACCGGGAGGAGCGAGATTGATGGCCACTTCCTTCGTGCCGGGCGGAAGGGTCGTGAAGAAGGAGCCGGTGGCGTCGGTGGTTCGCGTCCGCGTGAACAGTTGCGGCTTGTCGGCCGCGGAGACCATCAGGCGCGCGCCGGCGCACCGAGCGGCGACATCACGTCGCCCGCGAGCGTCTGGTTCGGCAGCAGCACGATGCGCAGCGGCGGCGCATCGAGCGACTCAGTGACTTCGACGGGGATTCCGCTGCTGCTCGCCGTGCGGATGTTGATCGAGCAGGAGCGGTACGAGAGGGGAGTGGAGATCCTCGACGCGATCTGGCCCGATGCTGTGCGCACGCGGCGTCTCGTCGCACAGATCGAGAACCAGATCGTGCGCGCGCTCCTCGAGGCACGCCGCGTCCACGTCAACGACGCGACAAATGCGATGCGTGATGCGCTCGACCTCGCCGCCGCGCCGCGCTATGTGCGGGTGTTCCTCGAGGAGAGCCCGTCCGGCCGGCCACTGCTCGAACGCGCCGCGTCCGGCGCAGCGGATCGTGCGTTCGCCGACCGCATGGTCGCCTCATGCGAAACCGCGTCGCGCCCCGCGACGCGCACTGTCGAGGGCCTCAGCGAACGCGAGCTCGAAGTCCTCCGCCTCGTCGCCTCGGACGCCAGCAACCAGGACGCCGCACGCAAGCTCTTCATCGCCGCGAGCACGGTGAAGAAGCACCTCGACAACATCTACGCGAAGCTCGCCGTCCGCGGCAGAGTCGAGACGAGCGCGCGAGCTGGGGCTGCTGTAGCGGGTGCTCAGACGGTCGGCGTCTGCTGAGCGAGAGTGGGCGCGCTCGGCGCATGGGCGGCGGGATGCGGTCTCGGGGCAGAACGAGCCTGGGCTCCCCTGCGGATGATCCACTCCGCGAGGATCACATTGATCACCCAGCCGGCGCCCATCATCAAGGCGCGCGGAAGGACGCCGGGTGTTCCGGCGAAGAGGAACCATGGCAGGTGCGTGAAGACCTGCGTGCCTGCACCGAGACCGATTGCATACGCTCGAATCATCCATGCTCCGTGCGCGATGAAATCGCGGCGGCGGATGGCAACGATCGCCAGGACGATCGACACGGCCATCGCCGAACCGAATCCGAGGCGGAAGATGTACAGGAGCACACCGTCGCCTTCGGGCCAGGGATAGTAGTGCGCCATCCACAGCCCGGTCAGCGCGGCCACGAGTCCCAATGCCGCGAGCGCGGCTCCCGCCGCACGGTGCCAGCGGCGGTTGCGGCGCCGGAACGCGGGAGCGAACTGGAAGGCACCGATGATGCTGTACGGGATGACGGCGAGGATGTGCAGCACTACCGGCAGCGGCGTCGCGAAGAACCGCGCGTTCGCGGGGGAGATCTCGCCACCGCCCGCGAGCTCGGCGAGCCTCGCAGTGCCGGCGATCGACGGCACGAGACTCAGCAGAATCAACAGGGCCGGGATGAGCCATTCGGATCGGGCTGAAAAAGGCATCGCGCTCCTCACGGAGAAATCGCGTGAGATCTTGCAACGGTTGAGGCTGCAAGTCGAGCGGCTTCACGATTCCCGGTCAACTGCTCTCCCGAAGCGGCGGGGCTGATCGGCGGCTACGGCATCGATCCAAGGCCACGTTGAAATGCGGCCCAGGCCGCGCTCGTTATGCGGGCGTCCAAATCGCCACTCCACGAAAGGTCCGTCCTCGTGCGTCACTTCTTCGTCTCCGTCGCTGCGATCTCGATTGCCGCGACTGTCCATGCCTCGGCGCCAGCCGGAACCTGCCGGGTTGTCGAGGCATCGACAGCCTCGCTTCAGGCCGTCCAGCGGTCGACCAGCAGCAGCGTCGCATGGGGGCAGCGGGTCGAGTACCGCTCCTTCGCCGACCACACCTTTCACTCCGTCAGGGCCTATCCCGGCGTGCATGTCGAGGTGCTGCTGAGTGACAGTTGGACGACTGGACCCAACGCGCTGACCGACGAGGCGACACGCCGGCTCGTGACGCGAGCCGATCTTCTTTACGAGACGTACCGCGATCTGACGGGCAGCGAACCGCGCGGCGAAGGCCCGTTGCGGATCGCGATGGTCCCGATGCAGGGCGCCGTAGGCTACGGTGGCCGAGGGATGAAGGGGATCGAGATCAATCAGGACACCCTCCTCGACTACCGTGGAGTGCTCAGCGCGGACGCCAGCCATCCGCTGCTGTCGCACGAGATGGCGCACAACTTCGACCAGAGCTCGAACTCGTACTCCATCGGAGCGGACCGCGGGCATGCCTGGACCGCGCTGGTGGAGCACCTGGCCCTCGTGCGCGAGCAGGGCGTCATGAAGCATCCCGATGAATATCTGGCGGATACGATCGACCGGCTCGCGTACCCCGACGAGTGGATGGCAGACCCTCGTTACAGCTTCGAAGTTTGCGGCGTGGCCGACAACAACTGCGGCTCGCCGCGCATCAACGCGATGTTCGCCTACCTCGGCCTGCGCACGCTGCAGCTCCACGGCCTCGAGCGCGCCCCTCGACTGCTGACGGCGCTCACACAGTGGGACGAGCGGTTCGGACGGACGTTCGACGCGCGGGCGGCGGCCGACGTCTACATCGAGATTCTTTCCGAAACCGCGGAGCAGGATGCGTCGTGTTACGCCGATGCGTGGAAGTGGTACGCATCGCCGGCGCTGCGGCAGCGTCTCGCCGCCAGGTATGGCCCGAATCCGTTCTGCGCCGATGCGGATGGCGACGGCTGGTCGCGGCTCCGCGGCGATCAGGATGACGCCGATCCGTCGTCGCATCCTGCCGCTGCCGAGGTGCAGGATGGGCGCGACAATGATGGTGACGGCATCGTCGACAACGCGTACTTTCGTGACGGCATCGCCACTGGTTTTGGTTTGAGACTGCCGGTGACGTTCCCCGTCGTCCTGGATGGGAGAATCGACAATCAGGTCGTTGGCGACTCGTTCCGTTTCTCGATGACGGCGGCCGGGCGTGTGCTCCTGAACGCCAGCAGGCGCAGTTCTTTC
>DASPMO010000051.1:0-7074 GCA_035627015.1 Thermoanaerobaculia bacterium | reverse complement strand
CGCCACAGACAGCCGGCGGGACGCCGGCGGTCCGCCTAGTGCGTGCACACCGCGTCGAGAGCGAAGAACTGGTCTCCTTTGCGCGCGAGCAGGACCGCGTCCTCGCCCACAGGGCCCGCGATCATGCCGCCGTCGGCGAGGGTGCTCGCGGCGATTCCCTGCCGCAGGTCGGGGCCGGTCATCCGTCTCTCCTTCTCAGGGCGTTCCGCAGAGCCGCAGGAACTCGGATCTCGTCTCGGCGCTCTGGCGCAACGTCCCGAGCATCGAGGAGGTGACGAGCTGTGTCGCCGGCAGCCGGACGCCGCGGCAGCCCATACAGAGATGATGCGCGGCGATGACGACGCCGACGCCGCGCGCTTCCAGGTGCGTCTCCACGGCGTGGGCGATCTGCTGGGTCATCCGCTCCTGGATCTGCAGCCGCCGGGCGAAGCAGTGGACGAGCCGGGCCAGCTTGCTGATGCCGACGACCTTGCCGGGCAGATAGCCGACGTGGGCGACGCCCTGAAACGGCAGCATGTGGTGCTCGCAGACGGAGTGGAAATCAATCCCCCGCAGGACGATCAATTCGTCGGAATGCTCGGCGAACGTGGTCGACAGGATCTCCGCCGGCGATTCGGCGTAGCCCGCCGTCATCTCCAGCAGCGCCTTCACCACACGCGCCGGCGTGTCGCGCAGGCCGTCCCGGTTCGTGTCCTCCCCGATCGTGCAGAGGAGCACCTCGACGGCACGCTCGGCCTCGCGCGTGTCGGTACTGTCGATTTCACGAAGCGTCTGAAAAGGTTGCGAATCCAAACGATACGTCCTCCTGCTTCATTGGAGGACGGTGGGCGAAATTGGTGACAGCCGTACGCTCCGCCGCACCCGGCGAGAGCGTACCCTGCCAGTCTCACTTCGAGGAGTCCAGTCTTTCAGTCCAGTTCACCACGACGGTCATCGGCTTCGCCTGACCGCGCAGGAGAACGTTGGTGAGAAACGTGCCATCCGGCATGAGGTCGTACTGCGGCCAGAAGGCGATGTGATCGACCGGGAAGAGCGCCTCGGGCCTGGTGGCACGGAACGAGGGCGACGTGGCGGTGGAGACGACCGTGAGGCGACTGTTCCCGGCGACCCAGGAGAGCCGGCCGGTTCGTGACCAGTGCGGTGCAGAGCCGCCGGCGGAAGAAACCTGTTCTTTCGCGCCGGTCATCGGGAAGGGCTGGACGTAGATTTCGTTGCGGCCGGTCTCGTCGGACTCGTAAGCAACCCATCGGCCGTCGGGCGAAAAAACCGGGGCTCCCTCCTTTGCCGGCGTGGCCGCGACATCGATGAATTTGCGCGCGTCGATCGACCAGACGGTCGCATCGTAATCGGGCTTCACGCCGTAACGCGTAATGGCCACGTAACGCCCGTCCGGCGACCAGCCGGAAGGATCGATACATCCCTGCTGGAGCGTGACCAGCGTGTGCGCTTTCTCTCCGATCCGCTTGCGGAGCACCGCGCAACCCGCCGGCGGAATGTCGATCGAATACACGATCTCATCGCCTCGCGGCGACCACACCGGCGAGCCCTCGTGCTGCGCCTCGAACGTGAAGCGGCTCGACCCGTCGTTGCCGAAGATCCAGATGTCGGCATTTCCACGCTCGTCGACGATCTCGACCGCGGCTTTGCGGCCATCGGGAGCGACACGCGGGTTTCGATATGTCTCCGGCCGGCCGAGAGTCCGCAGGACTTCTCCCCGGTCATTCTTCACCGTCAGCTCCGACAGATGAAACGATTCCGGCGGCTGATAGACCAGCAAGCCGGAGCTCGACGCCGTGAAAAACCCGATCGAACCGAACGATCGGACCGGCGCAATGCTCATCGCCGGTCCGGTGACCCGAAGATCCTGCTCGTCGAAACGCTGCGCGCGCAGCTCCCCGTCACGCACGAACAGCAGAAACCCAGGATCGACGTAAATGGCGTTCGAAGATCCGCGAGCGAGCAGGCGCGGCTTCTCACTGCCGTCGAGGGTGGCCACCCAGATTCCGCTCTCGCCTCGTTTCTCGGCCGCGCCGCCGAGGGCCAGGACGAGGAATCGTTTGCCATCGGGGAGAAACGAGGGCAGGAGCAGAGTGGTGGCGCCGATCGACGCCGGGGCCAGCACGACACTTCGCTCGCCGCCTGCCGCACCGATGCGGTAGATGGGGCTTCCGGCATCCGCACCGAGGAAGAGGAGCACGTCATCACGGCCCCAAGTCACGCCCCCGCCGACCGAAACCCGCTGTGCAAGAGTCTCCGCGGTGCCGCCGCCCGCGGGGATCTTTTTCAGGTACCCGCCGGCCGTTGCGAAGGCGAGGAACCGTGCATCCGGAGACCAGGCCGCAAACGCGGCATCCTCCGCGCCGGCGAGCGTCAGGGTGCTGCCGCGATCCATGGCGCGCAGCCAGATTCTCTGTCGCCCGTTCAGATCGCGTCCGAGATACGCGAGCACCTTTCCATTCGGCGAGAGCGCCGGAGGGCCATTGAAGCTCAGACCGAGATTCTCCGCCATCGCGATTCCCGCCTCGATGACGTCCGCGCGAGGGCGTGGCCGCATGACAAGCCACCCCCCCGCTGCCGCCATCACGAACAGCAGTCCGGCAATCCACCAGGCCGCGTGCGACTTTCGAGGGGTCATCGCCTGCGGGACGCCGAGTGAGGTGAACTGGCCGATCCATCTCAGCTCGCCGGCGACATCGCTCGCGCTCTGCCAGCGATCGTCCGGATCCCTGCTCAGACACTTCGAGATCACATGTTCCAGTGCGGCGGGCGTCTGCGGCTGGATCTCGGACAGGCGCTGCTGCGGCCGCGCAGCCAGGATCGCGGCAATCAGCATCGCTCTCGGGTGGCCCTCGAAGGCCGGCTTCCCCGTGAGCATCTCGTACAGCGTCGCGCCCAGCGCGAAGAGATCGGTGCGCGCATCGACCTCGCGACCCTGCAGCTGTTCCGGCGCCATGTACTGCAAGGTGCCGACGACCATCCCGGTCTCGGTGAGCGCTTTTTCGGCGGGATTGCGCGCAGGCTCACCAGCGCGAGCGGGGAGCGGCTTCGCCAGACCGAAGTCGAGCAGCTTCGCGCCCGACCTGGTGATCATCACGTTTCCCGGCTTCAGGTCGCGATGAACGACCCCCGCGCGGTGCGCGCGATCGAGCCCTTCGGCGATCTGGGCGCCGTAGCGCAGCACGTCCTCGAGAGGCATGGGACCACGCGCGATGCGCTCGTCGAGCGGCTCGCCCTCGAGCAGTTCCATCACGAGATAGCCGTCGCCGACGTCGAAGAGCGTGCAGATGTTCGGATGACTGAGGAGGGCGATCGTCCTCGCTTCCCGCTCGAATCGCTGCCGCAGCTCATCGTCGGCCGCGAAAACGGGCGGAAGCATCTTGATGGCCACGTCGCGCCCGAGGCGGGTATCGCGCGCGCGCCAGACCTCTCCCATTCCGCCTGCGCCGATGCGCGCGATGAGCTCGTAGGGACCGAGACGGTCCCCTAACGTGAGGCCGGGTTGTTGCATGCCGGGGCGGGTACTCCATCGTGATTGAGCGTCGTCGTTCTCTACCTCAATAAATGATCCTCAAGCCCAGCTGGAAGGTCCGCGGCGGCGAGAGGGCGTTGGGCGCGGTGCCGCCGCTGTTCGTGGCGCCGTAGGCCGTCTGCGTGACGCGGCCGAAGGTCGCCGGCGCGTTGAAGTCGTTCCCGGGGATCCACCACCGCGTCTGGTTGAAGATGTTGAAGCAGTCGAGGCGCACCACGAGGCTGGTGCCCATGGGCAGGGGGAAGCTCTTGGAGAGGCTGCCGTCGACCGATTCCGCGCCGTCGGCGCGGTAGGTGTTGCGGCCGACGAAGCTCTCGAGCGTGTCGCCATACGTGGCGCGGCGGAACGCGCTCGCCGGAACCGTGCCGTTGTCGTCGGGGCTGGCGATGCTGCCGCCGCAGTGTGCCGGATCGACGCAGACCGGCCGGTTCGGCTTCATGTTCGTGCCGAGAAAGAGGATGTCCGGCGCGGCGCTGTCGACGATCGTGTACGGCGTGCCGCTGGCGAAGCGGATCACGGTCGACAGCGTCCATCCTCCGAACGCCTGGCCCAGCCAGTCCCTCCGCTCGCGCATCCACGGGAACGCGTACGCCGCGAGCATGGTGAAGCGGTGCCGCACGTCGAAGCGCGAGTATCCCCGTGCGTACTGCTCCGTGCCGGGGCGGGGCGGAAACACGCCGACGTCCCCGGCGCCCTGCTCGGTCGTTTCCGCACCGGTGTCGAGCGCCTTGCCGAACGTATACGTGGCGCGGCCGGTGAAGCCGCGGATGTCGCCGGCCTCCCATTCGAGCTGGCCGGCGTGATACCAGCTCTCCGCGAGATTCGAGACGATGCGGACGTCGCTGAAGCGCGCGTCCGGGCGGCGCTCGTTGGTGCGCGGCACGCGCAGGCTCACTTCATTGGGCGCGATGGGAACGGCCCGCGGGCAGGCGGCGTTGACCGGCACGCCGGCGGATCCGGTCCCCGCGCACTGCCAGTCCTGCGCGACCACCCAGGTCGCCCCCACGGTTCCCGGCGGCGCGGGCGCTTCCGGCACGTTGGACCACTGGTATTGCAGCAGGTTCTTGCCGAGGGCGCCGATGTAGCTGGCGCGGAAGCGTGACGTCCGGAAGGCCTGCCGCTCGAAGGTGAGGTTCCACTGCCGCGCCTCGGGCATCTGCAGGTCGGGGTCGGCGAACGTCGCCGCCGCGCGCGCCGTGATCTGCCCGGGCACGAACACGAAGTCGCCGAGCGGATCGGCCAGGTTCGTCGACGCCTGGGCGATGGTGATGGCGTTGGGCGGGTTGTAGCGGATGCTGGCGCCGCCCTGCGAGAACACCGACTGGAACACGCGGCCGTGCGAGATGCCGAATCCGCCGCGGATCGAGAAGTTGCCGTTGCCGCCGGTGACGGCACGAAGATAACGGTTCCGGTCCCAGTCGGGCGTGTACGCGAAGCCGAGGCGCGGGTCGACGTAGTCGCTGCCGTCGAACCCGTAATCGATCAGCCCTTCCGCTTCCTCCGGTGCGCCGACGCGCTCGTAGCGCACGCCGAGGTTCAGTACCAGGTTGTCCCACGGCCGCCAGTCGTCCTGGACGTAGAGGTTCTCTTCCTTCAGCCGGTTCTGCAGGTACGCGGGGCCGAACGACTGCGTGTACGAGTTCACGCAGCCGGCCCAGAACGCGGCGACGGCCGTCCCATAGTCGACGCCCTGGCAGGTCGCGGCAAAGTTCCAGAAGCCGCGGTTGAAGTTCTCCGCGCGATCGTCGAGCGACGAGCGGCGCACGTCCAGCCCCGCCTTGAGCGTGTGCTTCGTCCAGCGCGCCGTGGTGATGTTGTAGACCAGCTGGTGATCGCGCTGGTTGCGGATGATCGGAAACGCGCCGGCGTTGCCGAGGATCGTGAAGGTCAGGCCCGTGCCGCCGGACATGCGCACGACGGGCGTCTGCGGATCGTCGGTGATCGTCCAGGCCACTTCGCGGAGGCCGATCCCGACGCGCGCTTCCTGCACCGTGTCCGACGTCAGCACGTTCGTCCAGGTCAGGCCGAAGCTCGACTGATGATTGACCTGTCCCGCTTCCTCGCCGCGGATCAGCTCACCCGGATGATTCTCCTGATGGCTGCGCTGATAGCGGGCGGTGAGCAGGTTGTTCGCGGAAGCGTTGAGATCGAGCCGCGCGCCCATATCCCGCTTGGGGAGATCGCTGTTCTGGAAGCCCTGATAGCCGCGCGAGGCGATGTGGGTCGCATTCGGCGGACCGCTCGGGAAGCGGGCGATGATCGCGTCCTGCCACGCGCGGTTCTCCGGCGTGTCGTTGCCGAGCGTCAGGCGTTTGGCCGGGTCGAGGTCGCTGGCCAGGAAGACGCCGCGCGTCGTGAGCACCTGGCCCCGGTCCTGGATGATGTCGTAGTTGACGTAGGCGAACAGCCGGTCGGTGAGGAGCGGGAAACCGGCGGTGGCCCCGAACTGGCGGCGATAGTGTTTGCCGTGATCGAGCGTCACCTGGGCCGCATCGCGGGTGATGTATTTGTTGTCCTGAAAGTAGCCGTAGATCTCGCCGGCGAGGTCGTTCGTCCCCTGCTTGGTCTGCACGAGCACGATCGAGCCGTATCCGCGCCCGAACTCCGCGCTGTAGTTGTTCGTCAGCACCTGGAACGACTGGATCGTCGCCGCCGGCACGTTCTGCCGGTGCTGGTTCTCGGAGGCGTCGTCGTTGTTCACGCCGTTGACCTGGAACGTCGCGCCGCGCGTGCCGGTGCCGTTGAAGTTCACCGACGAGCCGGAGGAGAGGGCCGGGTTGTCCTGTCCGCTGGTCGGATTCTCCTGGAAGCCGCTGAAGAGCGTGGCCATGCGGAGGAAGTTCGCCTGGTCGGGCAGCGGCAGGGTCTCGATCTCGGTCGCGCGCAGCGTCTGCTTGATCTCGCCGTCCGCGACGTCGATGACCGGGGCATCGGCGGTCACGGTGACGATCTCCTCCACCGAAGCGGGATCGAGCACGAAGTCCTGCACGATGGTCTGATTCAGCTCGACGGGCACGCCCGTGCGCCGCGCCGAGCCGAAGCCGGAGAGCTCCGCCACCACGTCGTAGCGGCCGATCTGCAGGAAGGGGGCGTTGTACGAGCCGTCGCCTTCGGTGACGACGATGCGCTTCAGCCCCGTCTCGGCATTGAGGATCGTGACGGTCACGCCGGGCAGGAGCCCGCCGGAGCGATCGGACACCGTCCCGCGCATGGTGCCGGTGACCGTCTGCGCTGAAAGCGGAACCGCCAGGAGAGAGGCAACGAGGACAAGAACGAGCCAAGGCTTCATTTCTTCCTCCAGGACTTTTTTCAGGTTGTCGGTCAATGATACAGCGGCGACGGGCTTCAACCGGATCGGCTTCGGGAGAGTCTCGCAAAGCGCCCGCTAAGCAGACCACACGGACTTCGCCAACGGATGCGGACCGCCGGCGTCCTCGCCGGCTGTCGTGGCGGCGTCCCGCGCCGCCACTCCCCCGCCCAGGGCGCAGGCGCGGGACGCCTGCGCGACAGCCGGCGAGGACGCCGGCGGTCCGCTGTGTTTCCGT
>DASPMO010000050.1:0-28848 GCA_035627015.1 Thermoanaerobaculia bacterium | reverse complement strand
TGGGTGAAGCTGCACTTCCTCGAAGACGGCACCCTCACGCGCACCGACGCCGACCAGCGCTTCCGCGTCACGGACACGGGGCTGGACATCATCACCGCCACCACCGCGTCCGCGGCACGCACGACCGAGCCGCCCGCGCCGTCGGAGCTGATCGCCGAAGGACGTCTCGACGAAGGCATCGCCGCCTATCGCGCTGCGAAGCCGGACGTCCAGACGCTGAACCGCCTCGGCGGCACGTTCCAGCGCCTCGGCCGCTATCACGAGGCGGTGGCGCTCTTCCGCCTGGCCACGGAGCTGTACCCCGAATCGTCGAACGCGTGGGACAGCCTCGGCGCCGCGCTGCTCGACTCCGGCGACGTGACTGGAGCCGCCGAGGCCACGCGCACCGCCCTCGCACGCGTTGACGCCGACACGATCACCGACGCGCAGACAAAGTTCTGGGTGCGCATCCTCGGCAAAACACGCCTGCGCGAGATGGGCGCGCGATGACGGGCTGAAGCCCGTCCTACGTTGAGCATGCGTATCGCCGGAATCGCGCTCAACGTAGGGCGGGCTTCAGCCCGCCTCTCCCGTCTACCGCTGCGCCCACCACGGTGGGGGCGGCTCGCGTCTCCGCGCGCCGCGGAAGCCGCCGAAGAGACCGATCAGCGCCATCCCCGCCACGAACCCGCCGATGTGTGCAAAATACGCCACGCCGCCCATGTCCTGCGCGTCCGGCACACCCAGCGACCCGACGCCGCTGAAGAGCTGCAGCACGAACCAGAAGCCGAGAATGAAAATCGCCGGCAGCTGGCGGATCGTAATCAAGAAGAAAATCGGGATGAGCGTCATCACCCGCGCGTGCGGATAGAGGATCAGGTACGCCCCGAGCACGCCCGCGATCGCGCCCGAGGCCCCGATGGCCGGGATGCGCGAGCCGGGGCTGAACACCGCGTGCGCGAACGTCGCCAGGAACCCGCAGAGCAGATAGAACAGCAGATAGCGGAAGTGGCCGAGGCGGTCCTCCACGTTGTCGCCGAAGATCCAGAGATAGAGCATGTTGCTGCCGATGTGCATCAGCCCACCGTGCAGGAACATCGACGTCACGATCGTCATCAGGTCGAAGACCCAGTGGCCGGGCAGCCAGTAGCGCGCCGGGATGAAGGCGATATTGAACAGCGCGCGGTCGAGCTGCTGCCCGAGCGACAGCTCCCAGGCGAACGCCAGCACGTTCAGCGCGACGAGGAGATACGTGACGATCGGAAACGTGCGGCGGGGATTGTCGTCTCGGAGGGGAATCATTCACGTCTCGCGCAACCGCCGCGCGGCGGCCGCGGGATCGATGATCTCAACAAACGTGCCCGTGCCGAGCTCGAAGCCCGCCAGCGCCGCCAGGCGCGGCACCACGTCCACGTAACAGTGCGCCTCCGCGTGTCCGGGGAAGTTCAGGAACATCCAGTTGTACGCCCCGAGGGGGTGCGTGGCGCGGGAGGCCTCGCGGAGGAGCGAAGCCAGCTCGCGCAGCTCCTCCGCGTCGAGCCGCGACAGCTCGGACACGTGCCGCTTCGGCACGATCCACTGTTGCCACGCGAACGACGACCCCACGGGGGCCAGCCAGCGCAGCGTCTCCGTCTCCCGGATCACGTGCCCCTCCGGCTCGCAGAGCGGACAGCGCCCGGCGAAGCCGCGCAGCTCCCGCTCGACGCGCGGCGGCACGAAGGGGAGCGGAATCACCTGCGAGTGCACGTGATCGATCGACGCACCCGCGCGCGCGCCTTCGTTCTTGAACAGCGCCACGTACGCCGCATCCGCGTGCGCGCGGTAGCGCTCCACGTACATCCGCACCACCTCCTCCGCGTGCCCGACGTCGTGAAACGCCTCGTGCCGCGGCGACTCGACGATCACCTCCGCGCCGGTGACGGGAGGGTATTTGTTCGGGAACGCGCGCACGCGCCACGGCTCGCCGATGCGTGCGACGTCGGGTGGCGTGTCGCTCTCGTGGCCGGGGCAGAAGGGGCAGCGTTCCGCCGACTGCTCGCCGAATGCGCTGCGCCGGGCCGCGCGCTCGGGCGCGAAGACGATGAGCTCGCCCGAGAGGGGGTGTTTCCGGAAAACCACCTCGGGATCGTACAATCAGCCATGCCCGACACCAATGCCGACAACGCGGCGCCTGCCGCAGTGGCCTCTGCTTCGCTCAGCAAGTGGCAGAAGAACCTGGTCCTGCTGCTGTCCGTCGTCTTCGCCGCCATCCCGTTCTTCTTCATCGGCGACTTCGACATCAGCGGCGTCCACCTGAACGATCTCGATGCCTCGGCCTTCTTCTTCTCGCTCGGCATCCTCCCCGGCGCCATCGGCATCGTCTATCACATGCTGCTGGCGAACACGCGCCGCTCGCAGGGGCGCGAGATGCTCGATCAGTACTACACCTTCCGCAGCGGACGCACCGGCGCGCGGCCGCAGGACCGCGCCAAGGTCAAGACCGACGAGGGAACCGCCGACCCGCTCGGTGCCGTCGCGGCGTCGCTCTTCCTGACCGGCATCTTCCTCCTCATCGCCGTCTTCGCGGGCTACGAGAGCCTGCAGCAGAAGGGTGCGATCGCGAACGGGGTGCAGGGGATGATGTACGCCGGCCTCGGCTCGTACGTGGCGGTGCTCTACTACATGGTGGCGCGGCTCTACGCGAACGCGCTGTCGTCGCGCTTCCTCATGACCAGCGCGCTGCGCACCGCCTCCGCGGTGGCCCTCGGCTGGGTGTTCGGCATCGTCGGCGTGACCGCCTTCACCGGCGCTCCCGCCAGTGGGACCGAGGCCGCCTCCACGGGCGCGCTGACCGCGAACGCGGTCCTCTTCCTGGTCGGCCTCTTCCACAACATGGCCTTCGACTCGCTGCGCCGACGTGCGAGCAAACTGTTCGGGACCACGCTCGCCACCGCCGAGGAGTTGCCGCTGCAGTGCGTCGAGGGGATCGACGACACGACCGCGGAGCTGCTCGCCGAGCACGGCGTGGCCACCATCCAGCACCTTGCCACCAGCGAGCCGGGCGATCTCTGCGACCGCACCATCCTGCCGCTCGACCGCACCGTCGACTGGATCGACCAGGCGTTGCTGATGCGCTATTTCAAGAAAGGGATCGAGGTGTCGCGGACCCTCGGCATCCGCGCCGCGACCGATCTCTGCATGGTGCACATGCGCAACGACACGGCCCTCCTCGGCAGCCTGGCCGAGAAGACCGGCCTTCCTCCGGCGGCCATCGACCACATCGCCCTCGAGCTGCGCGGCGACTATCTCGTCGCGCTGATCTATGAGATCGCGCAGGGACAGCCCTTCCCGGCCACGCTGACGGCGACGGGAACGACGGTGAAGACGCAGACCACGACGACGCCGACCATCCCCATCAAATCAGAGACGGCGGCCTCAGTCCCGGCTCAGGCGTGACGCCAGCGCGAACCTCTGCACGATGCCGAGGAGCGCGAAGGCCAGCAGCAGGAGCGACATCCATTCGGCGATGCGCAGCCCGCCCGGCAGGAGCTCCGCCCAGCCGTTCTGCAGGAGGATGTGCGAGATGACGGGGTAGAGGAGCATGCCCAGGACGAACTCCGCGCGCCCGACCGAGTCGTAGTTCCGCTCGCGCCACGTGGCCTCGATCTGCGTGCCGATGTAGCCGTTGAGCATCACCGCCAGCACGATGGCCATGGCGATCTCGACCCGCACGCCGCTGCCGAGCAGCCACCCGATCACCACCAGCAGGTCGCTGACCCGGTCGCAGAAATGATCCAGGAAGTCGCCGTATTGCGACGCCTTCCCCTGCACCCGCGCCACGATCCCGTCGAACGCATCCGCCAGCCCGCCGACCGCGATGAACCCCAGCGCGAGCAGAAACCGCCGCTCGTACAACAGCCACGCGCCGGCCACGTTCAGCGCCAGCGCGAGGAGGGTGACGGCGTTGGGGGAGAGGGGGCAGCGCCGCGCAAGCGGGGAGAGCCAGCGGTGGAGGCGGTCGCGCCAGGGATTCACCGAGGCTCATAGTCTCACAGGCTCACAGGCTCATAGGGGAGGGGGTGGCTATGAGCCTATGAGCCTATGTACCTATGAGCCTAGTAAATGATCACCTCATCCCCCACGCTCGCCATCTCGTACAGCCGCGCAATATCGTTGTTGTGCAGCCGCACGCAGCCGTGCGAGACGCTCTGGCCGAGCTGGCGCACCTGCTGCGTGCCGTGCAGGGCGTAGCCGTCGCCGAGGTTGAGGCGGTGCGTGCCGAGGACGTCCGGGAACTGGCGGGCGCGCGTGCCGACCGGGGGGATCACCACCGCGCCGCCGCGGATCAGGAGCGCCCCTTCCTCCACCGGATAGCCGTTCGCGTAGACGTCCTTGCCGCTCACGTACAGATCGCCGATGCGCTTGCCGTAGTCGAGGCGCACCACGTCCAGCCCTTCCTTCTGCGCCTCCTCGATGTAGTGCCAGTCCGGCGGCACCCATTTCGGGTTCTCTTCCTTCGACTTGATCCGGAAGCGGCCGATGGGGGTGCGGAACACCATCGTCCGTCCCTGCGCGCGCAGCGTCTCGTTCTTCCCCGTCGAGCAGACTGCCTCGAACACCAGCTGCCCGTTGCGGCGGGCGTACACCTTGTTCTCCGTAGTCGAGACCGTGATCACGAAGTTGCTGTCGTGCGAGTCCGTGATGGCCTGTTCCGTCGACGCCACCTCCGACTGCAGCGAGGCCAGCCGCGTCGAGCTCTGCGACATCTCCTTCTGCAGCCGCGCCAGCTGCTCCTTGATCTGCTGCTGGATGGCGCGGTCCACCGTCGCCACCCGCTGCAGCTTGCGCGCGTCGGTGAGGGTGATCGTCTCCGCGGCCACCGCCCACGTCACCAGGCCGAGGCCCAGCACCAGCAGCGCCCACGAGCCCAGCAATCCAACCCATCTCGGCATCATCGGTCTCCTAGAAGATGTACACCTGCGTCTTGCCCTTGTGAATGCGCTCCCAGATCGCGCGCAGCATGTCCTCCGACACCATGTACGAGCCCGGCTTCGGTCCCTGCAGCGGGCTCTCCGCGCTCGGCTGCGTGTGGATCGCGTAGCCGTTCGGGAGGAAGATCACGTAGCGGCCGAGGCCGTTCGGCACCACGGGCCGCTCCGCCGGCACCGGCTCGTTGCGCATCGCGTACACCCACTCCGGCACCGGCCACGCGTAGTCGACCAGCTTCGCCTCCACCGGGAACGCGCCTTTCAGCGGAATGAACGTCCAGCGCTTGTCGCCCGCGGTGATCGTGCGCGAGTCGCCGATCTGGATGTCTGCTTCGCGCAGGACCGTGTCGCCGTAGGAGAAGCGCATCTTGCGCTCCTTCGTGTCGATCCAGATGGAGAAGTTCTCCGACTTCAGGCTGGCCAGGAACTTCGCGCGGCCGTCGAGCTCCTTCTGCAGCTGCTCGCGGCTGAGGTCCATCGCCGCGACCTCTTCCTTGATCTTCTTCACGTCCTGCGGCGTGCGCGCCTCCTCGGCGATCACGTGCGCGAACTGCTTCGATACCTGTTCGCGGTGATGGCGCGCGTAGAGGATTCCTCCCACTCCGAGAAGGAGCAGAAGCAGATTCAGCCAGAGCGGCGGCCGTGGAAACGACCGCCGGTCCGATGTGCCGGGCCTGCCATGGTGACGCCGTTCGGGCATTGCTGCCGTCGTCTATCGCGAGCGTCGTGCCAAACGCACCACGGATAGCAGCGCCAGCGCTGCGCCGAACGTGCAAACGATCGTCGCCCCCGTCGGCAGGTCGTAGTAGAACGAGAGCAGCACCCCCGCCGCGCTGACCACCCCGCCCGTCACCCAGGCGAAGGCCAGCCGCGAGCCGACCGTGCGCGCGAACATCATCGCCGCCACGGACGGCACGATCAGGTACGAGAACACCAGCAGCACCCCGGCGATGACCACCGACGACGTCACCACGAACCCGAAGGAGGTGTAGAACAGAAAGTCCCACCAGCGGATGTGCGGGATGTTCTCTCCCATCGAGATGGCCAGGAACCTCTTCCGGAAGACCCAGTGGAACGCGCCGACGATGGCGTAGACCACCGCGGTCTTCAGCACCGTCCCCCACGACACGGTGAGGATGTTGCCGACGAGCATGTCCTTCAGGTGCTCGGTCCCCTCGGGGGCCTTGCTCATGGCCAGGATCGACGCCGCCGCGGAGACGGCATAGACGACGCCGATGATCGCCTCCTGCGGGATGCGGGTCGCCGCGTGGTGCGGCCCGCGCGTGAGTGCGAAGATGCCCGCGCCGGCGATGGTGAAGCCGAGCGACCAGAAGTATGTCACCGGATCGTGCAGGTCGTGCCCGGCCAGATACGCCATGGTCGTGCCCAGGGCCGCGATCTGCGCGAGCGAGAGGTCGACGAAGATGACCCCCCGCTCCACGACGTGCAGCCCGAGGTACGCGTGAATGCCGGTCAGGATCAGGCCGGCCACGAACGGCACCGCGAGAAACAGCAGGACGTCCATATCGTTACTTCTTCAGCGCCGCGACGAGCGTGGCGATGTTGCGGTCGAACAGCGCGAAGTAGTCGTCGGTGCCGCTCTTCGCCCCACCCACGGACGGGTAGAGCACCACCAGTTGCGCGCCCGTGCGCTCGGCCACCGACTGCGGCGTCTTGTGGTCGAAGTACGGCTCCATGACGATCACCTTGATCTTCTCCCGCTTCATCATGTTGATGAGCTGCAGCAGGTGCGACGGCGACGGCGGCACGCCCGGCTTCGGCTCCACGTAGCCGACCACGTCGATGCCGTAGCGGCGCATGAAGTTCGGCCAGGAGTTGTGGTACGTGACGATCTTCGCCCCTTTGTACGGCGCCAGCGCGGCGGTCCAGCGCTTGTTGGCCTCGTTCATCCGCAGCTTGAAGTCGTTCAGGCGCTTCTGGAAGGTCGCCGCGTTGGCGGGCTGCAGCTCCTCGAGCTTCTTCTCGATCTGGATGGCGATGCGCACCGCGTTCGCCGGATCGAGCCAGTAGTGCGGATTGCCCATCGGATGGACGTCGCCCATCGAGCGGTTCACCGCGCCGGCAGGGCGGTCGAGGATCTCCACACCCCGCGAGACGTCGAGGTAGCCCGGCGAGCCGGGACGGAGCTTCGCGTTGCGGCTCTGGTCGATGAGCGGCGGCAGCCAGCCGATCTCGAGATCCATCCCGATCGCGACGAGCAGGTCGGCCTTCCGCAGCAGCAGCAGGAAGCTCGGCTTCGGCTCGACGAAGTGCGGGTCCTGGTAGCCGCGGGCGACGGAGGTGACGGTGACGTGCTCACCTCCGACCGCGCTGGTGATGGAAGCGAGGTCGGAGGTGGTGGTGACGACGTTCAGCTTCGCGGCGAATGCGTTCGCCGCGAAGCCAGTGATTGCGAGTGCAAAGAGGATCGTTTTCATGGTCTAGAACGTGTGGGCCCCGTGCGGGCCGATGGCGAATTGCAGCTGGACGAGGAGCTCGTCGAACGAGGGGCCGCCGCCGAGGGTCGTGCGGCGGTACTGGCCGCGGAGCTGGCTGAACTCGGAGGGGCGGAAGGTGAGGAGCGCGGAGTAGCCGCGGTCGCGGAAGCGGGCCTCGTCGAGGAAGCGGTCCGCGCCGTCGAGGCGCACGCCGGCGAACCAGCGCCGCGCGAGCTGGTAGTCCGCCGAGGCGTACCAGCCGTAGAGCGTGTCGCCGAAGTCGGCGCGCTCGTTGGCCAATGCTTCGACGCGCGCGACGAAGGAGTTGTAGATCGAGCGCGAGAGCGGCTTCCACCGGTAGGTGACGTCGACGCCACTCATGCGGTTGTGGCCCTGCCCCTCGGGCAGCGTGCCGCGCGCGTGGCTGGTGCCGATCTCGAGATTGCTGTTCTCGCCGAGGTCGCGGAAGAACTTCAGGTGCGCGTTGTAGAAGAGGTCGTTCTGCGCGCCGCGGCCGAACACCTCCTCCACGTCGCCGCTGTACACCTCGCCCGTGGCCTCGATGAAGGCGCCGAACGGGTTGTCGATCGACTTGCTGACCGAGAGGCCGACGTCGGCCAGTCCTTCCTCGCCGAGGAAGCGCGTGAACATCATCGGCTGGTCGACCCACGGGCGCGTGTGCGTGTGCCACGTGTTGGCCTTGCCGAACGTCGCCTTGGTCTTGCCGGCCTTGGCGGTGAGGCCCCACGGCAGCGTGACGAACTGCGCGTAGCCTTCCTCGACGTCGACTTCCTCGGGAGTGACGGCGATGAAGAAGTAGCCCTTGGCGTACGGGTCGATGAACGCCTGCAGGGCGATCTCGACTTCGTCGAGCGCGACCGGCGCGCGCTCTTCCGGGTTGTCTCCGGCGTGGGAGAGGAACGTGCCGATCACGGAGAGATCGGGGTTGAGCGACTTTGCCGCGGCGGGTGCCGCGGGCGCGGCCGTTGCCGGCGCCTGGGCGACCTCGACGGCGGTCAGGTCCTCCGGCGTTCCTTTGATGGCGTTGAGCTCCGCGCGAATGGCCTCGGCCTGGCGGAGCAGTTCATCGAGCTTCTGCTCGAGCTGGGTGATGCGGTCGTTCTCCTGCGCGGCCAGCGGCAGCGCGCAAAGGAGCATGAGCAATACACGAAATACCGGACGACGTCCGAGCATCGGAAACCTCCTCTAAGTGCGATCGTCAGCGGGCGAGGCTAACGAGCGGCGGGAGGGGCGCGGCCGATGCGGGCGATGGGGACGGCCGAGGCGACGGCGGCCTGGACCTCGACGAACAGCAGTCCGACGAGGACGAGCACGGCCAGGGCGACGGGAGTGTCGAGTGCGCTGCGGTCGGCACCGAATGCGCACACAGAGCAGGCGAGGGCCGGTCCACCACCGCCCTCGGGAATGAGCGAGTGGTTATGTAGGGTGAGCTGGGCCGCAAGCAACACGGCCAGCAACACGACGGCAGCGACCCGAAGGCGATGCATCCACACTGCGCAACGCATCATACCGCCTCGACTATTGCCGCCGTGCTGTTTGGAATTTGTGTCGACGGGCTCGGCTTTGACTCTGATCTGAGGAGATCTACCAGATGGCAGAAAGTAAGTCAGTACAGCAGCTCTCGGACTCCGATTTCGACCAGACCGTGAACGCGGGCAAGCCCGTCTTCGTCGACTTCTGGGCGCCGTGGTGCGGCCCCTGCCGCATCGTCGGTCCGATCATCGAAGAGCTGGCCCCGAACTACGCGGACAAGGCTGTGATCGGCAAACTGAACGTGGACGACAACCCGGCCGTGGCCCAGCGCTTCGGCGTGACCTCGATCCCGACCATGATGATGTTCAAGGACGGAAAGCTCGTCGACCGCATGGTCGGCGCCGCCCCCAAGGGCGCCCTCCAAAGCTTCATCGACCGCAACCTGTAAGGTCTTGGAGAGCGGCGGCGCCCGCCGCCGCTCTCATCTGGAGTGCGGCAGCGCCAGCTGCCGCTTTCCATTGCGGCAGCCGCAGCTGCCGCGGGCGGGAGGCTGGCGCCTCCCGCATAGAAAGCGGTAGCTGGCGCTACCGCACTCCATAGGGCGGGAGGCTGGCGCCTCCCGCATGGAAAGCGGTAGCTAGCCGCTACCGCACTCCAGGCCGTAGCCGCTCCTGCACAGCGTCTCCACGCCCGTCTTCGTCACGACGAACGTGTCCTCGATCCGCACCCCCAGCTCCCGGTTGGGAAAGTAGAGCCCCGGCTCGATGGCGATGACGTCGCCCTCCTCGATCAGGTCGTGCTTCGCGAGCGAGAACGACGGCGCCTCGTGAATGTCCAGCCCCACGCCGTGGCCGAGGAGGTGGACGTAGCCCTCGACCGTCTTCGGATTCGAGCGTCCCGTCGCATACCCCTTCCCCTCGAAAAAATCGCACACCAGCGCCTGATACGATGCCGCGGGCGTGCCGGGGCGCACGGCCTCGCGCACGAGCGCGAACGCCTCCAGCACTTCCGCGTGCAGGCGCGCCAGCTCGTCGGGAATCGGACCGATGCAGAACGTGCGGGTCAGATCGAAAAAATAGCCGGAAGACTTGTCCGCGGGGAAGATGTCCAGCACCAGCGGCACCGAGAGACGCACGGGCGCCGAGGCATCGCCGCGGCTGTGCGGCACCCCGGCGTCGCGGCCCTGCGAGAGGATGGTCTCATGATCCTCGATCATCCCCAGCCGTGCGATCTCCTGCGACACGAACTGCTTCAGATCGCCGAGGGTCATGGGCAGGCCGCGCTCCGCCTCGGCCAGCATGGCCCGGACGCCGTCCACCACCACCTCCGTGCGCGTCCCCACGCCGCGGATCGCCTCGACCTCCCACGGCTCCTTGCGCTTCCGCGCCCGCTGGACCAGGTCCTCGCCCCGCGAGCGGTGCACGCGCCAGCCGCGCACCTCCAGCGATTCGATGATGCCGAGATAGAGTTGCACCGGCACGTTGCCGAAGAAGGCGATCGTTTTGCCGGAGCCGAGCTGGCGCAGCAGGTTCGCGTAGAGCTCTTCGTAATCATCGACGCGGGAGGTGAACTCGTGGACGAGCCGTACTTCGAGACCGGTGGCCAGCGCCTCCTCGCGCTCCATCGGATAAGTGACCAGGATCGGCGCGCGGCCGGCCATCTTGATGGCATATCCGCGCGTCACCTTGGCGCCGCGGGTCAGCCAGCGGAAAGAGGCGTGCATCTGCTCGTGCATCGGTACGATGACCGTGTCGATGCCGCGGGCCTGCATGAGGGTGTCGAGGTCGGCAAGCATAAAAGTTGCTGTTCTCCGGGTCAGTATCGCTGATGAGTGTGTTGAAATTCATGTCGTACAACATCCAGGGGCACGCCGCGAAGGGGCGGGACGACTTCATGCCCAAACTGGCCGAGGTCATCGTCGCGGCCAAGCCCGATGTCGTGGGGTTGCAGGAAGTGCACTGGCGCACCCGCGTCGGTCCCGCGCATCAGGGGGAGACCCTGGCGTCGCTCACCGGGATGAACCTCATCTTCGGGCGCAGCACGATCATGGACGGCGGCGAGTACGGCAACGCCATCCTCACCCGCGGCGAGATCCGCTCGTCGTTCGTGCACCCGCTGCCGGGGTCGGGCGAGCCGCGCTCGGTGCTGCAGGCCGACATCCACGTCGAGGGTCAGGACTTCGCCTTCTTCGTCACCCATCTCGCGGCGTGGGGACGCCTGCTGCGCGTGGCCCGCATGCGGCAGATCGCCGAGCTGGGCGACATCATCGCCCGCGGCGCGCTGCCGCACGTCCTGGTCGGCGACTTCAACGTGCCGCCCGGCGCGGACGAAGTGCGCACCCTCCTCTCGCACGGCCACCTCCGCGTCATCGGCGACCCGCGCGAGTCGACCTTTCCCATGACGCGCCAGCGCCTCGACTACATCTTCGCCGACCCGCGATGGGAAGCCGTCTCCACCGACGTCATCCGCCGCGGCCCGTCCGATCACTGGGCCATCATCGCGGAGCTGAAGCTCCGATGAACGTTGCCGTCCCGATCTGGGTCCTCGGCCTGCTCGCCGTCACCATCGTGCTGCTGCTGCTCATCCTCTGGTCGGTGAAGCGGCGGCGGCGGCCGCACCTCGTCCTCGAGCCCACCGGACTGGAGGACCTCGTCCCCTCGATCGCCGGGC
Source organism: Thermoanaerobaculia bacterium (assembly GCA_035627015.1). Taxonomy (GTDB): domain Bacteria; phylum Acidobacteriota; class Thermoanaerobaculia; order Gp7-AA8; family Gp7-AA8; genus QHVT01. The sequence continues at coordinate 17,300 of DASPMO010000050.1, read as the reverse complement.
TGACGCAGGGGACGTGCGTCCGCGGCAACCGCGTCGAGCTGCTGCAGGACGGGGCCATGTGGGACCGCGTCTTCGCGGACATCGCCGCGGCGCGCGAAACGGTCAACTACGAGACGTTCCTCTGCAAGGAAGGGGAGCTCACGCGGCGCATGGCCGAGGCGCTGGCGAAGAAGGCGGGGGAGAAGGTGCAGGTGCGCGTGCTGCTCGACGGCAGCGGCGGCAAGAAGTTCGGCAAGAATGGGTTGAAGATGCTGAAGGAGGCCGGCGCGAAGGTCCGCAAGTACCACCCCATCGTGCTCTCGAACCTCGGCCTGCTGAACAACCGCGACCACCGCAAGCTCTTCGTCATCGACGGGTGCATCGCGTACGTGGGAGGGCATTGCCTGACCGACAACTGGCTGGGCGAGGCGCAGGACAAGCAGCACTTCCGCGACATCAGCGCGCGCGTGGAGGGGCCGGTGGTGGCGCAGTTCCAGTCCGCGTTCGCGGAGAACTGGATCGAGGAGACGGGGGAGGTGCCGGGCGGCACGAACTTCTTCCCCAAGCTCGGGCCGGCGGGGGAGGTGAGCGCGCACGCGGTGTGGCTCTCGCCGAGCGGGAGCCCGTCGACGCTCAAGCTGCTGCACTACCTGCTGATCCGCATGGCCACGAAGCGCATCACCATCCAGAACCCGTACTTTCTGCCCGACCCCGACGCGCGCAAGGCGCTGCAGGAGGCGGTCAAGCGCGGCGTGGAGGTGCGCATCATGATCCCCTCCGAGCACGCCACGGACGCGCCGATCGTGCAGCACGCCAGCCACCATCACTACGGCACGCTGCTCAAGGGCGGCGTGCGCCTGTTCGACTACAACAAGACCCTCCTGCACCAGAAGATCGTGGTGGTGGACGGCATGTGCGCCTCGATCGGCTCGACCAACTTCGACGACCGCTCCTTCGAGATCAACGACGAAGTGTCGCTGGTGGTCTACGACGAAGCCATCGCCCGCGAGCTGGAGGAAACGTTCCAGCGCGACCTCGAGCACGCCACGGAACGGCACCTCGACGAATGGAAGCACCGCCCCGTCCTGCACAAGATGCGCGACTTCTGCTCGTTCCTGTTCAACGAGCAGTTGTGAAGATGTCGTCGAGGGTCATCGACCAGCCGGGGAGGAGGTCGTCGATGGTGAGGGTGTCGGTGACGTTCGTGACGCCGGAAGTGCGGTGCACCTGCACCTCGAGCCTGCGCGGATCGACGACCACGACGGCCGGTGTGCCGGCGCTGAGATACCGGTCCTTTTTCTCCTCGACCTCGGTGTATCGATCCGAGGGAGAGATGACCTCGAAGGCCACATCGGGCGGGCCGGGGAAGAACTCATCGTTCTCGACGACGCGCTCGCGCCCCACGTACCCCACATCGGGTGCCAGAACCGTGTCCGGATTGCGCGCAAGGACAAACCCGGTGTCCGACGAATACACCTGTCCGAGACCATGCGCTTCCACGTGACTGCCGAGTCGCACAAGGATCCGAGCGATGATGGCCCCGTGTTTCGCTCCTGCAGGTGACATCCTCCGCAGCTCTCCTTCGACGAGCTCATACCGCCATCCGTCGTCCGGAAGCCGCAACAACTCGTCCGCCGTGAAGATCCTGGTGTCGACGGTCATGGTGTAATCGTACGCCTCTCCGGTCGCGGCGGTGAAGCGCGGCGTGGAAGTGCTGATCATGGATCTGTTCAACGGGCAGTGGTGAGCAGTGGAGTGAGGTCCAGCTCCACGTTGCCGCCGATCGCCAGCGTTCCCGCCGTGCAGGCCGGTCCCGTGCACATCTGATATCTGCCGGGTGCGACATTGGGGACAACCACTCCACCGCCCTCGGGCGCTCTCCCCTGGGCGCGAGCCCACTCCATGAGGTCGGGCAGCGGCAGAAAGACGCCGTCATTGAAGACGATCCGAATGGGCCGGGTCCCCGCGGGCCATCGCAGCCGGAGCTCTCCCCCTCGCGGGGCGACGTCGACCTCCACGCCCTGCTCCACGGGGACGACGGTAAACGGATGGAGCGTGCGGCCGGCGACGCCGACCACCAGCGTGACCGTCGCGGAAGCCAGCGGAATGTCGAGCGCAAAGCGGCCCTGCAGGTCGGTCGTGACGCGTTCCTGCTGGGCCGTGCCGCCCAGTAGAGCGTAAGCGTTCACGCGTGCGCCCGGCACGGCAACGCCGCCGGAGCGGACGAACCCGTGGATGCTGCGCAGGGACTCGATCTTCAGTTCGACGTTCTCGATCCTGCCGCCGCCATCGGCCATCGTGACCCTGGACTCCGGGCTGTACTCTTCGTTGCGTGGATCCGTCGCGCGCACGCTGAGCGCACCGGCGGGGACGCCGCGGAAGCGAAAAACGCCCTCGGCATCGGTGACCCGCGACAGGACGCCGCCGCCGGCAAACAGCTCCACCCGCGCGCCCGCGAGGCGCTGTCCGGAGCTGTCGCGCACCCATCCCGAGAGCTCGCCGGCCGGGAGGTCGATCGCGACCGATTGGTCGCCGTCGGCGACCGTGACTCTCGCGGTCGTGGCCACCGATTCCGCGCTGGCCGTGACGTCCACGGGCCATTCCCCCGCGCGCGGCAGGGTCACCGTGAAACGCCCCTCCTCGTCGGCCTTCACCCGGATCTTCTGTGCGCCGCCCGATCCGCCGAACAACAGCGATGCGCGCGGCAGCGCGTTGCCGCCGATCTTCACCGTCCCCTCGAGAGCGATGGGATGGAGTGTCAGCGTGGAGTCACCCCCGCCGGCGGCGATGGTCAGCTCGCGGCTGTCGAGCACGTTCCGCTTTCCGTCGTAGAGCACCACGCGGAGCGGGCCTTCCGCCTGGTTCTTCGCCTCGAACAGACCCTCCTGCGACGCCGCTCCGCCGCCTGCCTTCTCCGATCCCGATCCATAGGGGACCCGGCGCCACAGCTCGAGCTGCCACGGCACACCGTCCGGTGCGAGTGCAGGCTCGATGCGGAGGCGCACGGTGACCGCGGGATGCAATTCGATCGGACGCCGTACCGCCGATTCCTTTCCCTCGTAAACCTCGACGTTCAATTGCGCGGGGACATGGCCTTCCGCCCGTGCCTCCAGTACGTAACGTCCTGCCGGGAGGGGGGAGAGGTGGGCGACCCCCTTCTTCGAGAAGGTCGCTTCGGCGAGCGGTTCCGAGACGCGCATGGCCGTCGCCGACGGTGCGGGCAGCGATTCGCGCCGCAGGATGGCCTTCACCGGCTGGTCGAGCCGCCCGAGCGTTTCGGGATCGAGCCACGCCAGCAGCGAGCCTCCCTTCTGCAGGGTGACTTCGCCCAGCCGGAGCGTCCCGCCCGCCGGTACCTTCGCATCCCAGAGATAGTGGGGGGCGTACCCTTCCGCGCGGATGGCCACATCCAGTGTGGTGGCCGGTACGTCACAGCTCCATTCGCTGGCGCTCGCGGAACTGCAGTCGAACGACGTGCCTTGCGGAATCTCCGGCGCACGGCGTGGGTCGGGAGGCGACGTCACCGCAAGCCGCACCGCGGTGAGTTTCTCTTTGGCCTGGATGACCGCGTGCACGCGGCCGGTGCGCCATAGACGGACCGTCTGCGGACGCTCTGCCGTCCACCGTACCGAGGGTGCCCAGAAGCCGGCCGCGGCGACGGAAACCTCCCACTCCGTCCCTGCATCCGCTGCAAACGTGACGCGGTTGCCGGCGATCGGCAGGGAGCGCGTCACGGAAGGATCGGCGACGGAGCGGAACGTCGCGTTGCCGCGCACCGCGCACGGCGCCTCGTCGCGACAGGCGAGGGCGATGGTGACCGGACCTGCCAGCACGGGGAACGACAGCGAGAGCGCGAGCAGGAGGCTGGTCATCACGTGTTGGAATCAACTGACGCAGCAGCCGTCGCCATAGCTGATGCAGGCAAACTGATCCTCGTACGTATTGACCTCGCATTGCTTGTGGCCCCAGCCGCCCGAAGCCGGCTTGCCGCACCAGACCCTGTGCTCGCCCGTGGCCGGATCGTAGCTCCCTTTGCACACAAAGCAGGTTTCGGTGATTCCAGGATCATCCTCGTTCCCCGTAATGACAATGGGGATGGTCGTCCCTTCCGCGAATGACGGCGTCGCAAAGAGCACGAGGCCAACCAAAACCAACAGCAGGTACCAACGGTAGTTCATCGATCCGCCTCCAATACGCAATTGGATTGATTGACACGTTGTGGTGGCCAAGGTGGCGCCCGCGGAATGTTTTCTCAGGATCGCGCGCGAGCAGAAAGCGCGCATTGGCGGGGGAGGCCGGCCCGAGCCGGGGTCCGCAATGGATGTCCTGAAAGAAATCTTATAGCAGGTATCGAACAATCACGGCGATTTCCGGGACACCGCATTGCTATCGGCGTCACGCTAAGCAGGCGTAATGGCTTCGCACACGGAAGCGGACCGCCGGCGTCCTCGCCGGCTGTCTGTGCGGGCGTCTCGCCCGCACCGTGGCGGCGGGACGCCGCCACAGACAGCCGGCGGGACGCCGGCGGTCCGCTTCGACCAGAGTGTCAGTCGCCATGCGCGGCCTCCGCAATCGTGAGTGCCGGCGTAAATCCGCCGAGCGCATTTACCTGGTCATAGAGATGCCAGGGCATATCCGCTTTCGGCATGCGCACGCGGCCGAGCTCGATCGCGGCGGATACCGGCGCGGCCGGAAAAATGTGCAGGGGTGAGGACTGGCCCTGCACGGCCTTGATCCGGTCCAGGAGCGTGCGCAGGATCGTGCGAAGCTCCGAAAGCTGCTCCCGCGACTGCATCATGTCGTTGTGCGGTTCCCGCACCGTCACCGTCCACACCGACGCATCGGCGCCGAGCACCGCGTGAATCCGGTCCGGGGTCACGGTCGCGCTCAGCGCCAGCACGAGAGCGGCCGGCCCGCTCCGGTTCTCCGGCTCGTGCACCTCGAACCAGGGGCGGGCGGCATTCGCCGGCCAGTTCCAGCCCGGCGGCTCCCGGTGCCGCTGGTAAATGTCCGCGGGCACGAGGTCGCCGAGAAGCGTCCCGAGAAGAATCAGCAACGGTTGTGGCGCCAGCGCGAACACCGACAGGTGCTGAATGTCCCGCGTCGCCAGCCGCGCGCCGACACTCTGCTGGAACTTTCGGCGGAGACTGGCGCCTTCGACGCCCCAGAATGCCCCATCGCGATCGAGCAGCGAGCTGTGGATCGTGCTCAATTCGATCGGATGGCCGTCCGCGGGATACCGATCGGGGAACATGGCCACCGCTGCCGACTGGAAGTCCAGCAGGGCGGTGTGCCCGCCGATATTCGCGCCGTACAGCAGGATGTGGCTGGTCTTCTCCGGCGCAACGCCCGTGACGCGCTCGATGCGCTCCTCATGCTCCCGCTTCCACTGCCTGAGCAGGGGAGCGGTGTAGCGGCCGCCGCTCCGCGTCGCGCCGATCTTCTGATGGCATTCATGACAGACGAGGATCAGGTTCGAAAGATCGTTGATCTCGTCGTCCCCGATCCCGCTGTCGCTTCGAGGCCCCCCTTCGCTGAATGCATAAATGTGCGCCTTCTGCGCGAGGTTCACATTGTGGCCGGAAAACTCGCAGCGCCCGCCGGCCTGGCCCCAGAGCATGCACTGGACGGCCGTCCTCACGTGCCGTGTCACCTCTCGCGGCGAGGTGCGGTCGTCCGTGCGCAGCGACCGCCTGCGGGAAGAAGGTTTCCGCGGCTTGCGGGCACCGGGCGTCAGTCTGCGGTTCAGGTGTCTGGTCATACGCGGCCAAGATAGGCCGCGACCCGGAGTCACCACCACGGCGGCGGTGGGACGGAAACTCGCCGGAGTTTCCGTCACACTTTTCGAAGCTCTGCCGCGAGCCTCGAGATCGTGGCGTCCCCGATCTCGTCCAGCCTGCCGACCGCGCCGATGGTGACCTCGGCGACAAGACGGTAGTTCCCGTGGCGATCGTTCTCGATGATGTTGCGATCCGCCAACGCCGGGCCGAGTTGTTCCGTCAGCCTGGAAATCCCTTTGAAGCCCTCGTCGGGCGCAGTGCCCAGCATGACCTTATTCAGCCACTCGCCCCTTCGGTGCGCGACCATCAGGTGCAAGAGAACTCTCAGCGCACCGTCCGTGAGCTTGACCGCCGTCGAGCCGACCATCACCCGCGTTCGCCGGCCGATGCGCTCGCCCGGAATCGCGATCACGATCCCCCCTTCCTCATGCGAAAGCTTCGCGGGGGGCGGATCGTCACACAGCTTGTGACTGGCCCGGCCACTGGCCTCGAGGACCCGACGGATCCTCTCCGAAACCTGCCGGCTGTTGAGCGGTTTCTGAATGACGTCGTCCGCGCCGTCCTTCATCACTTCGACCGCCTCGTTGGCCTCGCGCGCGTGCCCGCTCAGCACCAGTACCGGCAGGCGGTAAACGGGTCCGTGATGCTCCCCGTGGCTCTGCCGGAGGGCGCGCAGGAACGACTTGCCGTGCTCGACGTGAGCTTTGATCGCCTTCCCGCTCCCCTTGATCTGCAGGTCCAGGAGCACGAAACAGAACCGCTGGCTCCGGAGGCTCAGCAACGCATCGTCGCGATTGTCGACCACGACACTCGTACAACCGATGGCGTCGACGATCTCGGTGAGATCCTCCGCGGTGGCCGGATCGTCCTCGACGATCAGAACATGGTGAGGTTGCGTCATGCGCGGTCCCACGGGATGGTGATCCGGATGCTGGTTCCGCGACCTTCCGCACTTTCGATCGTCAGCCGGCCGCCATGCTCGGACTCGACGATCTTCACCGCCAGCGGCAGACCGAAGCCCGTGCCGTTCTTCTTGTGGGACGCAAACAGAGTGAGCGCGTCGCCTTGCACTTCCTCCGACATTCCACACCCCGAGTCGGTCACGGTCACGCCGAGCAGGCCGCCGCGCGCCTCGGCCGTGACGACGATCGGCTTGCGTGAATCCACCCCTTCATACGACTCGATCGCATTGAGGAGCACGTTCGTCAACGCCTGCACGAGGCGCACTCGTGCCACGCCGGCGACCAGATCGGCCGGCACCCGGACCTCGATCGGCAGCCGTAACGACGCATTCGCGTCGCTCTCCAGCGCTACGTTGACCGCCTCCTGCACGACGTCCCGCACGCTCTCCACCGTGAAACTGAGCGCCGGTTGCTCCGTGTACGCGCGCATGCCGTCCAGGACATCGCGCACGCGTCTCGCGCGCTGGCCGATGCGCTCCGCTTCCCTCGACAGTTGTTCCGACGACACCTCGGGCGCCGACAATTGCGTACGCAGGCGTTCCGCCGACGTGACGAGCGGCGACAGAAGCTTGATGGCCTCGTGATACAGCTCGCGGGCATACATATTCGCGATGTGCTCCGCCGCGCGGGTCACGGCCGCCCGTCCTTTCGGGCCGAAGCGCGTCTCGATCTCGTCCAGCGTGGCGTGGATCCGTTCCTCGTGCTGCTTTCCGAGCGTGCTTGCATGACGCGAGTCACGCCTGCGTACCGCGGCGTGCTCCGCCGCCTGCCGGACCTGCTGGTTGTCGTCGACCGCAAACCTCGCCAGCACCTGCTGGAAAGCCGGGTGAGGTGCCTGGCCGGCGACATTGGCCACCGCCCGCCGCACCTCCCATTTCGGGTGATTGGCGAGCGTCACGAGCTTCGCCACGAGCTCGTCCCCCTCACGATCGCCGACGATGGTCCCTCGCAACCGGGCGTCGGCGAGGCGCACCGCCTGCAGCGCAACCGTCCAGTCGCTTGCCTCGAGCGCCGTCAGCAATTCCGCATGGAGCGCCTCGTCAATAGCCATAGCGCGCTTTCCGCCGCAGGAATGCGTCCCGTCCTCCCTCCAGGATTCTCTCGATCTGATCTTTGCAGTCGTCCACCGTGCCGGCCTGCTTGAGCGTGGCGTGCTGGCCGTCGGACGAGAAGACGAATACCCGCTCGGCGTCGCCCAGGACGGGGATGTTGGGATTGTGGGTCACGAAGATGACCTGCCGTGTGCCCTTGATGTCCCGCAGCGCGCGCACGATGTTCTCGTAGACGAACGCGTTGTCCAGGTTGTCCTCCGGCTGGTCGATCAGCAGCGGGCGTTCGCTCTGCGTCAGCAGGATCGGCAGGATGGTCGTGCACCGTTGCCCCGTGGACAAGCGGGTCGACTCCTTGAACGTGTCTCCGTCGAGCAGCTCGATGCTGGGCCGGTCGTCGAGCGCAACCGTCTCGATCGTGTAGTGAGTCCCGTCGGCCCGCAAGGCGCTCATGACCTTTTTCGCGCGGTCTTCTTCGAAGCCCGACCGCTGGATGAGGGTGGGGAGGTCCTCGTTCGCGAGCACCTCGGCCAGTTCTCCCGGCAGGAAAGCCTGGCACAGTCGTTCGGCCGTGAGCCCCTGCTTGACCCCGCGGCCTTTGAGGAAATCCGTGACCAGCCCCTGGTAGGCATCGAGATCGGCGGCCTGGCTGACGGTGACCCGAATGCTCGGGAACTGGCTCGTCAGCCGTTCTGCAATCTGTTTGCGGATGGCGAAGCGCTGGTCGTGCAGCTCGGAGCTCCGCTTCAGCAACTGTGCGCGCTGTCGCACGAGCCCTTGCCGTTGTTGCTCTTTGGCCAGTCGTTCGCTGCTGGCCGCCTGGGCGGCCGTGAGCGCCGCCTGCAGCCGCTGCCGCTCTGCCGCCCGTTCCGTCTCTTCTTCCGACACCGCGACGACGGCCCGGTAATCGGCCTCCTGCAGGGCGTGCCGCTCGGCCAGCGCCACTTCATGCGCCCGGATGCGCGCCTCGACGGCTCGTGCCTCCTCCTCGACCGATCGGACCGCTGTCTCGAGGCGGTCCGTGAAAGAGTCGAGGTCGCGCCGGAGGTCTTCGAAAAGATCGCGATTGGCCGCCTCGGGAGTCTGGCTGGCCAGGTGGGCATTGACGGTGGTTTGAAACGCCGACTGACTGGAGCGGAGCTCGCGTACGAGCTTCTGGACCGCCGCGGCGAGTGCTTCCGGCACCTTCGCCTGCCGCGCGCGCTCGCTCCTTGCCGCGTGTGCCGCGTTGATGCGGCTCGCGTCCGGGCCGGTGCTCTCGGCGAGACCCTTGAGCCTTTCCTGGAGGACCGGCAACTCCGAGGCCCTGCCGCGGGCATCGTCCAATTCCTGGTCGAGGTTGAGGAGGTCCCGGCTGGATTGGTCCAGCTGGCGGTGCAACTGTTCCAGCTCACGAGCGATGGCGATGGTCTCATGCTCCCGAAACCGGTCCAGAAGCTCCAACTGCGCGGCCGGACTCGAGGCAATCTCTTCGATCTCGTTCTGGCTGAACACGTCCGCGCCGAAGATCTGATCGCGATCGAACGAGATCGGGACCGCCGTTCCGGCTTCGTTCAGCACCTGCACCGTCTCGTGAGCCCCACGGCTGGCCACGTACCGCATATCCGTTTTCGTGCGGACCTCGATCGTGAGGCGGCCATTTCCCAGGTTGGCCCGGACCAGCCCCTCGATCGCGCGGTACCGGTGCTGATTCGTCTTCGGGTCGGGCATCAGCCCCAGGCCGAAGCGAAGAAACTCCAGGGCGGTGGTCTTTCCCGTCCCGCGCCCCCCGATCAGGCAATTCAACCCGTCGGCGAAGTCCAGCCGAGCGCCTGCCAGGAACCCGCCGGTGACGCGAAGACTGACGACCTCGTGATGGGCGGACTGGTTGCGGCTCGCGGGAGTCATGAATCAGGTCTTGAGCGCTGATCGTACACCTGGACGTCCGGCGACCTCACGCGTGAGATCCGCGATCTCACGCTTGTGATCCGCGATCCCAAGCTCGTGATCCGCGATCCCAAGCTTGGGGTGCGCGGACCTCACGCTTGTGATCCGCGATCCCAACCTTGTGATCCGCGATCCCAAGCGTGTGATCCGCGATCCCACGCTTGTGATCCGCGATCCCAAGCGTGTGGTCAGCGAGCCACACCTCGGAGTCGCGCACCTCACGCGTGGCATCGACGTTCACACGTTTGGCGCAACGCGACCTCAAATTGACGTCCGCGCACCTCGACGTTGGCATGCAGCGTCCCGAGCGTGTGATCCGCGATCCCAACGTTGAAGTCCGTGCACTCCAAGCGTGAGATCCGCGATCCCAAGCGTGAGATCCGCGATCACGACATCGTCCTCTCTTCCGGACGCCACCCCCGTCACCGTTTCGTAACCGAAACAGGCGAAACCATCTGTCTGGTATAGCAGTCATATGAGACGATATATCAGACGTAACCTGCAGGACGAAACGAGAGAGAAGAAAAAGGAAAAAGAAACTCAATGGCTGAACCCGAAATCAATTACCAGCAGTTGGCCCAGCAGATCCTCACCACCATTCGCGCAGTTCCGCAGCAGATCGGCGGATTCACGTTTCTCCCAGTCGGCGAGCGTCGCCGGCTGTCCATGCCGGCGAACCTGCCGGTTGCATTTCTCAACCACGCCGCCGTCGCCATCGACGCCTCGCAGACACTGTTCGTGGCGAGCGGCACGAGTGCCCAGACCCTCCGCGACGCCATCCTGTTCCGCAACGCCCTCGACGTGGTCGCGGACGAGATGATCATGGTCGGGCAGGGGCTGAAGCACACCATCACCCTCAAGCTCGGCGGTGCCGGCAACGCCGCCCTGCGTATCTACGCCATCTCCAAGACCATCAACCGCGAGAACGACCGGGAGTTGCTCATCCCGCACATCGAGAACATGCGCCGGACGCTCGGGCGCGTGCGTGGCTCGTCCGAGGTGGTGGTGGAGGAGCCGCCGCCGCAGCAGCAGCCCGGCGACACCCCCGGCGGAGGGCCGAAGAAGTGAGGCGCACGACGATGACACGCCGCACGTCCGCCTCTCTGACCATCGCGCTCGCCATCTTCGGCTGCGCGTGCTTCTCCATCGCCGATTTCGACCCCGAGGTCGTCTCCGGCGCCGAGGCACTGCAGCAGAAGTTCGAGCGATTCCTCACCACCCTCGGCGAGTGCGCCGGGACGCCGGAAGCCGACTACTCGAGGCATACCGCGTTCTACACCGAGGCGTGGCAGGACCTCGAGCGGCTGGAAGCCGCCGCGCGGAGCCGCGCCAACAACGAGCTGACGCTCAAGTCCCTCGAAGCCATCCGCGACAACCTCGTCGAGCTCGAAGGGCTGCACCACCTCGGGATCTCGCGCGGCGAGGTCGACGTCGTGGCCAGGCTCTTCGACACGCAGTTCCGGATGCTCGTCGAGCTCGAGAACCTCAAGCCGCGAAAGGAGCCGTGACATGGACCTCAACGTCAAATCCATCACCACGGCCATGCTCGAAGCGGTACGCGGCGAAGTCGCCGACCGCTGGCCCGCGGCCCGGGCCCTGGCGGAGGGAGAGCTGCGCAAGCTCGCCGGCACTTTTGCAGACGTGCAGAAGATGCTGGCCGAGCGCCAGATCACCCTCGCCCGTGCCCGCGCGCTGATCCGCATGCAGGAAAACAGCGCGCGCGGCATCCTGCGCACGGTCGAAGGGGTGAGCGTGCTCACCTCCCGCCGCGCCGTCAGCGCTGCCATGCGCGTGGCCGCGTCTCTCGTCAACCCGGCCATCGGCGCCACGGTCATCTACGCCGAACAGCTTCTGTCCACCAGGAAACCCGAGACCCCGACGGGCAACTCGTCCACACCCGACCAGAAGAAGGTAGTCGCCGCGACGCGCGCGACCGGTCGTGCCACCCGCACGACGGCGGCGTCCAGTGAGCCCGCAGAAGGGGCGACGCCTGGCTTCAAAGCCGGGAAGGACTTGTGACGCTCTGACGGAGGGGGCCGGCGCCACGGGGCGCCGGCCCCCATTTGGAGAACGCGACATGACCACACCTGTACCCATCCAGCTCGCCCTTCAGGGAGGCGGCGCGCGGTTCACGCACCTCATCGCCGCGCTGCACGCCGTGCAGGACCTCGAGCGGGAGAACGTCCTCCGCGTGACGCGCATCGCCGGCACGTCCGCCGGCGCCCTGGCCGGAGCGCTCTACGCCGCGCGCGTCGACATGGGCCGCGCGCGCGACGTGCTGCTCTCCGAGCACGAGACCCTCCTGCGCGCCTTTCCCGCCTCCGGCGGCACGCTCCGCGACACCTGGCGCGTGCTCGCGCGCCGTCCGCTCTGGGATGCCGAGCCGCTGCGCCGCCTCCTGGCCCGGCTGCTCTCGCCGCGCGAGACGTTCCGCGACCTCGACCTCCCCCTGATCGTCCTCGCGGCCGACCTGACCAACCTGCAGAGCGTCGTCTACGGCCGCCCCGACGATCCGCTGCTGAGCAGCATCATGGACTCGGCCGCGGTCCCGTTCCTCTTCCGCGCCGTGCCCCGCAAAGGGGAGGACTACCGCGTCGTGGTCGACGGCGGCGTCTGCGACAACCTCCCTTCCGAGCAGCTCGCCGACTCGCCGGTCGACGGCGAGGTTCTCGGCATCACCTTCTCCGTCCCGCGTGCCGGCGCACCGCTGGCCACGTTCTCCGATTACCTGCGCGCGCTCGTGGAGACGGCCATCAATGCCTCGGTGCTCCGCGCGCAACTGCAGCTCGGGCTGAACGCCTTCGTCATCCGCGCCGCCACGCGCGCGTTCGACTTCCGCGGAGCCATCGAAGCCGCGGGCGGCGCCGAATACCGCGAGACGCAACTGCTCGCCGACGCACACTTCCGCGCCTATGCCGGGCGGACGGCCACCACCGCCGCCGCCGGTGCACGCAAGCAGCCGGGCGGCACCGAGGCACGGGGCTCGTGCCTGCGGCGGATCGAGGCGGAGGACGCCGCGGCGTCGCTGCGCCGGATGTACGAGCACCGCCACGAGCCGGTGCATTTCGACTTCCTGTCGATCCGCATGATCGTCACCGGCGCCTCGCACGCGTCGATCGAGCGCCGCGGCCCCGACCACATCCGGCACGAGATCGTCTTCCGCGCCACCACGCAGCCGCTGCATTGCTACCGCATCCAGCTCGCGTCCGGAGACCCGTCGGAGCTGCACAAGACGCACTGCGAGCTGTTCGACGTCGACGGCGATCCGGTCCCGTTCGACATCGTGCCGATCGGCGAGCGCGGCGCACGCGAATACCTGCTCTTCTTCGGCACGCCCGTCGTACCCGGCGATCCGCGCGCTCCGCTCACGCTGCGCGTCCGCGACGCGTTGACGGACGGCCTGCGCCTGGCGCGCGACGGCCGCGACGAGCTGGTGGTCCGCGCGTCGCGCGCCGACCGTCCGATCGGTCGCATCGAGATCATCGCGCACCTGCCGGAGGAGCTCTCCGACACGCGCGTCGTCGCGGCGCCCTCCTCCGTGGGGATGCGCATGGCCCCCGCGGAGCTCCTCGGCTACGCCGCGCCCGCGGGCTATTTCACGCTCGGCTGGAGAGGGGAGGACATCCCTCCCGGCACGCTCTTCGGCTGCAACCTGATCCGGAGGTGAGACATGACCCGAATCCGCCTGGAAGTCTGAACGAGAAAGAGAAAGAGAGAGAGAGCATGAACATCAAGTCCTATCCGCTCAAACGCGGCCAGTGGTGCGCGGAGAAAACCCGCAAACGCCACGTGGTCTGGCACGGCACGGCCGGCCGGACCAGCCACACACCGGCGTCCGGCCGTCCCGGCCGCGCCACCACGTCCATCGACGGCTGGAACAACGACGCGCTGCGCGTCGGCGCGCCCTACCTGGTCGACCGCGACGGCACGATCTACCGCACCTTCGACGACGCGTACTGGATTCACCACCTCGGTCTGAAGGGCACCAGCGCCCGTTACGACCGGACGTCCGTGGCCATCGAGTTCGCGAACGAGCTGGCGCTGGAGATGGTGGGGGACCGCCTGTACGCGTTCGGCTATCAGACGCCCAATACCGTCTACACCGGCCCGCTCTACGCGAAAAGCTGGCGCGGCGCGCACTACTTCGCGCAACTGGACGAAGCGCAGGTGGACGCCGGCATCGAGCTGACGCTCGACATCTGCCGCCGCCACGACATCGAGCCGAAGTTCTATTACCCCTCCACGACGTACGACTACCCGCGCTGCTTCGAAGTGGCCACGATTCTCTGCCACTCCAACTGCCGCGACGACAAGAGCGATCTCTGCCTGCCGGAGTGGGTCTACGAAAAGATCTCCGCCGCCGGCATCCGGGTGGTGTCGTGACCGGGAAACAAAAGGTCCTGCACGACGTCCTCGTCCGGGTGCAGTCCGCTCTCGAGAAAGCGGACCCGGAGCTGGCCCGTTCGCTCCTTGCGGAACCGCCGCGGCGCCCGGACGAGCCGTTCGGGCTCGAGTACATCGACCGGCTCATGCGGGCGCTGCAGGAACGGGTCGACTGCGGCGACCTTCGCCGCCATCCGGAGCTGCCGCTCCTTCCGAAAATGATCCGCACCCTGCGCCGCCTCCGCGCGGCCGCCGAGGAAGGACGCTGAAATGCTCGACCGCAACGACCTCGAAGTGCTCCTGCACTGCATGCAGCACATCGCCCGGGGGGTAGACCCGGAAATGGCCCGCACCCTCCTCGCCGAACCGAGTCGAAACCCGGACGATCCATTTCTCTTCGAGTATCTCGACCGATTCATTGCGGCGCTCATGGAGATGATCGCGAATCCGTACGAGGTGGGGCGCCGCGAACTGAGGCTCCTCCTGCACTACGTCCGGCGAATTCGCGTGAAGTCCGCGAGACAGTGGGACGGGCGCCCAGACGATGTGAACTGACCATGTTCGACGAAAACGATCTCGAACCGCTCCTGGATCGCATGCAGAAGATCATCCGGAAAGCGGACCCGGAACTGGCGCGGGTGACCGTCGCGGAACGCAGTGAAGACCCCGACGGTCCCTGTGTGCTGGACGATCTCGACCGGGTCATGGCCGCCCTGACGACAGTGACCGCCGGCCGCAATGTCGTGGGCCGCCGCCTGTGGAAAAGCCTCCTGCGCTCCGCCTGCCGGATTCGCGTGAGGCGGTGAGGGGACCTGCGATGAACCGACACTACCTGCTTTTCCTCCAGATCCGATGCAGGGCACCATCGAAAGAGCCGATGAGGAACTGGCGCGCTCCCTCATCATGGAACCCCCGCTACACCAGGACGCCCCCTTCCTCTTCGAATCCATCGACCGCCTCGTGACGGCGCTGTCGAAGACGATGGCCGTCCCGCACATCTCCCACGACCGAGCCATGCCCTTCATCGCCAGACCATCGGCTACCTGCAAGGCATCCGCGCGGTAACGGCGGAGGCATGGGAGCACTCGCGCCGTACCTGGCGGCAAGATCCATCCCCGCCTCGAGCATAAAGTGAACGGTGTTGCTTGTGATGAGCGGGACTACCGTCGCATAACCAGTTACGCTGCTGCCGTCGCTGTCGATATGGAGGTTGGGCAGACGGGTGTGCATGAGCATCTACTTCCGCAGAGGGTGTACTCCCAATCCCGAACTAGTACCCTTAGCTCTACCGATGCGAAGTGTGAGCGCCGCTCCCCTTGTTGAACGCGAGCAGCAGTGCAGTGGGGGATAGATATTGCTACCCTAGCGTATATGATAGAGCAAACATCGGATGACCTTGACCGTGAGCGTCGCCTCTTGGAGCTTGAGGAACTGCGCTTACGACTTCAGGACATGCGTGTGCCGTGGTGGAGAAGGCCTTCTGTAACGGCTCCGTTAGCGACAATGGCCTTCAGTTAAGGCGGATTCGCGGTGGTTTTGGATCGATGATCGCGTTTTCGCGTCGGCTGAGGGTGGTGACGATGTGATAGCGGCTCATCTTTCGCTTTACGCCGCGTGGATAGTGTCGGCCGGGTCGCCGGCGAACTCGCTCCTCCAAGGTCTCGGACCGCATCAGGTCGTACACGTAACTACGCTGCCGAGGGGGGAAAAGAAACGAACCAAGGCAGCTTTCGATGAACGACTCGAAGCGTGTGTACGAACGAGAGTTCGTCGGCCGCGATGTCTTCCGAAAGCGCGGCATCATGCATGACGAAACGGACTCCGTAGTGCGCCAAAAGGAGCCCGAAAACATCCTGTCGAACCAAGTCCGGCAGTTTGCTGCGAAGGACGACTTTGCTCCCGCGCAGGTGCGTCTTGAGTTCGTCGATGGCAGTCTCGATCGTCCAGCGCTCCGAGTAAAGCTGCGCCAGTTCGAGCGCTGGTGCCTGAGCCGGATCGAGAATGTTGGTCACCAAGCGGTAGTTCTCTCGAAACCCGTCGATCCGATAGTCCACCAAGCGCACCAGAATCCCTTCGCGATCAGCGCGTCGATGCTTCGGCGAGGGATAGATCTTGGCCAGATACGATCCGTCCGAAAGCTTCCGAATCTTCGGAATCACTAACTGCAACTTCGCTCGCCACACAAGCTTGGCGCCGGTCGCAACTGCCTGTTGCCACAGGGGATAGCAGAGAAAATTGCGATCCGCCAGACAGAGCATGTTCTTCCGCAGCTTGCTCAGAATGCGCTTGGCGATGGTGATCTCGCCAACGTCACACCGATCCATCTCCGCACCGAAGAACACATGCGTTCCATTCTCGAGAAAACCCACCACCCTCACCTGCGGGTAAGCGCTCTTGCCTCGGGATGATCCGGGTCGGCCGAATGCCTTCACGTTCTCGTCCGATTCGGCCACGTCGAGAATGAACCCGTCGACACTCACCACTCGCCACGCTCGGTACCAAGCACCTCGCGTGATCTTCTTCGCGATCGGAACAACGACTTCTTCGTAGAGTTTCTCGATCGGAATCGATCCGAGTCGCTGCCGAGCCTGCGTGATCGCCGACTCGGTCGCCACCCGAACCGCATTCGGCCAAATCCATATGGCTCCGTCCAGCAACCGGCGAAGCACCTCCCGACACCCCACTCCCACGAACAGGCCCAGAGCGATGACGTAGTACACCATCATCGATGCAGGCAGCAGTCGCTTCCGCTTTCCCTCCCGTCCAGTCGCGGCCAGAATCGCCTGCACCGTCTCGAGCGGAAATGCTTCCGCCAGAACTCCCACGCCTGCCTTCGCGATCTCGAACCTCCCCGCCGACACGCCCATCACGCCCTCCCTTCGGTCAGGTCAATGATCGCTTAACTGAAGGCCATTGCCGTTAGCGACCATTGCCGCTGCGACGCTGGGGCTACTGTGGGGTATTGCTACCGGCTTCTTTTCCGTTTCGCTCCGTGAACTGGAGGTTGCGAAGCGAGAGCTAAAGTCGGAGATCGTAGAACTTAAAGCGCATCGCGATCAGCAAAGTATTGCTCATCGGAATGCACTGCTGTCCAAATTAGGCGTTCGACGGCAGCAGATGACGGAGAACTCGCCTGATCTGATGGGGTGAGCGCCGGGATGTTGGAACAGACCCCAGGCTCTGCTCACGTCTTGTCGGATCTGCTGTCCAGATTGAGGGTG
>DASPMO010000049.1:0-5495 GCA_035627015.1 Thermoanaerobaculia bacterium | reverse complement strand
CGGTCAGTCCCCTCTCCCCACCGCAGTGGGGAGAGGGTCAGGGTGAGGGGTTGTGGCGCTCGGGAAAGGGGAGCCCCTCACCCTAGCCCTCTCCCCACTGCGGTGGGGAGAGGGGACTGGCAGCGCGCCGCCGCACGCTCTGGGGTCGAACTTAGCGAATCGAGTACTAATGCGCGTCGGACGAGGAGCCGTGCGCCTGGCGCAGCTCGTCGACGGCGTCCAGCACCGGCTGCGGCAGCGCCGGCAGCACGTCCTTGACCACCCGGCGTCCGCCCGCGAAGCGCGTGCGGTAATACATCGTGTCGAGCTCGTCGACCACCACCGCGCGGCGGCTGCTGGCCGCGTGCACGAAGCGGCCGTCGCCGACATAGATCCCGACGTGCGAGATCCCGCGCTTGTACGTGTTCTTGAAAAACACCAGGTCGCCGGGGCGCAGCTCCTCGCGGGAGACCAGGAAGCCCTCGCGGAACTGCGAGGCGGCGGTGCGCGGGAGGTCGATCACGCTGCTGAACGCGCGGCGAACCAGGCCGGCGCAGTCGAAGCCCTTCCGCTCGTCCTGCCCGCCGAAGCGGTAGCGGACGCCGATCCACGACAGGGCGCGCTCGACCATCCCCTTCGGCTGCTGCACTTCAGGGGCGGGAGCGGGCTGCGGCTCCTGCGCGAAGGCGGCCGAGGAAAGGAGCACCCCAAGGACTGCTACAGCGAAGAACTTCCTCACTTCGCGGCGGACTCTATGCCACGAAGGGCGACAGGCGCAACCGTGCGACCGTGGAATGAGACAATGGGTGCATGAACCTCGTCACCGTGACCGCCTATCCCGAGCGCGAGGCCGCCCGCACCGCCCGGCGCGCGCTCGACGTGGCGGGGATCGACTCCATCGTCGACGAGCCGGCGGCGAGCCGCGTGCGCCTGCGCGTCGAGAACGTCGACGCCCTCCGCGCCGGCGACGTGCTCACGCGCCACTGCCCCACCCTGCCGGAGATCGACGAGGCGGACGAGGAGGCGCGCGAGAACCTCTGCCCCGAGTGCGCCTCGCCCGACGTCACCCCGGCGCAGCGCGCGCGGACCTTCCTCCTCGTGGCCGTGCTGATCCTCGCCGTCGGCATCGCCGCGGAGCTCCATCAGGCCGCCTTCTTCGCCATCGCCGCCGCGGCGGTCTTCCACCTGGTCAGCGGACGGTGGCGCTGCAACGCCTGCGGCGAGACGTGGGACTGAATGGACCCCGAGCTGCGCCGCCGCCTGGAGACCTTCCTGCGCCCGCTGTATCAGGACCTCGACGGCGCCTCGCGCATGGACGAGGTGGAGCGCATCGGCGGCATCGCCCGGCGCCTCCACACACCATCCCCTGGCGAAGAACGCGCCTTCGAGCTGCTCATCCTCTTCCACCGCCTCGGCAAGTGGCTGGAGAAGGTCGGCAACGCCTCCCGGACGGCCCTCGTCGTCCAGGGAGTGTCCGAGGGGGAGCTGCGCCGCACCGCGGCCTCCATCGCCAGGCTGCACGCGCCGGTGAGTGAGGCCGAGCGCGCCGTCGCCGCGGCGGTGCTCGTCGACGAGGCTGGCGTGCGGGGCCTGACCGAGCTCTTCACTCGCGCGCGGCGCGAGGGGATGTCGCTCATGGACGTCCTGCGCAATGCCTTGTCGGATGTGTCTGTGCCGGAGTGGCTGCCGGAAGGTGCCGAGAAGTGGCTGCACGAGCGCCGCGAAGCCCGCCGCGCCGTCTGCCGCCGCCTCCTGGAAGAGTTGCAACTGGAGGATCTGAGCAAAACGTAGGGCGGGCTTCAGCCCGCCCCACGCGTGAGAGTTTAGTAGCGGTTGTTCACGTCACGAACCAGCAGGATCCGGTTCGCGAACGGCATCGAAGAGCTGGCGTTCGAGACCTGCACCTCGATGACGTCGCCCACTTCGAGGCCCGACACCGGGTACAGGCGGCCCGAGACGTCGACGCTCGTGTTGGCGTCGTACGAGACGGTGATGCGGCTGCTGTTGTTCATGCCGGAGCCGGAGTTGAAGTTCGAGCGCCACGAGGCGGACTCGAGCTCGATCGTGCGGCGCGAGGTGTCGACGTAGCGCACCGTGCCGCGGACCGTCGCCGACTGGGTCGACGTCGTGCCGCTGCCGTAGATGCCGGAGCCGGAGCTGACGCTGCGGGTGACGTAGATCTGCTGGGCGACATAACGGCCGCTGCCGAGGTCGCGCACCTGGAGCTCGATCTCATCGCCGCGCTCGAGGTCGGCCACGCGGTACGACTGGTTGTTGAATGAGACCGGCGTGTTGACGTCGTAATCGACGGTCATCACGGAGCCGTTGCCGCGGTCGACTTCAATCGTGCGGCGCGAGGTGTCGATGTAGCGGACCGTGCCGCGGACGTTCGAGCCGTACGTCGGGAACGTCGAGGACGACGTGCCAGTCGAGACGTCCGAGATGACGGTCATCGACTCGGCCACGAGGCTGTTGCCGTTCTCGTCGACGCGCACGGAGACGACGTCGCCGCGCTCGAGGTCCTCAGGGCGGTAGCTCTGTCCCTGATATGAGACCGGGGTGCGGTCGTCGTAATAGACGCGGACGCTGTCGCCCGAGCCGCTGGAGAGCATCGAACGGTTGTAGCCGCTCACGTCGCGGAGATACACGCTGCGCGTGCCCGCATCGACGTAGTCGACCGTCCCGCGGAGCTCGTAATTCTGGTTGTCGGAAGTCCCTCCGCCGAAGATGTCGCCCATCCCTCCGGACGTACCGCAGGCGGCAAGGAACATTAACGCTAAGCTTGCTGCTGTCAGTGATTTAGTTCGGGTCATGTTCATAAGTCCCCCGACGGGATCTATGAGCAGGAAGCGTGCCCTAATAACTGTTGTCGGTTGCTAGTTGCTGGTTCGTGGCGGCTCTACGTAAAACCACCACGAACCAGCAACCAGCAACACAGCAACATCATCAGTGGCAGGAGCCAGCGTCCGCCAGAAATCCGCCGAGCGCGGCATAGAACGCACCAGGCTGCTCCGCCCACGGAAAGTGTCCCGCATTGTCCAGCAGCTCCACCTTCGCCTTCGGGAACGTCTCGCGCAGTTCCTCGGCGGTCTCCAGCGGGTCCTGCTTGCCGTGCAGGATGAGGATGGGCGCGGTCACCTTCTCCAGCCCGGCGCGGAGGTCGAGCGTGAACATCTGCGGCACGACGGCGCGGAACATCTGGTCGTTGAACGACTCCTCGGTCAGCGCGGCCATGAACGGCTGCGCCTTGGCGCGATCGGCAAAGTACGCCGAGGTCTTCGCGCGCGTCAGCTCCAGCACGGCGCGGCGGCGGTTCTCCTTGACCCGCTCCGGGTCCGACCACTCCTTGATCCTGGCGCGGTCTTCCTCGCTGAAGCGCGACTCGAGGTTCGCGTTGAACTTCAGCACCGACTTCAGCGTCGGCCCGCCCGAGTCGACCAGCGCCAGCATGGCCACCCGCTCCGGGTATTCGCGCGCATACATCATCGACAGGATCCCGCCGAACGAGTGCCCGACGAGGCACAGCTTCTCGCTCTTCAGCTCCTTGCGCAGCGCCTCCAGGTCGCCGACCAGGTTCTTCAGCGCCAGCGTCTCGCCGTCATGCTTCTCGACGGCGGACTTGCCCGTGCCGCGCTGGTGCAGCAGCACGAACGCGTACTTGTCCGAAAGCTTCTCGGCCACGGGACGCAGATACTCCGGCGAGAACCCCGGTCCCCCCGACAGCAGGACGATCCGCTCGCCCTTGCCGACGACGTCGTAATGCAGCACGGTCCCGTCGTGGGACTTGAAGGTGGCGGCGGAGAGAGGAAGGGAGAGAAGGAGGAAGAGGACGAAGCGCATGGCGCGCGCAGTGTAGCTGAGAGATACGAGGGACGACGGATCGGGGCGTATCCTTCTTGCCACACATGCGGCTACAGCCCGGGATGCGACTCGGTCCTTACCGGATCGAACGGCGTGCTGGTTCGGGCGGAATGGGAGAGGTTTATCGCGCGCGGGATGTGCGGCTGGCCCGGAGCGTGGCCATCAAGGTGCTGTCGGCCGAGATCGCGGCGGACGCCCGACAGCGGGCGCGGCTCGAACAGGAAGCGCGAGCCATCTCGGCGCTGAACCATCCGCACATATGCGCGCTCCACGACCTCGGGCGCGAGGGCGACCTGGACTACCTCGTGCTCGAGCTCTGCGAGGGACAGACGCTGGCAGAGCGCCTCGACCGCGGAGCCTTGCCGCTCGAGCAGGTCCTGCGATATGGAATCGAGATCGCCGGCGCGCTCAGCGCCGCACATCGGGCCGGCATTGTCCATCGCGACCTCAAGCCGTCGAACATCATGCTGACCGGCTCCGGCGTCAAGCTACTCGACTTCGGCATTTCCAGCCCGCGGCGCCCGCCGCATGGTGAGACCGATGCCCACGCCACGACCTCTTTCTGGCCGGCAATGACGGAGGAGGGGCGGCAACCCGGCACGCTGCAGTACATGGCGCCCGAGGTGTTGAACGGAGAGGAGGCCGACGCGCGCACCGACATCTTCGCCCTCGGTGCCGTGCTGTACGAGATGCTGACCGGCAAGCGTGCATTTGCCGGAGCCCACAGGGCCGGCATCATCGCCGCGATCCTCGAGCGCGAGCCGCCGCCGCTCCGCGAGGCTCGTCCGGATACACCGCCGGCGCTGGAATCGGCGATTGTCCGCTGCCTCGCCAAACGGCGGGAGGAGCGGTGGGAGTCGGCACACGACCTCTCCGAGATGCTGCGCTTGATTCCCCGGCTGGACGCCCCTGCCGGTCCCCCTTCGAGACGCCGGACACTCCTCGCCGCCGGCGGGATCGCGGTGCTCGCGTCAATGGCCTGGGTGGCCGGCATCGAGCGAGCACGCCATGCCGGTGACGAAGCGCGGGTGGTCCGGCTTTCGATTCCGGTGAACGTTCCAGTGCCGGAGAACAATGTCGAGGCATGGGTTGGAGATGAGTGGGGTGGGTCGCCGGTCGCGATCACCGCGGACGGAAAACGCGTCGCGTACACCGTCATCGGCCCGTCGTCCATGATCTATCTTCGTTCGCTCGACTCCGCCGATTCCCGCCCTGTCGAAGCAACGGAGCTCGCCGGACTGCCGTTTTTCTCGCCGGATGGCGGCTGGCTCGGCTTCTTCAACTCCGGCGTGCTCTCGAAGGTCCCGGTGGGTGGTGGAGCACCGCAGGTCATCACCACGCCCGCGGTGGCACGCGGAGCATCGTGGGGAAGCGACGGCAACATCTATTTCACCGTCAGTGCCGGCGGCGGTCTCTGGAGAGTCGCGGAGAAGGGCGGTCCTCCGCGGCAACTGACGACGCCTGATGGTGCAGCCGGCGAAAACAGCCATCGCTGGCCGCAATTGCTCCCCGACCGGGAGCACGTCCTGTTCACGATCCGGACGAGACGAATCACCTCCTACGACGACGCCAGCATCGCGGTGCTGTCGCTGGCCACGGGCAAATGGAAGGTCGTGCTCGAAGGGGGGACCTATGGGCAATATGCGGCGACCGGA
>DASPMO010000048.1:0-31023 GCA_035627015.1 Thermoanaerobaculia bacterium | reverse complement strand
AGCTTCTCGGGGCCCCACCGTGGCCTCTCGTGTTTGGCTGCAATCAAACGCTCAGCAATCCGCTCATCGGTTGCATTTGGATGCTCATTCGCTGCATGCGAGCGTTCGATCAGTCCCTCCCATCCTCCTTCTTTGAATCGTACGATTGTCTTGTACCCGGTCTTTCGGCTCACTCCGAACAACTCGCACAACCTCGTCATCGAGTGCCGATTCTTCAAATACATCTCCACAAACTGTTGTCGCTGCTTCAACCGGTCAGTCTCCTTCCACACCCAGCCACACCCCTTCACTCTGGTCTTGAGTCGGGTGTAACCCATCCGCCCGGTTTTTCTGTTACCTATCCTCCCGGTTCGTACCGAGGGACGACCCCTCACCCTGGCCCTCTCCCCACCGCGTGGGGAGAGGGGACTGGGGGAGTTAGAACGTGAACGTCCGTCCCACGTGCACAGCGTCCGCGGGGCCGAATCCGAACGACGCGGGGATGACGTCGGCGGTGCGGGTGGCGACGGGGATGCCTTCCAGGCCATACGACGTGGCCACGGCGCGGACGCGCAGCGGGGCGGTGGAGCGCGTGGTGAAGCGCAGCTCGAAGCCGTCGCGGGGCGGGGCGAGGTAGGTCGCGCCCCAGCGGGCGATGGGGAGGTTCTTTGCCTCGATGGCGCGGCCGTCGATGGAGGCGGCCACGAGCGGCACGGCATCGGCGAAGAAGACGCGCATCGCGGAGGCGTCGCGCGACGGACGCACGCGCAGCGTCACCGTGCGCAGCCCGTTCGTCGTGACGTCCGACAGCTCGTCGACGGCCGGTGACGCGAAGCGCACCATCGGCGCTGCGGTGCGCCACACCTTCCAGTCGTTGTACGGGATGAAGTCGGTGAAGCCGTCGGTCTGGACCTTCCCCTTGAAGAACGACGCGCGCCACGCGTCGGACGGCTCGCTCTGCGCGATCCACGACGTGCGCCCGCTGTCTCCCTCCGAGACGTATTCGAGACTGGTCATCATCGGGTCGTCATCCGTGCCGGCGGGATTCGACAGCGCGGCGGCAAAGAGCACGATGCCGGCGAACAGCATCCCCATCCCCAGCTTGCGCATCGGCGCGAGCGTCGAGGCGGCCAGGGCGAAGACGAAGGTGACGAAGAGCAGCGACGCCGAGGCGCCGCGAATGGTCAGGATGATGAAGCTCCAGTCGATCCACGGCACGAACAGGAACGTCGCCGCCACGAGCGCCGGCACGAGCAGCGCGAACTGCCATACCGCCCTCCCCTCGCCTTTGCGCCACCAGGCCAGCGCCAGCGGCGCGAGCAGCAGCAGCAGCGGCCAGGTGAGGAGATACGTTGCCTCGGGGAGGACGACCGTGGTGATGCCGAGGGCCGCCAGCCAGACGAACGCGGCGCCGAGCGTGCGCTCCGCGCGATTCGCCTTCGCCGCGATCGCGCCGTGCACCACCAGCGCGAGCGCGATGCCGATGACCAGGAAGGCGATGCGATACAGCATCACCACATGCGGCTCGCCGGCCGGCACGTAGCGGTAGTCGGGATGTACCATCGACACGGCGCGCGCGAGCAGCTCCGTCGCCACCGGCACGGTCACCAGCACCGCGAACGCGGCGGCGGCGGCGCGCAGCGTGCCGCCCCACGCCAGACGCCCGCGGCGCAGGCCCGCCACCAGCGCGATGGCGAACAGCGCGCAGCAGGCGAGCGTCAGCAGCGGCACCAGTGCCGAGGAGTAGGCGAAGAAGCGCTCGCCGAGGAGGTCGAAGAAGATCGCGTCGCGGCGGGGAGCGGCGGTGAGTGCGTCGTCGCCGATGGCCAGCGTCGTGGCCAGCGCGTGGTTCCCCTGATGCTGGAGGCTGCGCGGATCGAGCGCCTCCACCGTGTCGTTCTGGGAGTGATAGCCGGCGAAGCCGTCGAAGAAGGCGAAGTTGAGACCCATCACCCCCGTGGCGCGGATCGGCGTGAGGTCCGTCTTGTTCGGCAGCATCTCGTAGAGGCGCGGCAGCAGCGAGTTGCCGGACGGCGCGCTGCTGGCGCGGCCGAACTGCTCCACGGCCCAGCCGCTGTCCTGGCCGGTCTCGAACAGCACGGCCGGACCGCGCGTGCCGCGGGCCTCGAAGTTGATCGCGATCTTCACGTCGCGGTACCAGCGATGCTGTTCCACGAACGCGCGCGCGCCGAGCAGTCCCATCTCCTCGGCATCGCTGAAGAGGAGGATCACGTCGTTCTGCAGGCGGCCCTGCGCGGCGAGCGCGCGGGCCGTCTCGAGCAGCACTGCCACGCCGTGCGCGTCGTCACTGGCCCCGGGGCCGGTGGGGACGGAGTCGTAGTGCGCCGCGAGGAGGATCGCGCCGCTGGATTTCGTCCCGCGCACGCGTCCGATCACGTTCTCCACGCGGGCGATGACCGGCGTGTCGCGAGGGTTATCGACGGTCACCGCCGTTGTCTGCACCTCGTGCTCGACGCCGCTCTTCGCGAGCTGCGCCACGATGTAGTCGCGCGCCGCGTCGTGTCCGCGGCTGCCGAGAGGGCGCGGCGCCGAGGCGATCGCGCGCAGGTGCGTCATGGCGCGGGCGGCGGAGAACTCCGTCGCCGGCGCGTCGAGCGACGCCGCGGGCGGCGCCTGCTGCAGGAACAGCGTCAGCGCGGCCGCGGCCGCGATCACCACGAGTGTGGCCAGCGTGAGGTACAGCGAATGAGTGCGTTTCATCAATCGAACATCCAGGAGATCTTGATCTGCAGCGCGTCGTCCGCCGGCTGGCGGAAGAGCATCGGCAGGTCGTTGGCCGGGCTGAGCGCGCCGGCGCGGTTGGCGAGCTCGCCGCTCCAGGTGCCCTTCGTATAAATGGCGTAGAGCGCCGAGCCGGGCATGAACTCCCAGCGCGCGATCATGTTGACGTTCCAGACGCGGCTGCTGAACGCGGTCGGCCCCTCGGGCGCGGCCACGTTCAGGTCGCGGTAGCTCCAGTTGGCGACGAAGAACTGCGTGAAGGCCTGCAGCGTAAGGCGCGGCGTGAACGCGTACGAGGCGCGCACGATCTGACTCAGCTCGCTCATGCGCTGATAGCCGATGACGGCCATGCCGTCGCGCTGCGTCTCGAGCCAGCGCAGCGTGCCGGCGCTGCGGCCGAGCCACGTCGACGAGCCGAGCTCGATGCGGCTCGTGGGACGGAAGGTCTGGTTGAGCGAGACGCCGTACGCCGGCCCCCCTTCTTCCGCCGCGCGCTGCAGATCGAGCGAGACGAAGTACGGGCCGCTGCCCGAGGTGGCAAAACCGGCGGTGACGTACGGCACCGCCTCGCGCTGCAGGTAGGTCTTCTGGTCCGAGAAGAAGGTGCGCAGCTCGCGGTCGTCCTCGGTGGCGAGATCCATTCCGCCGCCGACGTACACCGTCCACGAGTTGGTGAGCTCCGTCGAGAAACGTCCGTCGACGTTGCGGCGGAACGCGTGCCCCGCCTGATCCTCGGCGTAGGTGGCGCTGGCGTAGAAGCCCCAGTTGCGGAAGGTCTTCCAGGTCGAGTCCCAGTTGCGGCCCCCCTCGGTGCGCAGTTCGCGGTAGTCGGAGCGCGCGAGGTAGCCCGCGTCGCGAAGGTCGAAGCCGCGGTCGACGTTCGTCAGCGAGCCGGCCAGGTAGCCGTTGTTGCTGAAGCGCTTCGTCGCGGCCAGGCGGCCGAACGAGCCGCTCGCCAGTTCATCGGACTTCCATCCCGTGTTGCTGAACGCGCCGAGGAAGTCGACCTGCAGCGTGCGGTCCTGCGACTTGAACATGCCGTCCACGGCGCCGACCATGGCCCGGCGGCCGTTCTCGCCGCGCTCGTCGACGATGCTGGCGAAACCGCCGATGAAGCTGCCGGACGTGCCGATCTGCTTGAGGCCGCGGCCGACGCCGTAGATCGTGCCGTGGCCGACGGTGCGCGTCAGGGTCTGGCCGTTCTCCGTGCCGATCAGCGCCTGCGCTTCATTCGTGACCGCGGCGAGCACGCCGAGGTTCACGCCGTTGTCGAGCTTCGAGGTGAGCTTGGCCGCGCCGAGAATGTCGCTGGCCAGCGGACGCCCGAGGAGCGTCTCCCCTTCCTGCATCTGCGGATAGCCGAGCCCCGCGCCGATGCGGCGCGAGTAGAAGAGGTCCACCCCGCCCACGCGGAAGATGTCCATCCCTTCGAGGAAGAACGGGCGCTTCTCCGGAAAGAACGTCTCGATGGTGGAGAGATTGAGCACCGTCTCATCGACCTCGGCCTGGCCGTAGTCAGGATTGGCGGTGATGTCGAGCTGCGTCTTGGAGCCGAGGCCGAGGTGCGCGTCGAGACCGATCTTGGTCGTGTTGCCGAGGTCGTCGAACGTCTCCGCGGTGCGCACCTTCTGGATCGAGCTGACGTACGGGATGAACTCGCGGCGGCGGCGCGGCTGCAGCCCTTCCAGGCCGGCGAGCTCCGGGAAGCGGCTGACGAACGCGCTCTCGCCGCGGGCCACGACGTGCCAGCGACTGAGCTCGTACGGCGTCTGGTCGCGGCGCGTGAAGTTGACGGCCCAGGTCTGCGCGCCGGTGGCGATGCGGAAGAGCGAGAGCGGCACTTTCAGCTCGGCGGTCCAGCCGCTCTCGTCGACGCTGACCGCGCTCTGCCACACCGCGTCCCACGAGTCGTCGGACGAGGTGTCGGAGTGCAGCAGCACGTCGCGCTGCACGCCGGCGGCATTGACGCTGAACATCAGCGCCGTGCGGCGGTCGTGCATCGAGTCGATGGCCACGCTGAACCAGTCGCTGTGGCTGTCCTGGTCGCGGCGGTGGACGAGCGCCGTCACCGCGGCGTTCGGCGCACGCTGCATGCGCGCGCCGATGTAGAGCGACTGATCGTCGTACGCGATGCGCACGTCGGTGGCCGCTCCGGCAGGCGTGCCGAACGAGGGGGCGTCCTGCGTGAACGCAGAGGCCGCGAGCGCGCTCTTCCAGACCGCTTCATCGAGCCGTCCGTCGAGCGATACGGGCTCGTGGACACGCAGGGCCTGCAGCGACTTCGCCGGTGCGGCCTGCGATGCGAGCGCGACGGCCAGGCAGAGCGTGCCCAGGCCGGTAAGGCGGAGGAAGAGCGGACGGCTCACAGCCGGAGTTCGTGACATGTTCAGACCTTTCGAGCCGTGTTCGGATGCGACGGCAGCCAGATGCTCTTCCTGAGTCGGCAGGTCGAACAAAGTTTTTGATGGATTTCAGGATGTACAACGGGGCCATGCCCCTGAAACTTCCTCTGCTTCACGCCGCCTGCGCTGCCGGCAGGTCGTCACCGAGCAGGTCCGGCAGCTCGGCCTCGAGTCCGCGGATGCGCGGGTACGCGTAGGCCCCGATCGTGCCGAGGACCGTGACCGCGCCCATGACCATCACCAGGCCGCGCGGCCCGAAGACGTGATCGGAGAGCGTGCCGGCGAGAAAGAACGACAGCGGGCGCACGACGTTGAAGGCCATCATGCGCACCGCGCCGACGCGTCCCTGCAGCTCGTTCGGCACCTTGGTCTGCCACAGCGAGTTGCAGGCCGCGCCGATGATCGGGAAGAGGAAGACGTAGCTGAACGCGCCGAACATCAGCGTGGCCACGGAGGTCTGCCAGCCGACGACGATGGCGATCACGCCCTGCAGCGCGCCGAAGCCGAGGATGAGCTGCATGCGGCGGCGCGGACCGCCCCACATGCTGATGGCGATGCTGCCGAGGAGCATGCCCACCGCGGCGATGGACGACGTCGCGCCGAGGGTGCGCACGCTGCCGACGCTGAGGACGAGCGGCGTGAAGACGGTCTCGATCATGCCGAGGGAGAAGTTGGTGAAGGCGAAGAAGACCAGCAGGGAAACCAGTGCGCCGCGGTCGCGGAGGAACGTCCATCCCTCGCGCGTGTCGTTCACGGCCATGCGCCAGTAGTTGCGGGTGCGGCTGCCGATGTGTACCGCGGCCGCTTCGATGCGGCGCTCGAGCTTCGGGATGCGGATCGTGAAGAGCAGACCCATGCCGATCATGAAGGTGATGACGTCGATGATCAGGACGCCCGCGAGGCCGACGCCGGCCACGAGCAGGCCGGCCAGCAGCGGCGCGGCGATCATCGTCGCGGCCTCACCGGCGGAGACGAGCCCGTTGATGCGCATCAGGTGCTGCTTCGGCGCGATCGACGGCAGCATGGCGTTGAAGGCCGGCCAGCGGAAGCAGTTGAAGACGCCGCCGCTGACGACGGCGACGTAGATGTGCCAGACCTCCAGCCTGCCGCTGAACAGCAGCGCGGCGATGACCAGCGTCCCCGCGGCCTGGCCGCAGTCGCTGATGGCCAGCAGCTTGCGGCGGTCGAAGCGGTCGGCGAGCAGACCCCCCAGGGGACCGACGACGAGGTTCGGCAGCATCATGAAGAGCGCGGTCAGCGCGAACTGGGTGGCCGAGCCGGTCTGCTGATAGATCCAGACGCCGAGACCGAAGCCGCTGAGGCCGGAGCCAAGCATCGAGACGATCTGGCCCGTCCAGATGATGTAGAACTTTTTCATGTGAGGCTCCTTAAACCGCCACCGCGGAGTAGCCGCGGAGGTGCGTGTCGACGCGAGCCAGCAGCTCCTCGCGCGCCTGATGGACGTAGAAGTGGTCGCCCGCGAACATTTCGAGCGTGCAGGCGGCCTCGGTCTGGCGCGACCACGCTTCGAGATGCGCGCGGCTGACGCCGGGGTCGTCGACGCCGCCGAAGACGTGGATCGGGACGCCGAGCGGCGCGTCGTCGTCATAGCGCCAGTTCTCGCAGACGGAGAAGTCGGCGCGGAAGATCGGCAGGAGCAGGTCGAGCAGCTCGGGCTGCCCCATCACGCCCGCGTCCGTGCCGTTCAGCTCCCGCAGCTCGGCGATCAGCTCGTCGTCGTTCATGCGGTGCATGACGCGGTCGTCCGTCTCGGCGGCGGCGCCGGGACCGCGGCGGCCGGAGAGGAAGAGCGCGCGCGGCAGCGGCAGCCCGCGGCGGCGCAGCTCGCGCGTCAGCTCGAAGCCGAGCAGCGCGCCCATGCTGTGGCCGAAGAAGAGGAACGGCTTGCCCTTGAGATACGGGGCCAGCTCGGAGGCCAGCGTCTGCACGAGCGGCGCGGCCGAGGTGAAGGCCTCTTCGCGCATGCGCGTCTCGCGTCCCGGCAGTTGCACCGCCGCGATCTCGACGTGCTCGAACGGCGCGTCGGCCCAGGTGCGGTAGGCGTTCGCGCCGGCGCCGGCGTAGGAGAAGCAGAAGAGGCGCAGCGTGGCGAAGGGGTTGTGCTTCACGACGCGCAGCCAGGGAGTCTTATGAGTGAGCAGCAAGGAGCACCTCGGGGTTACTGTCATCCTGAGCCCGCGTAGACGGGCGAAGGATCCCCTGCCGGAGCACCGGATGCGCTCCGTCGGAGGGGGATCCTTCGCCGTCTTCGCGGCTCAGGATGACAGTGGTCAGGATTTGTTCGAATTGCGCGACGAGGCCGCGCGCGGTGGATTCGTCGAAGAGGTCGGTCGCGTACTCGAGCGAGCCGCACCAGGTGTCCAGTTCTTCGAGGCCGAGACTGAGGTCGAAGCGCGACGTCTGCCGCGTGGCGGCGACCGTGGACATGTGAAAGCCGTCCTCGACGTGGCTGTGCTTCTTCCAGTTGTGCACGATGAGCATGGCCTGCACGAGCGGCGTGCCGTCGGGACGGAGCTCGTCGGCCAGGCGCTCGTACGGGAACTCCTGGTGGGCGAACGCGGCCAGCGCGGACTCGCGCACGCGCTGCAGCAGCTCGCGGAACGCGGGCTGGCCGGAGACGTCGCCGCGCAGGACGAGCGTGTTGACGAGGTAGCCGATCAGCCGCTCCGTCTCCTTGCGCTGCCGTCCGGCCATGAGCGTGCCGACGAGCAGCTGCTCGCTTCCGCTGATGCGCGCCAGGAGCACGTAATAGGCGGCCAGGACGAGCATGAACGTGGTCACGTTCTCGCGGCGGCTGAAGGCCACCAGCGCCTCGCTGAGCTCTTTCGAGAAGGCGAACTGCACCGAGCCGCCGCGCCCCGACGGGACGAGCGGACGGGGACGGTCGGAGGCGAAGGTGAGCGGCGCCGCGTCGCCGAGCTGCAGGCGCCAGAAGCGCATCTCCGCCTCCCCCGCCTCCCCCAGCACCTGCTCGCGCTGCCAGGCGGCGTAGTCGCCGTACTGGATCGGCAGCGGCGCGAGCGACGGCGCCGCGCCGGTGACCGCGCCGCGGTAGAACGCGGTCATGTCGTCGAGGAAGACGCCGGAAGACCAGCCGTCGAAGATGATGTGGTGCAACGACACCAGCACGGCGAACGACCGCTCGTCGATCTGCACCGCGCGGAGACGGAGCAGCGGACCGCGCTCGAGGTCGAACGGGGTGTCGGCCTCGCGGTCGGCCCACTGCTGCGCCATGTCGATCCCCGAGCCGCGGGCGTCGACGTAGTGCATCGTCACGTGCAGCGACGGCAGCACGACCTGCATCGCCTGGCCGCCTTCCTCGCGGAAGACGGTGCGCAGCGACTCGTGCCGCTGCACGACCTGGTTGAAGCAGCTCTCGAGCAGCGGGAGGTCGACGGGCGGCTGCCCGTCGCCGCCGAAGCGATAGCCCTTGACGACGTTGTACGCCGTCGATTCCGGCTGCTGCCGGTACTGCGTCCAGAGGCGCTGCTGCGCGAGCGACAGCGGGAAGCGGTCGCGCGCGCCGGCGCGGCGCGGGATCGCGCCGTCGCCCTTCTTCTGCTGCAGCCGGCGCCGCAGCAGAAGTTGCATTTCGGGAGTGAGGTTGGCGGTCATGACGATTACGCGACGACCGTTTCTTCGCCCAGCAGCTCGCGAACCTGGTCCTCGGAGAGACCTTCGAGCTCGGCCAGGAGCGCGTCGACTTCGACGCCGGCCGGGGTGCGCGCGGCCTCGACGGCGAGGGCCAGGGCCTCCACGGTCGGCTGGTCGAACAGCTTCCGCAGCGGCAGCTCGACGTCGAACATCACCCGGATGCGCGAGATCAGCTGCGTGGCGATCAGCGAGTGGCCGCCCAGCTCGAAGAAGCTGTCGTAGACGCCGATCTTCTCGACGCCGAGGACCTCCGACCAGATCGAGGCCACACCCTTCTCGATGTCCGTACGCGGGGCGATGAACGTGTCGGCCAGCGCGGCGCGGCCGTAGTCCGGCACCGGCAGGGAGCGCGTGTCGATCTTGCCGTTCGGCAGGAGCGGGAAGACGTCCAGCGGCACCAGCGCGGCGGGGATCATGTAGTCCGGCAGCGTGGCCTTGAGGGCGGCCTTCAGGTCGCCCGTCGACGGATGCGCACCGGCGCCGGCGATGAAGTACCCCACCAGGCGCTTGTCGCCGGGAGTGTCCTCGCGGGCGATGACCACCGCTTCCTTCACCCCCTGCTGGCGGACCAGCACCGCCTCGATCTCGCCGAGCTCGATGCGGAAGCCGCGGAGCTTGATCTGATGGTCGATGCGGCCGAGGAAATCGAGCACGTCGGCGTCGGTCATGCGCACGAGATCGCCCGTGCGGTAGAGACGCGCGCTGCCGTCGCCGATGGTGTTGGCGACGAACTTCTCGCCGGTCAGCTCTTCGTTGTGGAGATAGCCGAGGGCCAGGCCGCTGCCGCCGATGAGCAGCTCGCCGGCGATGCCCGCGGGCACCGGACGGAGGGCGGCGTCGACGACGTAGACCTGCGTGTTCGCGACCGGGCGGCCAATGGGCATGTGCGTGCGGGCATCGCCGCGGACGCAGGTCCAGGAGGTCGCGTCGATCGTGGCCTCGGTCGGGCCATAGAGATTGATGAGGTCCGCGAACATCGTGGCGTGGAAGCGCGTGGCCACGTCGCCGGTGAGCGCCTCACCGCCGCAGAACACGCGGCGCAGCGACGTGCAGCGGACGAAGGAGGGATCGTCGAGGAGCATGCGCAGCTGCGTGGGCACGCACTGCAGCACGGTCACGTGATGGAGGCGGATCGCCTCGGCGAGATAGGCCGCGTCGCGATGGCCGCCCGGCTGGGCGATCACCAGACGGCCGCCGGCCAGCAGCGGCGCGTAGAACTCCCACACCGAGGCGTCGAAGCTGAACGGCGTCTTCTGCAGCACCGCATCCGTGGCGCTCATCGGGAACTCCGACTGCATCCACAGCATGTGATTGCAGATGGCGCGGTGCGGGATGACCACGCCCTTCGGGCGGCCGGTCGAGCCGGACGTATAGAGGACGTACGCGGCCTGCTCCGGATCCACCTCGATCGCGGGGGCGATCGTCGCCTCACCGGCGATGGAGCTGCAGGCGGGATCGAGGACGATCACCGGCGCGGCCGTGTTCTCGAGCATGGCGCCGAGGTGCGGCTGCGTGACGACGGCGGCCACCCGCGCGTTCTCGAGCATGTACGCCAGGCGGTCCTGCGGATACTCGGCGTCGAGCGGCAGGTACGCGCCGCCGGCCTTGAGGATGCCGAAGATCGCCACCACCAGCTCGAGCGAGCGCTCCATGTAGATGCCCACCGGCGAGCCGTTGCCCACCCCGTTGGCGACGAGGCGGTTGGCGAGCTGGTTGGCCTTCGCGTCGAGCTGTGCGTAGGTGAGCATCGTCTCGCCGAAGACCGCCGCGGCCGCATGCGGCGTACGCGCGGCCTGCAGCTCGAAGAGACGGTGCAGGCGATCGTCCGCCTCGAACTTCTTCGCGGTCTTATTGAAGCCGACGAGCACCTGCTCGCGCTCGGCGGCGCTCATGAGCTCCAGCGCGCCGACGTTCGTCTTCGCGTCCGCGGCGATGCCGGCCAGGAGGACCTGGAAGCGCTCGATGGTGCGCTGCACTTCCACGGCCGGCACGCGCTCGGCGTCGCACGAGAAGGTCAGCTCCAGCGCGTCGCCGCGCTGCACGGCGGAGAGCATCAGCTTCGACTCTTCGAAAGCCACGTCGAAGCGGTCGATGCGGAACGACGCCGACGTGCCGTAGCTCTCCGGCAGCTCCATGAACGAGAAGCCGAAGGGGCAGTTGCGGCGCGAGGCGAAGACGTCGCTCCACTCGAAGCACTCCTGCCACTCGGTCGACTCGACGACGGCCGCCGCGACGCGCGCCATCATGGTGGCGAAGGAGGCGTTGGCGTCGACTTCGGACTGCACCGGCAAGGTGCGCTCGAAGTGGCCGATGCAGTTGCGCAGCTCCTCATCCGGGCGCCCCTCGGAGACGTAGCCGAAGAGCATGTGCGTCTCGCCGGTCATCTTCCACAGCAGGAGCTGCCAGGCGGTGAAGAGGACGTTCTTCATCTCGCCCACACTGGCCAGCTTCGCGGCCAGCGCGGCGTCGAGGGCAACGGAGACGCTCTCGCGGCGGAAGGCAGTGGCGTGGCGCTCGAACGGCAGCGACGCGTCGTCGCGCATGAAGCTCTTGCCGCGCCAGTAGGAGCGTCCCGCCTCCGCTTCCTCGGAGTCGAGGATGTCGTTGAGCCATTCGGAGGCGACGACGTACTGCATCGGCTCGTCCTCCGCGCTCACGCCGTCGTACTCGCGGGCGATCTCGCCAACGAGCGTCGACAGGCCGAGGACGTCGGCGCAGAGCGACGGCACGCTGACGGTCAGCAGGTGCGACGCCGCGTCCAGGCGGGCGATGCCGGCGTGCAGGCCGGTGGCAGCGTCCGGGTCGCCGCCGTGATGGACGCCGGCCGTCTCGCGGACGCTCTGCAGCGGCCAGGACATACCGGCGATCTTCGGGAACGCGGTGCGCAGGATCTCGTGGCGCTGGGCCACGCGGTCGATGGCGGCCTGCAGCGCCTCGACGTCCAGCGGTCCGTCGATGCGCACGGCGCATTGCGAGCGGTGCACGGTGTCGCCCTGCAGCGCCACGATGCGGCGCTGCTGCGGCGATAATTTGAAGCCTTCGATGGTCTGATCGTTCATTGGGTCGTTTTCTCTCTCTCGTGGTTACACAGCAGGATCGGTGAAGGCTTCGCCCATGGCCGCGAGAATGCGGCGCGGGCCGGAGTAGGGGCTGCGCCCGTGGGAGACGGAAATGTTGTCGATGAGGATCATGTCGCCCGCCTCCCAGCGGAACATGACGGTTTCGGCGTCGTACGCGGCGCGGAGCTCGTCCGCGACCTCGGGCTCGATCGGCGAGCCGTCGCCGTAGAACGTGTTGTACGGAAGCTCCATCTCGTTCCACTGCTTGAGGAACTCCCCGCGCAGCTCGCTCTCCAGACTGCTCACGTGCCAGAAGGCGATGTGGTTGAACCACACCTTCTCTCCCGTCACGGGATGGATGCGCGTGGCCGGGCGGATGTGGCGCGTGCGCAGATGCTTGTCGTCCTTCCACTCCACCTCGACCTTGTTCGCGCGGCAGTACTCGGCCATCACGTCCTTGTCGTCGGTGTGAAAGACCGTCTGCCACGGCAGCGACAGGCCGTCGCCGTAGTTGCGGACGAGCATCCAGCCGAGGCGCTCGAACTTCTCGCGCGTGGCCGGCGAGATGCGCTCGTAGACGCGGCGGACGTCGGAGATCGGCGTCTCCCCGCCCACGGGCGGCGCGGTGACGCAGCAGAACCAGAGCTTGGTCGGGTAGGTGACGATGTACGACAGCTCGTTGTGCTGCGCGATCGGATGCTCGGCCGGGAACTCGGTGGAGGTGTACACCTTGTCCTTGAGCGTGAGGCGCGGCGTGGCCCCCTCGGTGTACGACATCAGCCGGTCGGTGAAGGCGTTCACGCCGACGTCGAACTTGTCGACCGAGTCGACGCCGAAGCCGCGGAAGAGGATGGCGCCGTACCGGCGCAGGTTGCGCTCGATGAGCTCGCGGTTGCGCGGCGCCCACTCCTCCAGCTTCATCGCCCCTTTCGGGCGGACGACCAGCGGCAGCGGGCGCTCGGGGTTGAAGAACGAGGTCTCGATCAGCTCCTCGGACGAGACGCGGACCGCGACCGGCCGGCTGGCCATCCGCGCGGCCAGCGATTCTTTCGGCAGTTTCAGGGACGATGTGTTCATGCGGTCACGACCTTTTCTTTCGAGGTGCTGCGTTTCAGCTTCATGCGGGAGGCTTCCTTGAATTCGTTCTGGCGGGCTTTCTGGAACGCGCGCTCGGCCTCGTCGAGCTTGGCGCGGAAGGCGTCCAGCGCCAGCTCCGGCTCGTCGACGATCGTGGCCAGCGTCATCTCCAGGTGGCGCACCACGCGGGCGATCGTGGCCGGCTTGAAGAGATCGGTCTTGTACGTGATGACGTTGACCAGCTTCCCTTCCTCTTCCTGCATGCTGAAGAGCAGGTCGAACTTGGCGGTGGTGTTCTCGTAGAGCAGCGGCGCGATGGTGAGATCGGTCAGCGAGAGCAGCGTGGCCGGCGCGTTCTGCAGGACGAACTTGACCGAGAAGAGCGGCATGCGGCTCGGGTCGCGCTTCGGGTTCAGCTTCTTGACGAGGAAGTCGAACGGAAAGTCCTGATGGGCGTACGCGCCGAGGGCCGTGTCCCAGGCGCGGCGCACGGCCTGGCGCAGCGTGGGGTTGCCGGAGAAGTCGGTCTGCAGCACGAGCTGGTTGACGAAGAAGCCGATGACCGGCTCGGTCTCGGCGCGGTTGCGGTTCGCGACGTCCGTCCCGATGACCACTTTCTCCGCGCCGGTGTGGCAGTGCAGCACGGTCTGGATGCCGGCCAGCAGCAGCGGGAAGAGCGTGAGCCGCTCCTGCTGGCAGAAGGCCTTCAGCCTGCCGGTGACGTCCTTGTCGATCACGGCCATCACCATCGCCCCCTTGTCCGAAAAGTGTGGCGGACGGGGAAAGTCGGTGGGGAGCTCGAGCTCCGCGACCTTGTCGCCGAGGTGATCGAGCCAGTAGCGCCAGTAGCGCTCGAGCGTCTCGCCGGAGAGATACTCGCGCTGCCATTCGGAGAAGTCGGCGTACTGCACCTCCAGCTCCGGCAGCGGCGACGGCGCGCCGCGGTGCTCCGACTCGTACAGCGTCACGATCTCGCGCACCAGCACGCCCACCGACCAGCCGTCGGAGATCACGTGGTGCATCGTCAGCAGCAGGGCGTGATCGTCCGGCCCCATGTCGATGACCGTGGCGCGGAAGAGCGGGCCTTTGGAGAGATCGAACGGCGTGTGTCCTTCGACCGACGCCAGCCGGGCCGCTTCCGCCTCGCGCTCGGCCTCGGGCAGATGCGTGAGGCTGATGCGCTGCAGGGCCATGCCCGTGTCGGGAGCTCCGATGACCTGCATCGGCTCCTGCTGCGCGTTCTCCTTGAAGGTGGTGCGCAGCGTGTCGTGGCGGCGCACGATCTCGTCGAGGCAGCGGCGCAGCGCGTCGTAGTCGAGCGGGCCGCGCAGGCGCAGCGCTCCCGGCATGTTGTAGGCCGCGCTCTCCGGCTCGAGCTGCCAGAGAAACCAGAGCCGCTGCTGCGCGAAGGAAGCCGGGGCCTCGTTCGGATCGCGCTTGCGGGCGACGATCTTGACCGGCGCCGCCTCCTGCTCCTTGCGCGTGCGCAGCGTGCGCATCAGCAGTTCCCGCCGTTCGGGCGAGAGCTGCGCAATTCGTTCTTGAACCTGATCCATCATTCGTTTCCTTGTTCCCCTGTGCTTCTCAGCGTTGCGGCGCGGTGGCCTGCAGTAACTCGCTCACTTCGGTCTCGGACAGCCTTTCGAGCTGTGCCAGGACGCGTGCGAGCTCTCCCTCTTCCTGTTCTTCGGCCTGACGCGTGGCCACGGCGACGGCCAGCTCGGCGACCGTCGGCGCCTCCAGCACCCGCCGCAGCGGCAGGTCGATGGCGAACGCGAAGTTGATGCGCGAGACGAGCTGCGTGGCCATCAGCGAGTGACCGCCGAGGGCGAAGAAGTCGTCGTCGATCCCGACGTCGTCGACGCCGAGCACCTCGCGCCACAGCGCGGCCAGCTCCTGCTCGACCGGCGTGCGCGGCGCGACGGGCGTCCCCCGCTGCGCTTCCGGCGACGGCAGGGCCTTGAGGTCGATCTTGCCGTGCGCGGTGAGCGGAAAGCGCTCCACCGCCACGATCGCCGACGGGACCATGTAGTCCGGCAGCGACCGCGCCGCGAACGCGCGCAGCTCGTTTCCACCGATCGGCTCGGACGTGACCACGTACGCGATCAGGCGCTGCTCGTCGCGCAGGAGCACGTGCGCGTCGACGACCGCCGGATGGCGCTCCAGCGTGGCCTCGATCTCGCCCGGCTCGATGCGGAAGCCGCGCAGCTTGACCTGCCCGTCGAGACGGCCGAGGTACTCCAGGCGGCCGTCGGCGCGGAAACGCGCGCGGTCGCCGGTGCGGTACAGCTTCCCCGCGCCGAACGGATCGTCGATGAAGCGCTCCGCCGTCAGCGCCGGACGGTCGAGATAGCCGCGGGCCACGCCCACGCCGCCGATGCAGAGCTCCCCCGCCACGCCCGGCAGCGCGGGCAGATTGCCCGGGCCGAGGACGTACGCGGTGGTATTGGCGATGGGACGCCCGATGGAGAGACCGTCGGTGTCCGGATCGACCGTGGCGGCGACCGTGATCTCGGTCGGGCCGTAGGCATTGACGAAGCGCACGTGCGCGCCCCACTTCGCGGCCAGCGCCGCGCTGCAGGCCTCGCCGCCGGAGACGATCGCGCGCAGCGACGGCATGGCGGCCGGATCGAGCAGCGCCAGCACGGACGGCGGCAGGAGCGCGGTGGTGACGCGCTCGCGGTTGACGGTCTTCACGAACGGCTCGACCGGCATGAGGTCTTCGCGCTTCGCGAGCACGAGACAGGCGCCGCTGGTGAGGGCGGTGAAGATCTCCTCGACGGAGGCGTCGAAGCTCAGCGACGCGAACTGCAGCACGCGCGACTCCGGCGTGAGCTGCAGGATCTCCGCGAAGGCGGTGACGAAGTTCGTGAGCCCGCGGTGCTCGATGAGGACGCCCTTCGGGCGGCCTGTGGAGCCGGACGTATAGATGACGTACGCGGCACCCACCGTCCCCTCTCGAAGAGTTCGCCCCTCACCCTGACCCTCTCCCCACGCGGTGGGGAGAGGGGACTGTGGGTCGAGCACGATGAGCGGCTTCGCATCTTCGAGGATGAAGCTCACGCGCTCCTCGGGGAGAGAAGGATCGATCGGCAGATACGCCGCCCCGCTGGCCATCACCGCCAGCACGGCCACGATGGCCTCGATCCCCCGCTCCATGCGGATGGCGACCAGCACCTCCGGCCCCGCGCCCTTGGCCCGCAGCTCGCCCGCGAGGGCGTCCATGCGCGCCGCCAGCTCCGCGTACGTCAGCACCGTGCCGTCGAGCGAGAGCGCCTCGGCATCGGGACGCAGGCGCACCTGCTCGCGGAAGAGATCGATGACCGTGCCGTCCGGAATCGGGCGCGCGGTGTCGTTCCACTCCAGCATCCGCTGCCGCTCCTCGGCGGTGAGCAGCTCGATCGCGGAGAGCGGCTGCGACGGATCGGCCGCCACGCACGCGAGCAACTGCTCGAAGTGGGCGACCATGCGGGCGATGGTGGCGGCGTCGAAGAGATCGCTGTTGTATTCGAGCGCGCCGTCGATCCCGCCGTCCGTCTCTTCCATCGACAGGGCCAGGTCGAACTTGGCCGTGCCGCTGTCGAACGGCAGCAGCTCCGCGCGCGCCGCGCCGAGCGCGAAGGCCCGCGCCTGCCGCTGCTGCAGCGCGAACGCCACCTGGAACAGCGGCGTCTGCGTGAGCGTGCGCTCCGGCTTCAGCTCGTCCACCAGCAGCTCGAACGGCAGCTCCTGATGCGCGTACGCGCCGGTGGCCGCCTTCTTCACGCGGGCGATGACGTCGCGGAACGCCGGATCGCCGGAGAGGTCGCCGCGCAGGACGACGGTGTTGACGAAGAAGCCGATCGTCCCTTCGACCTCGGCGCGGTTGCGCCCGGCCACCGGCGAGCCGACCAGGAGGTCTTCCTGACCGCTGTAGCGGTACAGCAGGACGTCGAACGCCGCGAGCAGCGTCATGAAGAGCGTGGCGCTCTCGGCGCGCCCGAGCTCCTTCAGGCGCACCGCCAGCTCGCGCGGAACGGTGAAGCGGCGCGTGGCGCCGTGCGTCGTCTGCACCGCGGGGCGCGGACGGTCGAGCGGCAGCGCCAGCGTGGCCGGCGCGCCGGCCAGCGCCTCGCGCCAGTACGCGAGCTGCCCGGCCAGCACGCCGTCGAGGCGGCCGCGCATCCAGGCCGCGTGATCGGCGTACTGCAGCGGCAGCGGCGCGAGCGTCGCTCCCGAGTACGCGGCGGCCAGCTCGCGCAGGAAGATCCCCGCCGACCAGCCGTCTCCGGCGATGTGATGGAGCGTGACGGCGAAGACGTGCCGTTCCGGCGCGATCGTGACCAGCGTCGCGCGCAGCAGCGGTCCGCGGGCCAGGTCGAACGGCCTGGCCGCGACCTCGCGAACGCTCCCCTCGGCATCCGTAGCCGCGATGCGCGTCAGCGCGATGCGCAGCGACTCGTGGCGGCGCTGCACCGGCTTGCCGTCCACGACCACGAACGTCGTCCGCAGCGCCTCGTGCCGCGCCACGATCGCATTCACCGCTTCTTCCAGCGCATCCGGGTCGAGCGCCCCTTCGATGCGCACGGCCAGCGTCTCGTTGTACGAGGCGCCGGGCGCGAGCTGCTCGAAGAACCACAAGCGCTGCTGCCCGTGCGAGAGCGGCTGGTCGCCGCTCGTGCGGGCGATGGACGTCGCGGCGCGGGCATTCTCAATGGCCGCGTCGACCGTGGCCAGCGTGGCGTCGTGCGTAAAGTCGGAGAGCTGCAGCTCGATGCCGCGCTCGCGCTCGAGGGCGTTCTTCAGCTCGAAGATCTGCAGCGAGTCGAAGCCGAGGGCGAAGAGCGGCGTGTGGCGGTCGAGATCGGAGAAGGCCGCCAGCGGATCGGTCGCCTCCCACTGCCACCGCGCCACCACCGGCAGCGTGCCGTCGAGGAACATCTGCCGGGTGAGGCTGCGCTGGATCTTGCCGCTGGTGGTCTTCGGGATCATCCCGGTCTTGATGAGCAGCAGCGCGTGCAGCGGCACCTCGTGCTCGTCGGCCACGCGGCGGCGGATGCTCTCCGCCAATTCGTCGCCCCCCTCGGTCCGGTAGTGGCGATCGACTTCCTGCACGGCCACCAGGCGCTCCTCGCCGTCGACGTCGACCGGGAAGGCCGCGCCGCAGCCGGCGCGCAGCGCGGGATGGCTCTGCTCGACGGTCTGCTCGATGTCGTGCGGGTAGTGATTGCGCCCGCGGATGATGATCAGGTCCTTGCGGCGGCCGTTGACGAACAGCTCGCCGCCGTCGACGAAGCCGAGGTCACCGGTGCGGAGGAAGGGGCCGTCGTCCGTGCCGGCGAGGCGCGCGGCGAACGTCTGCTCGCTCTGCTCCACCTTTTCCCAGTAGCCGCGTGCGACGCCCGGACCGCTCACCCAGATCTCGCCCGTCTCGCCGGCGGCGCGCGGGATGCGCGTCTCCGGATCGACGATGACGATGCGCTGCTCTTCGACGCTGACGCCGCAGCCGACGAGCGCGTTGCCGTGGAACTCGCGGACGATCGGGTCGCTCGCCTTCGCGCCGCCCGCCACCGCCAGCGTGGCCTCGGCCAGGCCGTAGCACGGGAAGAGCGCCGAGGAGCGGAAGCCGCTCGGCGCGAAGGCCTCGGCGAAGCGCGCCAGCGTCGCGGCGCGCACCGGCTCCGCGCCGTTGAAGGCGATGCGCCACGAGCTGAGGTCGAGCGCCGCCTTCTGTTCGTCCGTCACGCGGCGGACGCAGAGCTCGTACGCGAAGTTCGGTCCGCCGCTGGTGTGCGCGCGGAACCTGGAGATGGTCTCGAGCCAGCGCAGCGGCTGCTCGAGGAACTCCATCGGCGACATGAGCACGCACTGCGCGCCGACGTAGAGGCCGTGCAGCATCGTGCCGATGAGACCCATGTCGTGGTACATCGGCAGCCAGCCGACGATCGTCGATTCGGCATCGGCGTCGAAGAGCGTAGCGATGGCCCGCTCGTTGTGCATCAGGTTGGCGTGGCTGACCATCACCCCCTTCGGCGTGCCGGTCGAGCCGGACGTGTATTGAAGGAAGGCCAGGTGCTCAGGCCCCACGCGCGGGTCGATCCAGGCGTGGTCGAGCGGCAGCGCGTCGGTGGCAATCCAGCGCATGGCGCGCAGGTCGGGCGCCTCGACGAAGAGCGGCTCGCAGCTCTCGATCACCGGGAGCGAGGTGAGGACCGCGGCCGGGCGGGCATCGCCGGCAATGCCGCGCAGCTTCGGCAGATCGCGCGCGGGACGCGTCGGATGCGGCGGGTAGGCCGGCACCGCAATCACTCCCGCGTAGAGACAGCCGAGGAAACCCTGGATGAAGTCGAGGCCGGGGCGGTAGAGCAGGAGCGCACGGTCGCCGGGGACGGTGAAGGTCTGCAGGTGCGCGGCAATGCGCCGCGCCGCCGCGTCGAGCTCCGCGTACGTCAGCGTCTCCTCGGACGCCGAGGCGAACGAGAGATAGCGATAGGCGACCCGTTCAGGAGTGCCCGCCGCGCGGGCTTGCAGAATCTCCACGATGGAAGCGGACGTCACGGCGATCGGATTCGGTTTCATGCGGCTCCTGAAGACACAAAAGTTCCTTGTCGGCCCGCGAAAACGGGCTTACGGGACAGACCTCCGGCAGAGAGGAGGGGCTCGTCGAGCGAGCCCTTCCCCGGGGAGATCAGTGATGGAAGGGGATTACTGCTTCGCGGGAGGTACCGGACGGGCGGGCATGGTGCTCAGCACATCGCGCAGCCACTGGCGAGCGGCCGCGTCGAACGGGCGGGCGGTGCCGTCGACGGTGTAGGTGGTCTTGCCGTTCTCGACGGCGAAGCTGCGCACGGTGCGGCCGGCGCGCTCTTCGATCGTGGCGGTGCCGTTGGCGGGCACGATCACGACGTCATCGGACTTCAGGTCGATGCGGACGCCGCCGGTGAAGCGGGCCGAAACGCTGTTCTGCTGGCGCTTGTACTCGTACTTCGCGCAGTCCGAGATGACGGTGCCATCCGCGCTGATGCAGCGGACGATGGCGGGAGGGGTGGGGGGAACAGGCGGGGGCGTGAACAAAGGCATCAGTGAACTCTCCTGAAATTGGCGTTCACCGTCGTCTGCGCAAGAGGCCAACAAGATTGCCGGCGTGATGACTGTCGGTAGTGTTACACCTGATTATTTGTAGCGTGCCATCGTTAACGTTTCCCCAGCAGGTTAATTCCTAATTATTTGCAGAAGTACTGCGAGCGGATGCTGCGGCAGCAGGCTTCAGTCCGCGCAGAGCTTCGTCGACCGCGGCCGCCCACCCATCGGGCGCGGGCGCGGAGGCGATGCGCGCGTGCGGCAGTTGCGCGGCGAGCTCGGCGTCCACCTCCCCGGCGGGGCCGGGAATGAGGATGGCCACGTCCGTGCGGGCCAGGAACTCGAGGTCGACGGCCGCGCCTCCGACGCCGATGGCCACCTCGCATCCGAGCTCCTCGCGCAGGCGGGCGAACGCTTCTCCCTGGTCGCATTCACGGCAGAGGTGGAGAAAGCGGCGGCCGCGGCGGACGGAGAATCCGATCTCCGCCGCGGCCCGCGACACCGCCTCCAGCTCGCCCGTCTCCAGCACGAACGGCTCGCTGAAGCAGCGGTGCGTCGACGCGTGCAGCATCGCGCCCGACCGGCCGGAGAGGCGGGCCGCGTCGGACTCGGGCAGCGCCGAGTAGATGAGCAGATTCGCGCCCGAGCGCTCCTCGATGTCGCGGATTACGTCCAGCAGCGTCTCGGCGGGCGGGCCGCACGGCTCCACTTCCCACGTCTCGCCGCGCCGGCGGGCGATGGCCCCGCCTGCCTCGACAATCATCGCCGGCCCGAGGCCGAGCTCGGTGGCGAGCGGGGCGATCTCATCCAGGGTCATGATCGTGACGGGCACGACCGGAATCCCCGCCTCGGCGAGGCGCGCGATGGCCGCGCGGACGCGGCCGGGCTCGAACGTCCGGGCGTCGAGGAGCGTGCCGTCGATCGCCGTAAACACCACCACGCGTGAAGGTTGCCCGGTGCGGGAGGCTGCTTTCGGCCGGATGCGTACCGCTTTGCGCTTTTGCGTCTCCATAGACCGCTCACGGTAGACCGCGCCGCCCGCCGTTCCCATCGGGTAAAGGGGGGAGACCCGCTCCCCCATTCACCGGATGTACATCGTCCGCCCGCTCCCCTACCGTTGAAATGCGGATGGCGGCAGGCGAGGTGGGCCCGCCCACGCCATGGGGCGAGGGAGTTTGCCGCCGCCACTCCGCGCCAACTGGGAGGAGCCGAATCGACATGGAGATCCCGAACGGCGGTCTGGTCGTCATCGCCAACCGCGAACCGTACGCGCATGAATGGGGGCCCGGCGGCGGCGTGGTCGTGCAGCGGCCGGCCAGCGGCCTCGT
Source organism: Thermoanaerobaculia bacterium (assembly GCA_035627015.1). Classification (GTDB taxonomy): domain Bacteria; phylum Acidobacteriota; class Thermoanaerobaculia; order Gp7-AA8; family Gp7-AA8; genus QHVT01. The sequence continues at coordinate 9,702 of DASPMO010000048.1, read as the reverse complement.
GACCGGTATCGAGCCGATCCTCCGCGCCTGCGGCGGCACGTGGATCGCGTACGGCGGCGGCTCCGCCGACCGCGCGTACGCCGATCGCCAGGGGCGCCTGGCCGTCCCGCCCGAGGCTCCCGAGTACGTGCTGCGCCGCCTCTGGATCGGCGAGGCCGAGTACGAGCAGTACTACTCCGGATTCGCCAACGAAGGCCTCTGGCCGCTCTGCCACACCGCCTTCACGCAGCCCTCCTTCCGCGCCGCCGACTGGGCTGCCTACCAGGCGGTGAACGAACAGTTCGCGCGCGCGGCGGCGGAAGAGACGCCCGCCGGCGGACTGCTGCTCATCCAGGACTATCACTTCGCGCTCGTGCCGCGTCTGGTGCGCGAGCGTGCGCCGCACATCGTGACCAGCCTCTTCTGGCACGTGCCGTGGCCGCACTCCGAGGTCGTCGGAATCTGCCCGTGGAAAGAAGCGCTGCTGGAGGGGATGATCGGCGCCGACGTGGTCGGGTTCCACACGCGGCAGTACTGCCTCAACTTCCTCGAGACGGTGCAGCGCTATCTCGAGTGCCGCGTCGACTTCGACGAGATGTCGGTGACCTTCGGCGGGCATCGCACGCTCGTGCGCGCGTATCCGATCAGCGTCGAGTGGCCGTACCCGGCCAGCTCGCGCGCCCGCGGCGCGGCCCTCCGCCACTCCCTCGGCATCGCCGACGACGTGCACGTCAGCATCGGCGTCGACCGCGCCGACTACACCAAAGGGCTGCTCGAGCGCGTCGCGGCCGTCGAGCAGCTGCTCGAGGAGACGCCGTCGCTCCTCGGCCGGTACACCCTCGTGCAGCTCGCCTCGCCGACGCGCACGAAGATCCGCAAATACCGGCAGCTCGCGGACGACCTGCAGGAGAGCGCCGATCGCGTCAACGCGCGGTTCGGCACCGGGCGCTGGAAGCCGGTCGTGCTGCAGATGCGCACCTTCTCCCCCGGCGAAGTGCGCGACCACTACGCCATGGCCGACAGCGCGCTGGTGACGCCGCTGCACGACGGCATGAACCTCGTGGCCAAGGAGTACGCCGCCGCGTGCGAGGACGGCGACGGCGCGCTCGTGCTGAGCGTCTTCGCCGGCGCGGCGAAAGAGCTCGAAGGGGCGCTGCTGGTCAACCCGTACGACACGCGGGAGATGGCCCAGGCCATCCTCCGGGCCGTCTGCATGCCGCTGGCGGAGCGGAAGGCGCGCATGCAGCTCATGCGCGACCAGATCGCCTCCAGCTCGATCTACGACTGGTCGGCGAAGCTGCTCGCCGACATGACCGCCGTGCGCAGCCACGGCGCGCGCTTCTGGCCCAGGACCGCGGCCGCGCGCGCCGCCGAGCCGCGGCGGCGGGAGGTCGTGGCCGGATGATCCCGCAATCGACCCTGCTCGCCTTCGACTTCGACGGCACCCTCGCCCCGATCGAGGAAGATCCGGCCGGCGTGCGCATGTACCGCGCCGCGGCCACGCTCATCGAGGAAGCGAGCGGCCTGCAGGGCGTCGTCGTGGCCATCGTCTCGGGCCGCGACGTCGAAGACCTGCTGGAGCGGACGCGCGCCCGCGGCGCGTATCTCGTCGGCTCGCACGGGCTGGAGATCCGCGGCCCGGGCGGCGCCGTGATCCGCGACACGCCGCCGCTGGACGTCGACCTGCCGGAGAATCTCGCCGCCGACATCGAGCGCGCCTCGCTGCGCCTGGAGCGGAAAAAACATGCGCTGGCGCTGCACTGGCGCGGCGTGCAGAGCACGGCGCCGGAGACGATGATCGTGCGCTTCCGCGCGTGGGCGCGCTCGGCCGGCCTGGACATCATCGACGGCCGCTGCGTCGTCGAGGCGCGCTGCCGCGGCGGCGGGAAAGAAGAAGCGCTGCGCTGGGTGGCCGGCGCCATCGGCGCCTCGCGGGTGATCTACGCCGGCGACGACGTGACCGACTTCGGCGCGCTGCGCTTCGCCGCCGAGCACGGGCGGGCGTTGTTCGTGGCCAGCAGCGAGCGCGTGCCGCCGCCGGGCGTGACCGTCGTGGAGTCGTTCCGCGAGCTCTTCCGTGCCGTGCGCAAGGAAGTCATGATCTGACGTTCCGCGTTGTGGGAACACGGCGATGACGTTCCTGGCGAAATGGCAGCGGCGCTTTTTCCGGACCTGGCCCGTCGCGGCCGCGGCGCTGGGCGGACTGCTGCTGCTGATCTACACCTCCGTGGCCACCACCTCGCGCAAGGCGGAGGAGATCTACGCGCAGCTCGACGCGCGGAACACGCACCATCGCGAGGTCGAGAACAAGCTGCGCCGCCTGCGCTCGGACCTCCACCTCTCCGGCATCTACATCCGCGATTACCTGCTGGACACCGACCAGGAGGAAGTGCCGGGATACCGGCGCCGCCTGACCGAGCTGCGCGCCAGCCACACCACCACCGTGAACGAGCTGCGCGCGCTGCTGCCGCCGCACGCGGCGCCGCAGATGGACGCGCTGGAGAAACGCCTCGACGAGTACTGGCAGGCCTTCGACCCGCTCTTCGAGTGGTCGCTCTACGAGAAGATCGTGCGCAGCGGGCGCTTCCTGCGGCGCGAGGTGCTGCCGCGCCGCGAGGCGGTCCTGGCCATCACCAAAGACGTCGAGCAGTTGAACAACGCCAACCTGGCCACGCAGCGCGCCGAGGTGTCGCGGCGCCTGGTGACCTTCCGCGACGATCTCCACCGGCGCCTGCAGCGCACGCTTCTCCTCGGCTTCCTGGTGGCCGTCGTGGCCGTGCTCCGCCTGCGCGCGCTGGAGCGCCGCTCCGAGCGGCAGCGCATCCACGCCGAACAGGCGGAGCAGGAGATGCGGCTGCTCTCGCAGCAGCTCGTGGCGGCGCAGGAGGAAGAGCGGAAGAAGATCACCCGCGAGCTGCACGACCACGTCGGGCAGATGCTCACCGCGCTGCGCATGGAGATCGGCCGCGCCGACCGCGCGCGCACCTCGTCCGACCTGCAGCTCGCGCAGCCGATCGCCGAGGCCCGGCGCCTCCTCGATACGACCATGCGCTCCGTGCGCGACCTGGTCATGGGCCTGCGGCCGAGCATGCTCGACGACTTCGGCCTGCAGCCCGCGCTGGAGTGGCACGTGCGCGATTTCCGGCGCCGCTTCGACATCCGCGTCGACCTGGAGCTCAGCGGCGAGCTCGATGCACTGCCCGACCCGGTCCGCACCTCCGTCTACCGCATCGTGCAGGAGGCGCTCACGAACTGCGCGCGCCACGCCCATGCCTCGGCGGTCACGATCTCGGTGCGCGTCGCGGAGAACACCCTCGACCTCACCATCGCCGACGACGGCACCGGGATCCCTCCCGGACGCGCGCGCGGCATGGGGCTCCTCGGCATCGAGGAGCGCGTGCGCGAGCTGCACGGCACGTTCGAGGTGCGCGCCCGCCAGCCGCACGGCACCGGGCTGCACGTCACCCTTCCCGTGACCATCCCCATCGAGGAGGTGCACCTTGCGCGTGCTGCTGGCTGACGATCATTCGATCGTGCGGCGCGGGATGCGGTCGCTGCTCGAGACCGACAGCTCCGTGGAGATCGTCGCCGAGGCCGCGGACGGGCTGGAGGCGCTGCGGCTGTGCGAGGAGCATCGTCCCGACCTGCTGATCCTCGACGTGGCCATGCCGAAGCTGAACGGGATCGACGTGGCCGCGCGCGCGCAGAAGATGCAGCCCGCGCCGCGGGCCATCATGCTCAGCATGTACCTCGACGAGTCGTACGTCATCCGCGCCATCAACGCCGGCGCCCGCGCCTATCTCCTGAAAGACGCCACCGACGAAGACCTGCTGCCGGCCGTGCGCGCCGTGGCGTCGGGGAAATCGTTCTTCAGCCCCGCCGTCAGCGACGTCCTGGCCGAGGAGTACACGCGGCAGCTCCAGCAGCGCGGACTGACCGAGTCGTACGACCTCCTCACCGACCGCGAGAAGGAAGTGCTGCAGCTGCTGGCCGAGGGACGCGCGAACAAGGAAGTGGCCGCACTCCTCGACGTCGGCCTCTCCACCGTGGAGACGCATCGCGCGAACCTGATGCAGAAACTGAATCTGCACAGCTCCGCGGAGATCGTGCTGTATGCGATGCGGAAGCGGCTGATCGTCTGACCGTACAGCGAAGCAGACCGCACTCGCTTCGCCAACGGGACCGCCGGCGTCCTCGCCGGCTGTCTGTGCGGGCGTCTCGCCCGCACCGTGGCGGCGGGACGCCGCCACAGACAGCCGGCGGGACGCCGGCGGTCCGCTGTGCTTCCGTTGGCGAGGCCAGTGCGGCCTGCTGAGTACTCAGCTCAGGGGAATGCGGGCGGGAGCGGTCACGCTCACCGACTTCGCGTCCGCCGGCCAGGCCGTCGTGGCGAGATAGTAGTAGCCGTCCCCGAGGCGGCGCGACTTCGCGGTCAGCTCGGTGAGGCTGCGGCAGACGCCGCCGTGGCCGCGCACGCCGGCGCGGTCGATGCTCACTCCCGTCCGCTCGGCGACGCCGGCGAATACCTGCACTTCGTCGTACGATTTCTTCATTGCCGGCTCTTCCTTTCACGATCGGGGCCGCTTTTCATTTCCGGGCAGCGGAATTCGGTTCCCCCCCTTCAGGTTGCGGCCTGTGATCACAGTGGTTTGCCAGCTCGCGAGGATGAAACTCAGTTTGACTCTCCGAAGGCAGCACGGAAAGGAGATTCACACATGAGAACGTCTGGTAATGTCAAGTGGTTCAACGACGCGAAGGGCTTCGGCTTCATCACGGCTGAGAATGGTGACGACGTGTTCGTCCACTTCTCGGCGATCCAGGGTGGCGGCTTCCGCTCCCTGCCGGAAGGCGCCGCCGTCGAGTTCGAGGTGACCCGTGGCCCGAAGGGGCTGCAGGCCGCGAACGTCGTCGCCGTCTAATCGGCACTACACCGCGCAAGCGAAAACGAAGGGCAGGAGAAATCCTGCCCTTTTTGCGTTTACGGCTAAACGTAGGGCGCGGCTTCAGCCCGCCCCCCGGACGGGGTGGGGGCGTCATCGCGAGTGCCCGACAGGCTGAAGCCCGTCCTACGTTACTGGCACCAGCGGGCGACGAAGTCGGACGTCTGGTTGGCGTCGTCGACCACCTGGAGCTCCACCAGGTACGGGCCGGCGTAGTTGTATGTGTGGCTCACCGTGCCGCAGCCGAAGCGGAAGACCGGGCGGTTCCACTGGTCGTAGTCGACGAGATACTGGCAGCGGGAGACCGCGAAGTCGTCCGTATAGCCGCTGTTGTTGAAGGTGCAGGTCCGGCCGCCGTTGCAGTTGCAGGTGAAGCCGAGCGCCACCGTTGCGGAAGGCGTGCTCGAAGACCCGCCCCAGGCGTCCTCCGTGGGAGAAGGCCAGGACCTGGCCGTGGTCGGCCGCCGGCGGACCGGGGGCCCCTTCCTTGAAGACCACCAGGTAGCGGCCGGGCACGGCCTTGTCCGTGGTCAGGAATTCGCCGGCCGATGCGGCGGCGCTGTACAGCATCAGGACGGCGGCGATGATGGGGGGAAACGTACTGCGATGTCTGTCCATCCGAGATCTCCTTCGCGGTCAACATGGACCCGGAAGGAGCGGGGTTCTGGAACGGGAGTCCCGGCTTTGCACGCCGGCGCGCACGTTGCGGGAACGGAACTGTTTCGGCGTCTCCCCCGTCTCGCGGCGGAAGACGCGCGTGAAGTGGGACTGGTCGGCGAATCCACACGCCTCGGCCACCTCGCTTGAGCGGCGTGCGCGACCCGGCTAGCAGCTCCCGCGCGCGCTCGACGCGGCAGCCGGTATCGTGGAGGGAGCGCACTCGAAGCCGCTGCCGTTGAATTCTTCGAGGAAGCCCCCCTCGAGGACGACGCAGAGCTGCAGCGAGTCGTGCGCGTGGCCGGGCCAGCGCTTTCCCGTCATGCAGGCGCTCGGAGACACGCATGCCGGCGTACTCGGCGAAGCGCACCACCTGCCCGGAGTTGTCCCCCATGCTCCGGAGTACGTGCCGGCGGGAGGGTGTTGCGCCGGATCGGCAACATCCGTCGTGCGGGTGCGTTACGCCTCGGCGACCTCGAGCAGCTCGAGCTCCCGGACATCCAGCTCCTGCTCCACGCGCTGGAAGGCGGTGTCGCCGATCGTGCCGTCGTCGCGCAGCTCGACCAGCCGCCGGCGCTCGGCCGCGGTGGCGATGCGCACCACCTCGAGGTCTCTGGCATCGACGTCATCCAGGCCGCTCTGCTCCGCGCGGCGCAGCCGCAGCTCGTAACGGCGGCGCAGCAGGTCCACGCTTTCCCCGCCGCCGCACGCGTTGGCCGCATCGAGCGCCGCGCGGAGCGCCTCCACGCGGGCCAGCTGCACTTCGCGCTCGACCGTGCCGTCGTCCTGCACGTCGAGCCACGCCAGCAGCGGCCGGAGAGTCATCCCCTGCACGACCAGCGTGACCAGCACCACGGCGAAGGCGGTGAAGAAGATGAGATCGCGGTGCGGGAAGTTCACCGGCAGCGCCAGCGCCGCGGCCAGCGTGACCGTGCCGCGCATGCCGCACCAGCCCACCACCCAGGCGGCGCGGCCGGAGAGCGACACGACGTCCTGGGGCACGTCTCCGCCGCCGCCGCGCGGGCGGCAGCGCCACCGGCTGATGTACGCGGCGCCGGAGACCCAGAGCAGGCGCGCGACGATGACGGCGATGCAGACCGCCGCGGCCACGCCGAGGTACTGCTTCCACTCCGTGCGCACGACGATCTGCCGGAGCTGGAACCCGACCAGGATGAAGGCCAGCACGTTCAGCACGAACACCGCGAGCTCCCACACGGCGTACGACGGCACGCGCACGCGGGCGGAGATCGTCTGCGCCGAGGGGCGGGAGAGGGCCATGGCGAAGACGACCACCGTCAGGATGCCGGAGAGGTGCAGCCGCTCCGCCAGCACCCACACCGCGAACGTGCTGCAGAACTGAAAGACCACCACGCTGGCGATGTCGTGAATGCGCGGGACGATGAAGCCGACGACCCGCGCCAGCACGAAGGCCAGCACGATGCTGCCGGCGCTGACCGCGACCAGCGTGCCGGTGAACGTCCAGCCGGAGACGAAGCCGGTCGCCGCCGCGCCGACCGCGAAGCGGTAGATCAGCAGCGCGCTGGCGTCGTTGAAGAGACTCTCCCCCTCCAGCACGACCAGCAGCCGGTTCGGCGGCCGGAGCTGCTTGAGCACCGCGGTCGCCGCCGCGGCGTCGGGAGGAGCGACGATGGCGCCGAGCGCGATCGCGGCCGCCCAGGGGAGGCCGGGCACGAGCGCATGCGCGACCACCGCCACGACCAGGACCGTCAGCACCACCGCGCCGAGGGCCAGGCTCACCACGGCGCGCCAGTTCCGGCGCAGGTCGCGCTGCGACGCGTCGAACGCCGCGTCGAGCAGCACCGGCGCCACGAACAGCGCCAGGGCCAGCTCCGGATCGAGCACCAGCGACGGCACGCTCGGGAACAGCGCCAGCGCCGCCCCGGCGATGGCCACCAGCGCCGGATACGGCGTGGCGATCCTGCGCGCGATCGCGGCCAGCACGACGCCGCCCAGGAGCAGGGCGATGACGATCTCGAAGACGACCATCAGCGGCGGACTTTATAGCGCAGCCACACGATGCCGCCGGCGCGCTTCTCCATCGAGAGCAGCCTCAGGCTCCGCACCGGCGCCCGGCCATCCTCGACGTCGAAGAGCGACGCCGTGCCGATGCTCCCGTCGGCCACCGGCCCGACGAGGATACTCAGCTCGTCGATCAGGTCCGCGGCCAGGAACGAGCCGTTGATCTTCCCGCCCCCCTCGAGCAGCAGCTTTTTGATCCCGAAGCGCGCGCGCAGTCTCTGCAGCACGCTTTCCAGGTCGATGCGCGACTTGCCGCCGAAGAGGTACGAGACCCCTTTCGCCTGCAGGAAGGCCAGATAGTCGTCGGAGACGGCCTCGGTGAGGATGGTGATGACATGCTCGCCGTCGATGTCGCTCGCCCGCCAGGTCAGCTTGCCCGAGGGATCGACGGCGATGGCATAGGAAGAGGCATCGTGCTCCGCGATGAAGTCCTCGCGGGCGATCCGCTCGCGGTTCTTGCGCGCGGGCACGCGCGCCTTGCCCGCATACGGCTCCATCGAGATGCGTCCGATGATCCACGCATCGGCATCGAACGTCGCGGCCGTCCGCTCGTACTCACGCGTGCCGTTGTCCAGCTTCCAGTCACGGATCACGATCCGCCCGTCGATGGAGGGGAGCATGTGGCAGATGACATACGGCCGCCGCGAATTGCGCATGCTCTCTATCGTACTTGGACGGCGGAACGTTCGCGGAGGTCCGTCGATGATTCGATTGACGGAGCCCGATGATTCCGTTTGTCCGGCTCGTGCTCATTCCTGCTCCGCCACACAGCCATGTTGCTCGGCTGCTGCTGGGCGTGATCCATTCCCGAGCTGCGCCTGGCAGCCAGAAAGCAAAATCCCCCCGAGCCGGCCCAACAAATACCTCCAGGCGACCAACCCAAAGCTCGAACCGAGCCACACACGGCGTCAAGCCATCAAACGATTGCTCAAACCTGACCCAACGACAGCTCCAACTCACCAAACGACAGCTCCAACCGACCAAACATCAGCGCGAGTCTGCCAAACGACAGCTCCGAGCAACCAAAAGCTCGAAGCAACCGCGCACGTACCGGGACGTGAGAAGCAGTTTCCAGGTGGGAGCGCACCGAATTCAGCGCAGTCGTGCATCCGGCTACCGCGGGAGGCGGGCGAATGTGAAGGGCCGAATGCTCAACTGCGCGTGCGGACAAGCGCGGTTTTGCTGGCGAAGGTTCATCCGCAAGCGCAGGAAGACCCAAAACCATCCAGTCGCCTATGAGGTCCCCTGGTCAAAGCAGCCTTCGGCGTGACGATATGCTTGGAGGATTCGCGACCCTCCTGACGCGACGTGATCAGGCCGGCGAGGCGCAGACACTCATCACGGATGATGACCTTCTTGCCGGAACGTTTGGTCGGCCTAACGCATAAGTCTCATCGCTGCCGTAGAGCTCCTCGCACGGCGCTTCGGCCGCCGTTATGCTTTGCCTTATCTGCCGCCGCGGCGATCTCGACTTGCCACCAAGCCACTCATGACCGCTCGTGGGTGTAAGGTGGCATCAAACCTTTGCCTGGGTACGTTCGTGGTTCATCTTCGATTCAACCCAGTATTGAAAATCCGGGTAAGTGTCGAACTGTGCACGCAACGAGCGCCACTCGCGTACGAACAGTCGACTGCTCAACGTGCGAGCTAGTTCAGCCTCCCATATGCGCCAAACGCGGTCCTTAAGGTAGCGTCGACGACGCAGGTACAGTTCCTCGGCGCACAAGTTGAGGTAGCGCAAGCACGCCATGCTTAGTTCGGGGCTCTCCTCAGGTAAGTCCGCGGCAGCCGGCGCGCCGCAGCAATCATCGCCGTCTTCCCCGTTTCGCACGACACTTCCGGCGCTCGCCGGACAAACTCGGCCTCGGCGAGATCGAGCAGTACCTGCTCCATCTCCGCGACGAGAAGCGCGTCTCCTGGGCCTGGTTCAATCAGGCCGTCTGCGCGCTGCGGTTCTTCTATCTCTATGTGATGGACCGGCCGGATCTGGTGGTGCGCATTCCGTATGGCCGGCGTGAGCGCCACCTGCCCGTGGTGCTGTCGGTCGACGAGCTCGTGGCATTGCTCGACAACGTGCCGTCATTCC
>DASPMO010000047.1:0-2639 GCA_035627015.1 Thermoanaerobaculia bacterium | reverse complement strand
GCGTCGATCCGCACGCGTACCTCCGCGCGGCGGCCGACGCGGGCCTCCGCGGCCAGCGCGTGCCGCTGCCTCACGAGCTGCGCGCCGCGCGGTAAACCGACTCCTGCAGCGGGTGTGGATCCCATCCTGAGCGAGCAACACCCGACCGGCCACCCCGGCCAGCAGATGCAAGAGTCTGACGCGCCCTCGACCGATGGGCAGCGGCAGGGGAGAGCCCCGCCGCGGCGCTACGACACCCGCCGACCGCCAAGCGCAGATGGTAGCGATCCGCGGGCCGATCCCCGGGCGGGGCGCGGCTATGGCTCGGCCGTTGATGGACCACCGGTCTTCCACGCCCCGTCGTCGAACGAGATGATGAATGTGGCGGCGAAACGGCTGAGCGCGGACCCCACCACACCGGTGCAGATGAACGACGGAGACGTGCAGTACGTGTTCATGCGCGCTCCCACGCCTCACGTTGTTCTGCGTGATGCGAGCGAGAGCTTCACAGAAGCCGCGATCCAGTTCGACACCGCGGCCGCCCACGAGGTGGTGATCAACGCCGAGCTCTTCGGTGGCTCGTACGCTCCGGCAATGCTCTCGCCCCAGAACCCATCTAGCTACCCGCTGGAGGGGCAGGTACACGTGAACGGGCAAGTGGTGATGGGGCGGTCGTCCCCTGGCACGTTCTACGTGGGCTATGACGCCGAACGCTCTCCGGATCCGTCTGGCGACTGGTACTTCGGCCTCGGAGACCCGCCGCCGTCCGACGTGGCCTTCGGCGGCGCGAAGCCGATGATCATCAACGGCCTCCCGTACGGGGATACGAACAAGTACATCCCCGGCGCGCCCGCTGGCCTTCCGCTGACCGGCGATCCGGGCACCGGGAACCGGAGGTACCTTGCGCAGCGGAGCAACAGCGGCTTCACCGCGCTCGACAGACTGGGTGCAGACGTGGGGCTGGTAGCGATGGGGCTGGACGCGGACTTGGACATCATGGTGATTGCGGTTCAGCCCGACGGTGCCAAGAACGGGAAGACACTCTCCGCCCTCCGCGATGCATTCGTCAGAATGGGGCTCGAGAACGCCGTCGCCTGGGACGGCTCGACCTCAGCCACCCTCGTGGTTGATAGTCGCAAGGTCGTGCAGCCCGCGAGATACAAGAACAACTCCATTCCGGTCGGCATTGGCTTCAGGGTGAAATGATGAATGCAAGAGCCAGACTGCCGGGCCTCGTCGTCGCCGCGCTGCTCGCGTGCGCGGCGGCGTCCGCTATGCTCGCGTACACGGGGTTCGGTCGTGCGGTCTTCGTCGGCAGAAGCGACAGCTTCCTAAGCATTCTTCGCACGGCGGCGTGGTTCACCGGGGTGACGTGGGCGGTCATAGTTGGCACCCTCGTCTGTGTGGGGATTCGTGCGCGCGGCGCGATGGTGGTCGCCGCCGCGGTGCTGCTGCTGGTGCCCTGGGTGGTCCTCGCTGGGCGTGCAGTGAGTGTGGGGGATGATTGCCGCGTCGTTGCGGGATGGTTCGCCTTCCGGTCCCGTGTCATCCCGTTGTCGAACTTCGCCTCCGAGTGGGGCACTTGCGAAGGGCCTGCGGCCTATCGAGTCGAGGAGGTAGAAGAGGTCTTCGGAACGCCGTGGTGGATCACGCTGAGTTCCGGCGAACGCCGGGAGCGGCTGTTCGTCGGACCGATCTGTGGCACGCTCGCCGTGGATCAGATCCGGTGGGCGACAGGGGTGACGACCGGGCGGTCGACGGTCCTTCGCCGGCCATCTCTCCTATCGCTCTGCATCCCCCAGTAGTCGGCCGTGCGCCGGAAAGTCCCGGCGAGGCCAAGCAATGGGTGTCGATCGATCCTGGCCAGGAGGCGCGAATCTTGAACACGGGGCAGAGCCGTGCCATCGGAGGGTTGTCTGGACTCTCTCGACGGAGGATGCCCCGTGCCGGTGATGGTGATCGAGGTGCCGGAGGAACTCAAGCCCCTTGGCGACGCGGTGATGGAGGCGATCGCCGCGGTGAGGAAGGCCCGGGCCGCGACACGGGCCGGCAAGGCCATGGACTACGCCGCCGTCGAGGTGGCCATCGGTGATGCCGCCGCCCGGATCGAACGCGCCGGCCACCAGGCCGTGCTCCAGTCCCTCGACCTCGATCGGCCGACCGTCGTGATCGGCGGAGCGCGGTTCACCAAGGTCGGGCGGTGCGAGGCCACGTACTACACGCTGGCGGGCCCTGTGGTGGTGGAGCGGTCGCTGTATCGCGAGGCCGGGAAGCGGAACGCGAAGGTGGTCGATCCGGTGAGCCTGCGGGCTGGCGTCGTCGATGACGGCTGGCTTCCCCGGACCGCCAGCGCGATGGCCCATCAGGTCCAGCAGGTCACCTCTCGCGAAGCGGAGGAGAGCGCGCGGCACCTCGGGCGCCTACCGTACTCTCGGTCGAGCTTCGAGCGCGTGGCTCACGCCGTCGGGGCCCTCTACGTGCCGGCGCATGGAGACATCGAGGACGCGCTCATCGAGAAGTACGAGATCCCGCGGGAGGCGAGGAGCGTCAGCGTCTCGCTCAAGCAGTCCGGGCGCGAGCACGTGCAGGTGGGCGACGCTCGACCGGTCCACGACGCCATCACCTACATCGAGAACAACGGCGACCGCATGGACTACGCC
>DASPMO010000046.1:0-53004 GCA_035627015.1 Thermoanaerobaculia bacterium | reverse complement strand
GGAATGACGGCACGTTGTCGAGCAATGCCACGAGCTCGTCGACCGACAGCACCACGGGCAGGTGGCGCTCACGCCGGCCATACGGAATGCGCACCACCAGATCCGGCCGGTCCATCACATAGAGATAGAAGAACCGCAGCGTGCAGATGGCCTGATTGAACCAGGGCCCATGAGACGCGCTTCTCGTCGCGGAGATGGAGCAGGTACTGCTCGATCTCGCCGAGGCCGAGTTTGTCCGGCGAGCGCCGGAAGTGTCGTGCGAAACGGGCGACGGAGTGAAGGTAGATCTGTTCGGTGCGAGCAGAGAGGTTGCGAATGCGCATGGCCTGGCGCATCCGTTCGCGCAAGGGAGTTGTGACCATGATGGTCTCCTTTCACAGGAGATCCGATCACGATGCGCAGAGCGAAACCGCGCAGTCGCGGAAACGCCGCCCTCCGTCGAAACGAATACAGGGACGCGGAGCGCGCCGCGAAGCGGCTTCGTTCAACTTCACCGTGCGGCCCGGCTTCGGCCCTATAGCCGAGCTGCCTGCTTCATCGCCAGTGCGGTGGCGTCACGCCGGTTGCAGCTCGCCACTCGGTTCTGCGAACGTCATCGGCGGCAACCGGCGCGCCGCTTCGGCTTCGGCACGCGGGACCGGCCGCACAGCTTAGCGTGAGATCCGTTAGCCGGACGCAGCGCCAGGTTCTCTGGATGACTCACCGAAAACCACGTCGGGGTTGTCTCGTATCATGATTCATGCTCCGCCAACGCCTCCTCACGATTGGTCTCGCCGCAGTGTGGACGATCGTCGTGATTGGTACGGTTTTCGTCCACGGACGCTGGCTGTGGCATCCGAACATTGCTCGTGGTGACACGGCGGCAATCGAGAGGCATCTGACGCGCTCCCTCGAGCAGGCGGTTGCGGACGGCAAGATCGGCAGCGCAGCTCTAGTGCTTATGGAACGTGGCCAGATCGTGACGGAACGTGGCTTTGGGGTGGCGCATGCAGAAGCCCAAGAACCGTTCAAGCCAGATCGTACGCTGTATCAGCTTGCGTCGGTGAGTAAGACTGTTACCGCTTGGGGCGTCATGAAGCTCGTCCAGGACGGGAAGATCAGACTCGACGAACCGGTGCTGCCGCATCTGCGCCGGTGGCGCTTCCCCGGAAGCGGATCGTACGCCGACGGGGTCACTGTACGACATCTTCTAAGCCACACCGCCGGTCTCGACGACGGACTAGGGTACGGCGGGTTCTTAGCTGGCGAGACGCCACAGACGTTGGAGAACTCACTGTCTGATGCCAAAGACTCGACGGTTGGCCGACCTCGTGCCGTGGTAGTTGTGAGAGAGCCGGGGAGAGCCATTTCATATTCCGGCGGCGGCTACACTGTCCTGCAATTACTAGTTGAGGAACTCACGAAGCGACCCTTCGCGGAATATATGGCTGACGCCGTATTGACACCTCTCGGCATGAACAAGGCAACGTTCGACATCGATGACTTAGCGGCAGAAGATCGTGCTCGTGATTTGGCAACCGCTTATGACCTAAAGGTGAAGCCGCAGCCGCATCGTCGTCATACCGCCAAAGCTTCGGTTGCACTCCTCGCGAGTGCGCGGGATATGGCGCACTTTCTCCGCGCCAATGTGGTTAACAATCCAGTTCTGCGCCCGCACACGCTCGATCAGATGTTGCGACCGCAGCCTGGAACGTCCGGAACATGGGGTTTGGGCTATACCCTCTTCGCTGCCACTGACAGCGACGACTACGTAGTTGGTCACGATGGCGGATCGCCTCCAGCGTGGGGTGCCATGTTGCGTCTGAACCGTGCTACGGGCAACGGAATGGTGCTGATGGTGTCGGGTGGTAGCGGTGCGGTCAATCAGCTCGGGCACGATTGGGTGTATTGGGAAACGGGAATAGTCACATCCGCAGCACGTCGCCAAATACTGTACGATCGGGTGGGGCCGGCACTAGTTGTCGTCGTCCTGGGCGTAATTGCGATCGTGCTGTTCGTAAAGCGCCGGCTAACTTTGGCGTGAAGCTGTCACGGCCCGGCTTCGGCAGCCGAGCTGCCTACATTATCGCCAGCTTGGGGGCGTCACGGCGCTCTGGCTTCGGCACGTGGGCCTTGGCCGCACAGCTTAGCGTGAGATCCGTTAGGCCGATGCTGAACGACGGTAGCCGACACCGTAGCAGCGCCGGTGCGAGGTAAACTACGCACCGCATGAGGCCACGCGCTTTCATCATCCACGGCCGAGACCATGAAGCTGTCGACGAATTGGTGAAGTTCTTGACTGCTGTTGGTGTTGACCATCTATCGTTCTATCAAGTGGCGGGGTCAATGGGCGCTGCGCCTTTCGTTGCGGATATCGTGTTGAAGGGAATCATAAGCGCGGATGTCGTCATCGCGTTGTTCACCCCAGACGAACAAGCGGCGCTTTATGATCCACGCACGGGCAGATACGCGGGGGACCAAGAGGGCGAAGCACGATGGCAAGCAAGGCCGAACGTGCTATTTGAGGCCGGCGTTGCCTTCGGACTGGCGCGAAACCGGACCATCTTGGCGACACTAGGTGCCGATGTTCGCCTGTTTTCGGATGTTGCCGGCGTTCACTTTGTAGTTCTGCATGACCGTGCCGGTAAAGCCCTTCTGTTCGACAGGCTGCGCGCGATTCTTCCGGATGCGTCACTACAGTCGGATTGGGCGGCCGCCGACTCCGGCGACTTCCATCGTGTGCTGCGCCGACGGTGGCCGCATTTCGACGAACTTGCCACTTTGGAACATCATCTGACCGACTGCGTCGTAGGCCGTCCGCCCGTACCGCTGTTGCAAGTGTTCAGAAAAGCGGTCGTCGGCTTGTCGCCGGTCGCTGTCGAGCGCTTGTCCGCAGAGAAGCTGATCCGACGAATACGCGACGTGTCGAGTGACGCAATCGCCGATAACGCGTTCTGGTGGGGCATCGTTTATGGTGTGCTCCGCTTTGAAGGGATCAAGCGTTGGTTCACGGGTGATCATTGGACCGACGGGGTAGAGAATGCAGTTGTTTCGGAACGAGGCGTAGCGTTGCTGCTGAAGCTCGCAAGCTCGTGAGCACGGCCTAACTTCACCGTGCGGCCGGCTTCGGCCCCGGCAGGCGCTGAAGAGGTGACAAGCTCTCGTTGTCGGTTGTCAGTTGTCTGCGATTTCCGCCCTGACTCACAGACAACTGACAACCGACAACCCCATCTCACCCGCTGCCCGTGTCCCCGTGCGACGCGTGCACCGGCTTGGACTCCGGCGAGCCCCACTGCCGCAGCCAGATCGACAGCACCACGATGGCCAGCACGGCCAGGAACTCGCTCTGCCAGTTCTGGAACGACTCGTACCAGAACTGCGGCTTCCCCATGTACCCGAACGTGCTGACGCTCGTGCCGCCCCCGTGCTGGAGCTACTCCTCGTTGAACTTTCGCGCGCCTGCCGCGGCGTGGCCGAAGAACGCGACCGCGAACAGCACCAGGAAGGCGAGGCTGAGTGAATTCTTGTAGAGCGCGAGACGCCACCCTCCCGCGCGCACGGGGCCGGCACGCCGGGGTCGTCGCGGTGATCCTCCGGCCGCTCTTCCACCTCGTCCGTGCCGTCGTGCTTCTTCGACTCCGACGATCGCTTCTGGAAGAGGAACACCGTCAGGATGACGTACATCCCCATCTGCAGGAACTCACTCTCCCAGTTCTCGAAGATCGTCTCGCCGAACTCGGAGGTGCGCAGGAACTCGCCGAACGCCACCGGCTCCTCCCCATGCTCCTGCTGTTCCTCGTTGTAGGTCGCCCATCCCGACAGCGCGTGCCCGGCGAGGCAGAGCAAAAACAGCACGAAGATGACGATGGAGAGGTTGTTGTTTCGCCACACGTAAAGCGAAAGGGAGCAACCCGGCTGCCATCGGGTCGGGAGAATTCTTACGTGTCTGCGGCGGGCTGAAGCCCGCCCTACATGACTCAGCGCGAGCTGCGCCGCTTCTTTCCCGACACCTTGTCGTCCGCGGACAGCGTCCGGAAGACCGCGCGCGACAGCGTCTGTGACGCGTACGCGAGCAGCGGCGGATGCCAGGGGCTGGCGTCGATGGAGATCCGCTCCCCTTCCGGCAGGCGGGCGTGGAACACGGTCGTCTCCGCGAGCGCGAGGTTCCTGTCGAGCCGGAGCACCGCGAAGCGCATCCCCTGGTCGACGACCACCAGGTACTCCCCGTCCGAGGTGACGGCGCCATCGTGCAGCACGCCCTCATCGAGCTTCTGCACGCCGCCGATCTTCACCGTCACGCCGCCCATGCTGGTGACGCGCTGCGCGTACGTGCCGCCCGACTCCATGCTCCAGAGGATGACGAAGTCCGTGCCGTTCCAGACCACCCGCGGCTCGGACGCACCGGCCGGCGCGATGTCGACCGGCGGCTGCACGCTCCTCCCCCACAGCCCGGCCGCGCGAATGCCGTACTGTCCCGGCGCGATCTCGTAGTTGTAGGCAACGATGGGATCGACCGAGCTCACGGTCACGCCGGCGGCGGCGGGATGGAACGCCCGCTCGTTCGTCACGTACCAGGAGCTCCGGTCGTAGCCGATGCGCGCCACGAGCGAGCGCTCGACCGACTTGAGGCGCCCGTCCGGCGCCGTCCAGACGAGGACGTGGAACACGTGCCGGTGCAGGATGGAGACGGTCGTCCCGGGCGCCGCTTCCTCCACCCGCTCGGCCTTGAAGACCGGCCCGTAGTCGTCGGTCGACGTCAACCTGCCGAGCATCTGCCAGGTCAGCCACGCCTTGCCGCCGGCCGGGTCTTCGTCCACCCATCCGATCATGGTGTGGCCGAGGGCCGGGCGCCGCTGGTTCTCGGTCGAAGGCTCGACCGTGAACGTCTCCCGTCCCGCGGGCATCCCCACGAACACACCGTACTGGTGCAGGACGACCCTGTCCGGACCATCACCTGTCCGTTCGTCGAACGCGATCAGCGTCCGGTCCGAGGTGCTGGAAACAACGACATTCCGCTGCTCACCTCCCGTCTCGGTCACCGGGATTTCCGGTCCGACCTCACCGGCAAGAAGCGAAAGCGTGGCGAAAAACGAGAGGGGAAGAAGGAGCGCCCGCCGCATGATATGGTTTTATACCATATCGGCCACGACCCCGCCAACGAGGTCGTAGGGATGCGCTTCCGTGATCTCCACGCGCGCGAACGCCGGCAGCGACTGCGGCAGCAGGCCGATGCCGTCGTTGATCAGCAGGCGGCCGTCGATCTCCGGCGCCTGGCCGATGATGCGTCCTTCCAGCAGGTGCTCGGTCTCCTCGCAGACGCCGGTGACGATGGCGTCGAACGTCCGGCCGACGCGCTGCTCGTTGCGCGAGAGGGCGATCTTCTGCTGCAGCTCCATCAGCTTGGCGCGGCGGCGCTCGGCGGTCTTGCGCGTCGGCACGTCGCTCATGCGCGCGGCCAGCGTCGAGTCCTCGGACGAGTAGACGAACGCTCCCATGTTGTCGAACTGCGCCCATTCGACGAAGTCATGGAGCTCGCCGAAGTCCTTCGGCGTCTCGCCGGGGTGGCCGGTGATGAAAGTCGTGCGCAGCGTGAGGTCGGGCACGAGCTCGCGCATGCGCGTCACCATCTCGCGGTACTCCTTCGGCGAGCCGGGACGGCGCATGCGCCCGAGGACGTTGGCCGTGACGTGCTGCAGCGGGATGTCGACGTAGGAGGCGAAGCGCGGCTCGCGTCCCATCAGCTCGAAGAGGCTCCAGTCGAGCGAGCCGGGATAGGCGTAGAGGAAGCGGATCCAGCGGAAGTCGGTCTCGCGCAGCAGCGTCTCGACGAGCTTCGTCAGCCCCTGCTGCATGCCGAGGTCTTCGCCGTAGCGCGTGGTGTCCTGGGCGACGAGGTTCAGCTCCAGCACGCCCGCCTGCTGCAGCGCCTGCGCCTCGCGGACCAGCGAGTCGATGCCGCGCGAGCGGAACTTGCCGCGCATCTGCGGGATCGCGCAGAAGGTGCACGGGTTCGAGCACCCTTCGCTGACCTTAAGGTAGGCGTGCGCCGTGCCGTGGACGAGCACGCGCGGCAGGTCCTCGTACAGCCGCTGCGACATCTTGCGCCGCGTCGGCGCGAGGTCGTCGGAGGCCCGGCCGGTGACCGCGGAGGTGATGGCCTCGAGATGGTCGAGGCCGACGAAGGCATCGATCTCGGGGATGGACTGCTGCAGATCGGTCCGGTACTTCTGCACCATGCAGCCGGTGACGATCAACCTCTCCAGCCCCTGCCCCTTCTTCTCCGCCACCTCGAGGATCGTGTCGATCGACTCCTGCTTGGCCGCATCGATGAAGCCGCAGGTATTCACGATCACCACGTCCGCCTCTTCGAGGTCGTTCGTGATCTCGACGTCGGTATCCGCCTGCAACTGCCCGAGCATGATCTCGGCATCGACGAGATTCTTCGGGCAGCCGAGGGAGATCATCCCGACTTTGCGGACTTTTTCGGTGGAGACTGCGGTCATGGTCCTGATTCAACAGGGGTTGGGGGTGGGTTGTTCCTGTGGGCACGTCATCCGTACTCCCCGAGTTGCTCCAGCACCCCCATTCGTTCGGATTCCGGCATTGGCGCCAGTTCCCGCACGTCACCGTCGGTCAGATACCTCGTCAGCCGGATGGTGGAAGCCAGCACTGACTGCCACATGCCGGGTCTGTCCATGAATGGAGCCAGTGTTTCCGCGTATGCATATGCAGGAACGTAGGGGATCTCGACTTCCGCCCAGTAGGTGTCGATATCCTCTGGGCGCATCCGGAGGAGCGGAGCCATCCGCGACATTGCATCCGCGCGCACCTTGTCCAGCCGGGCTCGTTCTGCAAGCTCCACCCTAGTGGGAACGGGAAAAACCCGAAGCCTCGCGTCCTGCCGCTGTTCGAGCACGAGATTCAGGACGGCAGCCATGTTTTCGACACTCTGGCGTGTATAGGTGAAGCAGGCCACCAGCGCGTCCGGCATCTGGATGGTAACGATCCCTGCGGTATCGCTGAGACCCGTTCGGCCATCGATCAGGATGTAGTCGTATTCGGCCCGCAGATTCCGCTTGACCGCCTCGAGAAATGACCCTCCACCCAGACGTTCGTAGAAGGAGTGCCAGTTGAAGGTCACTATGCGGCGGGTATAACTCTCGTCCTGTCGTCCTGCCGGCATCAGGTCGAGCGTGCCGCGGTTGGGAAAGTCCCACTCGACCGAGACCACGTACTGCAGAACATTCGCGAACGGCAGGTGCCAGTCGGGATCCTGTTCGCCGGGCGTGAGCGCGGCGAGCGCGTAATTCATCATCATCTCGATCACGCCGTCGGACGCCTTCATCTCCGGATCGGAGAGAAACGGACGGAAGTACCGGTGCACGCCTGGAGCCTCGAGATCCCAGTCGATCACGAGGACTCGTTTGCCGGCGCTGGCGAGAATCCATGCGACGTTGGCCAACGTCATCGTTCGCCCCGCGCCACCTTTGTATGAATAGAACGAAATGATCGTGCCGCCGAAGGGAGCGTTCATGACCGAGGAATCCTCGAGATGGTGGGAAGAGGAGCGCCCGGGTCGCTGATGCTTCGCAGCACCTCCGCCCGTTCGAGGATCGCCGCACGGATCGCGGCAATGGCATCGAACACCTGCTCCCGGAACTGCTGAACGGTGCGAATGTCGCCGCGAAAGTACGCGTCCCGGCTCACCTGGCGGTGACGGAACGTCTCACGAACGAGCAACTGCAATGCGCTCAGATGCTCCTTAGTCTCCGCATCCTCATCGTTCCAGACGATCAGGATCGCGGTATTGAGTGAGCTCGTCCTGTCGATTTCTTCGAGCAATGCCTGGTACTTCGGGATAGCCAGTGCCCACGCATCGATGATCAGCACCACAACGCTGTTGCTGCGATCCGCTGCATCGAGACGGTCCCAGAGATCGGGTCCCGCGCGAGCCACGGAGAGATGGACGTGTGCCTCGATGGCCATCTGCTGCAGGACAATCCCGAGGTCGTACCCGATGGGCGGCTGGAAAGGACGCCAGGACCATTCGTCTTTCCCGTAGGAACTGACGTCATGTCGGAATTCACGCATCTCTGTAGCGTCTGCCACGGTAATGACGAACTCCACGTGTTGCGGACCTCGGCGAGCAATGGGGCTACCCGCCGGCTGCGCTTCGAACGCGTTCGGGACTTCATCCAATGGCTGCAAATTGTCCAGGACGGGCAGAGGACCGCTGTGATGAATTTCCACGATTCGATCGGCAATCTCTGAAATGAGCTCGCGGTACACGTCTTCATACCTGCGTAATTGCAGCAGTTTCCGCAGACCGTGATCGAGATATTGCTGCGGGTCATGGGAATCTGACCATTGATACTTCGCGAGGGCGGGAGGAGCGGCTCCCCGCAACGGGATCCAGATGACGGGAAGAACAGCAAGGGGGTCGCTGCCGCGCTGCAGCGACATCCGTGCGCGCTGTTCGAACACCGAGAACTCCTTGCCGCAATACGGGTTCTTCACGTACGCGGGGGACACGAGACTCACCAGCACGCGGCTCGTTCGAAGTGCGCGACCCACTTCATCCTCCCACCGCATCCCGACGTTGATTTCATCCATGTCGATGAAGCCGACCGGCTCCCCCGGCGAGAGTCCGAGCCGGACTCTCACCTCGGTGTTCAGGTCTTGCGCGAAACGCCTGACGGCGGGATCCGCGCTGGAATGGTCGTAACTCAGAAAAAAGACCCACGACCCGGCGCCCGTTCCGCTCCGTGCCGCCGGCATCGCTTTCGGCTTCGGTTTCCGCAGAAACTGGCTCAGGATCTCGAGCCGTTCCGCGTCCCGGAGAGGAGGAAACTGCCGCACGTGGTTGTCCGTGACATATCCGGTCAATGCTTCCATCGATCGAAGAACGACTGCCTCGGATGATGGATTGTCCCCGAAAGCAGCGAGGACTTCTTCGTATGCGTAGAAAGGCTGATACAGCAGGCGCACGCTGTTCCAGTACGCGTCCCGCTTCTCTCTCGGAAGATGCCAGAGGAGAGGATCGAAGCGTTCCCGGGCCAGCTCATTGGCCAGTTCGAGTTTGTCTTTCTCCGACAGCTCCACCCGCATCGGCACTGGAAAGATCTTCAGACCGGCAGTGCCGTCCGGTTTCTGACGTTGCCGGTGCGCGGACTCGGCCACTGCCGCGGCGCCCTCGATGCTCTGGGAATTGAGCGTGAAGCAGACCACGAGGCGATCCGGCATCTGCACGGTACAGATGCCCGAGGTATCGCTCACACCGGTACGGCTGTCGATCAGCACGTAGTCATACCCGGCCATGCTCTTCTTGGCGGCCTCGAGAAAGATTCCACCGCCGAGGTGCTTGTAGAAGTTGTCCCAGTTGAACGAATTGACGCGGGCGGCGTAATCGGGCCCCTGTCGGCCGGCGGGAATGAAGTCGATCGTGCCCGGCGCCGGGAACTGCGCATTGAGCGAGCGCGCGTATCTCAGGATGTTGGCGTAGGGGACATACCAGTCCGGTTCCGACCGGGGCTCGCGAGTCACCGCTTCGTATGCGAAGTCGACGACAAAGTCGATGAGGCCTTCCGAAGCCTTCAATGATTTATCGGACAAGAACGGATGGAAGTAGCGTTGCAGGCCGGGGGCTTCGAGATCCCAGTCGATCAGCAGGACGCGCTTGCGGTTGCTAGCGAGAATCCAGGCCACGTTGGCGAGCGCCATGGAGCGGCCGGTCCCACCCTTGTAAGAGTAGAAGGTGATGATCTCCGGCCGCACTGACGTGTCGTTCATCGACATCACTCCGGCGTCGGTACGGGAACGGCTGGAGCCTGGTCGAGCCCCGAGATTCCATGTTCCAGCGCTTCCCGCCGAAGAGTCTCGTTCTGAACGGCCGGCCCGCCGGGGTTGGGGGCGCTGAAGGAATTGATGATATCCGACTGGATCTGGGCCATGGTGGTCAGCAGTCCCGTTTTGAAATCGCCGGCCGAGGGGAGGGCATCCTGAAAATAGATGCCCTGGTTGATGCGCGTTTTGTATTGAAACACCTCCCTCAGAGTCTGGCGCAACCGGTCACGATTGGCGATCGTCTCCGGCTCCGCCTCGTTGACCGGAACCAGGAGCGCACAATTCAACGAGGTCACGCGGTCGTAAGAGCGAACCAGGTTCCTGTACCCCGGCAGTTGGAGGCTCCACGCATCGGCGATGATCATCACGATTTCGTGATTGCGCTCTGCCTCCTGCAGGTCGCGCTCGAGGTTGTCCGTCAGAGGAATCTCGTGAAAGTACAACTTCAGCTTCGTCGCCGCCTCTTGTGCGACGAGAAAGACCGGGTCTTCGTCGTCCGGCAGAAACGGCTGCCAGTCTCCGCCGCCGCCCATGTAGCCATCGACGCTCGGCTTGATGCCGTTCAATTCTTCCGATCGGGCCGCGACGAAGATGAATTTCGCCGAGCGGCGCCCTGTCCCCCTGATTGGAAGCTGCGACGCTGCTGCAGCCCGCTCGGGGTTGCGAAAGGCGCTCGGAACCTGGTCGAGGGGACGAAGATTCGGCAGATCCTCCATCGGCCATGCACGTCCCGCGGCAACGAGTCTCGTGGCCAGAACCCGCACGAATTGCGTGTAAGCGTCCGACGCGCTGGAAAGACTCATCAGATATTGCAGTCCCTCTTTTCCGTACAGCTCCGGGAAACCATCATCCGTGTATTGCAGCTGAAATCCCTCGTAGGGACGCCCCCAGAAAATCGGGAAAATGAGGCGCGGCGTGTCACCGCCCGTACGGCGGGCCCGTTCGCGAGATCGGATGAACGCCTCCTGGCGCTCGACGAAGACCTGGTACTCCTTCCCGCAATAGTCGCTGTTGAAGTAGGCTGGGGAACAGAGGCTGACGAGTACGCGACTGGTACACAAGGCGTCGGCCAGGTCCTCCTTCCAGGGATCGCCCACCTTGATGGCCTCACCGTCGAAGAACCCGGCCTCCACCGAAGGCATGTTCGGCTGCAGGCGGATCTGTGTCGCAAGATCGCGATGGAACTTGACCAGCGCCTCGCTCTTATCGAGCCGTGCGTAACTGAGGAAGTACCAATGGGGCATGCGCAACAAGATAGACGGTGCGGGTGCTCGTGACAATTGCCCCGCCGGCAGTCACGTGACACGGCGCTCTTCCGCCGCGCCTCCCCTCTCAGACCGGCGTGTCGAAGAGCAGTTTCCAGAAGACCAGGGGCGCTCCGCCCCAGTGCCAGAAGCTGTAGCCCGGGAATCCCTTCTTGCGGACAAGGTCCATGAACACGCCCGCGCGCTCCACCACGGCGGAGGCGCTCGCACAGCCGCCGCCGGAGCCGATCCACGCGGCGCCGACCGGAATGAACGGCAGCTCCACGTCCGCGTTCGCCTTGATGGCGCGGGTGAGCCGGTGCTCCACGCTCGGGCTCGAGCCGTAGTAGACCTGCGGCGCGTTCACGTGCGCGGATGCCGCGAACGACGCGAACGGGAACGGCGTGAAGTTCTGCGGAATGTCGTGGCTGCAGATCGCCAGACCTTTCCCGTCCGCGTCGAGCCCTTTCCGCAGCGCGCTCGCGTAGGCCGCGGCCTGCTCCGGCCCACCCTGAAAGAAGTTGCCGCCCTCGGCGCGCTCGGCATCCATCAGCAGGCCGTCCAGGCCGTGCTTCCGGACGAGCCGCAGCGCCACTTCGGCCTCTTCTTTCGCACGCACCGTCGTCGCGCAACGCGGCTCGCTCCACCCCCAGATCCCGACCCCGCGTTCCCGCAGCGCTTCGAGCACCACCCCGAAGCGGGCATCGGACACGTTCGCATGCTGCGACGTCCCGACGGTGAGCTTGATCCACACGGACGACAGCCGCGCCCGTGCCGCTTTCTCCGCGAGACGGTCCGGTCCCATCTCGGCGTCGACGACGGGACCCAGTTTCCAGATGAACATGCCGCGGCCAGTGAGCATCGATGATCTCCTCTCTGCGCTCTCGTTCGCGAATGAGAGAGACACCGCCCGACTTTTCGCCGTCTGGACTGCGGCAGCGGTCAGCTGCCGCAGTCCAGAATCACCGCAGCGTCGTCTCGAACAGCTTCAGAATCCTCTTGTACTCGTCCGCCCAGCTCGTCGGCTCGACGAAGGAGTGGTCCTCGAGCGGGTACATGGCCAGCTCCCAGTTCTCCTTGCGCAGCTCGATCAGGCGCTGGGCCAGGCGCACGCTGTCCTGGAAGTGCACGTTCACGTCGATGACGCCGTGGCACATCAGCAGCGCCCCTTTCAGTCCCTCGGCGAAGTAGATCGGCGACGACTTGCGGTACGCCTCCGGATCGCTCTGTGGCGTGTTCAGGATGTTCGACGTATAGCCGTGGTTGTAGTGGGCCCAGTCCGTCACCGGACGCAGCGCGGCGCCGGCGGCGAAGACGTCCGGCGTGGTGAACATGGCCATGAGCGTGATGAAGCCGCCGTAGCTGCCGCCGTAGATGCCGATGCGTTTCGGGTCGACGCGATGCTCGCCGGCCAGCCACTTCGCCGCGTCGACATGATCGTTCAGGTCGACGCCGCCCATGTGGCGGTAGATGGCCGTGCGCCAGTCGCGCCCGTAGCCCGCCGAGGCGCGGAAGTCGAGGTCGAGCACCAGGTAGCCGCGCTCCATCAGCAGGTGGTGGAACATGTACTCGCGGAAGTAGTTCGACCAGCCGCGATGCACGTTCTGCAGATAGCCGGCGCCGTGCACGAAGATCACCGCGGGGCCGCCGTTCCAGTTGGCCGGCTTGTAGATGCGCGCCGGCACCTTCGCGCCGTCGCGCGCCGGGACGTAGACGATCGGGACGTCGAGCCACGGATAGGTCGTGAACTCCGGGGCGGGCGAGGTCGTCACGCGCACGCCGGACGCAGATGTCGCACCTACCGGTGCTATGTAGAGCTCGTGCGGCTTGTTCGTATACGAATAGACGTCGGCGATGACCTGTCCGTCCGGCGACAGCTCGGCGTCGTGCCACCCCGGCTCGGTGGTCAGCTTCGTCATCGTGCCGCCGCCGACCGGCATGCGGTAGAGGTGCAGCTCGTGCAGCGACTCCTTGCTGGCCGTGAAGACGAAATGCTTCGCGTCCTCGCTCACGCGCACGTCCGCCACCTCGTACTTGCCGGTGGTCAGCGCGCGCGGCGTGCCGCCGGCGTGGTCGACCCTGTAATCGACTGTATAGAGCTGCATCCATCCCGTGTGCTCGGAGACGAACCAGAGCGTGCGCGTGCCCGGGATGAAGCCGATGGCGTCGTCGTCGAACCAGTGCACCCAGGCGTCGTCGTGCTCGTGGTGCAGCACGCGCGTCGTGGCCGCGGCGGGATCGAAGGCCATCAGCCAGCGGTCCTTGTTGTCCGCCGCGCGGACGGGGAGCACCGCGGCGCCGTCGTCGGAGAAGAAGACCGTCTCGAGCTCGATGCCGCGCTCTTCCTCGGTCTCCGTCTTCGTGCCGGTCTTCGTCTCCGTGGCCTCGGTCTTCTCCGCGGTCTCGGTGCGCTCGAGCGGTTTCTTGAGGCCGTGCTTCAGCCACGTCACCTTGCCGTCCGCGACGGCGATGCTGGCCATGCGCGTGGCGGGATTGGTGTCGCCGACCTTGCGGCGCGCGGGGAGGTCGACCGTGTAGCCCGACTCGGTGACGTAGCTCGGCACGACCGGGCGCTTGCCGACGCTCGGGTCGCCGCCGATGAAGGCCAGGACGTACTTTTCGTCGGGGGTGAGCCGCAGGTCCTGCACCGACTCACCCTTCTTCAGCTTCAGCGGGGCGACGGCGAGCTCTTTCTTCCGCTCCGCGTCGTCTTCTTTCTTCTCCGAGGCGCGGCGCGTCAGGACGTCGCTCAGCTTCAGCGCCTCCTCGGCCACCCACTTCTGGCTGGCGGTGCGGTCCTTGTTCTCGTCCTCGAACAGCGTGACGTGCGGCCCCTTCTCGTCGGCGCCGACGATGTTCGTGAGCTGGGTGGTCGAGCCGTCGCCGAGGGAGAGGACGAAGAGATTGTTGCCGCGGACGAAGGCCACGCGCTTCTCGTCTTTCGTGAAGCGCGGCTGCGACTCGCTCTCCGTCGTGCGGGTCAGCGCGCGGCGTTTGCCGTTCTCGTGGAGATAGACGTCGCCGTCGTCGATGAAGACCGCGCGGCTGCGGTCCCGGCTGAAGTCGCCCCGCACGGGCGGCGCCTGCTTCGCCTCCTCCTCGGAGAGCTTGCGCAGCCCCTTCCCGTCGCGGCCGACGACGTACGTCGTGTACTCGTTCTCCTCGATCGGCTCGTCGTGGCGCTTCCAGGCGAAGTAGACCGACTTGCCGTCACGCGACCAGCGCACCTCGCGCGGCGCGTAGCCGGTGAGCTGCTGCCCGCGCATGATCGTGTCGACGTCGAGCTTCAGTTGCGCGGCGGCGGTGAGGGGAAGGAGGAACAGCAGGGCGATGAGAATGCGTCTCATGGGAGGGGGATCATACTGTTGCGATAGACCTCGTCGACGGACAGGATCGCGTCGAGGGAAGGAATCGCGACCTCATCACCGGCGACCGCGTGCCGGATCGTCCAGCGCGCATCGGCTCCGCGCGCGTGGATGGTGATCCGGCGCTCCCGGTGCGACACGATGACGTACTCGCGCAGGGTCGGGATGGTCTGGTAGTACTCGAGCTTCGCGCCGGTGTCGTATTCCTCGGAGGAGTCGCTCGTCACCTCGACGAGGATGACCGGATTGAGCGCGGTCGCTTTCGGACTCGGCTCGTGTTGCCGGAGGGGACCGCAGATCACCGACGCGTCGGGGTAGGTCGCCAGCCCCGCCTGCTCGACATAAATGCGGAGATCGGAAGTGTGGACGCGGCAGGGGCGGTCGCCGACGGCGTTCCGGAGCAGCGCTACCATCGCTGCCGACAGAGCGGAATGCTCCTCCGACCCTCCCGCCATCGCATAGATCTCGCCATCGAGGAACTCGTGCTTCTCGGCGGAAATGCTCTCGAACGCCGCGTACTCGGCGTAGGTGTATCGGTGGAGTCGACGCGGCGCAAGCATGTATGGCGATTGTACGGCGTGCCGTTCACCGGAACGTGTTTGCGCCCGTTTCTTCACAGGGCTGGCGCAAATAAAGTTGATATTTATGCTGCGCACGCATAAATTCATGCGCATGCTCTACACGCTCCGCTATGGCCTGCTCGCCGTGCTGTGCCTCGTCGTCCCGTTCGCGCATGCCCTGACCGCGCCGGTCTCCGAGACGTTCCCGCTGGCCGACACGCTCTATGGCCCCTCCTACGGTGAGGGGAAGCTGCGCACCGACGGGCGCCACCCGTTCCTCTTCTGGATCGACGAGGACCGGCTGTACGTGACCCGCATCGACGGCCAGGAGCGCGTCGGGAAGCTCGTCTTCCCGTTCCCGGTGACCGGCGAGGAGGATTTCGACGCGGTCTGGACCGGCTCGCACTTTCTGGTCGTGGTGCAGAGTATCGGCTATGACCTCCTCGCGCAGCTCGTCGACGCCTCCGGCGACCCGGTGCGCGAGCCGGTGCAGCTCGCGGAAAACGCGCTGTGGCCGCGCGTCGCGTTCAACGGCAGCAACGCGCTGGTGATGTACAACGCCGGCGACGGCGTCATGACGCAACTGCTCACTCCCGTGGGGAGGCCCGCCGGAGAAGCGGAAGTGCTCGAGGCGGCGCTGCTGAGCTCGAGCGAGTTCCACCTGGTCAGCAACGGTGATGGCTTCGCGGCGATCGTGCCGGAAGGCGCGCACACCCCGCAGTCGCTGTACGTGCTCAGTGCAAGGGGGAGACGGGTCTCGGCGCAGACGCTCGAGAATTCGCGCGCCGACTGGTCGCTGGTCAGCAACGGCTCGCAATACTTCGCCGTGTCGGGACACGCTTTCGGGCCGTCCTCCGCGCTGCTGTTCCAGGCGGATGGCACGCTCGTCACGCGGGTCGACCTCCACCCCACCGCGGGCTTCCAGCGCTCGTACCGTCACGCGGCCGCGGCGTGGACAGGCACGCGCTGGCTGGTCGCGCTCTACGTCGAGAACGGATCGTTCACGAGGCTGGCCGAGATCGACGCCGAGGGACGGATCGAGATGCTGGCGGACCGCACCGGCGTCTCCGACATGCAGCTCGTGAACGCAGGCGGGCAGGTCTCGGCGACATGGACCCAGCAGGGGTCGGGCATCGTCTCCGGTCCGCCGCTGTCGAGCAGCACGCAGCGCGTGCTGTTCGCCGCGCGCCACCAGGCCTTCCTGGCCACCGCCACCTCCTCCACCGGAACGCTGTTTCTCTGGCGGGACCTCGAGTACGCGCGCGGCGCGCTGCGCGCCGGCTTCCGCAGGCACGACGGACGCTGGTCGGAGCGGGAGCTCACCACGGAGGCCGGCTACGCGGTCGCGGCGAGCGACGGCACCGGATTCGTGGTCGTCACGCGGGCCGGCTTCAACGGCCACCAGATCATCCGTCTCGATGTGAACGGCAACCCCATTCCGGGCGGTACGGAGCCGTTCACCGCGTTCGCGCCGCTGGCCATCGCCTCGAACGGCACCGGCTACGCCGTCGTCGGCATGCGCATGCAGGACTACGTCCCGAACGGCAACCTGCTCGCCGCCGCGATCACGGGCAGCGGGGTCTCGCCGGTCCGCGAGATCCCCTTCCAGGCCGCCGAGGTGGTCGGCCTCGACATCGCCTCGGACGGCGAGCGTTACCTCGTGTCGTGGGGAGTGCAGGAGGAGTGCTCGCCGCGCATCCAGTTCTGCGGCGCGGCCAGGATCGCCGGCGTGCTGCTCACCGGCTCCGCCGCCGTGGAGGGGCCACTCCTCCGGCTGACGGAGGATGAGCATTCGGGGGATCACGAGCTCGAATGGAACGGCCGCGAATACGTGCTCGCGACCAATGCCGGCGGCCTGACCGCATGGGACATCAGCCGCGCGGGAGTGCCGCTCTACCGCCACGTCCTCAACACGGAGCACGCGTCGGGCATCAGCGTGGTGCCGGCCGGCGACGGCAACGTGGCGGTGGCCTGGATCTCGGACCGGGGGGCGCGCATGACGATGCTCACCGACAGCGGGGCGGACCCGCAGCCGCTCACGATCGACAACGATCCCCGCTATTTCCCGTGGTACGAAAGCGGGCTCGCCGCCATCGGGCAGGGGCGGTTCGCCTTCGTCTTCACCGCTCCGGCCGACGAGGCGCCGATCCACGGACGCAGGCACCTGATGGCGAAGATCGTCGCCCCGGCGCTGCCGTCCCTGCCGCCGGCACCGGTGCTGACGGTGATGCGATTCGGCGCGACGGTGTCGATGGAGTGGACGGCGAGCGGCCCGGTGACGGGCTTCCGCGTGGAGCAGCGTGTCGGCGATGGCCCCTGGGTGGAGGTGGGCGGCTGGCGCGATGCGGACGAGCGGTTCCTCACCGTGCGCACGCTGGACTCCCCGCAGTTCCGCGTGCGCGCCTTCAACGAGGCGGGCGCGGGGCCGTACTCGGCCTGGGCCGTGCGGCGGCGGGCGGTGCGGTAGCGCGGTGGGCGGCGCAGAGGCTCACAGGCTCATAGGCTCATAGGCTCATAGGCTCAGAGGCTCATAGGAGGCTGTGAGCCTATGAGCCTCTGCGCCTATGCGCCTCTGCGCCTATGCGCCTCTGCGCCTCTGCGCCTATGAGCCGTCCACCTTCCACACCGCCCCGCGCGCGCCGTGCACGAGGACGTGCTTGCGCAGGGCGTGGTTCATCACCTCGGAGTCGAGGAGCACGAGCTCGTCCTGATCCGTGGGATCCACCAGCGCGACGCCGGTGGCTTCCACGGTGCGGTCGTGCAGGGCGGCGATCGTGTCCGACATTGGCTTGGCGGGGTTCATCTCGTGCGTCACCGCCAGCGCGGAGCCGCGGAGGATGAAGGTCTCCGTGCTCTGCGCGCGCAGCCAGTTCAGGGCCATCGTCAGCGTGGTGACGTGCCAGTCGCGGTGGCGGCGGTACACCTTCACGATGGTGCGGTTGCGATCGCCGGCGGGCTTGAAGACGTTCGGCTGGATCTCCCAGAGCAGGGCCACGTTGCGGGCGCTGTCGAAGGTGCCGGAGGTGGCGCCGACGGAGCCGGGGATGGTGTGCTGCTGCCCCTCGGCTTTCGCGATCGCCACCGCGTCCTCGAGCTCCGCGGCCACGACGTCGAACGAGACCGTATCGGCGCGGCCGCCGAGGTGCGCGTTGCGGCCGAGGATCGGAATGCCGTGCGGGACGGAGAGGCTCAGAGGGATCGCCGCCCCCGAGGCGCGCCCCTCCGCCACGCGCGGATGCCAGAGGCTCGGCGTCGGCTTCCCCGCCGCCCAGAGCGGATGATTGCGCCGCACGTAGCGCTCCACCACCTGCTCGCGGATGACCAGCGTGTCGTCCGGCGAGAGCATCGTCGCCGAGGTCACCCCCTCGGCCAGGTCGGCGAAGACCTCCAGCACCTCGTCGCCGAGGGAGAGATAGAGATCGTAGAGCGCGGACTTGGTCCCGGCGGGAACGCGGTAGGCGTTGAGGACGCGGTCGATGTGCTCGGGGAAAGCCAACGGTCCACAGACTACAGCCACCGGGTCGCCGTTCACAGCCACCGGGTGGCTGTTGAAAGCCACCGGGTGGCTGTTGAAAGCCACCGAGTGGCTGTTGAAAGCCACTGAGTGGCTGTTGAAAGCCACCGAGTCGCTGTTGAAAGCCACTGAGTCGCTGTTGAAAGCCACCGGGTCGCTGTTCACGGCCACTGTGCCGCTGTCATCCTGAGCCCCGCAGAGGGCGAAGGACCCCCTGCCTACGGAGCGGGGACGGGGTTCCAGCAGGGGGTCCTTCGCCCTCTGCGGGGCTCAGGATGACAACCTCGTGGCATCGTCAGGCTGCTTCAGCGCGTCCGCGGACGGCGTCGAGCAGGCGCTGCACGTCGCTCACGGCGGTGATGTCCTGGAGCCCCGTACGGATATCCTTCCCATGAGGGATGCCCTTGGAGAACCAGCCGATGACGGTGCGGGCCTTGTGCAGCTTCCAGCGGTCGATCTGGGGGGCGGCGTCGATCTTCGAGAGATAGCGCTGCATGGCGTCGATGCGGCGGTCGATCTCGTTGGCCACGAGCGGCTCGCCGTTCACGTACGCATGGATGTCCCTGAAAATGAACGGGTTGTGCAGGGCCGCGCGGCCGATCATCACCCCGTCCACGCCCGTCTGCTCGAACATGCGGATCGCGTCCGGCGCCGTCTTCACGTCGCCGTTGCCCCACACCGGGATGGTCAGCTCGCGCTTCACGCTGGCGATGTAGTTCCAGTCGCTGGCGCCGGTGTACGACTCCTTGCGGGTGCGGCCGTGGATGGCAATGGCGGCCACGCCGAGCTCCTCGAAGCGCTTGAGCAGCGGGATCACGTCGTCGCTCTCCCACCCCTTGCGCACCTTCACCGTGACCGGGATCTTCACCGCGGCCCGGATCTTCTCGACCACGCGCGCGGCCTTGTCGAAGTCCTTCAACAGCGCCGAGCCGGCGCCGCTGTTGACGACCTTCTTCACCGGGCAGCCCATGTTCACGTCGACGATGTCGACGCCCTGGCGCTCCACGATGGCGGCCGCATCGTCCATGCGCTCCGGGTCGCCGCCGTAG
Source organism: Thermoanaerobaculia bacterium (assembly GCA_035627015.1). GTDB lineage: Bacteria > Acidobacteriota > Thermoanaerobaculia > Gp7-AA8 > Gp7-AA8 > QHVT01. Next base: position 33,450 of record DASPMO010000046.1, on the reverse strand, counting down.
ATCTGGATGGCCACGGGACGCTCGTTCTCGTTGAAGGCGAGCATCTGGTGGCTGCGGTCGTTCTTGCGCGTCAGCCCCTCGGCCGAGATGAACTCGGACACCACGAGGCCCACGCCGCCGAGCTCCTTGATCAGCGACCGGTAGTACGTGTCGGTGACCTCGGCCATCGGGGCGAGCGCGAGCGGCGTCGGGATGTGCACCGAGCCGATCGAGAACGAGCGCTGGAGAAAATCCGTCATCGGAACCGTGTTCAACGTCGGGCCTGCGCCTCGTCTTCCAGCTCCAGCGGTCCCAGCAGCGGCTTGCCGGCCATCGCCGCGCGGAAACCATACACGGCCAGCGCGGCCGGGATGAGCAGCGCCACGAGCGTGCGGAAGAAATACCACTCCGACGGGTCGAGCGTCAGCGGCGGCCAGCCGACCGAATACGCGCAGAAGAACGCCGCCACCAGCGCCAGCAGTCCGCCGAAGCGGAAGGCGAGCAGCATCAAGAGCATGAAGGTCGTGCTGGCGGCGATCCATCCCAGCCTCGGGGTGGTGTTGGCGGCCACGCAGATCGCCAGCGCCGCGATCCACGCCGGCGCGTCGCGGCGGAAGACGAGCCGGCAGACGAGCAGGATCAGCGCGATGCCGAGACCGTAGCCGACGGCCGTGGCGGCCACGCGCAGCGGCGCGTAGAAGACGCCGAGGCGCGACTGCACGGCCGGATACGACAGCGCGTTGCGCAGCTCGTGATCGCCGATGGCGAACAGCAGCACGTCCGAGAGCACCCACGCCACCACGCCGGCGGTGACGCCCAGGAGCAGCTCCGCGCCGACGAGCGGATCGCGGAAGCGCCCGCCGAGGACGCGCGTCCAGCCGATGAGCAGATGGGGCCAGCGCCGCCGGAAGTACGGCTCGATGGCGAGATAGGAGACCCATCCGACCAGGCCGAAGTAGAGGGCCGCGCCGGCGATGCCGGTCAGCACCACGAACTCGTCCGCGGGCGCGAGCTGATGGCGGGCAATGGAGATGCCGGCGATGAACCACGAGACCGTGTTGAAGAGGGCCACGCGCATCGCGCCGCGCAGGTCCGCGCGTCCGCGGACGACGTTCCTGCGCGCGAAGAACGCGCCGACGATCATCACCATCAGGAACACCACGGACATGGCCTGCGAATCGCGCGGCCGCTCGTCGGCGTACGGCACGGCGCCCGGCTTCAGCACGGCGAACCAGACCGGCCGTCCCGCCGCGCTCGCGGCCTCGACGCGGAGCTGGTCGCGGTCGCGGATCCACGCGGCGCGGGCGTCCGAGGGGACCATGGCCATCCCTTGCGGCGGCACGGGCCGGAACTCGCGCATGTCGAGCCCCGCGGCCTCGAACAACAGTGGAGCGGCGGGCTTCCGCTCGCCGTCGGCACCGGCCACGCGCCGCAGCTCGAGCAGCTTCCCCTCGGCATCGAGCAGCATCGACGTCATCCCCGGCTCGATCAGCGCCGGATCGTTGCGGCGCACCACCGCGGCCTCGTTCAGCGGCACGAGCGGCTTCGGGCTGCCGCGGTAGAGATACGGCGCCGCGTCGGGGCCGATGCGCGCCCCGTACTTCGGCGTGGTGCGGAGATACGCGCCGTGCGTGTGCGGCGGCGGCGTGTAGCCGAGGCGGCGGAGGATCGTGGCCGCGCGATCGTCCAGCACCGCGGGCGACTTCACCTCGGGCAGGTAGCCGCGCACGTCGTTGCGCAATCGCATCGCCGGCACGGCCGCCAGCAGCGCCAGCGTCAGCACGAGCATCGTCCAGGCGCGCGGCGCGGAGAGCTCGCCCGTGCGCGCCGCCGCGGCCACCATCTCCGGCGACGGCGTCTCCCCTGCCGCCACGGCCGCGCGCAGCGGGTCGCCGCCGGGCAGCGCCAGCAGCACTTCGTCCGCGGTCGTGAAGCGGTGCTGCGGCTCTTCCTCCAGGCAGCGGAGGATCACCCGCTCCACGGCCGGATCGATCTCGCTCACCACCGCGGCCGGACGCGTCTTCGGCGCCGCGTGCTGGGCGCGGAGGTCCTGCAGCGTGCGCGCGTCGAAGACGCGGCGCCCCGTGAACATCTCGAAGAACACCAGGCCGAGGGCGTAGATGTCGCTGCGCGTCGTGGCCACGCCCGCGTCGAGCTGCTCGGGCGCCATGTACAGCGGCGTGCCGCCGGCGCTCGCGCTCTCGTGCGCGAGACCGGCCAGCCCGAAGTCGGTGATGCGGGCCATCCCGCGGCCGTCGATCATCACGTTGGCCGGCTTGAGGTCGCGATGCACGAAGCCGCACGCGTGCGCGGCCGCCAGTCCCGAGGCCAGGTCGCGCGCCAGCGCCAGCGCCTTGTCCGCGGGAAGGCGTCCGATGCGGCGGAGCAGCGACGCCAGGTCCTCGCCGTCGACGTACTCCATGGTGATGAAGTGCTGCCCGTCGACCTCGACGACGTCGTAGAGCCGGGTCACGTTCGGGTGGGCGATCATCCGCCCGATGCGCACCTCGGCGTACAGCCGCTCGAGGGTGTTCGGCTGCCGCAGCGGGACGTACTTGAGCGCCACGCGCTGGCCGAGCTTCAGGTCGTCGGCGCGGTAGACCTCCCCCATCCCGCCGCCGCCGAGGAGCGAGACGATGCGGTAGCGCCCCGCCACGACGGTGCCGGGGGTGAAGCGCGCCTCGGGCGACGCCACCATGGGCGACGTGTCGCGCACGAGTGTCAGCTCGCCGTGCTCCATGCGTGGAAAGAGGATACTCGCCCCGGCGGTTACAATCGCCATGTAGGGCGGGCTTCAGCCCGCCCGAAAGGAAATCGAACATGCGAAAAATCATTCTGGCCGCGCTGCTCGTCGCAACGGCCATTCCGGCGTCCGCGAAGAACGTCGGCGGCGCCAATCTCGAAGACAAAGTCACCGTCGGCAACCAGACCCTCGTCCTCAACGGCGCGGGGCTGCGCAAGAAGTTCGTCGTGAAGGTCTACGCCGGCGGCCTGTACCTCCCGGCCAAACAGACCAGCGCCACCACCATCCTGGCCACCGACCAGCCGCGGCGCATGGTCATGCACTTCCTCTACGGCGTCACCAAGGACCAGATGGCCGAGGCGTGGAGCGAGGGGCTCACCGGCAACACCCCGAATGCGTCGCCCGAGGTGAAGACCGCGTTCAAGACGCTCTCCTCGTGGATGGAAGACGTCCCGAAAGGCAACCGCATCGTCCTCACCTACCTGCCGGGCACCGGCACGACGGTGGAGGTGAACGGCAAGAACAAGGGCACGCTGGGCGGCAAGGCCGTCGCGGATGCGATCCTGAACACCTGGATCGGCCCGAAGCCGGGACCGGGCGCGGATTTCAAGAAAGAGGTCATCGGGGAGAAGTAGTCTGGAGGTTGCTGGTTGTCGGTTTTCCACCTGCCGCACACCCGTTGCTCATCCAGGCGGCGCCTGTGGAGCAACGGGTGTGAAGGGCGGGGCGCCCCGTCAGCCCGGGTTGGATTTTGATGAGGATTGTGGCGGCTCACCGTGCTCCGCGAGAAACTGGCGTAAGGCGATATTCACCGTTTCAGAATCGCGAAACACTTTTGCGAGGTCGGGCTCGAGCAGTACGAGATTGGTTCCCTGGCGGTATCGCTGGTAGTACTTGCCACGAACCCCGTTGCTGAAATCGTATTCAGCTCTCATCCATCCTTGTTCGGATCCCATTCGAACTCCATTCAGCATGTCATGTTAACCGACGGTGCGCGCCACGAAGAACAGCTTCACCGTCACCGCCTCCAGCTCCTCCGCTTCGCCGTACGGGTCGAAGTGGAAGATCTCGACCGGTTCCAGGCCTGCCTCGGCGAGCGCGTTGGTGATGTCGCGCTCGCCGTAGGCGCGCTGGAGGTGCTCCTCGCGGATCTCCACCCGCCGCCCGTCGATCTTCGCCCACCCCGTGACCACCGCGCGCCCCAGGCGGTCGCGCTTGCGGTAGGTCGTGTCCAGCTCGAGGTGGTAATCGCGCCCGCTGGAGACGTACGGGTCGGCCAGGCCCCACACCTCGGGATAGATCTCGGGGTGATTCATGTCGAAAAAAAAGAGCGACTCCTCGTTCATCACGCCGCGGATGGCCTTGAACGCGGCGGTCAGGTCGTCGAGCTGCAGCAGGTGATTGAGGCTGTCGTAGAGACAGGTCACGCGCGCGAAGGTGCCGCGGAACGGCAGCGCGCGCATGTCGGCCGCCACGCCGCCGCCGGCGAGCTGCAGCATCTCCAGCGAGGCATCGACCCCGACCGACCGCCACCCCTTGCGGCGGAAATACTGCACCGCGGAGCCGGTGCCGCAGGCGACGTCGAGATGGGTGCGCTCCTTTGCCGGATAGCTTTCGAGCAACTGATCGAGCAGAAGGCGCGCGGCCTTGAAGAAGCGGCGGCCGAGGGCCCGGTCGTAGGCGTACGCGAACGCCCCGTAAGCCTCGCTCATTCAGACGGCCAGCGGTAGAAGCCCTCGCCCGACTTGCGTCCGAGCTTCCCCTGGCGGACGAGGTCGCGGAGGAGCTGCGGCGGCTCGAAGCGCGGGCCGAGGGTGGCGGCGAGATACTCGGCGATGCCGAGGCGCACGTCGAGGCCGACGAGGTCCGTCAGCCGCAGCGGTCCCATGGGATGGTTGTAGCCGAGCTCCATGGCCCGGTCGATGTCCTCGGCCGAGGCGACGCCTTCCTCGAGCATGCGGATGGCCTCCAGCCCGATGGCCACGCCGAGGCGCGAGGTGGCGAAGCCGGGAGAATCGCGGACGACGATCGGCGTCTTGCCCATCTTCTCCGCGACGGCGCGGACCGTCTCCACGGTGGCGTCCGAGGTGCGCTCGCCGCGGACGATCTCGATCAGCTTCATCAGGTGCGGCGGATTGAAGAAGTGCATCCCCACGAACTGCTCGCGGCGCTCGACGTTGCCGGCGAGCTGGGTGATGGAGATGGAGGAGGTGTTGGAGGCGAGGATCGTCTCCTCGCTGCAGAAGAGGTCCGCCTGCGCGAAGAGGTCTTTCTTGAGGTCGAAGCTCTCGGGCACGGCCTCGATGATGAGGTCCGCCCCACTCACCGCCGGCTCGAGGTCGGGGATGAGCTGCAGGCGCTGCAACGCCTCGGCCGCCGCGCTCTCGCCGATCTTCCCCTTCTCCACCCCCTTGCGGAGGATCGAGTCGACCGCCGCGCGCGCCGTCTCGAGCGCCGAGGCGTCGGCGTCGAACATCACGGTGTCGTAGCCCGCGACCGCGGAGAGATAGGCGATGCCGCGTCCCATCGTGCCGGTGCCGAGGATGGAAATGCTTCGGATCATCTGCGCGCGGAGTCTACCGCAAGGTCTGGAGTGCGGCAGCGCGAGCTGCCGCTCTCCATTGCCGCGGCGCCAGCCGCGGCAGCTGGCGCTGCCGCGATGGAGAGCGCGAGCTGGCGCTCGCGCACTCCAGACCCATCACACCGCCTTCATGGCCAGCGAGAGGATCTCGCGGTGCGTGAAGTAGTTCACGGCCGGGTCGTCGAGGTGGAACGTGTACGTGAACCGCTCGTCGTTGTCCGCGATGAACTGGAAGCGGTAGTAGCGGTTCTCCGTCCCCTCGCCGAATTCCTTGACGCTGGACGGCTCGCCCGTTTCCTCCTCCACCTTGAGCACGCGATAGAGGCGATGCGCGCTGATGGGGAGGTCGTCCGGCGGGTAGTGGATGAACTGGATGGCGTAGATCGACTTGGGATCGATCTCGCGCTGCGGGTAGTCCTGCACCCCCTCGGCGCCCACGCCCGTGAACCAGCTCTCGTCTTCCTTGAAGAGGACCAGGTTGGCCGAGTTCTCGGTCATCGGCAGCGTGCCGCGGTCGAGGTGGATGTGCTGCTCGGGGTCGGACGCGTCGCGGAGCTGGGTGAGCAGGTCGATCAGGTACTGGATGCCTTCGCGCGTCCCGGTCAGGGCCACCTCGTCGTCCTCGTCGGAGATCCAGAGGTCGAGCCACGCTTCCTTCGGAAGCTTGACGCGCCCTTCCAGCATGTCGCGGGTGACGGGAGCGAAGTCGAGACGCTTGGCCGCGGCGAGCAGGAACTCGTTGCAGTGAGGGTCGTCGATCAGGTTCTGGCGCGCATACTCGATCGCGGCCTCGTAGGCCCGCATGCGGCCGAAGTCGTGACTCAGGTCGAACGGGCCGACGATCTGGTCGAGGATCTGCGCATATCGTTCGGCGGGTTTGGACATAGACAGCCGTACAACCATGAGGAATCTAGCATATTTCACGGCCGCCAATCCGCCGGCGGAGCTCGTCCGTACTGTCTGACCGGAGGATGTCACATGAGCGACAACGTACAGATCGTACAGGGCGGCTATAACGATTTCCTGACCGGGAACGTCGAAGGGGTGCTGAACCGCTTCGCCGACGACTTCACTTTCACCGTGCCGGGGGCGCCGGAGATCCCGTACGCGGGGACGAAGCGGACGCGTGAGGAGCTGGCCAGCTTCTTCCGCGACCTCGGCACCATGGTGACGTTCTCGGCCTTCGAGCCGAGGGAGTACGTCGCCTCCGGCGACCGCGTCATCGCCATCGGCCGCTACGCCGGCAAGGTCAACCAGAGCGGCCACCCCTTCGACGGCGACTGGGCCATGGCCTGGCGCATCCAGGACGGCAAGGTGGTGGAGTTCACGGAGTATTCGGACGCCACGGAGATCCGCAGGGGGTTCGCGGGGTAGGTTGTTGGTTGCTGTGTTGCTGGTTCATTGCGCCGCACGGCCTGAAGCCCAGGCACCGCAACGAACCAGCAACCAGCAACCAGTAACAATTTACTCGGCGCCGAACTTCGTACGGTCCGCGTCGTACGTCCGTCCTCGCCAGTGCACGCGGCGGCGGATGCCGGTCATCCACATCGACCGCACCAGGATCGCGCACCAGATGACGATCATCGGCGGGTGGCCGAAGAGGGCGTTGTCGAGGCGGTAGCCGAGGGAGCGGAAGAGGATCACCCGGGTCAGGGTGATCAGGCCGACGGTGGCCAGCGCGATGGCGTTGCCGGTCAGCGCCATCGCGTACGGCAGCAGGTGGACCAGCAGCGTCAGCACCACGCCGGGGACGGCCACGAGGTAGCTGCGGTCGAAGGTCGAGAAGGCGTTCTTGGTGAAGCCGTCCACGATCTCGCGCAGGCCGTGGTACATGCGCACCCGGACCATCGTCTCGGCGCGCACGAGCTCCGTGTGGTGTCCCTCGCGGCGCATCAGGCGGGCCATGCCGACGTCGTCCACGACGGCGTCCTGCAGCGCCTCGTGGCCGCCCGCCGCGAGGTAGAGGTCGCGGCGGACGAGGTTGCCCGTGCCGCCGCCGATGGCCAGACGCACGATCCGCGTGCGGTTCCCCAGCCAGAGCGGCAGGAACGAGAAGCCGAACACCGCCAGGTTGGGCATGGCCACGTGCTCCCAGAAGCCGTGCGCTTCGAAGTCGGGAAAGAGGCTGAGGAGCGCCACGCCGCGCTCCTCGAGGTAGGCCACCGCCGTGGCCACGAGGGGAGGCTCGTAGATCACGTCCGCGTCGACGAACAGCAGCAGCTCCCCCGTCGCGCGGAGGCTTCCCTGGTGCAGCGCCCACGGCTTGCCCAGCCAGCCCGGCGGCGGCTCCTCGTTGTCGACCACGGTGATGCCCGGAAAGCCCGCCAGGATCTCCCCCGTGCGGTCGACGGAGCGGTCGTTGACGACGATGATCTCCAGCTCGGGATACGTCTGCGCCAGGAGCGCGCGGACGGTACGCTCGATGGTGCGCTCCTCATCGCGCGCGGGGACGACGATCGAGACCCGCGGGAAACGGCGGGGCTGGCGCGGCTGGAGACGGGAGACGGAGGCGAGGTTGAGGAGGGTCGTGACCAGAGTCACGACCCAGAGGATGCAGATCGCCCAGAGGAGGGTGCTCAACTACAACAGCTAGCTGGCGCGGCGCGCCGCCTCCACCACGTACGGCGACTCGGGGAACTCGGTGGTGATGCGGCGGTAGGCGTCCTTCGACTTCGTCAGGTCGCCCTGGACGTCGTAGGCCTGCGCCAGGAGGACGAGCAGCGAGTCGCCGGGCAGGACGGGCTCGCTCTTGCCCAGTTCGGCGTTGAGCTCGGTGGCGACCTGGGCCGCCTCGCCGTTCTCGATGCGGAGCTGATAGAGGCTGAAGCGGGCCGCGCCGACGAGGACGTTGTCCTTGTGCTCGTTCACGAAGTTCTCGAGGAGCGTGCGCGCGGTCTTGATGTCGCCCTTGGCCACCGCGGCGCGGGCCACATAGAGGCCGGCGATGTCGGCGGCGTCGGTGCCGGCGTGATTCTTCTGCACGTCGAGGAACATCTTCTCGGCGGCGGCGGTGCGCTCCGCCTCGGTCTTGAACCAGGGACCGGTGACGTTCTCGGGCTTGGTGGCGCTGATGGTCGCCTCGTTCGTATCGATGGCCGCGGCGAGCGCCTGCTGCGCCTGCGCCTCGCGGTTCCCGCGATAGAAGGTGAAGCCGTACGCGATCGCGGCGACGGCGACGACGCCGGCCGCGAGGAAGAGGAGGAGACGCTGGTTGGCTTTCGCCCGCACCGACAGCGCGCCGATCTCGTCGACGAATTTGTCGTGCTTCAAATCATGACGGTGTTGACGATCCATGGAAAGAAAATGCCTCCGGAAATGAGGGGCGACTGTAGTTCAGGGGCGAGGAACCGTCAAATCCTCCTGGGGATTCCCGTACAATGCACTCGGCAGCTTCTTTGCAGCGGCGCACTCTCACGTTTTCGATCATCGTCATTCTTACGGGAGCATCATGACCGCGCGGCGCGCGTTACCGGTTTGGATCCTCGTCCTCTTCACCGCTGCTCTCTCCGCTGCCCCGCGCGCGAAAGACGCGGACCAGCAGCCGACGGCCACGGTGCTCTGCTACCACATCGTCGAAGCCCCCGCGGCGCCGCGGATGCACATCGACCGAGAGACGTTCCGCCAGCATCTCCGCTACCTGGAGATGACCGGCTACAACGTCATCCCGCTGCGTCATCTCTATGAATACGTCAGCGGCACGCGCGCCTCGATCCCGAAGAATGCCATCGTCATCACCATCGACGACGGCTGGCGCTCGACGTACACGGAAGCGTTCCCCGAGCTGCAGAAGCGCAAATTTCCGTTCACGGTATTCATTTATCCGAACATCATCGGCAAGACGCACAACGCGCTGACCTGGGAACAGATCCGCGAGATGAGCGACGCCGGCGTCGACATCCAGAGCCACTCCCTCACCCATCCGTTCCTCACCAAGCGGAAGCACCGCTCGAAGAGCGACAAGGAGTACGGCGAGTGGCTGTACAAGGAGCTGGCCCAGAGCCGCCGCATCCTGGAGAAGGAGACCGGCCGCAAGGTGCAGTTCCTGGCCTACCCGTACGGCGACTACGACGACCGCGTGGCCGCCGCCTCGGCGAAGGCCGGCTACACGGCCGCCCTGACCTGCGACTTCGGCCGCGTGAAGAAGGGGAGCGACCCGCTGCGCATGAAGCGCTTCGTCATCGACGACCGCATGGATTTCGCCGACTTCCGCAAGTACCTCGGCGCGACGCCGATGCAGCTCGCCGAGGTCACGCCGAAGCCCGGCGTCGTCGACCGCGGCGTGACCACCGTCTCCGCGAAGATCCCCGATTTCCAGAACCTCGACCCGCGCTCGGTGGGCATGGCCCTGCTCAGCCTCGGGTCGACGGTGCCCTATCGCTACGACGCCAGGAACGGCGCCATCAGCCTCGCCGTCCGCGACGGCATCTCCGCCATCAAGTCGAAGGTGCACCGGGCGGTGGTGTGGGGCACGGACCGGAATACCGGCCAGCGCGTCGAGGCCACATGGGTCTTCCGCCTGCCCGACCCGCCCAAGCCCGCCCCCCCGGCGGAGCCGGCACGGGTGGTGGCGGCATCGGCGGTCGCGGTGCCCGTGCAGGTCGGCGGCGGCTCGCCGAAGCGCTAATCAACGTAAACGTAGGGCGGGCTTCAGCCCGCCGCCCCCGGGGGCGGCGGGCTGAAGCCCGCCCTACGTTTTACTTCGGCAGCTTGATCTCGGGCTCTTCGTCGCGCTCGCGGTAAAGGATCGCGATCTTGCCGACCGTGCCGGCCAGCTGCGCGTCCGCGGCCGTCGCCAGACGGTCCGCGAGGGTGCGGCGCTCCGCCCCCTCGTCCACATCGATGCGCACCTTGATCAGCTCGTGCGAGTCGAGCGACTTGCGCGTCTCGGCGATGACGGCTTCGGTCACGCCCCCCTTGCCGACGCGCACGATGGGCGAGAGGGGGTGGGCGAGGCCTTTGAGGAACTGGCGCTGCTTGCCGGTGAGGGTCTTCATTTCACGGCCTGAGCGCGCTGCAAGAACTTGTCCGGCAGCTCGAAGCCGGTCAGGCGCGTGCCCGGCACTTCCTGCCCCGACGGATCGAGGAAGACGATGGTCGGCACACCCACGATCTTGTACTGCTGGGTGAGCTGCTTCGTCTTCTCGTCGCCGGCGATGGTGAGGTCCGCCTTCACGCGCACGAAGCGGTCGAGCTCCGCCATCACCTTCTTGTCGGTGAAGGTCTTCTCGTCCAGCTCCTTACACGGCAGGCACCAGTCGGCGTAGAAGTCGATCACCACCGGCTTGCCGCTCTGGCGCGCCTCGGCCAGCGCGGAGGAGTGGTACTTGGCCCACTTCACGCCGTCCAGCTCCTGCTTCGGGATCGCGAAGGCGACACCCGCCACGAGCAGCAGCACCGCCACGCCGTAGCGCAGGATGGCCGCGCCTTTCGTCCGCGAGACGAAGATGAAGATCGCGCCGATGAGCAGGCTCGCCGCCACGCCCCAGCGGAACGTCTCGTCGCCGATCAGCGGCCGCAGGAAGTAGACGGCCATGGCGATGAGCACGAAGCCCATCCCCTTCTTGACCGTGACCATCCATTCGCCGGGACGCGGCAGCGCGTTCAGCATGACCAGGTACGGGAAGCCGAGGCCGAAGGCGAGCGTGGCGAACATGGCGCCGCCGAGAACCGGGTCGCCGAGCTGCGCGACGAGCGTCACCAGCGAGATCACGATCGGGCCGACGCACGGCGCGGCCACGATGCCGATGGCCAGCCCCATGGTCAGCGCGCCCGCCAGCCCCGCCCGTCCGCTGGAGGCATTGGCGATCCAGCGCGGCGGCTGGATCTCGAAGGCCCCGAACATCGACGAGGAGAGCACGAGCATCAGCAGCGCGAAGGCGATCAGCACCGCCGGCAACTGCAGCCACGAGCCGATCATCTTTCCCCCCAGCGCCGCCAGGACGCCCAGGGCGCTGTAGGTGATGACGATGCCGAGGACGTACATCAGCGAGAGCGCGAAGCGGCGCGAGCGGCGCCCGTCGCTCTGCATGGAGAAAAAGCCGAGGGTGATCGGGATCAGCGGGAAGACGCAGGGAGTGAGGTTCAGCGCCAGCCCCCCCACGAAGAGCAGCGCCAGCGTGAGCGGCAGCCCCTTCGACGCGAACGCCTGCGCCAGGCGGTCGCCGCCACCTGCGGGAGCCGCGCTGAGCGGGGTAAACGTAGGACGGGCTTCAGCCCGTCCCCCCCCGGGGAGGCGGGCTGAAGCCCGCCCTACGTCGGGGGTGATCTTCGACGGATCGATGTCCACCGTGGCCGTATTCGGCGGGAGGCAGACCCGATCGCTGCAGGCCTGATACTTCAGCGTGGCGGTGATCTTCGTCGCGCCCGGCTTCATCTTCGCCCGGAAGCCGATCGGGAACGTGCCGTCGTACACCGCCAGCGGCTTGCCGCCGCTGAACTCGAAGGCCTTCATCTGATGGTTCGGATACCGCGCTTCGACCAGCTCCGCGGTGGCGGGGTCGAGCTCGAGCTCCGTGGGGATGGCGAACTCCTCGAGCGGCTTGTTGGAGTTGACGTGCCATCCCTCGGCGATCTTGGCGGTGATGGTGCCCACCACCTCGTCGCCGGTGCGCCCGTGCACCGCGCCTTCGATCGACGCCTTCGGCGGCTCTCCGGCGCCCGGCATCCCGAACTGCGCGAAGAGAGGAAAGGCGAAGAGAAGAAGAGTTACGGCGCGTTTCAACTTACTGTCCCGCGAGGCGGCGCTCGATGTCCGGCAATACCGCGTCGATATTGTTCACGAGGGGCGACTTCGGGAACTGCTGCTTGAAACTGCGGAACTCGTTGCGCGCGCCGAGGAGGTTGCCCTGCTGGAGGTAGATCTGTCCGGCCAGGAGCTTGGCCTTCTCGACCGGTTCGCCGGCCTTGCTCACCGCGCTGAGGTCGCGCACGGTCTTCAGTCCGTCGTCGAACTTCTGCTGCATGGCGTAGGAGACGGCCAGCTGGTAGTAAGCCTCGTCGCGGATCGCGGCGGGCACGCCCTTCTCCGTCATCAGCTTGCGGAGGCGCGGCTCGCTCTTGTCGTATGCGCTGCGGGTCATGAACTCCTTGGCCAGCTCGAGGCGGGCATTGTAGTCCTTGGTCAGCGAGCCCTCGTTCTTCACGCGGGTCTGGAACGCGGAGTATTTGTCGCGCGTCTCCTTGAGCATCTGCACGAACTGCGGCGCGGGCGCGTAGCCGCGGATCACGCCGGCGACGGAGAGGTCGGGCGCGAGCAGGAGGAACGTGGGCAGCGAGCTGACCTGGTACTTACGGGCGAGCTGGGTGCCTTCCTTCTGGTCCTCGGTGTCGAGGCGCAGGAGGACGAGGTCGTCGCTGGCTTTCTGGAAGGCCTCGGAGGGGAAGACCTCGCGCTCGAAGCGGTGGCACCAGCCGCACCACTCGGCGAACATGTCGACGAGGATGAGCTGATTCTTCTCTTTGGCGATCTTCTGCGCGGGCGCGATGGCTTTGTGCCACCCGCCGGCAAAGGTCTGCGGAGCGAGAGCGAGTGCCAGCGCGGCAGCCAGAATCAGTCGTCGGGTCAAGAGGGCCTCCAAGCCGCTCGAAACGGGCGGTTCCGGACCCCTATTCCGAACGCCTGACGCCGACGGGTGACATTTCGGCCGCCCGCTCCCGCGCGTGCTTCCGCGCCGCCTCGATGAAGGCGCGGAAGAGCGTGGACGCGCTCTCCTCGCCGGTCATGTCCTCGGGATGCCACTGCACGCCGAGATAGAACGGATGCCGCGGGTCCTCGACCCCTTCGATGATGCCGTCCGGCGCGTGGGCGGTGACGCGCAGTCCCTCCCCCACGGTCTGGACGGCCTGATGGTGCGACGAGTTGACGTTGAGCTCCTCGGCCGGCAGGTAGCCGGCCAGGTGGGTCCCCTGCTCAATGATGACGTCGTGGCGCGCGCGGTTCTCGGGAATGCTGGCGTGCTGGATCTCGGTGTCGTGCTGGGAGTCGATGTCCTGGATCAGCGTCCCGCCCGCGGCCACGTTCATGACCTGCAGACCGAGGCAGATGCCGAGGGAGGGAACGCCATGCTTGCGCGCGGCCTCGGCGAGGGCGAGGTCGTTCGACTGGCGGCGGGGATCCATCGGCTCGAGAGTCTCATGCGGCTCCTGGCCGTAGGCGGCCGGGTCGCAGTCGAAGCCGCCGGCGAGGAGGAGGCCGTCGATCCGGCTCAGCAGTTCCTCGGCGTTCTCGGGCTGCGGCGGAATCAGCAGCGGGATGGCGCCGGCGCGGCGCACGGCCTCACAATAGGTAAGGTAGGCGAACGAACGCTCGCGCTTGCCGGGCGGGCTGTCGATATCGGACCCGATGCCGATGATGGGCTTGATCAATTTGCTCTCCAATTCCAATTCACTCTAATCGAAATGGGATGTCGCCGCGTTCCTGTTTTCCTACGCGTCCAATCCACAACAAGGAGCTTTTTCAATACGATGACCAACTTCGTGATGAGGATTACCGTGCTGATGTTCGCCGCGGCTACGCTCGCGCCCGCTCTGCAGGCCGCCGAGGGTACCCGGATCTCGCTGGAGGCGCTGCCGAAGTATGTGAACCGCGTCTTCGTCCCGGTGGTCCCGCAGGCCACGAACACACTCGGCATCACGAATCTTCGCGCGGAAGAGGTCCTCGAAGCCCCGGCCTCGTTCGACGTGCGCATCGTCAACGGCAAGGTGGTGGCGTATTCGGATGGCGGCGACGCGGCGGGCTACGCCCGCGTCCGCATGGGCGGCCGCGAGCTGACGCTCACGCTGGTGAACGTCGTGCCGTACACGGCCATGCGGAACGGCAAGCTCGACGGTTACCGCATCGGCGAGTACGCGGCTCAGCCGCTCAAGGGGCTCGAACAGTACGAGCGGCCGAAAGGCTTCATCCGCCTCGCGGACCACAATGACGACCTGTGGGTGTCGGACCACTACCGGATGCGTGATTTCCAGTGCAAGCTCGACGGGACGACGAAGTTCCTGGTGCTGCGCACGGATGCGCTGGTCAAGCTGGAGATCCTGCAGCACGAGCTGGCGATGCGCCACGGGCTGCAGTTCGACCGCTTCACGATCATGTCGGGCTACCGCACGCCGTACTACAACTCGAAGATCGGCAACGAGACGGGCTACTCGCGCCACCTGTACGGCGACGCGATGGACATCTACATCGACCAGAACCGCGACGGGAAGATGGACGACGTGAACCGCGACGGCCGCATCGACACCGGCGACGCGCGCTTCCTGCTGCGCGTGGCGGAGTCGATCGACAATTCGTCGGAATGGGGCTGGCTGAAGGGCGGCGCGGGCGTGTACCACGCGAACTCGGCACACGGCCCGTACATCCACGTCGACGCCCGCGGCTACGTGGCCCGCTGGGGGGCGATCGAGGAGACGGCCCAGGGCAGCGGCCGCGCCGTCGCCGCAAGGTGAGGTAACGTAGGGCGGGCTTCAGCCCGCCTCCCCGGGGTGGACAGCGGGCTTCAGCCCGCCCTACGTCATGTTCGATCGTTGCGCTCAGGAACGCTCTTCGCCGCCGCACGAGCACGCCGTCACCCTCACCGGCATCGAAGAGGCACGCTTCGTCACGACCCCCGGCGCCGGTGAGATTTTCCTCGGTCGCCTCGATACAGTCCCCATTTACGTCAACCCCGGCACGACGTTCGACTTCCGCGCCGCCGCGGCCGTGCTCTCCCCCGAGGACGTGGCGCTGCTGTCGTACGCGCAGGGGATGCTGAACTGGACCACGCGCACGCGCTTCTGCAGCGTCTGCGCGGCGCCGCTGGAGCCGCGCCAGGGCGGCCACGTGCGCGCCTGCACATCCTGCGACGCGGAGTTCTATCCCCGCACGGATCCGGCGGTGATGATGCTGGTCACGCACCGCGGCAAGCTCCTCCTCGCGCAGCACAAGGGACGCGGACACGCGTTCTGGTCGACGCTGGCGGGCTTCGTCGAGCCGGGAGAGTCGCTCGAGGAAGCGGCGCGAAGGGAGCTGTTCGAGGAGACGGGACTGGTTGCGACGACGCTCACCTACTTCGGCTCGCAGTCGTGGCCCCTCCCCGCCTCGCTGATGATCGGCTTCGTGATGGAGGTCGAGCATGACGCGATCACGATCGACGAGAGCGAGCTCGCGGATGCGCGCTTTTACGCCCGCGAGGAGCTCGCCACGCTGCAGCTCTCGGGACCGATCTCCCTTTCCCGCTGGATGATCGAGAGCTGGCGAACGTAGGGCGGGCTTCAGCCCGCCTCCCCCGGGGGAGGCGGGCTGAAGCCCGCCCTACGTTTACTTCTTCTTCGCGGCGGCGGACTTTTTGGCGGGGGCTTTTTTCTTCGCCGTCCCCGACGCCTTCCTTGCCGGCTTGCGCGCGGGGGGGCTGCCGCCGCCGAGGCTGCGGCTGAGCACGGCCAGCAGGTCGACCACCTCGCCGCCGCCGGCGTCCTCTTCATCGCGCAGGTCCGTGGGCGCCTTGACGATGTCCGCTTTCTTCCGCTCCTTCGCCGCCACGAGCTTCTCCAGCCGCTCGGTGTAGTCGTCGAGGAACTCGTGGAGGTTGACTTTCTTGGCGTGGCGCGCGATCTGCGCCTCGAACTTTTTCACGTCCGCGGGGCCGACTTTCGGGACCTCGGGGAGGCCGACGTCCTCCGGCTTGCGGATCTCGTCGGAGAAGCGGAGCGTCTCGGCGCGCAGGATGCCGTTCTCCGCCAGGATGGCCACGAGGTACTCCTTGGCCCGCATGACGAATGTGGCGATGCCGGCCTGTTTCTTCTTCTCCATGACCTCGGCCAGCAGCCGGTAGGCCTTGTTCGTCCCGCCCGAGGGGACCAGGAAGTAGGCACGGTTGAAGTACATCGGGTCGATGTCGTCGACGTCGACGAAGACGCGCAGGTCGATCTCGCGCGACTTGCGCGGCTCAATGGCCTCCAGCTCGTCGTCGGTGATGACGACGTACTTCCCCTTCTCGGTCTCGTAGCCGCGCACGATCTCGTCCGCGTCGAGGACCTTGCCGTCCTTCGAGCAGATGTAGCGGCGGCGCACCGGCGCCTCGTCGGGACCGATCATCTTCAGCGCCACGCCGCGGGGGCGCGTGGCCGAGTAGAGCGCCACCGGCACGGTCACCAGCCCGAAGGTGATGGTGCCGCTCCAGAAGGGGCGCATGCCGCTGGGTTGGTCGAAATCTTCTGCTTCTTCAGCCACGTGCAGCCTTCTTCGTCTTCATGCCGGCGAGACTGGCCGCCAGCGCATCGGTGATGTCGTCCGACTCTTTCTTCGGACGGAACTTGACGACCTTCGGCTTCCGCCCGGCGGCCTTGGTCTCGATGAGCTCCATGACGCGCTCGCGGTACTCGTCCTTGAACTGCGTGGGGTCGAACTCGTCGTGCAGCGCTTCGAGGAGCTGGCCGGCCATCTCGACCTCGCGCTGCGCCAGCGGGCGCCCCCCCGGCGGCTTGAGGGCGTCGGCGGCGATGATCTCCTCGGCGTGCCGCAGGGTGATGAGCATGAGGTAGCCGTCCTCCGCGCGCAGCGCGCCGACGTACGACTTGTCGCGCATGACCCAGCGCGCCACGCCTTCTTTCTGCTTGCGCGCGAGCGCGGCCGCGGCGGCGAAGTAGTTCTTCTCACTGCCGTCCGGACCGAGGTAATAGGCCCGCTCGTACCAGCGATGGTCGATGTCGCCGACGTCGACGAAGCGCGTGACCTCGATGTCGCGCGAGTCTTTCGGCTCGAGCTTCTCCAGCTCTTCCTTCTCCAGCATGACCAGCCGTCCGCGCGCGATGGGGAAGGCCTTCTTCACCTCCGCGTACTCGATCGGGTCGTCGCCGGCGTTGACGAGCTGCTGCTTGACCGGCTGCTTGTCGGTCTTGTGCAGGAGACGGAAATGGACCGTGTGCTCCTTGACCGCCGTGTAGAGCTTGACCGGGATGGTGAGGGTGCCGACGTGCACCACTCCTTTCCAGATCGCACGCGCTGCCGCCATCAGGGACCTCCTCCCGCCATGCATTCGGAGCAGAACGGCTCGCCCTCGACGACCTCGATGCAGAACGAGCACTGCGGCCGGTCGCAGGCGACGCACCGCGTCTCCGCGTGATGCGCATGACGCCGGCCGCAGCCGGCGCAGGTGCGGTCGCCGCCGCCGAGCCAGTAGGGAAGGCGAAACCGTTTCTTCTTTTTGGCTCCCACGAACGGATGAGAATGCCGGAGTCGTGCCCGAGTTGCTGTGTTGCTGGTTGCTGGTTCAAGGCGGCTTCTCGCCTGAAGCCACCACGAACCAGCAACCAGCAACCAGCAACCAGCAACAATCTTGCACTGGTCCAGCCCGTTGCGTGTCGCCCTCATTCTTTCCATCGCCGTCGCGGCCGTCCTCGCGCTGATCCTCTGGTCGAGGACGCGGCGCCGCAACGTGCATTTCGACCTCGGCGGCGGCGATGTGCACTCCCTCATGCACGCCATCGCCGCGCTGACGTGGGGGCACGTGGTGGAGGGGAACGCGGTCCGGATCATCCAGGACAGCACGTTCTTCGACGAGTTGATCCGCGACATGGAGCAGGCGCGGCACCACGTCCATCTGGAGACGTTCCTCTGGGAGGACGGCTTCGTCTCGGACATGGTCGTCCCCGCGCTGATCGCGGCGGCGCGGCGCGGGATCGAGGTGCGCGTGCTGGTCGACCATCGCGGCGCGAAGACGACCAACCCGGCGGTCTGGGCGACGCTGCGCAAGGGGGGTGTCGACTTCCGCGTCTATCACCGCGCGCGCCTGCGCGAGCTCGGCTTCTACAACAACCGCGACCACCGCAAGATCGCGGTGATCGACGGGCGGATCGGCTACACGTTCGGCCACGGCATCGCCGACATGTGGGGCGGCCGCAACGACGGCTGGCGCGACACGGCGGCCCGCTTCGAGGGGCCGGTCGTGCGCGAGCTGCAGACGGCGTTCCTCGAGAACTGGACGAAGGTGCAGCGCACGGCCCTGACCGGAGTCGAGTACTTTCCGCCGCTCGAGCCGAAGGGGCACATCCCGATGCACGTGGCCTGGGCCGCGCCGCCGGAGACCGCGAGCGCGGTGCAGCGGCTCTATTACCTGGCCATCTCCGCGGCGCGGCGGGAGATCATCCTGCAGAACCCGTACTTCATCCCCGACTCGCACGCCGTGCGGCTGTATGCCGAGGCGGTGCAGCGCGGCGTGAAGGTGCGGCTGATGCTGCCGACCTCGCGCACGAGCGACTTCCCCATCGTCCAGCACGCGAGCCACTACTACTACGGCCCCCTGCTCGCCGGCGGCGCGACGATCTACGAGTACGCCCGCGCCGGGCTGCACCAGAAGGTGCTGATCGTCGACCGCGAGTGGTGCACGATCGGCTCGACCAACTTCGACCCCCGCTCGTTCCGCATCAACGACGAGATCACCGTGGCCATGTACGACCGCGGCGTGGCCGAGGAGCTGGCGCGCGCGTTCGAGGAGGACGTACAGCACTCGGAGGAGTGGACGCTGGAGCAGTGGAACGCGCGCACGCTGTGGCACCGGTTCGTGGACCGGGTGAGCGTGCTGGCGAAACGGCAGTTGTGAAGGCTCACAGGCTCATAGGCTCATAGGCTCATAGGCTCACAGGCTCATAGGCTCACAGCGACCTCCTATGAGCCTGTGAGCCTGTGTACCTATGAGCCTCACTTCACGGTGATCATCACCGAGTCGCGCTGGCCGCGTGCATCCACGGCGGTAATCACGTGACGGCCGCGCACCAGGGGCCATTCGTCGCGCACGGGGCGGTCGTTCACTTTCCACGTCACGCGCGAGACGGCGTCGGCGCGCAGGCGGAGGGTCTGGAACTCCATGCGCAGCGTGGGGTCGATGAGGTACGTGGCGCCATTGGGGGGGTTGGCGATGCGGAACGCGCCCGCGTGTTTCGTCGAGGGGCGCGACGGCGCGGGCTGCGTCTGGCGCGCCCAGGCGCGGTACTCGGCGGGCCAGTCGATGCTGCCGTCGTGGTGCCACGAGCAGAACCTGGCCGCGCTGCCCCGAGGCAGCCACTCCTTCTGCACGGCGGGACAGTACGTCGACGGGCGGGCGCCGGAGAGGGTGCAGATGTCGAGCTCCTCGACGTCGTCCGGCGGCGCGACGACGGGCGTGGTGTCGCCGATGGGCAGCGTGCCGCGCACGCGCTTCACCGCGGCCAGCATCACGGAGTGGAAGATCGGCGCGGCCCCGGTGACGCCGCTCGAGCCGCGCAGCGGCTCGCGGTCGAAGTTGCCGACCCAGACGCCCACGGTCACGTCCCGCGTGTAGCCGATGGTCCAGTTGTCGCGGTAGGCCTGCGAGGTGCCGGTCTTCACGGCCACGGGGAACGGGAAGTCGAGGCTGCCGCCGCTGCCGAAGGCGTACTCGCGCGCGTCGGGGTCGGAGAGGATGTCGGTGATCCAGAAGCGCGTCCGCGGCGAGAACTGTCCGCCCACCGCGAAGCGCGAATAGGCGCGCACGAGCTGTTCGAGCGTCACCTCCGCGTCGCCCAGCGTCAGGCCGAGGCCGTAATAGTCGGCCGTCCGGTCGAGCCCCTCGAAGCCGGAGTTGCGCAGCAGGCGCAGGAGCGACTCGGGGCCGAGCTGGTGCAGCGTGGCCACGGCGGGGATGTTCTGCGACCCCGCCAGCGCGGCGCGCACGCGCAGCGGTCCGCGGTGGCGCCCGTCGTAGTTGCGCGGCGTGTAGACGACGCCCTGCTCCGCGGTCGGGAAATGCGACGGCACGTCGGGGACGATGCTGGCCGGCGTGTGGCCGCTCTCGAAGGCCAGCGCGTACGTGAACGGCTTGAGCGTCGAGCCGGGCTGGCGGGGGGTAGTCACGCCGTCGATGGCGCCGCCGAACTCCTTGCCGAAGTAGTCGCCCGAGCCTTCCCACGCCAGCCACTGGCCGGTCCCATTGTCGAGGACGGCCACGGCCACGCTGTGGGCGCCGTGCTTCAGGAGCGTCTCGCGCTGGGCGTTGATGATGCCGATCACGTCGCGCTGGAGCGGGGCGTCGAGGGAGAGGCGGGCTGAAGCCCGCCCTGCGTTTTTTTCGATGTAGTGCATCGCGAGGACGGGTTGAGAAACGGGGGTGAAGCGGAGCTGCTCGCGGAGGGCGCGCTGGCGCTCCTGCGCGCCGAGGGGCATGCGGGCCAGGATGTGGCGCTGGCGGTGGCGCGCCTTGTCGGGATCGCGCAGCGGGTTGAACGCGGTCGGGCGCTGCGGGAGCGAGGCCAGGAACGCCGCCTGCGCGGGCGTGAGCTGCGCCGGCGCGCAGCCGAAATACGCGCGGCTGGCGCGGGCCACGCCGTCGATGCGGTTCCCGTACGGCGCGAGGTTCAGGTAGAGCGCGAGGATCTCTTCCTTCGAGAAGCGATGCTCGAGGCGCAGCGCGAGCACGGCCTCTTTCGCTTTTTGCGAAAACGAGCGCGATTGCGAGCGCAGGAGGAGCTTGGCCACCTGCTGCGTGATCGTGGAGCCGCCTTCGACGATGCGAAACGCACGCACGTTGTGCACCATGGCGCGCGCGACGGAGATTGGGTCGATCCCGGGATGTCGGTGAAAGCGGTGGTCTTCCGCCGCGATCGTGGCGTGCACGACGTGCGGCGGGAGCTTGTCGGCGGTGAGCCACTCGCCGCGCGCGCCGTCGCGCGAGAGCGACTCGTAGAGCACTTCGCCGTTGCGGTCGGTGATGGTCACCGACTGGTCGCGCTCGAGGAGCGCGGGGTCGATGGGACCGAGGCGCGCCCACACCAGGAGCGCGATCGCGCCCAAAGCGAGGAAACGTAGGGCGGGCTTCAGCCCGCCCAACCGGGAGAGGCGGGCTGAAGCCCGCCCTACGTTGAATTTCACTTCTTGATCTCCACCACGCTCGTGGCCGTGCGGCCGAAGACTTCCGGCTCGTACATCTCCTCGACGTACGTCGGGGCGGCGACGAACGTGCCGGCCGTCGTGGCGCGCACGAGATAGCGGAACTGGTGATCGCCCTCGCCGAGGCGTGTGGCGAAGACGTTCACGCGGTCGTCGTGGCGCTCGGTGTAATCCCAGCCGCCGCGCTCCCACCACGCCCACCCTGTGCTCTGCTGCTGCGACGCATACTCCGCCAGCGAGAGGGCCGTGGTGGCGAACCACGCCTCCACCGGCTCCGTACCGGCGGGGAGCGGATCGTTCACGGCCACGTAGCGGCGCTCCTTGGTGTTGCGCACGCGCAGCGTCACCTCGATCAGGTCGCCGGCCTTGAAGGACGCGGCCGGCTCGCCGCTCTGCAGCGCGTACGAGCGCTCCACGCGGAAGCCGCGGTCGAGCGCCTCGAGGCGCGCCACGTTCGCGGCGTAGCGCAGGCGCATCATGTAGAAGAGCGTGCCCGTCCCCTCGCGCGTGAAGACGAGCGGGAGCTGCTGCCCCGGCGTTCCCTTGGCGAGGACCTGCTGCATGGAGAAACGCTGCTGCTGCGCCTCGGTGGAGCGTCCGCGGAACGTGGCCGTCGACAGCGTCTCCGTCCCCAGCGCCACGTTGGCCACAAAGTCCGGCACTTCCGATTCGTACTTCTTGTAGTAGTCGACCAGCGCCGCCATGGCCCACGCGTTCTCCTGCGTGTTCCCCCAGCGGCCGTTCTTGCGGACCTGCATCAGCCAGCGGACCATCCGCTTGACCAGCTCCTCGTCATTTGATCCGGCACCTGCGATGCCGCCGCCGCGCACCAGCGTGCCGAGGACGATCGCCGTCGAGCGCTCGTTCGAGCTCCAGAGCCAGAGCAGGTACGGGTCCTTGAGCTCGTTGACGAAGGCATGCCCCCCCTCGGGGAGGATGGAGTTGTTGATGCGGCGGCGCAGCTCGGTCATGCGCGCGCCCTTCGTCTCCCCCTTCGCCTGCAGGGCATCGACGAGGAACGCCAGCGCGAAGACCGGCATGCGGTCGCGGTAGCCGTAGACGCGCTCGAGGTGGCTGTCGACGTTGCGCTTCCCTTCGGCCAGCACCTTGATCGTGAAGGCCTGCCAGGCGGTGTAGGCCGGCATCCATCCCTCGTTCGTCGGCGGCGGCTCGGCGAGCTTCTGCTCGAGGTACGCGTACGCCATGTCGAGCATCTGCTGATTCACGTTGTAGCCGAGGCCGCGGCCGCGCTGGAAGACGTGCAGCACGTAGCTGGTGAGGTACGGCGACGTCGCGCCGCAGTCGCCCGGCCAGAAGGCGAAGCCGCCGTCGTAGCACTGGAACTTCGACAGCTCGTTGAGGTTCGTCTGGACGGTCTGCTTCTCCTTGCCGGCGTCGATGCCCGGCAGCGTGAAGGCCTCGCCGAGGTCGGCGGCCAGCATCAGCGCCAGCGCGCGCGACGAGCGCTGCTCCGCGCAGCCATACGGATACTCGATGAGGTACCGCGCCCCCTCGGCCAGCCCGACCATGGCGGTGGAGGAGAGATCGAGCTGCATGCCGCCGAAGGTCGGGACGACGTCCGCCGGAATCTCGAGCTTCTCCTCGGCGCGCGGTTTGGCCTCGCCGTACGCGGCCACGGTCTCCGGCGACACGAGCACGCGCACCGGGATCGTCTCCTCGAATGCGTCGTTCTCACGCCCCATCTGCACGCGCATGCGGATGCGCGCAACGCCGACCGCCTTCGCTTCGGCGTCGAAGCGGACCTCGGTGGCGGACGACGGGGCCACTGTCATGGTGAGCCGCGGAGACGGCGAACCATCCCCTTCACACGTCGCAGGGGGTCCTTCGCTGCGCTCAGGATGACAGCGGAACGAGAGGATCTGCGGATCGAGCGACTCGATCGACACCGTGGCCTTGCCGCCGCTCTTGCCGGTGTTGTGGACCACGCCGCCGAAGTGCGCCTTGTCGCCGACGGCGAGGAAGCGCGGCCAGGCCGGCGTGAGCATGAGCGGCTTGTTGATGCGGATCTCGGCGTTGTCCCAGCCGAAGCGCGACTGGCGGTCGCCGGCCACGGCCATGATGCGGTACGTCGTCAGCGACTCCGGCAGCGTGATCTCGCGCGTGGCGCGCCCCTTCGCGTCCGTGACCACGGAGCCGAGCCAGAACGCCAGCACCCGGAAGTCCTTGCGCAGCGTCCCCGCCCCGGCGTCCTTGCCGCCGCCGCCGCCGTCGGTGGCACCCTTCGGCGTCAGCACGCGGCGGCTGATGATGCGCTGGCGCGACTCCTCGTTCAGGACCTGCAGCGCCTTCTCCAGATAGATGGTGTCGAGCACGTCCGGCGTCTCATAGCCGGTCAGCGACAGGACGCCGTAGTCGACGGCCCACAGCGTGACCTCGGACTGCGACGGCTTGCCCGCCGCGTCCTTCACGTTCACCTCGATCTTCGCCTTGGTGGCCGGACGGAACTCGTCGCGGTTGGCCTTCACGTCGACGGTCAGCTTCTTCGACGCGTCGCTGACCTTCAGCTCCACGTAGCCGAGGCGGAAGGCCGGCTTGCCGGGATCGCTGCCGTCCTTGCCCGGGTCCTGCTGCGTGCGTCCCTTGAGCAGCAGCACGGAGACGAAGACGTTCGGGATGTCTTTCTCGGTGATGGGGATGGTGATGGTCTGCTGCGTGGACGTGAGCGTGAACGGCTTCCAGGTGCGCACGCCTTCGCGCTCGGTGGTGAGCAGCGCGGTGGCGCTCTCCCACGGCGACTTGATCATGATGCGCGCGACGTCGCCCGGCTTGTACGACTGCTTCTCCGGCACGAGGTCGATGCGGTTGTGATCGTGGCGCTCCCAGGCGGTGTATCCCGCGCCGGTGGCGTAGAACCAGACCCGCGTCTTCGTGGAGCGCCCCTTGCCGTCATCGGCGGTGGCGATGAGGAGATACTCGCCCCCCTCGGCGATGGGGATGTGCAGCGGCACCGGCGCGGGCTTGGTGGTGACGGTCCACTCCCCCGCCTCGACTTCCTTCTTCTCGCTTTCCCAGTTGTAGAACCCTTCGCCCTCGGACGCGCGCACGCTGACCCACTGCAGGCGCTTGAGCTCCACCTTCACGTTCACGCCGCCGACGGCCAGGCCGTCCAGCCCCGCGGCGACGATCTCAGTGTCGATGCCGTTGGTCGTGTCGGCGAAATAAGGAGGGCGTAACACGCCGATGTACCACGGAGCCGGATCGACGCGGAACGAGGCCCGCCCGGCGATCTGCTGCCGCGTGACGTCGGTGACGATTCCTTCGAGCATGTACTCGTACGGGACGCCGGCGTCCTGCTGCGTCTCCAGCGAGAGGCGCAGCTCGCCCTTCGCGTCGAGCGTCGCGTCTTCCTGCTGGAGTTGCTGGCGCGAGATCGAGCCGAGCTCCCAGTCGCGACCGAGGAAGGCGTAGCGCTCTTCCGGCCAGCGGTCGGTGATCTTCTGCGGGACGTCCAGCAGCTCTTCTTTCGAATAGATCCAGTTCACCTCGGCGCCATTCATCGCGCCGCCGAAGAGATAGCGCCCCGTGACGCGGCCGTTGAGCTTCGTGCCGGCCAGGGTGCTGTTGGCGTCGAGCGTGGTGTCGACGCGGAAGTCGGGACGGCGGTACGCGGCGACGAGGAACTCGCCGCCGATCGTGCCGCGGTGCTTCACCGTCTTCGCGGCCACGGTGTAGTTGCCGAGGGGCGACTCGGCCGGCACGCGGAAGGTCCACTCCGCGCTGCTCCAGGCGTTGATCTCGACCGTGCGCGTGTCGATCTCTTTCGAGTGGCTGTCGCGCGTGGTGATGGTGACCTTGGTCCCCTGCGGGAGGAGCTGCATGCCGTTCGGCGTGTCGGCGCGGGCGATGAGCTTGAGGTGGACTTCCTCGCCGAGCTTGTAGACGCCGCGGTCGGCGAAGACGGTGCCGCGGAACTGCGGCTCGGCTTCATTGAGGTTGAACTCGGCGTCGAACTCCCACGGCGTGATGCCTTCGTTCCAGTCGCTGCCGACGTAGGCCACGTCGCCGTCTTTCTCGGCGATGACGACGAAGTGCAGGTCGCCGAGGGCGGTCCAGTAGTCGTCGTCGTACTCGGGGTTGTTCTTCCTCTCGTCGGCGTTGCGGCGGAGGTCGGTGTTCGGGGCGACGGCGATGCCGCTGGCGTCGGTGGTGCCGGTCCAGACGACCTTGTTGGCCTTGTCGCGGATGGAGACCGTGGCCCCCTGCACCGGCTGGGCGTTGTCGAGGCGCGTGACGAGGACGAGCGTGTTCTGCGGGCTGTCCTTGACGCTGATGCCGAGGTTCGTGGCCTGGACGAGCGTGGAGACGGGGCTCGGGTCGTAGACGCGCGACTTCGGCATAGTGTCGCCCGGCTGGATGCCGACCCAGGCCAGGCCGAGATTGTCGTCGCCGATGACCGGCTTGAGGTCGAAGCCGATGGCGGAGATGCGGTTCAGGCCGAGGTCGAGCTTGCGCGTGGTCGGCTTCCCTTCGGGAGCGACGTTGAAGCCCGACTCGCGCAGCGTGCGCATGGTCGGCATCAGCTTCTCGACGGTCATCGGCGCCAGCCACTGCTTGACGCTGCGGAAGTTGCGGGCGTGGAACGGGAGGATGGTCCCGCCGCTCGATTCCCAGACGCCGTGGCCCGAGCCGAAGCTGACGAAGGCGGACTTGTTCCAGTTCTCGATGGTGGCGGTGAAGGGATAGCCGAGCGTCTGCCCGTCTTCCGACTTCACGCTCGGATCGACGCGCACGCGGTAGCGGCGCCCCGGCTGCAGCGAGAACCCGAGCTCGTCGAGGCCGTAGCCCCACGACGGATAGTCGTACTCGGGCTTGATCGTCTTCGGCTTGACCGGCTTCTCGTTCTTCGGATCGGTGACGTCGACGACACTCACCGCCTTCTGCACTTCGGCGAATTTGAGCCCGGGGCCGGAACGGAAGTTGATGCCGTTGCGCGACTCCGGATCGCACTCGGCCAGGCAGTCCATGCCGGTGACGAAGAGCGTCGGCGGCAGCTCGATGACGTACGACTGCACCGCGCCGGCGCGGACGCTGCGCGGCGTGGCGGCGAGCTTGTCGTCGATCAGCAGCTCGAGGTGCGTGTCGGGGGGGATGCCGGGCTTCGTCTCCAGGACCACGAGGTCGTTGGCTTTCGGGAAGCGCTGCGTGTCCCACTCGGTGGCCAGGAAGGCGAGCACGGGCTGGCCGCCGTTCTGCGCGGTGGCGATGGCCTTGGCTTTCTTGGCCTCGAACGCCGGCTCTCCCTTCGGCTCCTCGGGGAGCTGGATGTCGTGCGCGACGGTGCGGAACTTGACGTGCGGCAGGAGGACCTGCGGGTCGAGGGGCTGGTTGAAACGGAGGGCGATGACGATGGAGCCGTTGGACTTGCGGTACCAGTCGGTGCTGCGCAGCCGCAGCGCGGGCGTCGAGAAGGTCCACTCGTACGGCTGGTCGAGCGTGTTGCCGGCCACCGATTTGGCGGTCTTGTCGATGGTGACGGTGTACTGCGTGGCGTACGGCAGCGGCTGCGCGGGGGTGAAGATGAGCGTGGTGGTGCCGGACCAGCGGAAGGTGCCCTTGACCGCGGGGCTGATGCGGAAGAAGGGGGCGGTGACGGGGTTGGGGATCTTGCCGAGGACGACCATGGGCTCGGAGAAGACCGCCCGGATCTCGTTGGCCTCGGCGAGCGTCGCCGTCTCCCCCACCGGACCGGCGCTGATGATGCGCAGCGTGCTCGCGGCAAAGAGGGGGGTGGACAGCAGCAGGAGGAGGACCGCGGCGACGCTTTTTCTCATGTCGCCGCGCAGTGTAAGGCCCGGCTCGTCAGTTGCGGTGTCGGGATTCGCGCTTTTCGCTACGCGGATTGTGGCAAACGTAGGGCGGGCTTCAGCCCGCCAGGTTGCGGAGCATGGATCTCGTGTGTCGAACGAGTCATGAGGCCGGAGCAGTGGCTGAATCTGTTCGGGACGGTCAGCGCGACGTTTCTCCTGATCCTCTCCCTGCTCTTCATGCCGATCACCCCGATGGTCCCCCTTCCGGCGTTCATCGATCTGCCCGCGGCGACCACGGCCAGCAAGTCTCCTGATGACTTCACCCTTTCCCATTGCTGGGACTGTGGACCGGACTTCCCTGCATTCCTGGTGGTCACGATCGTGTTCTTCGCGCCCGTCGGCGCCTTCGTCCTGCGGCGGCACATCGCCTCCGCAACCGGGACCGCGCGCCTTGCGGGCCGAGTCCTGCAGGCCGCGGCACTCGTGTCGCTTCTCCCGGCGATTCTGCTGATCCTGGCGGTTCTGCTGTTACTCGTGTCTTGACCGCCGGTGCACTTCCTCCTCGGTCAACCCGAAGATCGGCGGCGTCGGGATGTCGAGCATGGAGCAGTAGAGATAGAGCTGCCCGCGATGATGCGCCTCGTGCTCGATCATCCCCCGCAGCCACTTCCCCACCGCCAGCTCCGCGCCGCCCGGGGTCATGGTCCTGCGCTTGAGGTCTTCCTCGGTGAGCGTGCCGAGAATCTCCATCGACTCGCCATGCATCGCCTTCATGTACGCGACCACGGCGTCATACCCGTCCGCCAGGTCCCGCCCATGCCCCGGATACCGGCTCGGCCGCCCCATCGCGTTCTCCGTGAACATCCACCGCTCGATGGAGGCGAGGTGCCGCATGACGTCCCCGAAGGTGAACTTCCCCTCCTTGTACGTCCAGTCGATGCGCTCCGGCGGAACGCAGGCCACAACGCGCATGGTGCGCTCACGGATGCGGTCGAAGTAGGCGATGAGCTCGGTCATGGCTGCTAACATAACCGCTCGGATGGACTATCGCGACATCATCACCGTGGAGCCGGACAAGCGCGGAGGCCAGCCCTGCATCCGCGGGTTGCGCATCACGGTGTTCGATGTGCTGTCGTATCTCGCCTCCGGGATGACGGAAGAAGAGATCCTTTCGGACTACCCCGACCTCACACACGAGGACATCCTGGCCAGTCTGAGCTACGCCGCGGATCGCGAACGGAAGACGGCGGTGTCGCACCGTTGAAGCTGCTGTTCGATCACAACATCTCGCATAAGCTCGTGCCCCGGCTGGCCGATCTCTTTCCCGATAGCACACAGACTCGCCTGTTGAACCTGAGCCGCACGAACGATCCCCAGCTCTGGCTGATCGCGAAGACTCACGGCTTCGTATTCGTCACCAAGGACAAAGACGTCGCCGAGCTCGCGGTCCTGCGCGGTGCCCCTCCGAAAATCCTCTGGCTACGGATGGGTAACTGCAAAACGGCCGTCATCGAACAGGTGTTGCGTTTGAACTTTCGCGCAATCGAAAGTTTCGTTGCCCATCCCGAACGAGTGGTCCTCGAGCTGTTCGACTGACACCCGCCCGAAAGCGCAGGCGGGACGCCTGCGCAGACAGCCGGCGGGGACGCCGGCGGTCCGCTGTCACTTCTCGATCTTGAAATCGGCCGGGTTGCTGCGCTCGACGATCTTCTCTTCCTTCTTCTTCCCGCCCCGGTGGATGTAGATCTCGACCGTGTCGTCGCCGATCTTCGGGCGGTCGGAGAAGACGGTCGCGGAGCGGTCGGGGGCGAACTCGAGGGACGTCAGGGGGAAGCGCTCGGGGCGCGAGGCGGCCGGGAAGGTCTTCTCGAGCCATGCCGGGTCCGGCTGCGCCTCGTTGACGAAGACGCCGAGGAGGGTGTTGCTCGGCTGGGAGTAGACGCGGATCGCTTTCATGTCCGCGGCATGGAGGACGAGCTGCAGGCGGATGCGCGTCTTCCCGGACGTACCGGTCAGCGTGAGCGACTTCTTCTCGGCCGCGAAGGCCGCGGTCACGGTCAGCAGGAGGAAGAGCACCAGGGCTAGGCGTTTCATGAGGGTCATTTATCCGGCCAGGACGACTTTCGGGCGTACTTCGACCGGTCCGCCTTCCCGCAACACGTTCACCACCTCGCCAATTGCGACGAGCTGATCGTGCGGGTTGCCGAGGGCCAGGAGGTCGCCTTTCCGCACCGGCACGCGCGGCACCATGATCACCCCCTGCCCCTGCATCAGCTTCCCCTGCTGGGCCCAGTCGATGCGGAGCTTCTCCAGCGGGAGGTCGATCTCGGCCAGCGACTGGAAGTGCGGCTGCGCCAGGATCGCCTCGGGCGTCCCTTCGGCCATGGCGTCGAACGAAATGGCCTGCTCCAGGTGGAAGTTGCCGATGGCGGTGCGGCGGAGCTCCCTGAGGTGCGCGGGGACGCCGATGGCCTGGCCGAGGTCGTGCGCCAGCGAGCGCATGTACGTGCCGGCCGAGGAGCGGACGCGGAAGCGCAGGCGCGACCCTTCGACGCCGAGGATCGTGAACTCGTAGACCGTCACGCGCTTCGGCTGCAGCTTCACCTCTTCGCCCTTGCGGGCCAGCTCGTAGGCGCGGGTGCCGTCGATCTTCTTCGCGGAGAACGCGGGGGGCATCTGCTCGATCTCGCCGCGGAAGCGCTCGACGTGCGGCTCGAAGTCGACGTGCGTGACGTCGCGCTCGCTTTCCTCGCCGGCGGGCGTGCCGGCGGCGTCGTACGAGTCGGTGGCCCATCCGAACTGGATCGTCCCCTCGTACGTCTTCTCCATGCCCATCAGGTACGCCTGCAGCCGCGTGGCCTTGCCGACGCAGAGCACCAGCAGGCCGGTGGCCAGCGGATCGAGCGTGCCCGTGTGTCCCGCTTTCTTCACTTTGGCGCGGCGGCGGAACCGCTCGACGACGTCGTGTGACGTGAGTCCGCTCTTCTTATCGACGAGCAACACGCCATCGGTCGATTTTCTCGAGTCCATCATTGGGGCGCGATGATACTCAACGTCGCCGAGTGTTGTCCGATCTGAAAAGACTCGGTGAACGGACGGACCTACATTCACGGTGAAAGGAATCACACGATGAAACGACTGCCATTGATCCTCGCCCTGATTCTCGTCTTCACGGCCACCGCTGCCTTCGCCGGCGGCAAGAACTGCGACCTCAACAAGACCAAGAGCGTTTCGCTCACCGGCACGATCGCCACGAACGCCGACGGCGCGAAGATCTTCCGCGTCGCCGACAGCAACAAGACCCTGACCATCTGTCACAAGACCGCGAGCAAAGTGCTCGAGCAGGGCGCCAATGGCGCCACGGTCCAGGTGAAGGGGAAGGTCGTGAGCTGCGACGAAGCGAACGGCGAAGAGCTGGTCATCGAGAGCGCGAAGCGCATCTGAGCCCTGCGTGTCATCCTGAGCGCAGCGAAGGATCCCCTGCCGGTGCACGATGCACGCTCCGTCGGCAGGGGATCCTGCGCGTCTGCGCGGCTCAGCATGACATCATTCACTCGAACGCCCGGATCACCTTCACCGCCTTCTTCCGCAGCGGCCCCATGAAGGGAAGCGACGCGGCCTTGAGCAGTTGCACGACGAGGTCGAGCGTGGCGTCGAGAATCCGTTGCGTGCGGGCCTGGCCCGGCGAGTCGTCCGTGATCCAGAAGTAGATGATGCCCATGTGGTAGAGCCAGAGCAGGCGCGGCACGTCGGCGGCGACGTCGGCCGGCACCCGTACCTCCGAGCCCTCGAGCGCGCGCGCGTACCAGGCGATGTTGTCCTCGCGGACCGCGCGCGTCTTGTCGCCGAACGGCGAGAGCGGATCGCGCGGGTCGACTCCGGCCTTGAGCAGCGCGGTCAGGAGGGCGCGATGCTCGGCGAACTGGGTGAACTTCACCTCGATCAGCCCGCGCATCCGCTTCTCGAGCTTCTTCGACCGGGCCAGTGCGTCCGCGAAGAGCTCTCTCGCCTCCTGATCGGTGCGTACGTAGAACGCCAGCACCAGCTCTTCCTTCGAGCGGTAGTAGTAGTAGGCGGCACCGGTGGCCACGCCCGCCGCCTGGGCCACGTCGCGCATGGTGGTCTCGGCAAAGCCGCGCTCGCGGAACAGACGCAGGGCCGCGTCGAGGATGCGGTCCCGCGTCTCTTCGGCCTTAGGCGTCTTCACAAAGGTGATTTCACCATATCGCGGCCACGCGCACCTCAGATTCCGGCACGCCGCGCCGCCAGCGCGCGCAGAGATCGCGCGCGGCGTCGTGCCAGGTGGTGAAGTCGAAGCTGAAATCGTTCTCCATCAGACGCTGGGGCATGACCCGCCGGCTCTTGAGCACGAGCTCCGGCTCGGTGCGCCACATCATCGCGCCGACCTGCAGCGCGACGCCGCCGACCGGCACGGCCAGCGTGGTGGTGCCCCATGCTTCGCGCAGCTCGTGCAGGAACTGCTCGCACGGCAGCGGCTCGGGGGCGGCCAGGTTCACCGGCCCGTCGATGTCGTTCCGGATCAGCCACTGCACCGCGCGGACGAAGTCCCGCTCGTGGATCCAGGACATGTATTGCCGTCCGTCGCCGAAGCGTCCCAGGCCCAGGCGCACGTGGCGGAGCAGCGCGTGGAACGGGCCGCCGCGCGTGGCGCTCATGACCATGGCCATGCGCATCTTCACCTTGCGCGTGCAGGGCGTGCGGGCGTCGTCGAGTGCCTGCTCCCAGGCCCTGGCCACGTCGATGCTGAAGCGCCACTCGTCCGGCACGCCCGGCTCGTGGCCGCCGAGGATGCCGGTGTACTCGTCGTTCGGCGCGTCGTAGCGATGCGCGTAGATCGTGGCGGTGCTGGCCTGCAGCCAGAGCGCGGGAGGTTGCCTGGCGCGGGCGATGGCCTCGCCGACGGCGCGGGTGGAGTCGACGCGGGAGCGGAGGATCTCCTCCCGCTCCTTCGGCCCGTAGCGGCAGTCGACGCTGCGGCCGGCGAGGTTGATCACCACGTCCGCGCCGTCGATCTCCGCGGCCCAGTCGCCGGCGGTGCGCCCGTCCCAGAGGCGGGCCCCGGAGGCCTCGACGTTGCGGCTGAGCACGACCACCTCGTCGCCGCGGCGGCGGAAGGACTCGGTGAGGATCCGTCCGAGGTGTCCGGTGCCGCCGGGAATGACGATCTTCATGGCTTCCTCCTGACTTTTGAATCTGTTCAAAAGCAAGGTAGGTCGCGAACGGCCCGGCGTCAAGGAGATTTTTTGAACGCGTTCAGTCAGCTCAGCGGCGCTCCGCCCACAGGCCGCGTCTTTCGCGCTCGGCGTCCGCCTCCGCGGCCTCGTAGTCGGCCAGGTCGTGGCCCTCCGGCTCGTACCAGGCCAGGCCGCGGCGGATCTGCTCGAGGCCGACGTCGAGGCCGTCGATAAGGACCGTCGCGGTGAGACGGCCGTAGCGGTCGGCGGAGCGCGGGACGATCGTCACCTGCTTGTACTTGACCAGGGCGCGGAGCGACTCGCGCGACTTGGCGGCGAACGGACGCCACCGTCCCGGCACGGACACGCCTTCGAGGCGAACGATCTCGGTGCCGCGGCGGCCGGGCTCCTGGATGCTGATGGTGTTGCCGTTGTGCACCTCGGCGACGCGCGCGCGGAACTCCTGGGCGGATGCGCCGGCGGCCACGAGGAGGAGCAGGGGCAGCAGTCTCTTCATCGATGCCGATGGTACCCGATTACAATGCGCGCGCGATGGCACGAGCGCAGCGGAGCAAGAAGCATCTGGTGTGGGTCGATTGTGAGATGACGGGCCTCGACCCGGCGCACGACGTCCTGCTGGAGATCGCCACGATCGTCACGAATTACGACCTCGAGATCATCGCCCGCGGCCCGGTCCTGGCCATCCACCAGAGTGACAAGCGGCTGGCGGCGATGGACGCCTGGAACCGCCGCACGCACAAGAAGAGCGGGCTGCTCGAGCGCGTGCGGTCCGAAGGGGTTTCGGTCGCCGAGGCCGAGCGCCAGACGCTCGCGTTCGTGAAGAAGTACTGCTACGCGCGCACCGCCCCGCTCTGCGGCAACTCGATCGGCCAGGACAAGCGGTTCCTGGTCAAGTACATGCCGGAGTTTCACGAGTTCCTGCACTACAAGGTGGTGGACGTGAGCTCGATCAAGCTCCTGGCGGCGGAGTGGTACGGCGGCAAGTACGAGGCGCCGAAGAAGAAGGAGCTCCACCGCGCGCTGGACGACATCGAGGAGTCGATCGCGGAGTTGGCGTATTACCGGGCGAATGTGTTCGTGAAGGGCTAGCTCCGGGACGGGCTGAAGCCCGTCCTACGTTACGCATGCGCATCGCGAAAAGTGTGCTCGACGTAGGGCGGGCTTCAGCCCATATGCACTAACTTAGCAAACGGCGTAAGCTAAGTGTATGAAGGAACGGGTGGATGTGCGGGAGTGGGTCGAGTTCCAGTGGCCGTATTTGATTGCATTTTTGGGCGGTGCAGCGCGAGTGC
>DASPMO010000045.1:0-68188 GCA_035627015.1 Thermoanaerobaculia bacterium | reverse complement strand
TGCGGCCACGAAGCAGAAGCGCCCCGACTTCTTCGCCGCCGTGAACGCGAGCGGCGACGGCTCGGTGGCCGGCAACGCCTTCTTCGGCCCGAAGGAAGCGAAGGTGCTCGACGCCTACGGCTTCGACGCGGCGCTGCAGCTCGGCTGGTTCGGCATGATCGCGCGCTTCTTCCTGGTGGCGCTGACCTGGATCAACCAGTACACGACGAACTTCGGCTGGGCCATCGTCGTGCTGACGTTCATCATCAAGCTCGTGCTCTACCCGCTGCAGCACAAGAGCAACGTCTCGATGAAGAAGATGCAGCGCGTCAGCCCGAAGGTCGAGGCCATCAAGGCGAAGTACAAGAAAGCGCGCAGCGACGCCGAGCAGCGCAACAAGATGAACATGGAGATGATGCAGCTCTACCAGAAAGAGGGCATCAATCCAATGGCCGGCTGCCTGCCGCTGGTGCTGCAGCTCCCCATCCTGTGGGGCTTCTACAACCTGCTCTCGCGGGCCATCGAGCTGCGCGGCGCGCCGTGGGTGCTCTGGATCCGCGACCTGTCGGAGAAGGATCCGACGTACGTGCTGCCGATCCTGATGACGGCCACCATGTTCCTGCAGACGTATCTCACGCCGGCCACCGGCGACCCGATGCAGCGGAAGATGTTCCTGATCATGCCGCTGGTGTTCGGCTTCATGTTCAAGGACTTCCCGAGCGGGCTCGTTCTTTACTGGCTCGTGCAGAACATCTTGACGATCATTCAGATGTTGATCATGAATAAGTGGTGGAAGGATCATCCCGATCCTCCCGCGGCAACCGCATAGGAACGACGAATGAGTCAGCGTTTCGAAGGACGGAATCTCGAGGACGCGCTGCAGCAGGCGACGCAGGCACTGGGCGTCGACCGCTGGCAGCTCACGTATCACGTGCTGCTGGAGAAGCGCGGCTTTCTCGGCGGGATGAAACGGGTGGTCATCGAGGCGGAGGTCAACACTGCCGCCGCCGAGCCGCCGCCCGCGCCGGCTCCGCTGGCGCCCCTGCCGGACGCGCGTCCGCCGCGCGCCGACCGTGGAGGCGGCGGAGGCGGGGGAGGCGGGCGCGGTGGGCGCCGCGATGGCGGCGGCGGGCGGGGACGCCGTGAAGGTGGAGGCGGCGGAGGCCGCGATCGCGAAGGGGGCCGTGGACGCGGTCCGCGCCGCGGCGGCGGAGGCCGCGAGTTCCGCACCGGCGACTTCGAGACGTTCCTCGGCGACGTCCCCGAGCAGGGGCCGGAGTCGGAGGCGGCGAAGGTGGTGCGCGAGTGGGTCGAGACGGTGACCTTCCTGGCCAAGCTCGACGTCATCGCGCGCACCGAGGAGAACGACACCCAGGTCCACGTGAAGCTGTACGGCGCCGATGCCTCCCTGCTGACCGACCATCACGGCGAGCTGCTCGACGCGATCCAGGTGCTGGCGAACAAGGCCCTGGTCGGACGGAAGGTGGAGAAAGAGATCGAGCTCGATTGCGAGTCGTTCAAGTCGTCGCGCGAGGAGGACCTCGGGCGCCGCGCACGGGAAGTGGCGGACCGCGTCCGCCGCGGCGGCCGCGAGGAGCTGCTCCCCTCGATGTCGCCGATCGAGCGCCGCATCGTGCACATCGCCCTGCGCGATGACGCCGACGTGACCACCGACTCGCGCGGCGAAGGGTTCTACAAACGCGTGGCCATC
Organism: Thermoanaerobaculia bacterium; assembly: GCA_035627015.1. Taxonomy (GTDB): domain Bacteria; phylum Acidobacteriota; class Thermoanaerobaculia; order Gp7-AA8; family Gp7-AA8; genus QHVT01. Next base: position 66,498 of record DASPMO010000045.1, on the reverse strand, counting down.
GTCCCGCGCCCCGCGAGCGAGCCCGCCGAGGCTCCAGCCGACGAGCCGGAGGATCAGCCGTCGGCCGCCCGTGATTCCGATTGACACCATCGTCGCCCCGGCCACCCCGCCGGGGCGCAGCGCCCTGGCCATCGTACGGATCGATGGCCCCGCGGCTTCGTCGATCCTTGCCTCTCTGACGCGGTCGGCACCTCCGGCGGTGCGGCACGCCGCGCTCGTGAAGTTGTTGTCAGTTGTCAGTTGTCAGTTGTCTGTGCCTTCAGGCGAGGAATCGCAGACAACCGAGAACCGACAACCGACAACCGCCGAGTCGATCGACGAGGCGATTGCCATCCGCTACGAGGCGCCCCACTCCTTCACCGGCAATGACCTCGTCGAGCTGACGCTGCACGGCAATCCGCTGCTGGTGTCGCGGGTGATCGAGGCCTGCGTGGAGCTCGGGGCGCGGATGGCGGAGCCGGGGGAGTTCACCGAGCGCGCGGTGCTGAACGGGAAGATGGACCTCGTGCAGGCGGAGTCGATCGCGGACCTGATCAACGCGCGCACGGCGCTGCAGGCGAAGCTGTCGCTTTCGAATCTGGAAGGTACTTTGAGCCGGAAAGCGGCCGCGATCCGTCAAGTGCTTCTGGAGGTCATCTCCCGGCTCGAGGCGGCGCTCGACTTCTCGGAGGAGGGGTACGAGTTCATCACGCGGGACGAGGTGACCACCCGCCTGTCGGCCGCGCTCCGCGAAGTGGCGTCGATGGCCGAGACCTATCGCCGCGGCCGCGCCACCCGCACCGGCCTCTCGGCCGTGATCCTCGGCCGCCCGAACGCCGGCAAGTCGACGCTGCTCAACCGCCTGGTCGGCAGCGACCGCGCCATCGTCACCCCCATCCCGGGGACGACGCGGGACATCGTCCGCGAGACGATCGAGATCGGCGGGCTCCCGGTCATCCTGGCCGACACGGCCGGACTGCGTGAGACCGCGGACGTGGTCGAAGACATCGGGGTCGCCCGGGCCAGGGAAGCCGCCCGCACCGCCGACATCATTCTCTATCTCGTCGACAGCACCATCGGCCTGACTCCAGAAGACGAAGCCGAGCTCGCCGCCCTGGAAAACGTCCAGCTCGTCTTCACCAAAGCGGACTTGACACCGACCCGTCAACCGCCAACCGTCAACCGCCAACCGCCTCTCGCCATCAGCGCCGTCTCCGACGAGGGCATGGACGCCCTGCTCGCCCGCCTGGACGAACTGGTCCGCGAGCAGTACGTCGCGCCGGAAGGAGCGCTGGTCAATGAACGGCAGAGGCTGGCCGTCGCCGAATGCGAGGAGGCGCTGAGAGCCGCGCTCGCCTCGTCTGATCTCGACGAACAGATGATTCTCGTCGACCTCTACCGCGCTGCCAACGCGCTTGGGACGCTTACCGGCGCGATTACCCGTAATGAAATCTTATCGGAGATCTTCGATCAATTCTGCATCGGCAAGTGATGAATGCGACAGGAAGTAACGATGTGTTCGTCGCAACAGCCTGAGCCAATCATCAAGACCACCTGATAAATTTGACAAGTACAGACGATCCTTTCAATAGATGAGATCGACCTCATGATCATCTGGCTTCATTGAGCACATCAATGATTCGCGATGTATCGATCAGCACTGAGCGATCTCATCATTGACAGCAATTGATCAATGGATCGGTCTGCTCTGATGATGTTCCCCAGGACGATTCATGTGTGGTCAGCGCGGCGACACGCGATGGGATGACGCCGGTCACATGTCGTGTTCCACGTGGAACATATGCGCAGGTGGGACATCCTGGTCATTGGCGGCGGTCACGCCGGAGCTGAAGCGGCGCGCGTCTGCGCCCGCGGCGGTGCTCGTGTGGCCATGGTCACCATGCTCCGCGATGCCATCGGCCGCATGTCATGCAACCCCGCCATCGGTGGTCTGGCCAAGGGAAACCTCGTCAAGGAGATCGATGCTCTCGGCGGGTTGATGGGTGAGGCCACCGATCGCGCCGGCATCCAGTTCAAGATCCTCAACCGCTCCAAGGGTCCGGCCGTCCAGGGACCGCGCGCGCAGTGCGACCGCGACCTGTACGCTGCCGCCGTGCAGGATCTCCTCGCCGCCGAGCCGCACCTCGACATCGTCGAGGGGGCAATCCAGTCGCTGCTCATCGACGGGCGCACGGTCCGCGGGGCGGTCCTCACCGACGGCATGCGGCTCGCGGCGCAGGCGGTCATCGTCACCACCGGCACCTTCCTCCGCGCCCTCATGCACTCCGGCGAGCAGCAGACCGTGGGCGGCCGCTTCGGCGAGCCCTCCGCGGAGACGCTCTCCGACTCGCTGCGCGCCCTCGGCCTGCAGCTCGGCCGCCTGAAGACCGGCACGCCTCCGCGCGTCGACCGCACTACCGTCGACTTCTCGAAGCTGGAAGAGGCGCCGGGCGACGAGCGTCCGCGCCCCTTCTCCATCCTCACGGACCGCCTGGAGCAGCCGCAGATCCTCTGCTGGCTCACCCACACCGGAGGCTTCGCCCACGACCTGATCCGCGCAAACCTCCACCGCGCGCCGATGTACTCCGGCCAGATCCAGGCCGCCGGCCCGCGCTACTGCCCCTCCATCGAGGACAAGGTGGTGCGCTTCGCCGAGAAGGAGCGCCATCAGGTCTTCGTCGAGCCGGAGGGGCTGCGGCACCCGTGGCTTTACATGAACGGGATCTCCACGTCCCTGCCGGCCGACGTGCAGGACGCCGTGGTCCGCTCGCTCCCCGGATTCGGGCAGGCCAGGATCGCCCGCTACGGCTACGCCGTGGAGTACGACTTCGTGAATCCCGAGCAGCTCGACGCCACGCTGCAGGTGCGCGGCGTGGAGGGACTCTTCCTCGCCGGCCAGATCAACGGCACCTCCGGCTACGAGGAAGCGGCCGCGCAGGGCCTCCTGGCCGGCATCAACGCGCTGCAGAGTGTGCGGGGAGGGGAGCCGGTGGTCCTCCGCCGCGACCAGGCCTACACCGCGGTAATGATCGACGACCTCGTCACCGTCGGCACCGAGGAGCCGTACCGGATGTTCACCTCCCGCGCCGAGCACCGCCTCCTCCTCGGCTGCGACTCCGTCTACGAGCGCCTCTCGCCGGTGGCGGAGCGGCTCGGCATCCTCGACGACGAGCGGCAGCGCCGGATCGAGGCGCGCACCGCCCGCATGCGCCGCGCCACGGAGCTGGGGGAGCTGGAGCTGCGCCCCGACAAGGAAACGAATGCCTGGCTGGCCGCGACGGACGTCGAGCTGACCGCCCCGACCACCGTGGCCAAGCTGACGCAGCGCCCGAATTTCGAGCTGGAGCGCCTCGCAAACGCCGCTGAGTGCGCCCTCCCGGAGCTCGCGCGGGCCTTTCGCGCGCTGTCGGAGGAGGAAGCGGAAGGCGTCATCAGCCGCCTGCGCTACTCGGGCTACATCGAGCGCCAGCAGCGCGAAGCGGCGAAACTGCAGGACGACGAAGAGCTGCGCATCCCGGCGAGCATGACTTATGCGTTGCCCGGTCTCTCCAGAGAGATGACCGAGAAGCTGACGAAGGTCCGGCCGCTGTCTTTGGGGCAGGCCAGCCGGATTCCGGGTGTAACGCCGGCGGCGATTGCCATCGTGCGCATGCACCTGAGGCGCGCGCCGCGAGCGATGAACCATGAGCGATGAACGATGAACGAGCAGCCGGGTCGCTCATCGCTCATCGCTCATCACCCATCGCTCGGTGTCTACCGGAGCGAGCTTCTCCGCTGGAACCAGCGGGTGAACCTCATCGGCCCCGAGGCCACGGCCAACCTCGACGAGCACATCGCCGAGGCCGTGGCCGCGGCCGAGATCCTGAAGCCGGAGAGGGAAGTGATGGATTTCGGCTCCGGCGGCGGGCTGCCGGCCATCCCCATGGCCATCATGTCGCCGGCCGCCCGCTTCCACCTGGTCGAGGCAGACCAGAAGAAATGGGCCTTCCTCAAGCACGTCGTGCGCGAATGCGGCTTGAGGTCGCAGGTTTACGGTGATAGATTGTCGCGCCTTCTGCAGCGGCTGCCCGCGGAGCTCCGGTTTTCACTGGTCGTCTCGCGGGCGGTGGGGAATCCGGAGGAGTGGGTGCCGACGCTGAAGGATCATCTGGAAGACGGCGCACGCGTCGCGCTTTTCCAGGGATCGCCGGATGCCCCGCAGCTCGAAGGGTTCACCGCCGGTGAAGCAGTTCCGTTGCCCCGAGGAGAATCCAACTACCTCGTGGTGCTGACGTTCCACGTGGAACAATCATGAAGATCGTTACGCTCGTGAATCAGAAGGGCGGCGTCGGCAAGACGACCACCGCCATCAACCTCGGCGCCTCCCTGGCTGCCTGCGAGCGCAACGTCCTGCTCGTGGACCTCGACCCCCAGGCCAACGCCACCTCCGGCCTCGGCATCTCCAAGAACCTCGAGAAGTCGATCTATCCCGTCCTCACCGACGGGATGAACATCCGCGAGGTCGTCGTCACCACCGAGCTGCCGAACCTGCACGTCGCCCCCTCCGCGGTCGACCTCGTCGCGGCCGAGCTCGAGCTCTCCGACGCCATCGGCCGCGAGTTCTACCTCCGCCGCGCCCTCCAGGAAGTCTCCAGGGACTACGACTACGTCCTCATCGACTCCCCGCCGTCGCTCGGCCTCCTGACCGTCAACGGCCTCACCGCCGCCAACTCCGTCCTCGTCCCGATGCAGTGCGAGTACTTCGCCATCGAGGGCGTGGCGCAGCTCGTCAATACCGTCGAGCGCGTCCGCGACATGCTCAACCCCGGCCTCGAGATCGAGGGGATCGCCCTCACCATGTACGACGAGCGGATGAACCTGGCCCGCCAGGTCTCCGAAGAGGTGAGGAGCCACTTCGGCGACAAGGTCTACAAGACCGTCATCCCCCGCAACGTGCGCCTTGGGGAAGCCCCCTCCTTCGGCAAACCGATCATCCTCTATGACATTCGCTCGCGAGGGAGCGAGGCCTACATCAACCTCGCCAAAGAATTCATCCAGCGCGCGGAGAACGTCCTGACATGAGCACGCAGAAGAAAGCTCTCGGCCGCGGCCTCGGCGCCCTGATCCCGAGCCGTCCCGTCGAGGCGCCCGCACCCGCGCCGGCGGCGGCGTCTCCCGGGTCGGGACTGGCCAACGTGCCGATCGAGCAGATCCAGCCGAACCCGTACCAGCCGCGCAAGACGTTCAACGATGCCTCCATCGAGGAGCTCTCGCGCAGCGTGCGGGAGCACGGTATTATCCAACCGTTAGTCGTCACGAAAATTGGCGACAATAAATACCGCCTCATCGCCGGCGAGCGCCGTTTCCGCGCCGCCCAGAAGGCGGAGCTCAAGAGCGTCCCCGTCGTCATCAAGGAGACGATGGCCGACGGCGACGTCCTCCAGGTCGCGCTCATCGAGAACATCCAGCGCGAGGACCTGAACCCGATCGAAGAGGCGTACGCGTACCACCAGCTCCACGAGGAGTTCCAGCTCACCCAGGAAGAGATCTCCAAGCGGGTGGGGAAGGAGCGCTCCACGGTCGCGAACTTCCTGCGGCTGATGAAGCTCCCCGACGCGGTGAAGAAGCTGCTCGCCTCCGGCCAGCTCTCGATGGGCCACGCCCGCGCCATCCTGGCCGTCGACACGCCGAAGAAGCAGGAGCAGCTCGCCGAGCGCGTGGTCAAGCGCAACCTCAACGTGCGCCAGACCGAGATGCTGGCGGCCGAGAAGTCGCCGAAGGCCGAGCAGCCCGAAAAAGAAAAGGACGTCTTCACCCGCGACGCCGAAGAGCGCCTGGCGAAGACCTTACGCAGTCGAGTCGAGATCGACCGGAAGCGCCGCGGCGGCGTGATTCACATTCGCTTCGGCAGCGAGGACGAGTTGATCCGGCTGGTGGAAGAGTTGATGGGGAGAAAGAGATAGTGTTGCTGGTTCCTGGTTGCTGGTTCAAGGCGATGCATCGCAACGAACCAGCAACCAGCAACCAGCAACAGGGAGACAACGCATGAAAGGCAAAAGCGGCGACCTGAACGGATTCCTGGACCGCGGCTCCTCCTTCAAGGGAGAGCTCGAGTTCGAGGACACCATGCGCATCGACGGCAAGTTCAACGGGCGGATCCGCTCGAAGAACGAGCTGATCGTCGGGGAGAGCGCGCACATCGAAGGGGAGATCCACGTCGGCCGCATCGCCATCAGCGGTACGGTCCTCGGCAAGATCACCGCCGACCAGCGCGTGGAGATCCACCGCAATGGCAAGGTCTACAGCGACATCGACACGCCGGCGCTGGTCATCGAGGAAGGGGCGATCTTCCAGGGGAACTGCGTGATGGGGGAGCGCAAGGGCGGCAGCGTCACGAACCTCGTCAAACAGGCCTGACGTAGGACGGGCTTCAGCCCGTCCCGGCGGGCTGAAGCCCGCCCTACGTTCAGCACCAGCCTCGCATCCGCGCGACCATCGCGATGACCTCGGGGATCGTGAACTCGTCCTCGGGGCCGAGCACGTCCTCCCACTCCAGGTCCCACGCCGCGGACATCTGCTCCTTCCGCGGCGCGGAGGTGAAATTCAGCTCGCAGACGTCGCCCACGTACCTGCGTCCCTCGCGCAGCGGCAGCCCGAACGTGCGGCAGACCAGCGGGCGCGCCTCGTACATCATGCAGAGGCCCGCCTCGTCGAGGTTCGGGCAGGGGGTCGACTGCGTGCGGTCGAAGAAGGCCTCCTTCTCCTCGGGGGAGCACTCCCGGAGGTTCGGGTGGTTGCTCGACTCCACGATCTCGAGCGCCTTGCGGATGATCTTCCGCCGCCGCGACGGGTGCAGTTTCTCCAGCCCCTCGGCGATCACGGGGACGTCGCCGGAGCCGATCTCGAACAGCCCGTAGCAGCAGAGGGAACACCCCGCGCCGCACTGCAGGTTCTGCGGCTGGGACTGCATCACCGCGGCGAAATGCCGATCAGCCCGGTCGAGGATATTTCGGTAGTTTTCGTCCGACACGCTCCTCCCGCAACCGCTTGCGTGACAACGTTCTTTCCGATGTGGTATACAACCGCGGCTTTGGGCGGCTCCCGCGCCTCTGGAGCCCTCCTGCGCGGCTCGCCCCGAGCAGTGATTTCCACGAAAAAACGCTATGCAAATCAATCTGACGCCCGATCCCTCTCTGCTCGCGATCATGGTGATCTTCATCATCAATTACTGGGTCGTGCGCACGTTCTTCCTCAAGCCGATCAACGAGGTGCTGGAAGCGCGCGAGACGGAGACCAGGTCGGCCGAGCAGTTGTACGAAGACGCGCTGGGGCGCTTCAACGACGCCACCGCGCAGACCGAGGCGCAGCTTCTCGCCGCCAAGCGCGAGGCCGCACAGGTGCGCGAGCGTTTCCGCGGCGAGGCCGCCGGCTACCGCCAGCAGCTCGTCGAGAAGACCAACGCCGAGGCGCGGACGGTCATCGCCGAGGCGGACCAGCAACTGAGCGCCGACGTCACCGCCGCGCGGGCGCGGATCATCGCGGAATCCGACTCGCTGGCCCGCCTGGCCGCGGAGCGCATCCTGGGGAGGGCCGTCTGATGCGCCGCCTGATCGTCATCCTGATGTTGCTCGCCGCGCCGGCGCTCTTCGCGCAGGTCGACAAGAGCGGCGGCACCGCCGCCCACGGCGCCGAGAAGGAAGCGCACGAACAGGCGCATCCGACCGAGGGCGCCGCGGAAGGCGCCGAGCACCACGAGCAGACCTACTTCGGCATCCCGGGGTGGATCCTCAAGATCGCCAACATGATCCTCTTCATCGGCGTGCTGGCGTACTTCGTCGGCGGCCCGGTGAAGAAAGGATTCGCCGCGCGCAGCGAGGCCATCAAGCGCGCCGCGGACGAGGCGCGCGAGCGCCGCGAGAAGGCCGACCGCATGGCGGGGGAGATCCAGGCGCGCCTCTCCGCGATCGAGGCGGAAGTGCGGGCCATCCATGAGCGTGCCCTGGCCGAGGGCGAGCGCCAGAAGCGCGAGCTCATCACCGCCGCCGAGGCCGAGTCGCAGAAGATCCTCGCCGCCGCGCGCACCGAAGTCGACAACCGTCTCAAGCACGCCCGTACCGAGCTGACCGAGTATGCCGGCCAGCTCGCCAGCGAGCGCGCCGAGCAGATCCTGCGCGAGCAGATCACCGAGCAGGACCAGAAGAAGCTCTTCCAGGAGAGCCTCCGTGAAGTAGGTGAGGTGCGCGCATGAGACGAATTGAAAATGAAAAATTGAAAATTGAAAAAGGCAGCGCGGTGCAGCGTTCAATTTTCAATTTTCAATTTTCAATTTCTGCTGAGGTGCGGGCATGATCCGTCGTTTCGCCAGACCCTACGCCCGCGCCATCATGGACGCCGCCGGCTCGCCGGCCAAGGCCAACGAGCTGCGCGGCGAGCTGCTCATCTTCGCCAACGCCCTGCGCGGCTCGGCCGAGCTCCGCGACCTCTACGCCAACCCGGTGGACGAGGAGACGAAGCTGACCATCACCCGCCAGATCGCCAAGAAGATGAAGGCTTCCGACCTGGCCGTGCGCACGCTGGAAGTGCTCGTGAAGCATCACCGCATCAACTCCATCGACGCGATCGTGGAAGCGCTGGCGGCCTACGTGAACAAGGCCCTCGGCGTGGCGGTCGCGGAAGTGCGCAGCGCCAAGGCGCTCACCCCGGACGAGATCGAGGATCTGGCCGACACGCTCTCGAAGAAAGTCGGCAAGAAGGTCGAGCTGGACATCAAGACCGACCCGAACCTGCTGGGCGGCTTCGTGGTGCGGATCGGCAGCGAGATCTGGGACGCGTCGGTCATCGGCAAGATCAACAAATTTCGCGAGTCACTAGCGTAAACGGTTCACGTCGCCATATCGGAGAACACAAATGGCCGTCGATTTGAAGGCAGATGAAATCACAGAGATTATTCGTCAACAATTAACGGGCATCGGCCGCGGCGTCGACGTCTCGGAAGTGGGCACCGTCACCTCCGTCGGCGACGGCATCGCCCGCGTCTACGGCCTGGAGCGCGTGATGGCCGGCGAGCTCGTGCAGTTCCCGCACGACGTCACCGGCCTGGCGCTGAACCTCGAGGAAGACAACGTCGGCGTCGTGCTCCTCGGCGACTACCAGGAGCTGAAGGAAGGCGACGAGTGCAAGCGCACCGGCCGCATCATGTCCGTCCCCGTGGGGCCGGCCGTGGTCGGACGCGTCGTCAACGCCCTCGGCGTCCCCATCGACGGCAAGGGGCCCATCGCCTCGACCGAGTTCTATCCGATCGAGCGCCTGGCCCCGGGCGTCATCGACCGCAAGCCGGTCAAGGAGCCGCTGCAGACCGGCCTCAAGGCCATCGACGCCATGATTCCGATCGGCCGCGGCCAGCGCGAGCTGATCATCGGCGACCGCCAGACCGGCAAGACCGCCGTGGCCATCGACACGATCATCAACCAGAAGGGCAAGGACGTGAAGTGCATCTACGTCGCCATCGGTCAGAAGAAATCGACCGTTGCCCAGGTCGTGAAGACGCTCGAGCAGTACGGCGCCATGGACTACACCGTGGTCGTCAACGCCTCGGCCTCGGAAGCCGCGCCGCTGCAATACCTCGCGCCATACGCCGGCGCCGCCATCGGCGAGTACTTCCTCTACAACGGCCAGCACGCTCTGGTCATCTATGACGATCTCTCCAAGCACGCGGCCGCGTATCGCGAGATCTCGCTGCTGCTGCGCCGCCCGCCGGGCCGCGAGGCGTACCCGGGCGACGTCTTCTATCTCCACTCGCGCCTCCTGGAGCGCGCCTCGAAGCTGAGCGACAAGATGGGCGGCGGCTCGCTGACCGCGCTGCCGATCATCGAGACGCAGGCCGGCGACGTCTCCGCGTACATCCCCACCAACGTCATCTCCATCACCGACGGCCAGATCTTCCTGGAGACGGACCTCTTCCACTCCGGCGTCCGTCCGGCCATCAACGTCGGCATCTCGGTCTCGCGCGTCGGCGGCTCGGCGCAGGTGCGCTCGATGCGCTCCGTGTCGGGCACGCTCCGTCTCGACCTCGCGCAGTACCGCGAGCTGGCGGCGTTCGCGCAGTTCGGCTCGGACCTCGACAAGAACACGCAGCAGCAGCTCAACCGCGGCAAGCGCCTGGTGGAGATCCTCAAGCAGGGGCAGTTCCAGCCGCTGCGCGTCGGTCTCCAGACCGCGTCGATCTACGCCGGCACGAAAGGCTTCCTCGACAACCTGGCCGTCGACGCCGTCCGTCCGTTCGAGGCCGCGCTGCACCAGCACCTCACCGACGAGCACGCGCAGCTGGTCGACAAGCTCGAGACGGCGCAGAAGTTCGACGCCGAGCTCGAAGGGGCCATCCGCAAGGCCATCACCGATTTCAAAGAGCAGTACGTGAAGGACAACGCCAACGTGTTGGCGGCCGCCTAAGCCATGCCGAGCACCATCGATCTCCGACGACGGATCCGCAGCGTCAAGAACACGCAGCAGATCACCAAGGCCATGAAGATGGTGGCCGCGGCGAAGCTGCGCCGCGCGCAGGAGCGGATGATGGCCGCGCGTCCCTACTCGGCCGCGCTGCGCCAGGTGCTCGCGTCGATGTCCACCCGCGTCGACATGAACCAGCACCCGCTGCTGCAGGAGCGCGAGCAGGAGAACAAGGTCCTGCTGGTGGTGGTCACCGCGGACCGCGGCCTGGCCGGCGCGTTCAACACGAACATCCTCCGCGCCGCGCAGAACGCCATTCTCGAGAAGGCGTGGCCGGAAGTGCACCTGCTGCCGATCGGCCGCAAGGCGCTCGACTTCTTCAAGCGCCGCCGCTGGCCGATCCTCCGCCAGGCCACGGGCGTCTACCAGGCGCTCTCGCTGGACACGGCGCGCGACATCGCCACGGGCGTCACCAACGACTTCGTCAGCGGTGAGTTCGATGCGGTCTACGTCATCTACAACGAGTTCAAGTCGATCATCGCCCAGCGCGTCACGCTCGACCGGCTGCTGCCGCTGCCGCGGGAGTGGGCCACCGACCAGCCGCAGGACGCGGCCATCGACTACCTATACGAGCCCGACCCGGCGGCGATCCTCAGCGACCTGCTGCCGAAACACATCGAGTTTCAGCTCTACCGCGTGCTCCTCGAGTCGGCCGCCGCGGAGCAGGGCGCGCGCATGACGGCCATGGAGTCGGCCACCAAGAACGCGTCCGAGATGATCAGTCACCTCACCCTGACCTACAACCGCATCCGCCAGGCGTCGATCACGAAGGAGATTATCGAGATCGTCAGCGGCGCGGCGGCGGCGGGACATTAAATGATGTTGCTGGGTTGCTGGTTGCTGGTTCATTGCGTTGCATGGCCTGAACACCATGCAGCACAACGAACCAGCAACCAGCAACATGTTCATTGCGTTGCATGGCCTGAACACCATGCAGCACAACGAACCAGCAACCAGTAACCAGCAACATAGTTCGGAGAACACACATGGCAACCGCAACCGAAACCCAGGCCGGACAGATCGGCCGCGTCGTCCAGATCATCGGCCCCGCCGTCGACATCGAGTTCAGCGAGGGACACCTCCCCGCCCTGCAGAGCGCGATCCGCATCGTCGATGACGGTGAGCTCGGGAAAGTCCCCATCGACGTCGTCGTCGAAGTGGCCAACCACATCGGCGAGAACCAGGTCCGCTGCGTGGCCATGAAGCCGACCGACGGCATGGTGCGCGGGATGAAGGCCATCGACACCGGCGCGCCCATCCAGGTGCCGGTCGGCCGCGAGACGCTCGGCCGCATCATGAACGTCCTCGGCGAGCCGGTCGACGAGCGCGGTCCGGTCAACTCCGAGCTGCGCTGGTCCATCCACCGCGAGGCGCCGAAGTTCGAAGACCAGGCCACCGGCATCGAGATGTTCGAGACCGGCATCAAGGTCATCGACCTCCTCGAGCCGTACACCAAGGGCGGCAAGACGGGCCTCTTCGGCGGCGCCGGCGTCGGCAAGACGGTTCTGATCCTCGAGCTCATCACCAACGTCGCCAAGCAGCACGGCGGCTTCTCCGTGTTCGCCGGCGTCGGCGAGCGCACCCGCGAAGGGAATGACCTCTACCTCGAGTTCGAGGAGACGGGTGTCATCACGCCGGGCGATCCGTCGAAGTCGAAGGCCGCGCTGATCTACGGCCAGATGACCGAGCCGCCCGGAGCGCGCCTCCGCGTCGGCCTGACCGGCCTGACCGTCGCCGAGTACTTCCGCGACGTCGAAGGGCAGGACGTGCTCCTCTTCATCGACAACATCTTCCGCTTCACGCAGGCCGGCTCCGAAGTGTCGGCACTCCTCGGCCGCATGCCCAGCGCCGTCGGCTACCAGCCGAACCTGGCCACGGAGATGGGCGAGCTGCAGGAGCGCATCACCTCGACCAAGAAGGGCTCCATCACCTCGGTGCAGGCCATCTACGTCCCCGCGGACGACCTCACCGACCCCGCGCCGGCCACCGCCTTTGCCCACCTCGACGCGACCACCGTTCTCTCGCGCCAGATCGCGGAGCTGGGCATCTACCCCGCCGTCGATCCGCTGGCCTCGACCTCGAAGATTCTCGACCCGCGCATCCTCGGCGACGAGCACTACAACACCGCCCGCGCCGTGCAGGCCGTGCTGCAGAAGTACAAGGACCTGCAGGACATCATCGCCATTCTCGGCATCGACGAGCTGTCGGAAGAAGACAAGGTCATCGTGGCCCGCGCGCGCAAGATCCAGCGCTTCCTCTCGCAGCCGTTCCACGTGGCCGAGCAGTTCACCGGCATCAAGGGGCAGTACGTGAAGATCGCCGACACCATCCGCGGCTTCCGCGAGATCGTCGACGGCAAGCACGACGACATCCCCGAGCAGGCCTTCCTGCTGCAGGGCACGATCGAGCAGGTGCTCGAGAAGGCCGAGCAGATGAAGCGCGAGGCGGCGTAAGGAAACGTCCATGGCCGACCTTCCGACGAAGATCAATCTCACCGTCGTCACGCGCGAGCGGAAGATCGTCGACGCCCAGGTCGACGAGGTGATCCTCCCCGCCAGCGACGGTGAGCTCGGCGTGCTCCCCGGCCACACGCCGCTCCTGGCCACGCTGCGCATCGGGCCGCTCCGTTACCGGAGCGGCCAGCGCATCGAGCGCCTGGTCATCTCCTGGGGCTTCGCCGAGGTGCTGCCCGACCGGGTGATCGTGCTGGCCGAGCGCGGCTTCCTGCCGACGGAGATCGACCGCGCCGAGGCAGAGCGCGAGCGCATCGCCGCGGAGAAGGAGATCGCCGACCTCTCGTCGCACGACCCCGAGTTCGCCCGCGTCGAAGCGCGCCTCGAGGAGTCGATCGCGATGCTGACCGTGCACCGCGAGCATTGATCTGGACTGCGCGAGCGCCAGCTCGCGCTCTTCTTTGCGGCAGCGCCAGCTGCCGCAGCGGAGGCTGGCGCCTCCGCATTGAGAGCGGCAACTGGCGTTGCCGCACTCCAGACCGCGAAGCTCCTGCACGCCGGCGTGACCACCGTGCGCGACATGGGCGACAACAGCGGCGCGCCCCCGGCTTCCTGGCCGATCTCATCGCCGTGAAAGGCGATCCGCTGCAGGACGTCGAGCGGCTGAAGAGCGTCGGCTTCGTGATGAAGGACGGCGTACCGGCCCCGAGCTTGCATTAGGCTCCGCCCGGTTCACAACCTCTATGGATCCATGGCTCGAGACTTTCGCGCGCGCGAACTTTCAGCGCAGCGCCGATACCGCGCACGACCTCAAGACGCCGCTCAACGTGGCGGTGCTCAACCTCGAGCTGCTGCGCATGCGCCTGCGCAAGCTCGATGCGGCCGAGGATGAGAAGGTTTCTGCCTACACGGCCGCCATCGAGACGGAGCTGCGGCGCCTGGGACGGATCTTCGACGCCTTCTTCCTCCTCTCCACGCCGCCGAAGAACGAAGGGGGGCCGGTCGCGGTCGAAGTGGCGCAGATCGCCGCCGGCGCCGCGGGGGCCGCGGGGTTCACCCTGGAGACGAGCGGTAACGCTTCCGTGCCGGCTCACGAGGCGAGAATCCGGCAGCTTTTCAAGCTGTTCTTCGAGGGAGCGTCGAAGCTTTTCGCCGACCGTCAGGCGGAAGCGGCGCTGGATGCTTCCTGCTTCACCGTCACCATTCTCGGCCGGACCGAAGACCCCGATTTCGAGGTGACGAAAGTCTTCAAGTTCTATTACAGCGACGCCGAGGGCGTCCCGGACCTCTCGCTCGCGGTTGCTCGCCTCATCGCCGAGACGTATGGTGGTGAGATCAACGCCGTGCGGGAACGTGATAAGGTCGTCTTACGGCTGTCGCTACCTTTGGGAGCACGATGAAAAGAGTCCTCATTGTCGATGATGATCGCGCCACCAGCGCCGGCATGGCCGACGTCGTGGAAGAGTGGGGCTACGAGCCGGAGCTCGCGGACACGGTGAAGGCCGGCTGGAACGCGATCAACAAGCTCGTGCCCGACGTGGCCATCGTCGACCTCAAACTTCCCGACGGCTCCGGCCTCGATCTCCTGCACAAGGTGAAGGAGAGCTATCCGGACGTCTCGGTGATCATTCTCACCGGCCACGCGACCGTCGACTCGGCGGTCAAGGCCCTCAAGGTCGGCGCCGAGGATTACGTCACCAAGCCCGTCGACCTTCCCCGCCTGCAGGTCATCCTGAAGTCGGTCGAAGACAAGCAGATGATGAAGCAGGAGATCCTCGAGCTTCGTCGTCAGCTCCAGAAGATGGGCGCCCTCGGCCATCTGGTCGGCAAGTCGCCGCGCATGCAGCGCCTGTTCGAAGAGATCGAGATGGTGGCCAACACCGACGCCAACGTCTTCATCGTCGGCGAGTCGGGCTCGGGCAAGGAAGTCGTCGCCAACACGATCCACTACCTCTCCCGCCGCCGCAACAAGCCGTTCATCGCCTTCAACTGCGGCGCGATCTCCCCCACCCTCATCGAGTCCGAGATCTTCGGCCACGAGAAGGGCGCTTTCACCAACGCCATCAAGCGCCGCGAGGGCTATTTCGAGATGGCCAAGGGCGGCACCGTGTTCCTCGACGAGATCACGGAGATGCCGATCGAGCTGCAGGTCAAGCTCCTGCGCGTGCTCGAAGAGGGGAAGTTCCGCCGCGTGGGCGGCAACGAGGAGATCAATATCGACGCGCGCATCATCG
Source organism: Thermoanaerobaculia bacterium (assembly GCA_035627015.1). GTDB lineage: Bacteria > Acidobacteriota > Thermoanaerobaculia > Gp7-AA8 > Gp7-AA8 > QHVT01. Next base: position 51,347 of record DASPMO010000045.1, on the reverse strand, counting down.
CCGCGTCGAACCGCGATCCCGCCAAGGCCATCAACGAGGGGAAGATGCGCGAGGATCTCTACTACCGCCTCAACGTCTTCCCCATCGAGGTGCCGCCGCTGCGCAACCGCCTCGAGGACATCCCCCTCTTCTCCCACTTTTTCCTGCAGAAGCTGAACGAGACCGAGGACAAGAAGGTCGAGAAGATCGACGCCGACTTCATCGAGGCGCTGCAGGCCTACGAGTGGCCCGGCAACGTGCGCGAGCTGCGCAACGTGATCAACCGCGCCTTCATCATGGCCCGCACCGACACCCTCACGGTGGAGTGCCTCCCCGACAAGCTGGCCGGCAATCGCCGCAAGCGGTCGAAGGACGCGGTGACGATCCCCCTCGGCCAGCCGATGGAAGAGGTCGAGCGCATCATCATCGAAGAGACGCTCACCATGACCGACGGCGACCGCCGCCGCACCGCCGAGATCCTCGGCATCTCGTACAAGACGCTCTACAACAAGACCAAAAAGTACAAGAGCGCCGGCGGCGAAGACGAAGACGAAGAGTAAGTAATGTGGGGCGGGCTTCAGCCCGCCCTTTTCACGCTGATCCCCAGCGCAATCACCAGCGCGATCCACACCACCACCGCCCACTGCACCCCCGCGATCCCGGCGCTGTGCACGCCGAACCACCACGGCCACCCGCCCGACCACGCCGTATACATCGCGAACAGGAACGCGGAGAGGACTCCGTGCAGGAGCAGCGCCTCGTAACGCCGCAACAGCAGCGCCAGGAACGGCAGCGGCCAGAAGAGATACTGCACGCCGAACCCCGGCGCGAGCACGAGCACGAGCAGCAGCGCGATCCCCACCGCGCGGGCGGTGCGCAACCGGTCGTCGCTCCGCCTGCGCAGCTCCCGGAGCCACAACAGCGCCAGCAACGCGAGCAGCGCGTAGGTCATCATCTGCCGCGCGAACGGCGACAGGCGCAGCACGTAGTTCAGTCCCCACGACACCGTGAGCCCGGTGTAGCCGAAGACGTTCCGCAGCACGACGCTCCCCGTCGCCGCGACCGCGGGGACGAACACGAGTGCGAGCACTCCCGCCGCCGCGGCCAGGTAGTGCGCGAGCTCGCGCCCGCGATAGCGCAGCAGGATCAGCGGCAGCGCGACCAGGGCGATGATCTTGATCCCCGCCGCCAGCCCGATCATCGCTCCCGCCACGAGCGGCCGCCGCGAGGCGATGGCCAGCACGAGGAACATGGTCATCAGCGGATCGCTCTGGCAGTGGAAGCCGGTGATGAAGATGGCGGCCGGCGAGAGCATGAACAGCGTTGCCGCGTGCAGCGTGGCCAGACGCACCAGCGCCAGGGTGGTGACGACGTCGGCCAGCGTCTGCAGCAGGCGGAACATGTCCTGGAACTGCACGCCGAGGAGCGCGCCCGCCTCGCTCAGGAGCCGGGCGATGGCGAGAGCGAGCGGCGGATGGTTGAGACCGGGATCGTGCAGGTAGGCGCCGAGGATGCCGAAACGCTCCGTGTTGATGACGTTGCGGGTCCAGGTCACCGTGTCGGGACTGCCGACGGAGGTGGCCAGGTGCAGGACGCGCAGCAGCACGCCGGCCGCGATCACGGCCATCAGAATTCGGCGTTCGCGCGTGCTCATCAGCCTCTACCGAGCGTAGCGCATTTGGCCGCTTCTCTCAGCCTCTGTTATGGTCCCGCTCCCGAGAGCGCCGGAATTCCGAAGTCCCGCGTTCCGGTTGGGGCGTTCCGCAATGGCCAAGAATCTCGTCATCGTCGAGTCTCCCGCGAAAGCGAAGACCATCAACAAATTCATCGGGAAGGACTACGTCGTCAAAGCGTCCGTGGGTCACGTACGCGATCTCCCGAAGAGCGAGCTCGGCGTCGATGAGGAGACCTTCCTCCCGAAGTACGAAGTCCTCGAAGGCAAAGAGAAAGTCGTCAGCGAGCTGAAAGCGGCGGCGAAGAAGGCCACCACCATCTATCTCGCCTCCGACCCTGACCGCGAGGGAGAAGCGATCGGCTGGCACGTGATGAAGCTCCTCGGCAATGACGCGACGAAGGTCCGCCGCGTTCTCTTCCACGAGATCACGAAGAAGGCCGTGCAGAAGGCCATCGACCACCCGGGCGAGATCGACATGAACAAGGTGAACGCCCAGCAGGCGCGCCGCGTGCTCGATCGCCTGGTCGGCTACAAGATCTCTCCCCTCCTGTGGGACAAGGTCCGCCGCGGCCTTTCCGCGGGACGCGTGCAGTCGGTGGCGATGAAGATGATCGTCGACCGCGAGGACGAGATCAAAGCGTTCGTGCCGGTGGAGTACTGGTCGTTCGCCGCGAGACTCTCCGCGAGCGTCCCGCCCCCCTTCACCGCCAAGCTGACCAGGATCGACGGGAAGAAGGCCGAGGTCTCGAACGAGGAGACCGCGCGGAAGATCGAGGCGGCGCTGAAGTCCGGCAGCTATGTCGTGACCGAGGTCGCGCGGAAGGAGCGGAAGCAGTCCGCCGCGCCGCCGTTCATCACCTCCACCCTGCAGCGCACGGCCTACAACCGCTTCAAGTGGCCGGTCAAGCGCACCATGCAGGTCGCGCAGAAGCTGTACGAGGGCAAGGAGCTCGGCGAGTACGGCTTCGCCGGCCTGATCACCTACATGCGTACCGACTCGGTGCGCATCAGCGACGAGGCACTCACGGAAGTGAGGTCTTATATTGCCGCGAGATATGGTGACGATATCCTGCCTGATAAACCGAACTTTTATAAGGTTAAAAAAGCTGCACAGGCCCAGGAGGCGCACGAGGCCATCCGCCCCACCTCCATGGAGCTCGACCCCGACAAGATCGCCGCGTTCCTCACCAAGGAGGAGTACGCGCTCTACAAGATGATCTGGGAGCGCTTCGTCGGGTCGCAGATGAAGCCCGCGCTCTTCGATGTCACCGACGCCGACATCACCGTCGGCAACCTCACGCTGCGCGCCTCCGGCGAAGTGCAGAAGTTCGCCGGTTTCCTGGCTGTCTTCCAGGATGCCCCGGCCGAGGAAGAGGACGACGAGGAGAGCGAGAAGAAGAACGACAAGGCCCTCCCCCCGCTCAACGAGGGCGACGTCCTGGAGCTCCTCAACCTGGACACGAAGCAGAACTTCACCCAGCCGCCGCCCCGCTACACGGAAGCGACGCTGGTGAAGGCTCTCGAGGAGAACGGCATCGGCCGCCCCTCCACGTACGGCGCGATCCTGACCACCATCCAGGCCCGTGACTACACGTACAAGCACGACGGCAAGTTCCACCCGACGCACCTCGGGTCGCTGGTGGTGAAGCTGCTCAAGGTCTCGTTCGGCGACATCATCGACGAGGGCTACACCGCCGATCTCGAGGTGAAGCTCGACGACATCGAGGAGGGGAACCGCGACTGGACGGACCTGATGCGCGAGTTCTCCGGGAAGTTCAACTCGGACCTCGAGCGCGCCGCCACGGAGATGACCCAGGTCAAGGGCACCGGCCTCGAGACCGACGAAAAGTGCGAGACCTGCGGCTCGCCGATGGTCATCAAGTTCGGCCGCTTCGGCGAGTTCCTGGCCTGCTCGAACTATCCGGAGTGCAAGACCACCAAAGAGATGCCGAAGGGCGACGCCGCCGAGGCGACGTCCGACGACGAGCAGATCATCTGCGACAAGTGCGGCAAGCCGATGGCGCTCAAGCGCTCCCGCTTCGGCCAGTTCTTCGCCTGCACGGGCTATCCCGACTGCAAGAACACGAAGGACCCGAAGCTGATGAAGCAGGCCGCGAACCTGCCCACCGAGCCGCAGCCGCCGTGCGAGAACTGCGGCAAGGAGATGATCCTGAAGTCGGGCCGCTACGGCCCCTTCTACTCCTGCGCCGGCTACCCCGACTGCAAGACCATCCGCAAGATCAGCCGCGGCGGCAAGGCTTCCACGCCGCCCAAGCCGACCGGCGTGAAGTGCCCGAACTGCAAGGAAGGCGACCTGGTCGAGCGCATCTCGCGCCGCGGTGTCTTCTTCGCCTGCAACCGCTACCCGAAGTGCGAGTTCGCGATGAACAACCGCCCGGTCGCACGCCCCTGCCCCAAGTGCCACGCTCCGTATCTAATGGAGAAGGAGACGAAGCGCGAGGGGCACATCGAGTTGTGCAACAACCCGGAGTGCGACTACCGCGCACCGGTGGCCGCGCCGGCCGCCGCGAACGAGTAAGCCCATGTAGGGCGGGCTTCAGCCCGCCAACAGGCCCGTTCATCCCTCGGCAGTCGATGCCTCCGCGCATCGACTGCTACCTTCGCGGGCATGAGACGCACGTTCACGCTCGCGATCCTGCTCCTCCTCGCCACCGCCGCCTTCGCCGAAACGCCGGACGAGGCCAAGATCCGCCGCGCCGCCCTCGACTACGCCGAGAGCTGGTACGCCGGCGACGCCGACCAGATGCGCCGCGCGCTGCATCCCGACCTGGCCAAGCGCATCGCGCGCAACGGCACGCTCGACCAGATGAACGCCGAGAAGCTCATCGCCGGCGTGGGCGCGGGGCACGGCAAGAAGACGCCGCCCGAGCGGCAGCTCAAGAACGTGAAGATCCTCGACGTCTTCGGCAACACCGCGTCCGTCCGCCTGGAGATGAGCGGCTGGATCGACTACATGCACCTCGCCAAGTTCGGCGAGGAGTGGAAGATCGTGAACGTGCTGTGGGAGCTGAAGCCGCGCTAGATATGGAGTGCGGCAACGCCAGTTGCCGCTTTCGACGCCGCAGCGCAAGCTGCGGCGCGGCGACTGGCGTCGCCGCGATCCAAAGCGGTAGCTGGCGCTACCGCACTCCATATCAGTGCCGCACGGCTCGTTGCTTCCTCGGCTCCGTGGTCTGTCCTACGGCGAACAGGATGCCGGCGTTCTGCGTGTAGATCCTGCCGTCCGCGCCGATCGAGAGCGGTGTGTACGCGGCGCCGAGGACCTTCTCGAGGAAGATCCGCTCGCGCAGCGTGCCGCCCTGGTCGATGGCGTAGAGATGGCCGTCCTCGCTGTTGACGAACACCACGCCGCGGCGGTCGACCGCGGGGGCGTTCACGCACCACTCGTAGCCGACCGGCCGCTCCCCGGTGAAGTTCGTGCTCTGGAACCGCCACTGCACGGTCAGCTCGGGAGAGAGCTGGGTGATGAAGTAGCCCGCCTCGTTGCCGGGGATGCGCGGCTGCGACCCCTCGTAGCGGTTCTCCTTCGTGATGAGCGAGAACGTGCCGTCGTGCTCCCAGATCGCGGGCGTGACGTCCCAGCCGAACGGGTACGACTGCAGGAACTGCCCCGTCGCCGAGAACCGCATCATGTGTCCCTGCGAGTAGTTGTAGCGCGTGTAGGAGCCGTAGTAGATCGTGCCGTCCGGCGCGACCACCGGCGATGACGTCGAGTTGTCATTCACTCCGCCGGAGCCGGGCTGGTTGTCGGTAGGATCGACGCCGGTCGTGGCGCCCGCGCGGCAGCCGCCGGGCGTGCCGTTCGCCGGGAGCAGCACGTTGCAGCCGTCGTTGAAGCGGTTGCGCAGCGAGGTACGCCACTTCAGCGTGAGATCGGGATTCACGGCCACGAGATGGCCCCAGCGCAGATTGAAGTGCGCGCGCGACACTGTATAGATCGTGCCGTCCGGGCCCACCGCCGGGGCGACGTTGATCCCGGACCGCGGCGCGCCGCAGGCGATCGTCGGCGCCTGCGCGTCGGGGCTCGGCGGCCATGGCTGCGGCACGCCGGAGAACTCGTTCGCGCAGAACTGCGGCAGGTCGGTCACCAGCGTCGAGTACTCCACGCGCGAGGCCACGCCCGCGGGCGTGATCTTCACGAGAAACGCGCCCTGATGCGCCGTCCGCCACGGATCGTTCAAATTCAGCTGGAGGGTGTTGTAGTAGAGGTTGCCCGCGTCGTCGATGGTGATCGGGCTGACGACGAACGTCCGGTCGTAGACGTTGCCGGCGAAGGCGCCGAGGCGGCGCGCGACCGCGCCGGTGTCGCGATTGACCTCAAGCACCTCGCCGCCGCCGGCGGGCATGTAGACGAAGTTCTCGGTCAGCGCGGCGTGGAAGACCGGCTCGAAGCGCGGGCCGCCGGCCGCGAAGGGCGGCGGTACCCAGTCGCTGACCGAGGTCCACTGCTCCTGCAGTTCCAGCCCGTTCCAGACGAACTTGCGGATGCCCCACGTCTGCGTGTTCCAGGTCTGGAAAGTCGTGTACGTCCCGCCGATGGCCTCCATGAACACTTCGTTGCCGTCGGAAAGCGGCGTCTGGTAGTGCACGAGCAGGGCGCCGCCGGCCTCGCCGCGCTTGATCGGTACATGCGGGTCGACGACGCTCTGGTGCAGCTTGCCGGCGAAACGGTCGCCGAGGACCGGCAGCGAGCCCGTGTGCCGCGGCCCGCCGCCCCATTGGCTCCAGGTGATGAGGAGGAGGAACGAGAGGATGTCCATGGCGCCGAAGTCTAGACAGTAAACTGAGGCATGCTCCGAAAACTCTTCGTGATCCTTCTCATGGCCACCGCCGCGCTCGCCGACGAGGCGTCCACGGCCGCGCGCCTGGAGAGTCTCCGCGAGGACCCGCTGCTGCTGCGCCGCTTCCTCGAGCAGATGCCGAAGGGGGGCGACCTGCACCAGCACCTCTCCGGCACGGTGTACGCGGAGTCGTACGTGGTCTGGGCGGCGAAGGACGGGCTGTGCATCGATACGGCCGTGCCCGCGTACACGCAGTGCAGCGCGCAGTCGGAGACGCAGGTGCCGGCAGCACAGGCGCTCACGGACTCGGTGCTCTACGGGAAGATGCTCGACGGGCTGTCGATGCGGCAGTACCGCGGCGACGAGTCGGGGCACGACCGCTTCTTCGCCGCGTTCGGCCGCTTCGCCGCGCTGTCGCGGGAGCACACCGGCGAGATGCTGGCCGAGGTCGTGTCGCGGTTCGCGCGCGAGAACGTCGACTACATCGAGTCGCTTTTCGGCCAGGACCGCGGCGCCGCGCGCAACCTGGGCCGGAAGGTGCAGCCCGGCACCTCGTTCGCCGACATGCGCATGTTCCTCCTGCAGAATGGCGCGGCGGACGTCGTAACCGTGGCGCGCAAGACGATCGACGATGCCGAGGCGCACATCCGCTCCTCCCTCGGCTGCAGCAGCGCCAGTCCGCAGCCCGGCTGCGAGTCGACGGTGCGCTATCTTTTCGAGACCCATCGCGCCTTCCCGCGCGAGCAGCTCTTCGCCGAGCTGCTGATCGGGTTCGAGCTGGCCAGGGCCGACTCGCGTGTGGTCGGCCTGAACAGCGTGCAGCCGGAGGACTCGTATGGCTCGATGACCGGCTTCGACGAGCTGATGCGCATGCTCGCCTATCTGCGCCCGCTGTATCCCGGGGTGCCCGTCACCCTGCACGCGGGCGAGCTTGCGGCCGGGATGGTGCCGCCGGAGGGACTGCAGAATCACATCCGCGACTCGGTGCTGATCGCCGGCGCGGAGCGCATCGGCCACGGCGTCGACATCGCCCGCGAGCGGGACGCGCTGGAGCTGCTGCGCACGATGGCCTCGCGCAAGGTGGCGGTCGAGGTCTGCCTGACCAGCAACGACGTGATCCTCGGCGTGCGCGGCAAGCAGCATCCGCTGCGCCTCTACGTGCGCAGCGGCGTGCCGGTCGTGCTGGCCACGGACGATCCCGGCGTGGCGCGCAACGACATGACCACCGAGTGGCAGCGGGCGGTGGAAGAGCACGGGATGACGTACGCGGACCTGAAGCGCTTCGCGCGCAACAGCATCGAGTACTCGTTCCTCGAGGGGATGAGTCTCTGGTCGACGGAGGCCTGCCGCGACGAGTCGAGCGCCGCATGCAGGACGTTCCTCGAGGGCAGCGCGAAGGCGCGCGTGCAGATGCGCCTCGAGCGCCGCCTGCGCGAGTTCGAGAACGCGGAGCTGCGATGAACGACGAGGCCATCGACCTGAAACGGTGGCGCAATACGCCCTCGGTGTCCGGGCGTCCGGCCACGGACGACGACGTGAGCGCCGGCCGCGCCGTCTTCGCCGTCGGCGGCGAGCCGGTGGACCTCGGCGTCCCCTCCCCCGCCATCGTGTGCGAGGACGGCATCGGCGAGGAGACGCCGGTGATCGTGATCCAGGCGGAGCGGATCGAGGACGGGTCGGTGGCGGTCGGCTACCGCCTGCTCGACGGCGGCGCGGGGATCGCGCCGCTGGACGACGTGGAGTTTCTCAGCGAGCCGGACGAGCGCTTTCGCTGAGGAAGTCCTTCACCAGCCCCTCGATCAGGTCGAAGTCGATGAGGAACGTGTCGTGCCCGTTGGCCGAGGCGATCTCCTCGTGGTGCACGGGCGTGCCGAGAGCGCGCATGGCCGCGGCGACACGTTCCGACTCCGCGGGGGGAAAGAGCCAGTCGGTGTCGAACGAGATCAGCAGCGTGTGCCCCCGCCAGCGCGCGAAGGCCGACTGCAGGTTGCCGTACTGCTCCTCGAGGTCCATCTCGTCCATGGCCGCCTGCACGCGCACGTAGGAGTTGGCGTCGTAGAGCGCGGCGAACTTCTTTCCCTGATGCTCGAAGTAGGAGTCGATCTCGAACTGGCGCGTGTTGCCGCGGCGCCGGCGGCCGAATTTGCGCTGCAGGGAGTGCGTGGAGAGGTAGGTCATGTGGCCGAGCATGCGCGCGACCTGCAGGCCCCGCAGCGGCTCGTCGCTGTCGTAGTAGTCGCCGCCGTTGAAACGCTGGTCGCTCTCGATGATCTTGCGCCCGAGGATATGCCAGGCGATGCCGGTCACGGGGACGGCCGGGCCGCTGGCCATGCAGATGATCGCGTCCGCCGCGTCGGGATCCATGGCCGCCCACATCAGCACCTGCATGCCGCCCAGCGAGCCGCCGGCGATGGCGTGGAGGTGGTCGATGCCGAGGTGCCGGATGACCAGCCTCTGCGACTCGACCATGTCCTCGATCGTCGGCCACGGATAGCGCGAGCCGTAGGGCCTGCCGGTGGCGGGGTCGATCGACTTCGGCGCGGTGGTGCCGAACGGCGACCCGGGGAGGTTCACGCAGATGACGAAGTACTTCTCGAGATCGAAGGCCTTGCCGTAGCCGATCATCCCGTCCCACCACCCCGGCTTCTCGCTCGGGTCGCCGGTGTAGCGGCCGGCGGCGTGCGCGCTGGCGGAGAGGGCGTGGCAGACCAGGATCGCGTTCGAGCGGTCGGCGTTCAGCGTGCCGAACGTTTCGTAGACGATGGTGAACGGCGCGATGGTCTGTCCGTGCGTGAAGCGGAAGCCCTCCGGCAGCTCGAGCGTTCGTGGCGGGCCCGTGAGGAACGACATCGGCAGGGGAGCATAACAAATCGGGTATAGTCGCGACCCGATGGCCAACCCTCAGCGAGTGCTCCTGGTGGAAGATGACGAGGCGTTGCGGTACGCGATGCGGATCGCCCTGGAGCGCGCCGAGCTGCAGGTGGAGGAGGCGGCGGACGGGCGTCAGGCGGTACAGGCCATCAACGGCGCGCCCGGCGCCTACTGCCTCGTGCTGCTGGACCTGCTCCTGCCGAGCATCCACGGCTCGTCGGTCCTGTCGCACATCGCCCGCACCGTGCCGCGGCTCCCGGTCGTGGCCGTGACCGGCTTCCCCGACCGCGTCCTCTTCTCCGATCCCGCCGACCGCCACGTGGTGAAGGCCATCTTCACCAAGCCGGTCGATCCGATCGACGTGGCCGCGTACGTGCGCAGCCGCTGCTCGCGCGTCACATCGGCGCCTTCGGGATGACCAGCCAGAGAATGATGTAGACGATGATCCCCGGGAAGGCCGCCGAGAGGATCGACACGAGGATGTAGAGCAGGCGCACCCAAGTCGGGCTCCATCCCAGCCATTCGGCCAGACCGCCACATACACCACCGAGGACTGCGTATCTGCGAGAACGATAAAGGGGCATTTCTGTGGTCACTCCTGGGCTTCACGTTTCAGTTGCCCTTCATAGATACGGCGAACTTCGTCAATGGTTGAGATCTGCTCCGGCGTCTTGTCGTCGCGGATGCGCACGATGCGCGGAAACCGCAACGCGTAGCCCGATTTGTGGCGCTTCGATTCCTGGATGCGGTCGAAGGCGATCTCGAGCACGACCGTCGGCTGGACCTTGTGCACGGGGCCGTGCAGCTCCAGCGTGGTTTTCTTGAAGTGCTCGGTCATCGCGGCGATCTCGACATCGGTCAGGCCGGAGTAGGCCTTGCCGATGTTCACCAGCTCCCCTTCCTTCGAGACGGCGAAGGTGAGGTCGGAGAGGACGTGGCGGCGCTTGCCGTTCCCCCACTGGGCATACGTGACGACGCAGTCGAGCGTGGCCAGCGCTTTCTTGTACTTCAGCCACGACTTGCCGCGCCGCCCCGGCGTGTAGATCGAGTTGGGGTCTTTGACCACGAGACCTTCGTTGGCGCGGGCGCGTGCCTGGTCGAAGAGGCGGTCGACGTGGGCGGCGTCGGTGATGGGCGTCGCCTCTGTCATCCTGAGCCGCGCAGACGGCGAAGGACCCCCCTCGCTCGTGCGTAGGGGATCCTTCGCTGCGCTCAGGATGACAGCAAGCTTTGCCAGACGTTCACTCAGCGGCACTTCGAACAGCGGCTCCCCGTCGAGATAGAGCAGGTCGAAGGCGAAGAAGACCACCGGCGCGTCGGCGAGCAGCTTCGCGCCGACCTGCCTCCGCCCGAGGCGCTTCTGGATGATCGCGAACGGGAGGATGCGGTCGGAGAAGGCGACGATCTCGCCGTCCAGGATTGCGCCGCGGCCGATGGCCCGCGCGGCTGCTTCGAGCTCGGGGAAGCGGTGCGTGACGTTGTCGAGCGTGCGCGAGTAGATGCGCACCTCGTTGCCGTCGGTGTGGATCTGCGCGCGGATGCCGTCGTACTTGTCGTCGGCGAACGCGCCGGCGCCGAGCGCCTCGACGATCGCCGCGGGGTCTTCTTCCGGCTGCGCGAGCATGAACGCGAACGGCTGGAAGAGCGCCATCTTCGCCGTCTCCAGCGCGTCCGACTTTGCGAGGAGCGCGGTGGCGCCGATGTCGCCGGTGAACATGTTCGCCTGGCGTACGGCGTCGAGCTTCCGCCCAAAGGCCTTGGCGATCGACGACTCCACCAGTCCTTCCACGAGTCCGATGCGCAGCTCGCGCGTGAGGATCTTCACCACGTAGCGCGCGCCCTGCGCGTCGACTTTGCGGAAGAGCTCCGCCAGCACATCCTTCTTCGCCCCCGAGCCGTGCGTGGAGGCGATGCGGTCGAAGTACTCGCCTAATTCGACGAGCGTGATGTCGCGGGAAGGGTCGTCCGGAAACGACTCCGCGATCGTGTCGCCGGGATCGGCGTATTTGGGCCACGGCTCCCACACTTCTTCGTGGGTCCGTCCGGTGGCCTCCACGACCGCGTCCCCGATGGCGGCGCCGCCGACTCCGGCCACGCGCTCGTCGCGGCGCGGGAACGGCGAGCCGGAGAAGAACACGACCGCCCGCTCGAGCGAGGCGTCGTCGAGCGTGAGGAGGTAGGCGGCGAGAATCCGCTCCTTTTCGCTCTTTTTGGTGGTCCCGGCAATCGTGTTTGCCGTCACTACAAAGTCAGAAAGCATTCCAGATATGATCCGCGGCCATGAAAACGAAAGTCACCGTCGTGGGCGCGGGCAATGTCGGCGCCACCGTAGCGCAGGGAATCGCACTCAAGGAGCTTGCCGACGTCGTCCTGGTGGACATCGTCGAGGGCGTGCCGCAGGGCAAGTCACTGGACATGATGGAGACCGCGCCGGTCGAAAAGTATGACTCGATCCTGCGCGGCACGAACACCTACGACGGCACCGAGGAGTCGGACGTGGTGGTCATCACCGCGGGGCTGCCGCGCAAGCCGGGCATGAGCCGCGACGACCTGCTCTGGAAGAACGAGGAGATCGTGGCCGGCGTCACCGCCGAGGTGGCGAAGCGCTCGCCGAACTCGATCATCGTGGTCGTCTCGAACCCGCTCGACGCCATGTGCGAAGTGGCCCGCCGCGTGTCGAAGTTCCCCCGCGAGCGTGTCCTCGGCATGGCCGGCGTCCTCGACTCGGCCCGCATGCGCGCCTTCATCGCCATGGAGCTGAACGTCTCGGTCGAGAACACGCACGCCTTCGTCCTCGGCGGCCACGGCGACACGATGGTCCCGCTGCCGCGCTACTCCACCGTGGCCGGCATCCCCATCACCGAGCTGATCTCGAAGGAGCGCATCGACGCCATCGTCGACCGCACCCGCAACGGCGGCGCGGAGATCGTCAACCTCCTGAAGACCTCCGCCTGGTACGCCCCCGGCGCCTCGACGGTGGAGATGGTCGAAGCGATCCTCAAGGACAAGCGCAAGATTCTCCCCTGCGCCGCGTTCCTGCAGGGCGAGTACGGCTACGACGACCTCTTCGTCGGCGTCCCCGTGAAGCTCGGCCGCAACGGCATGGAGCAGATCATCGAGATCAAGCTCGAGGAAGACGAGGCCGCGGCCCTGCGGAAATCGGCCGACGCGGTGAAGGAGCTGGTGGAGAAGCTGAAGACGGCGGCTTAGGGGCGAACGTACTTGTCCGCGGCGGCGCTCGCCACGTACACCAAGTCCACGAAGGGCCCCCTCGCGAAGAGGGTCTTCGCAGGTTCCTGTTTGATTGTCCGCGCGATGGCTTCGATGTCACGGTAAATGGCGCGGAGGTGTGCAAGCGTCGGTTGGCGCTTGCGCACGAGGATTTTCCGGAACGCGCGGAGGATGCCGTCCGGCGTGCCGTCGTACAGGCAGACTTCGACTCCGTCGAGATCGCTCAGCGCCTTCTCCAGCCGGTGCGCGATCCTGTCGAAGACGAACCAGCGATGGTCTGCACCACGCGTGCGGCCGAGCGCTACCGCCAAGCCCAGCTCGAATGCCATGTTCAAGCGCGGTGTGCGGGGAGATTTCGCCGTGAGCGACATCCACGAGAGGTCGTGAAAGGAGAACTGCGTTCGAGCGAGTCGTTCGTAAACCTGGTCGAGCTGGGGTCTGCTGCTACCGTCGTGGACACCGACAATTGGGAGCATTCCGTAGCCCACGATTCCGGCGATGTATGCGAGATACACCTTTTCGTATCGCCGGTCGTAAGGGAGATTGATGAACGCGCTGAGCATGGATTGATTGTCCCTCCTTCCCTGTTGCCCTCATGTCACCCATGAAAAAGCTCGTCATCGACATCGAAACCGTCGGCCTTCCCTGGGAAGACCTCGACACTTACGTCCGCGAGTACATGATCAAAGGCCTTTCCGAGGGCGACGCTGAAGAGGCGAAGCGGTCGGGGGGGCTGTCGCCGTTCCGCGGGAAGATCGTGGCCATCGGCGTGATCAATATCGGCGACGGGCGCTCGTGCGTGTTGTACGAGGTGCCGGGGCAGACGGAGGTCAAGGTCGAGAAGACGGCCGCGCGCACGTACATCTCCGGCACGGAGAAGCAGATCCTGGAGAAGTTCTGGGAGTTCTTCGACAGCGACTCCCGCTTCATCTCCTTCAACGGCCGCCAGTTCGATGGGCCGTTCCTGATGATCCGCTCGGCGATCAACGGGATCATCCCGAAGCGCGACCTGGTCGGCTACCGCTACGGCTTCCATCCCAACTGCGACCTGCGCGAGGCGCTGAATTTCTTCGGCACCGTCAACGCGCGGCAGTTCAAGTTCAACCTCGATCTGGCCTGCAAAGCCTTCGGCGTCGAGACGTCGAAGGGGGAAGGGCTGGACGGCAAGTCGGTCGAGACGTGGTATCGCGCGGGGCGGCATCGCGAGATCGCCGACTACTGCCTGGACGACGTGCGCGCCACCGCGGAGCTGTACGACAAGCTGGCCGCGACGCTGCTGATGTTCAACAACGACTTCCGCAACGCCGAGGAGCGCGACCGCCGCATGCGCGCCGAGGCGCGGGCGCAGATGTCGATCATCCCCCCGCCGGAGCCGAGCTTCATCGAGTCGGTGACGAAGACGTCGCTGGCCCTCACCAGCACGCTCGAGGACGAGGAGCCGCAGCCGGTCACGGGCCGCCATCCCGCGCTCGTGCTGGAGAAGCTCGTGCACGAGGGAAGCGACGAAGAGTTGCTGTAACGCGGCCCGCGCGCGGATACCACTACAATCGCCGCGTGAAGGTCTACCGCTCCCGAGTATTCACGCCCCTGCGGGATCCGTTCGCGGACGGGCTGGAGTCCTCGTACCGCTGGTTCGACGACGGGCATGTCGCGGTGGACGACGACGGCCGGATCGCGAGCGTCGGGGAATGGGGCGATGCGCCGTCGGGCGATGTCGTCGATCTGAGCGGGCGGCTGATCACGCCGGGCTTCATCGACACCCATCTGCACGCGCCGCAGCTCGAGATGATCGGCTCCTACGGCGGGCATCTGCTGGAGTGGCTGAACCGCTATACGTTCCCGACCGAGCGCAAGTTCGAGGACCCGGTGCACGCGCGGCACGTGGCCAGGGCGTTCTTCGATGAGCTGCTGCGCCACGGCACGCTGGCGGCGCTGATCTTCTCCACGGTGCACGCCAGCGCGACGGAGGTCTTCTTCGAGGAGGCGGAGGCGCGCGGCTTCCGCGGGATCATCGGCAAGGCGATGATGGACCGCAACGCGCCGGAGTATCTCCTCGACGCGACGGCGCAGCAGTCGTACGACGAGTCGCGCGCGCTGCTGACGAAGTGGCACGGACGCGGGCTGCTGGGCTACGCGATCACGCCGCGCTTCGCGCCGACCTCGACGCCGGAGCAGCTCGCCCTCGCCGGACAGTTGAAGCGCGAGTTTCCCGACGCGTGGGTGCACACGCACATTTCCGAGAACCGCAATGAAGTGCGCTGGGTGCAGGAGCTCTTCCCCGAGGCCGAGTACGCCGACGTGTACGACCGCCACGGCCTCCTCGGCGACCGCACCGTGCTCGCGCACGGCGTCTGGCTGACGCCGGAGGAGCTCGACCTCCTCGCGCGCCGGGGCACGCGCATCTCGCACTGCCCAAACTCGAATCTCTTCCTCGGCAGCGGCCTGTTTCCGCTGCACCGCGTCCTCGCGGCGGGCGTGATCGTCGGCCTCGGCAGTGACATCGGCGCCGGCACCACGCCGTCGCTGTTCAACGCCATGGCCGACGCGTACAAAGTGCAGCAGGTCCAGGGGGTATCGCTGAGCCCGTTCCATCTCTGGTATCTGGCCACGCTCGGCGGCGCCCGCGCGCTCACGCTCGACCGCGAGACCGGCAGCCTCGAGCCGGGCAAGTCGGCGGACTTTCTGGTCATCGACCTGCACGCCACGTCGCTCCTCACCCTGCGCACGGCGCACGCCTCATCGGCCGAGGACCTGCTGGCCGGCCTGATCTTCATGGGAGACGATCGCGCGGTGGAGCGAAGCTTCATCGCGGGCAGATGCGTCTCAGAACGCGTAGGGCGGGCTTCAGCCCGCCCATGAGCGAGTGGCGTAGCGTTTGCGCCTCCGCTGTGAACTGGAGGCCCCGAATGAACCAAACTCTCCGAATCTCAGCCCTTTGCGTGCTGATCGCGCTCACGGCTGTGTCCACTTTTGCGCAAACCCGTCCCATGACCGGGACGATCATCGACGTCGATGAAGGCCGCGGCCGCATGCAGATCGAGTACGACGACGGCACGCGCATGACCATCGAGACCGACTCGGTCTCTACCGTGTACTACGGCTTCGGCACCGCCATCGCCGGTAAGCCGGAGATCTTCACCGGCTCCTCCGGACTATCGAACGTACGTCTCGGCGACCGTGTGGAGATCCGCGGCAGCGAGCGCGGCAACAACGTCTGGAAGGCCGACCGCGTCACACTCGTCGGCCGGGACGTCGAGGCCTCGACGACCGGCGTCGGCACGACGCGCAACCCGACCAGCGTCTCCACGCCCGTCGACGACCGTACCACCGGCACGGCGACGACGCGCGACAGCGGCGGCAACGTCGAGGGGACGATCCGCTCGATCAACCAGGACGAGGGTCGCCTCGTGCTGGTCACGACCCAGCGCCGGATGTTGACCGTGCGCACGTATCGCAATACGCCGGTGCTCTATCGCGGCGAGACGTACCGCGTGACGAACCTGGAGGTGGGTGACCGCGTGCGCGTCGAGGCGGAGGCCCGTGCGGCGCAGGCGGACGAGATCACGGCCCGCCGCATCACGGTCCTGCAGTCGGTGCAGGAGGGCGGCACCACGGCCGACAACGCCGGCCGCGTCACGACGATCACGGGCCGCGTCACGCGCGTGGAGTCGGGACTGGACCGCGTATTCATCGACACGGGCCGCGAGGAAGTGCGCGTCGACATGATCCAGGCCGAGGATGCGAACGGGAACGTGGTGCGCGCCCGCGACGTGCGCGTCGACGATCTCGTCGAGATCACCGGCAGCTTCAACCGCGTCGGCGACGCGTTCAACGCGTCGACGGTGCGCTTCACCGAGGGCGACCGCGAGCTCCCCGGCGACACGGGCACGACGTTCGACCGCCCGGCGCTGATCACGACCGGCGGGACGATCACGGAGACGCTCGAAGACGCCTCGACCCTCGGCCTGCGCGAGACGGACACGAACCGCGTGGTGCGCATCTGGGCCTCGCCGGACCTGGTGATGCGGATGAAGAACAACACCACCTACGCGGCGGTGTCGACGCTGCGGGAAAAGGACCAGGTGATCATCCAGGCCTACCGCGACTCGCGGGGGAACCTGATCGCGCAGACGGTACGTGTCCGCAACCGCTGAGTCCGCGAATACTTATTTGCTTCTCATCCTTGAAACCCCCGGAATGCCAAAACACGAGCTGCTTCCGGGGGTTTCGACTACGTCCTGCCCGCCGCGCGTGGTGTGTGATGCCCACGCGGCCATCCGCCGGGCGCGCCGCCGGGTGTGGGTGCGCGACGGCGTGCAGCTCGCGCTGCTCCTGGCCGTCGACTGGCTGTTCGTGCATTGGCCGGACTCGCGGATGCCGTTCGCGGACCGCGGTACGTCGCTGGCCTTCCTGCGCGGCGCGAACCTCGTGATCTTCGGCCATCTCTGGCTCGCCCGCGCGATGCCGAAGTGGACGGCGAAGCGGATCGCCGCTACGTGGTGTCGCTCGGAGCGCGAGAAGTTTCAGGGCTGACGAGCACGAGCCGCAGCAGCAGCAGGACGAGCACCACCGCCGCGATCACGACTCCGATCCAGAACAGCTTTCGCCCGTCGCGATCGTCGTCCGCGACGCGCACGCCCGGCGCCGCGCCCAGCGAGAGCTCGCGCGCCGGCTCGGCGAACAGCCGCGGCGCGAGCAGCGCCAGGTCGTAGCGCGGCGCGTTCACGCGCCGGTTTCCGTAGAAGAGGAACAGCGGCGTTCCGGGATGGCTGAAGCGCAGCGCCTCGGACGGCAGGAGCAGATGCGCCGACTCGATCGGCAGCGGCGCGTTGTCCCCTTCGTCGATGATCAGCTCGAGCGTGCGCGGCGGATGATGCGGCAGCTCGATCCGCACCGCGGGCGGCGGCTCCTCCGGCTCCCCGCTGCGCCACGCGGAGCTGGCGATGATGCCTCCTCTGCGCTGGCGCACCGTCACGTCGCGATCGAAAACGCGCTCGCTGGTGGTCAGGACGAGCGTGCCCGAGGGGAGATTCGCGTACGGAAGTTCGAGCCGGTAGGTCGACTTCGAGCCGCTCGCGGCCCGCGGGGGAACCGCGAGCTTCAGCGTCAGCGGCTCCGCGCGATGCTCGACGAGGTAGGGCACCTGGCGCCCTTGGCCATCGGCGAGCCGGAGGTCGCGCAGCTCGTTGCTGTGCGCGAGGACGTGCGCGTCGAGGAGGAGCACGCTCAGTCCCTTGGCATCGGGCACCCTGCGGCTCACGCGGAACTGGTCCCGCTCGATGACGGAGCCAAACGTAGGGCGGGCTTCAGCCCGCCCGGACGGGCTGAAGCCCGTCCTACGTTGGCCCCACTTTGCGCTTGCAACTGCCTTCGTCGAAACATACGACCGGTACGCTTCGAGGTCGTACAGCGGTGGCAGCACCGAGGCGTTCCCGTAGCGCGCGGTCAGCGGCGCGCCGTCGGGCGACTCGAAGTAGATCCATGGCTGCGGCGCGAGGCGCGCGCGGATGGCGGTGATGTTCAGCGGCGGGTTGTTCGCGTCGTCGATCTCGAGGTCGAGTTGGCGGCCGCCCGGGGCGGCAATGGGGACGCTCATCTCCGCGGCTACGACACCGTCGCGCTCCGCGCGTTTGAGCTTCGCGCTGCCGAGGTCCTGCGGCTCGACGATGCCCCGCCCGAGGCGCGGCTCGGTGATCTTCGCGGTGCGGAAGACGTTGCCGCCGGCGACGTCGACCTCGAGGTGCGTGATCGGCAGGTGCGGTCCGGGGAGCGTGATGCGGTAGCGGCTCTTGCCCGGCTCGCTCGCGCGCTTCGCGAACACGGTCGCGAAACGGAGAGGCTCCGGGCGCGCCGCGGAGTCGTGCTCGCGCGCGCTCACGCCGCCTGCACGTACCGGCGCGCTGGAGCGGTCGTCCCAGACGAAGCGGAGGTAGCGGTACGCGCCGGGCGCGAAGGCGACCTCGGTGAGGCGCAGCTCCTGGTCGGGCAGGTCGAAGACGGTGGCGTCGGCGAGGAGCGTCCAGCGCGCGCGGTCGCCGCTTCCCTCGACCGTGACGCGCTTGAGGAACGGCGCGGCGATGCCGTCGAGGCGCACGCGGTCGATCGTCGTCGCGCGCCCGAAATCGGCTTCGAAGCCGCTGGTCCTGCGCGTGGCGGCGATAGGAAGCATGCGGCCGCCGGTCCAGCGCGGCTGCTCGTCGGATTTGACGAGGAGATAGCCGACCTCGCGCTGCTGCGCGTCGAGGAGGCGGAGGTCGCGAAGGTCGTTCTGCGCGCCGGCGAGCAGCGTCACGTCGACGTCGAGACGGTTCGCGCCACGCGCGCCGGGGGTGACGGTGCGCTCGTGCGAGAACGCCACCGTGGCCACGATGGCCAGGAGGAAGCTCAGGAGGGCACCTCTTCGGCTGCGGTGCGCCGCGACAGCACGAACTTCTGCAGCAGCACGCTGACCATGATCAGCGCCAGCGCCAGGCCGAGGAACGAGGCGATGCGATAGAGCCCGCCCAGGCGCGCCAGATCGTGGAGGAAGCACTTGAAGATCGTCACCACCAGCAGCGCGATCGCCGCCAGCCGCGCGGCACGCGTGTGGAAGGCGATGCCCGTGACGAGCATGGCGATCGCGAATGCCGCCCAGCCGATGGTGTACGTGAGGTCCTGCGCCAGCGACGACGACAGGAAGTTGAACGTGAGCGTCGGGCCGGTGGAGAAGTAGTCGGCGATCTCGATGTTCAGCAGGAAGAAGAGCAGCAGCGTGCCGGCCGCGCGGCACGCGGCGATGGCGCGGGCGTACGCTTTCGGTGCGAGCTGCGCCGCCGCGAAGAAGGCCACCGCGCAGACCAGGTACGTGTAGAGATACCAGTTCAGGATCGCGCGTCCGCTCGGCGCGTGGTACGTGAGGATGGCCGGGTTCACGGTCAGGCGCACGAACGCCGCGCCGAGCAGCGCCGCCGCCCACACCAGCAGGCCGCGGTGCGGGATGCGCCGGAAGAGCCACACTAGCGCCGCTCCTTCGAGCGCCCAGCCGATGGTGATCCATTGCTTGTCGAGCTGCAGCGGGATGGCCACGGTGACGAAGGCCAGCGCCGTCGCGGCCACGAGCGCGAGCCGCGCCAGCACGCGCTCGGACGGCGGCTCGACGCGCAGGAGGCGCACGAGCAGCACGAGCATCACCAGCGCCTGCGCCACGGGGAGCACGCCGATCATGTAGCCGAGGCCCGCGTCGTTCATCGCGTCGCGGGCGAAGAAGAAGAACGGCACGCTGGCCAGGATCGCGGCCAGGTACGGCTCGAGCGCCCGCTTTACGCGCGCGCCGAGGAACAGCGGGTAGGCGACGTAGAGCGCGTACAGCACGAGGGCGAAAGTGAACTGCTGTCCCGGCGTCTGCGTGTTCGCGAAGCCGGTGGCGATGGCCGCGAGCGGGACGCTGAGCACCGCCAGCACGTGCAGGTTGGTGGCCGCGGCGAGGAGCAGCGTGGCCGCGGCGAGGATCGCGTGCGTGGCCAGCAGCGTGACGAAGAGCGGCTCGTCGGCCGCCACGCCCGCGGTGATGGCCGCGACGTGCCCGAGGAGGAACGCCACCGCCGCGCCGCCGGCAAAATGTGGGGCGGGCTTCAGCCCGCCCGTCTCCGCAGGCTGAAGCCTGCGCCACATGACATAGAAGATGGCCGCATACGCGGCCACGGCCAGCGCCGCTGCCAGCGCCACGTTTGGCCACGGCGCGTCGTCGGCCACCGCGCTCCAGGCGATCACCACGGCCTGCGACATCACCGCTGCCCCCACGAGCAGGGCGCCGCGTTTCAGGTACAGCGCGGCCACGCCGATGGCCAGATCGAGCACGAACAGCACCGCCAGGAACGGCCACGGCGGCAGCGAGAGTGACGGCGAGGCGGCCACGAAGAGGAGGAACGCGTGCCCCGCCAGCGCGAGGTACGTCTGCTGCTCGAACTTTGCCCACGCCGCGCCGAGCACGACCAGCACGCCGAAGAGCGCGATGACGAAGAGCGCCGGGATGAGCGCGGTCTGCAGCGGCGCCGCTTCCCACCACGAGGCGAGCACGATCCACGAGAGGATCACCGCGATCGTCGCCAGGACCGGACGCGCGGTGGAGCGCGCCTCCGCGATCGCGCCGGCCATCAGCGCCGCGAGCAGGATTGCCAGGCCCCACAGCGCGCCGGACGCGATCCCGTCGGAGGTGAGGAAGAGCAGCATGGCCACGCTGACGATCACCGTCGCACCGGCACCGTTCGCCGGACGCAGCACGCGGTCGAAGCGCCGCGCGAGCGCCGGCACGGCGAGGTAGAGCAGGCCGAAGGCGCCGTAAACCGCGAGCCCCTCGTAGAGCCGCTCCGCGGTCAGGTACTTCACCGACCAGAGCCCTTCCGCGAGGATGGCGAAGAAGGCGCCGGTGAAGTACACCAGCCCCTCGCCGTACTTCACCGCGTACACCGCCGCGAGCGCGAGCAGCACGAAGAGGACGCCGAAGAGCAGCCCCGGCGACTCCGTGCGCGGCTCGACCTGCACGAGCGCGGCGAAGACGAACAGCAGCAGCCCCGCGCCGATGACGACGCGCGAGCGGTAGCGCAATCCGATGCCGAGGTAGAGCAGCACGAACGCGCTCGCCCACCCGACCACCGCCGGCCACGCCTCGGGCGTGTACGACACGACCAGCCAGATCGCGAACGTGAGCAGCGTGGCCACGAGGCCGAGCGCGTGCAGCCATTCGATCTTCTGCGTCATGGCGATGGCCGCCAGCCCCGCCGCCATCAGCAGCAGGAAGGTGAAGAGCACGTGATAGCGCGCGCCGTAGGCCGGCACCGCCGCGGCAAAGAGCGCGAAGAGGACCGGCAAGGCGACACCGAACTTACCGGCATGGTCGAAGAAGCGCTGCTGCGCGTCCTCGCGACGCATCCAGAGTGCGGCCGCGGCGGCCATGGCGAAGACGAGGAAGATCCCTGCCGCGAGCGGGAGCTGTGCGGCGTCGAGGAACTTCGCGATCCACGCCCACTGATAGACGACGCTGAAGAGGACACTGCCGATCGTCAGCGCCGGCCAGCGCTTCTTGTACGCGACCCACGCCAGTCCGGCGTTGAGGAGCAGGAGATACGAGAAGAGGCCGATGGGCCGGTTCTCGCCCGTCGACAGGAGCGCCGGCGTGGCGAAACCGCCCATCATGCCGAGGAGGGCGATGAAGACCGAGTTGCGCCGGATCGACAGCAGCACCGCCACGGCCGTGACGACGAGCATCCCTCCGAAGACCACCATCGACGGCAGCAGGTGCCACAGCGCGTGGACGGCGAAGAGCGTGGCGTAGAGGATGGCGATGCCGGCGCCGTGCATCGCGTTGGCGGTGTATTTGTAGCCGCGCGCGACGCGCATCTCGCAGACGACCAGCAGCGCGCTGCCGGTGATGAGCCCGATCGCCGCGCGGACCGGCGGCGAGACCCAGCCGTGATCGACGGAGTACTTGAGGAAGTAGATGGCGGTGATGACGGCGGCGATGCCCGCGACCCACGAGAAGAGCTTCACGCCGATCACGCTCTCCCAGTCGATGCGCTGCCAGAGCGGGGGGACGGCAGGTTTCGGTGCAGGCGGTGGGGTGACGGGCGGAGTGACGCGCGGCTGCGGAGGAGGCTGCGGCGGGGTCTCGATCTTCGGCGCGGGAGCCGGAGCCGGTGCGGGCGGCTGGTAGACCGGAATGACCGGTTCGGGTTTCGGTTCCGGTCTTGGCGGCGGAGGCTGCTGCGGAGGCGGTGCTGCCTGTGGTTGTGGAGGCTGTGCCGGTCGCGGCCGGGGCTCAGGATGCTGCGTGAGCGTCTTGATGAGCGCACGCAGCTCCTGAATCTCGCTCTGCGCCTTCACCGCCATGGCGAGCGCGACCAGCGCGACGATCACCGCGAGAAAAGTCCACATAAAGGAAAAGGGCGGGCCGAAGCCCGCCCTCTAGCTTACGCGCTTTCGCGATGTGCGAGGATTTTCTCGCGTCCGGTCAGGTACAGCAGCACGATCAGCGCGAGGAACGGCAGCAGCGACAGGAAGTCGCCCATGCCGTCGCGCAGCAGCGGGTTGTTCTCCGCGAAACGGCCGATGCCCTCGTTGAATCCGGCCATCTGCGGCACGCCGGCCAGGAAGGCGATGATGATGCCGGCGATGGCGCCACCGGCGATGTAGCCCGAGGCCATGAGCACGCCCGGGCTCTTGTCTCCTTCGGCCACGAGCTGCTCCTCGGTCATCTGCTTGCCGGCGTGCTTCTTGGCGATCCACTTGTCCACGCCCCAGCGGATCAGGCCGCCGATCAGGATGGGCGAAGAGCTGGAGAGCGGGAGGTACACGCCGACGGCGAACGCCAGCGACGGAATGCCGGAGAGCTCCAGCACGACCGCGATCATCACGCCGAGGAGCACGAGGCCCCAGGGCAGCTCGCCGCCGAGGATGCCCTTGATGATGTACGACATCAGCGTGGCCTTCGGCGCGTCGAACTTGTCGACCTGCTTGCCGCCGGGCAGCTCGCGGATGGTGCCGTTGATGCCCGGGTCGACGTAGTACATCGGCCTGCCGTTGTCGTCGACGAGATACTTTTCGGCGTTGCCGCCGCCCGGGTCCTGGCGGAACCAGATGTTGTACTCGGTCGTGTCGGGCTGGCCGGCCACGTTGCCGCTGGCGCGCTCGCGTCCGTGGAACTGGTCGCGCGGCGCGATCTCGCCCGCCGTCACCGAGCCGCGCACCATGCCGGCCGGCGTGTTGTTCACCGGCACGTAGACGGAGTAGGCGTCGTTGAGCGTCAGGAGGATCGGTCCGAGTACGAGGGCCGAGGCCAGCGCGCCGATGAGGATGGCGATCTGCTGGTACTTCGGCGTGCCGCCCACGAGGAAGCCGGTCTTGAGGTCCTGCGAGGTCGTGCCGCCGTTCGAGGAGGCGATGCAGACGATCGCGCCGATCGACAGCGCGGTCACGAAGTAGTTGCTCCCCGTCCAGCCGAGAACCACGAAGCAGAGGCAGGTCAGCAGCAGCGTGGCCACGGTCATGCCGGAGATCGGGTTCGACGACGATCCGATCTCGCCGGTGAGGCGCGAGGAGACGGTCACGAAGAGGAAGCCGAAGACGATGATCAGCAGCGCCGCGGCGATGCGCGCCGCGATGCCGGTGCCGCCGACGTACAGCGGGTTGGAGAAGGCGATGACGACGATCAGGGCGATGATGCCGATCAGGACGACCTTGATCGACATGTCGCGGTCGGTACGCGGCGTGGCCACGGCGTTCTCGGCGCCCTTGGTCGACGAGAGGTCGCGCATGCCGCCCTTGATGCCGTGCCAGATCACCGGCAGCGAGCGGAAGACGCTGATGATGCCGCCCGCGGCTACCGCGCCCGCGCCGATGTAGAGGATGTACTCGTTGCGGATCGCGCCTGGGCTCATGTCTTTGATGAGCGTGGTCGCCGGCGCGAGCGGCTGGGCCAGGAACTGGCCGAAGTAGTAGATCATCGGGATGAGCACGAGGTAGGCGAGCACGCCGCCCGCGCACATGATCGCGGCGATGCGCGGTCCGATGATGTAGCCGACGCCGAGGAGCTCCGGTGAGACTTCGACGGAGACCGAGGCGCGCTCGAAGTGTCCACCGAAGACTTTGGTCGGCGCATCCTTCCACGCCCGGAACGCGACCATGGCCGTCTTGTAGACCAGGCCGATGCCGAAGCCGGTGAAGATGGTCTTGGCGCTGGTGCCGGCGCCGCCGAGGGCTTCCTGCTCGCGCTTGGCCTGCGGCGATGCGGCGGCGCGCGACTCGTCGCTGGCCCCCGCCTTCAGCACTTCGGCGCACGCCGTCCCCTCGGGGTACTTGAGGATGCCGTGCTGCGCGACGATGAGGGCGCGCCGCAGCGGGATCATCATCAGGATGCCGATCAGGCCGCCGAGGACCGCGACCAGCATCACGCGCCCGATCTCGAGGTCGAAGCCGAGGATCAGGATGGCGGGCATCGTCACGCCGACGCCGAAGGCGATCGACTCCCCCGCCGACCCCGCGGTCTGCACGATGTTGTTCTCGAGGATGGTGGCGTTGCGCGCGCCCATCTTGGAGAGGATGCGGAAGAGGGTGATGGAGATGACGGCCACCGGGATGGACGCACTCACCGTCAGTCCGACTTTGAGGACGAGATACAGCGACGAGGCGCCAAAGATCATCCCCAGGACGGTCCCCACGATGACCGCGCGCGGCGTGAACTCGCGCAGCGGCGGCCGCTCATCGGCGATATACGGCGTGAACGGCGTCGGGCCGTCCGGCTCGAAGCCGACGCGGTCCGGATGCCCTTGCGGAACAGCACTCATGCGGGTCTCCCCCTCTGGAGCAAAGTGCGTGAATTGTAGCCGCAAAGGGGAAACCACCCGGTCGCATGGGGGGCACGAGCGGTGACGGTTCGGGATCAAGCGGTCTTTGGAGTGCGGCAGCGCCAGCTGCCGCTTTCTATGCGGAGGCGCCAGCCTCCGCCCCCGCCGCGGCTTTGCCGCGGCGTTAGAGAGCGGCAGCTGGCGCTGCCGCAGTCCAGACGCTTTGCGTCAGGTACCGCCCCGTGATCGAGTGCGGGTTCGCGGCGATCTCCTCCGGCGTCCCGACCGCCACCACCTCGCCGCCCTGGTCGCCGCCGTCGGGGCCGAGGTCGATGACCCAGTCGCTCTGCTCGATGAGCTGGGTGTTGTGCTCGATGACGAGCACGGAGTTGCCGCGGTCGATGAGGTCGCGGAAGGTGCCGATGAGCACCTGCACGTCCGAGGCGGCCAGACCGGTGGTCGGCTCGTCGAAGAGGAAGAGGCGCGGCTTGTCGCTCTTGGCGGCGCTCTCGGCCAGGAACGAGGCGAGCTTGAGGCGCTGCGCCTCCCCGCCGGAGAGCGAGTCCGTGGACTGGCCGAGACGGAGGTAGCCAAGGCCGACGGAGCGGAGCGCGTCGAGCCGCTTGAGCAGCGCGCGGCGGGCCACGAAGAACTTCGACGCCTCGTCGACGGTCATCTGCAGGATGTCGTTCACGTTCTTTCCCTTGAACGTGACCTTCATGACCTGCTCGCCGAAGCGGCGGCCGTCGCACTTGTCGCAGACCACTTCCACGTCCGCGAGGAACTGCATGTCGATCGTGACGACCCCCGCGCCCTGGCAGACTTCGCAGCGCCCGCCGTCGGTGTTGAAGGAGAACATCCCCGCGGTGACACCGTGCAGCTTCGCGCCGGTGGTCTCGGCGAGGAGCTTCCGGATCTCGTCCCACGCCTTGATGTAGGTGGCGGGATTGGAGCGCGACGAGCGGCCGATGGGCGACTGGTCGACGAACTCCATGTCGTAGATCAGCTCCGTCCCCTCCAGGCGATCGACCTTGCCAGTGTCGAGCCCCGCCACTCCGCGCACGTCGCGGCGGTAGCGGTTGAAGAGGCAGTTGCGGATGAGCGTCGACTTGCCGGAGCCGGAGACGCCGGTCACGGCCACGAGCTTGCCGAGGGGAATGTCGACGGTGACGTTGCGCAGGTTGTTCTGGCGGGCGTTGACGATGCGCAGCGCGCCAAAGTCGTTCGACGATGTGGCGCGGGCTTCAGCCCGCGTCTCCGGACGGGCTGAAGCCCGTCCTACGCTCACCACCTCGCCGCCGAGCTCGCCGGCGCCGGGACCCATCTCGATCTGGTAATCGGCGCCCGCGATGATGGTCGGGTCGTGCTCCACCACGATCACCGTGTTCCCCGCGTTCTTCAAACGCCGCAGCACCGCCAGCAGCCGTTCGGAGTCGCGCGCGTGGAGCCCCACCGTCGGCTCGTCGATGACGTACATCGTCTCCGTCAGCGACGACCCCAGCGCCGCGGCGAGGTTGATGCGCTGCGACTCCCCGCCCGAGAGCGTGCGCGTCTGGCGGTCAAGCGTGAGGTACGAGAGCCCGACCTCATCGAGATAGACGAGGCGGTTCACGATCTCGCGGCGGAGGTGTCCGGCCAGCGCTTCCTCCTGCCTGGACATTGCCAGGAACTCCCAGAAGCGGCGCGCGCTCTTCACGTCCATGCCGAAGATCTGGCCGATGGTCAGGTCGCGGAACTTCACGTGGTCGACGACGTTCTTCAGCCGCGAGCCGCGGCAGTCGGGGCAGGTATCGTAGCTGCGGTACTTGGCCAGCTTCACCCGCACGTGGATCTTGTACTTTTTGGTCTCCAGCCAGTCGAAGAAGCCCTTGATGCCGTACCACTTCCCGCGGCCGTTGTAGAGCACGTCCCACTCGGCCTCGGACAGCTCCTGCACCGGCACGTCGAGGCGCAGCTTGTACTTCGACGCCGCCTTTTCGAGGTCGTCGTAGCAGTCCTCGTAGCCGGCCGAGTTCCACGGGGTGACCGGCTGCTCGTCGAGCCGCAGGGCGCGGTTCGGGATGACTTTCTCCATGTCGATGCCGATGATCCGGCCGTAGCCCTGGCAGTTGGTGCAGGCGCCGAGCGGCGAGTTGAACGAGAACATGTGCGGCGTCGGCTCGAGGAACTCGGTGCCGCACTTGTTGCACGCGAAGTGGGAGGTGAAGCGGTGGGACAGCCACTCCCCCTCGTGCTCTTCGAGCACGTTCACGTTCCCTTTCGACAGCTCGAAGGCCTGCTCGATCGCTTCCGTGATCTGCGTGCGCCGCGCCTCTTCAAGCCGCAGGCGGTTGATGACCATCTCGAACGAGGTGAAATCCTTCGTGTCGAGCTCGTTGAGGTCGCGCACCTCGCCGTTGACCCAGACGCGGAAGAAGCCCGCCTTCACGAGCTGCTCGACGACGATCTCGCGGTGCGAGGCGTCGAAGAACACGGGCGCCAGGACCACCGCCCGCCGCCCTGCCAGCGTGCCCAGGATCTGGGTGGTGATCGACTCGGGGTTTTCCTTGCGCACCGTCACGCCGCAGTCGGGGCACCAGGTCTCGCCGCAGTAGGTCATGAAGAGGCGGATGTGGTCCGCGAGCTCGGTGGCGGTCGCGACGGTGGAGCGCGCGTTCTTCACCGAGTTCTTCTGCTCGATGGCGATGGCCGGCAGGATGCCGTCGATGCCATCGACGTCCGGCCGGTCGATGCGCTCCAGGAACTGCCGGACATAGGTGGACATCGACTCGACGAACCGCCGCTGCCCCTCGGCATAGAGGGTGTTGAACGCGAGCGAGGACTTTCCCGACCCGGACGGACCGGTCACGACCGTGAGCTGCCGCTGCGGGATGTCGACCGTGACGTTCTTCAGGTTGTGAGTCCGCGCGCCGCGGATGGAGATGGTGCGAGAAGGCATTCGAGGGGAGAACGTTTCGCGACCGCTTCGCGCTTCCCTTATTCGAAATCGAGAACGCGCGACCGGCCCGCGGAGACTTCGGCGTGCAAGGTCCTCGAACCGACCGCCACCATGTAGCTGCCGGGCGCGAGCCCGCTGAGCACGAGCGGAGTGGTGCGGTCGGCCTGCGGCGGGGCACCGATGCGGCGCAGGAGCTGGGAGACGTTCCAGCCGTCGGCGCGCACGATCTCGACGCTGCCCGACGCGCCGCTGATGGCGAGATCGCCGACCCGGTCGATGGCGAGGGCGAGAGCCGACTGCTCGCGGCTGCGCCAGCTGTCGAAGGCCCACATGCCGCCGTCGTAGCCAGCCAGCCGCAGGCGCTTCGCGCCGCTCTGATCGGAAACGCGCAGCGTGGCTACGCCGCGCGCGTCGGCGGTGAGGATGCGCTGCCCCTCATTCTCCAGCTCGACGAACACGAACGCGCCGGGCGCAGGCTGTCCGCCACGCGTCACGGCGATGCGCACTTCGGCGGGCCGCTCCGCTTCGAGGACGAGCCGCAGCGGCGGCGTGTCGCGGCCTTCCTCGATGCGCACTCGCCCGGTGGCAACGCGGCCGTCGAAGGCGCGCGCGCGGATCTCGTGCTCGCCGGCGACGAGCCCGCGCAAGTCGAACGAGCCATCCTCGCGCGCCAGCATCGAAGCGTTGGCGGTCGTGACTTCGACGACCGCGCGGGGCACCGGCACGCCGTCCCGGTCGACGATCACACCGCTGAGCGCGGTGTCGGTGAAGCGGAGCGCGAGCTCGAATGTCTCGTGCTCCGGAATCTCGACCTGCTGCGACGTGCCGCCGTACGCCACGTTCCAGCGTCCGGGACGAAGCTCGTCGGTCTCGAATCGTCCGGCGTCATCGAGGATCGCGGTGACCGGCGCGTCGGAGGCGCCCCACGCCTGCTGCTGGCGCAGTCCGTTCGGAGAGGTGCGCTCCATGATTGCCGCTGCGGCACCCGCTTGCGCGCTCGGCGTCCAGGTGAGCGTACCGCCGCGCGCGGGAGAGGCGCCGACGAGCACCGAGCCGCGCACCGCGGTTTGCAGCGGATGGCATTCGACCCTCACCTCGTCCTCGCCGTTGATGACGATCCGTTTCTCGCAGAGGGTGCGATGGTTGCGGACGATCGTGAGTGTGGCGGAACCGGCCGCGACGTGGGGGACGGTGGCGATGCCGTCGCGCACGGCCGCGGTCAGCAGGTCGATGTCGAGGCTCTCGCCGCGCGTATCGACGCGGGCGACGGCGTCGCTCGCTCGCGTCTCCACACGCAGCGTCGCGCCCGTGGAGACGACGACGTCGCCGAGAGCGACGGAGGGGACGGAGCCGTCGAGCTGCACGGTGCGGAAGACGCGCGCGAAGCCGGGTGCATCCACACGGAGGACGAGCGGCGCGGCTTTGAGTCCGGTCACCTGGAACGTGCCGTCCGCGGCGCTCGAGGCCTCGACGAGCTCATTGTTCATGAAGGCGACCAGCGGCCCCTGCGCCGACTGCTTCGGCGACCAGATCCGCGCGCCGGCGACGGGCGTTCCGTCGGCGCTGATGATGCGTCCGGCGATGGTCATGCCGCGCGGCGCGGTGAGCGTGCCGAGGTCGCGGACTTCGCCGGCGGCGCCGGCGGCGATCGGCACGGCCAGCTCGCTTGTCGATGGAGACGACATCACGAGTTTCGCGTCTTCCTCCGGCTTCAGCGTGACGGTAAACGTGCCGTCGTCGCGCGCTTCGTCCACGCGGTACGAAGGACCGTTCTCGACGCGGATGGACGCGGAAGGAACGGGGACACCGTCAGGATCGGCGATGCGTCCCTGCACGACGAAGCCGCGCGGGAGGCGCACTTTGGCGCCTTCGAAGGGCGGCTGCAGCTCCACGCTCTCGCGCAGATGGCCGTCACCGGTCACAGTGATGCGGATGGGTCGGTTCGGTGGGACGTCGCGCAGCAGCGCCTTTCCCTTGGCGTCGGATTTCGCGACGCGGCCGCTGCCGGCGTCGAGCTTCGCGTCCGCAACCGGCTGGCCGGCGTCGTTGACGACGAGGAGCGACAGCGTGCCGCCGCGCTCGAGCGCGATCGATCCGAGATCGACGTTCTCTTCGTTCAGGTCGAGCGTGGCGCGATGCGGGAGGAACCCGCCTTTCACCGCTGCGAGGGCAATCGTGCGGCGCGGCAGATGCTCGATGACGAAGGTACCGTCCGCGGCGGCGGAGGCCTTGGCATGGAAGAGATGCGGGAGATCGCCGGCAACCCACGCTTCGACATGCAGCGCCACGCCGGGCACCGGCTCGTCGTTCGACAGGAAGCGCCCGCGCAGGCGCGTGCCCGCCTCGAGCTGCCGCATGAGCGGAAACTCGGCGGTGCTGGCGGAGAAGGCGTCGACCGCGTGCGCGGCATGGTGGGTGACGAAGTGCAGCGGGGCGAGGTCGGGAACGGCAGGGAGGCTCACGCGCCCGCGCGCGTCGCTCGTGAAGCACGCGGCCACTACCGGCCGCGCGTTCGCGTGCTGCCGGAGGATCTCGACCGTCGCTCCGGCCGCGGGCTTACCGTCGGCGGCGAGGAGTTGCAGCAGGCGCGTCGCGGCAGGGGCCGATCCGAGCAGCGCCGTTCGCTGCGTCGCCGGTACGTCGATCCAGCCCGTGCCTTCGAGCTCGCCGACGGCGCGCACGCGCCAGGCGGAGCGGCCGTCGTGCGGCACGCGCAGCGTGTGCGGCTCTTTCACCGCGAATCGCGGCAGCAGCGCCTCCGGCACATCGGCCCACATCGCAGCGGGTGCCGCGATCACGCTCAGCGCCGCACGGCGGTCGCGCGGCACGACCTGCAGCGCCAGCCGCTGCGTCGCGGTCTTCAATGGTTTGTCCGTGCACCATGCCGTGCCATCGATGGGCTCCGGCGCCGTGGCCTCGCTCCAGATCCATCCGCGTTCGATCGGTTTGCAGTCGTTCGGCGCGGCGGCTGTCCAGACTCTGTTGCGCAGGACAACTGCCTGTGTGGCCCCGGCCGCCGGCTGCGCCGCAATGAAGAAGGACAGCGCGAGGGCCAGGCGATTTCTCACGGCAGCTCCAGGATGGCCAGGCGAGCGCTGTCCGGCGTCTTTGACGTCGCGTATTCGACGAGCAGGAGCGCGATCTGTTTGCCGCGCACGTCGGCACGGACGAACGACCGTTCGCCGCCCGTGAAGGGCAACGGGATCCGTTGCTCGACCTTACCCTGACGGAGGACCGAGAGCGTCCACTGCATCGCGCCGCCGCTGAACTTTCGCGTGAAGATGCCGATGCTGTTGGGGAGCGGGATGACGTCGTCGAGGATGGTACGCGCATTCAGCCACTGCCACTGTTCGGTCGGACGAATGGCGAGGTCATACGCCTGCTGCTGACTGAATTCGCAACGATGCTGAAATCCGATCGGGTCGTCGTCCCACGTCTGAATCAGCTTGCCCGACAGGTCGTAGACGAACACGCCTGTCTCCATGGCTGGAATCACGATCAGGGAGCCGTCGCGCAGGTAACGGACCGTGCCGGTGTTGAAGTAATGGCAGCGGTCGAGCGCTTTCGCACCGGAGCCGGTCTCCGAGTAGTGCAGCGGCCGCAGATCGCTGAGCCCTTTCGAGAGCGTCCCCACCCACACGATCGCTCCTTCCGGCGCCCAGCGGCCGTCGTCCGCACGGCGTGCACCAAGCACGGCCAGCTTGTCGCCGTAGACGTCGAGGTCGACGATCATGTCGAAGGGAATCTGCGAAGAGAGTGCCGCGCCGGGCGCGTTGCGCATCCACGCCAGCGCGGCGAAGGAGGACCCGGGAACGATGTAGCCGCGCGACAGGCCGAGACGCGCGGCGTAGAAAAAGCCGTCACGCCGGCTGCCATTGACGATGCGCTGCGACTGCCGCGTATCCACGTCGTATCGCGCAAGCCCCTTTCTCCCGAGGGCGAGCACGATTTCGCGCTCGGAGCTCCAGCGGAGGTCCAGCGCATCCGCCAGCTCTCCCTGAAGCTGTGTCGTGCTGACGACACGGACCGCAGCCTGCAGCGGGAGGGAAAGGAAGAGCAGCGCAACAACGGTGGCCGCGCGGTGCGCCATCAGCCCACTTCGATCTCGTCCCAGCAGAAGGTGCACCCGGGGCCCGTGCCGATACAGTAGTACCCATAGCGCGGATCGAACGTGCTGTGGCTGTTCTCCTGCGTGAAGCACTGAATTTGTGCGCGTACGGAGTTAGCAGAACCGATGGCGATGAGGATCGCCAAAGCAGAGAGGAATCCCCGATACATCCGAGACATGGACGTCCTCCTTCTTCCGGTTTGACCGGAGCGTAGTGGAAGTGGTTACAGGCGTCAATATTTCCGAAAGACACGAAAACGTGGCTTTTGTGGGAGTGGGCGATGCGCGACACTGACGCCCGCATGCGCCTGCACCTCGGTTGCGGCTCCGTGATTCTCCCCGGCTGGATCAACATCGACCTTGATCCGCTGCCCGGCGTCGACCGGCAGCTCGACGTCCGGGACGGCTTGCCGTTCGAGAATGTGTCCGCGATTTTCGCCGAGCACTTCATCGAGCACCTGGATCGCGACGAAGGTGCCGCGTTGCTCCGCGAATGCCGTCGCGTGCTCGCGCCGGACGGCATCCTGCGGTTGACCACGCCGAATCTCGACTGGGTGTGGGTGACGTCGTACCCGTCGCGCTGGACCGCCGAGTCGGCCACGCGCGCCACGATCGACGTCGAAGCGTGGAAGCACGACGAGGCCGCGGTCCGCGACTGCCTCACGATCAACCAGGCCTTCCACGGCTGGGGCCACCGCTTTCTCTACAACGCCGCGACGTTCGAAGAGGCGCTGCGCCGCGCCGGGTTCGCACAGCTCGAATGGTGCGCGTACGGCAGGAGCGCGCACGCCGAGTTGAACGGGCTGGAGCAGCACGAGCAGTCACCCGACACGCCCGCGCTGCCGCACCTCCTCATCGTCGAGGCGTCCGGCGTCGCAACCGCTTAGATCCGGATCCCGTGGCGGTGGTAGAAGTTGTAGTTGCCGAGGCGGGCGCGCAGCTTCTCGACGACCTCCTGCGGGATGCGCACCTCGTCGGCGGAAGCGTTCATCTCCACCTGGCGCACGTTCTTCGCCCCCGGGATTACCGTCGACACGGCGTCGTCCGCCAGCGTGAAGCGCAGAGCCCCCTCGGCCAGCGACCGCGCGGTGCTGCTGATGATCGACTTCGCCTCGTCGACGCGTGGGATCACTTCCTCCAGCCGCCGCGGCGTGAGGAAGTTCTGGCGGACGTCGTCCTTCGAGAAGACCGTGGTCGTGCGGTACTTGCCGGTGAGCAGTCCGGACGCGAGCGGCACGCGCACGATGATGCCGTAGCCCTTCTCCTTCGCCAGCGGAAAGAGCTGGTCGGCCGGCGCCTGATTGAGGACGTTGTAGAGCACCTGCAGCGTGTAGCCCCAGCCGCGGCGGATGATCTCGATCCCCTCGTCGGGCGTGGTCACGGAGACGCCCCAATAGCGGATCTTTCCCGATTCCTGCAGGCGGTCCATGGCCTCGTGGATGTCGTCGCGGAACAGCTCGCCGAGCGCCGGATTGTGAAGCTGGTAGAGGTCGATGTAGTCGGTGCGCAGGCGCTTCAGCGAGCCGTCGACGGCCAGCGAGATGCGCGCGCGCGAAAAATCCTTGCGCGGCCGCCCTTCCGGATCGCGCACGACGCCCACCTTGGTGGCGATGATGACGTCCTGCCGTTTCCGCGAGAGCACGATGCCGAGGAGCGACTCGCTGCGCCCGAACCCGTACGAGTCCGCGGTGTCGAAAAAAGTAACGCCGAGCTCGCGCGCGCGGCGGATGGCCGCCAGCGATTCATCGTCGTTCGTGCGTCCCCAGCCGAGCGGTGTGCCGCCGGCATCGGCCGTGCCGCCGATGGCCCATCCGCCGAAGCCGATCTCCGAGACGGTGATTCCGGTGTTGCCTAGCTTCCGATAGTGCACGGCGAGACTATACCCGGAGCTGCTTCACTTCTTTGATGGCCGGCATCACGCGGAGCGCGGTCAGCGCGTCGGCGCTCAGCGGCGAGTCGATGGTGACGATGGCCATGGCCGTGCCGCCGCTCTGGGAGCGGGCCAGGTTGTACTCGGCGATGTTGACCTCGTGGTCGCCGAGGGTCGTGCCGACGCGGCCGACGACCCCGGGGACGTCCTTGTTCAGGATGTAGAGGATGTGTCCCTCGGGGTTGAATTCGACGCGGAAGTTGTTGACCGAGACGATGCGCTGGTTCTTCTCGTGGAACACCGTCCCCGACACGCACGTCTCGTCGGTCGCCGTCGAGGCGCGGAAGGTGATGAGGTTCGCGTAGTCGCGGGGCACGGGGTTCGTGGTCGAGCTGATGGCGATGCCGCGTGTCTCGGCGAGCTGCTGGGCGTTCACGAAGTTCACCGACTCGGCGACGTGCGGCGCGAGCAGTCCCTTCAGCGACGCGACGGAGAGGATCTTCGTCAGCCGTTCGTCGATGCCCGACAGCTCGATCGACGCACGGCTCACCGGGCCGTTCAGCAACTGCGACACGAGCGTGCCGAGCTTCTCGGCCAGGCCGATCATCGGCGCGGCGTCGGCGTCGGCGACGCCTTCGAACGGAAGGTTCACCGCCGAGACGAAGATCGAGCCGCGCAGCGCCTCGACCACCATCTCCGCGGTCTGCACGGCCACGCGGTCCTGCGCCTCGATCGTGTTCGCGCCGATGTGCGGCGAGAGGATGATGTTTTTTGCATTGAGCAGCGGATGCTCTTTGCCGGGCGGCTCGTCGACGAAGACGTCGACGGCGGCGCCGGCGATCTTGCCGCGGTTCAGCGCGTCGGCGAGCGCCTGCTCTTCGTAGATGCCGCCGCGGGCGATGTTCAGGACGATCACGCCGTCCTTCATCCGCGCGATCTCGTCCGCGCCGAGGAGGCCGCGGGTCTCCTCGGTGAGCGGCGTGTGCACGGTGATGACGTCCGCCTGCGCGAGCAGCTCGGGCAGCGTGACGCGCGTGGCGGCCACGCGCTCGAACACCGAGTCCGCGATGAACGGGTCGTAGGCGATGACGCGCATGCCGAAGCCGCGGGCGCGCTGCGTGACGCGCGTCCCGATGCGACCCAGTCCGATGATGCCGAGGGTCTTGCCATCGAGCTCGATCCCCATGAACTTCGAGCGCGTCCACTCGCCGCGCTTCACGCTGGCGTGCGCCTCCGGGATGTTGCGGCAGAGCGCGAGCAGCATGGCCATGGTGTGCTCGGTGGCCGACATGATGTTCGCCGTCGGCGCGTTGATGACCAGGATGCCGCGCCGGGTGCAGGCGTCGACGTCGACGTTGTCGAGTCCCACGCCGGCGCGGCCGATGATGCGCAGCCGGGTGCCGGCGTTCACGAGCTCCGGGGTGACGGCCGTGCCGCTGCGCGTGATGAGCGCGTCGGACTGGCGGGCGGCGTCGAGCAGCTCCTCGCCCTTGAGGCCGGGGCGGTAGTCGAGCTCTACGTCGCTCGCATTGCGGAGGATGTCCAGGCCGGACTCGGCCAGCGTGTCGGTGACCAGGGCACGGTACATAGCCGCGTATCCTACAGCCCATGCGACGCCTTGCACTGCTGCTGCTCTTCCTCCTCGGCTGCGCCTCTGTCCGCACGCCCGACCCGCTCGAGGCGCAACGTGCCTGGATGGATGCGTTGAACTCGCTGGACGAGGCGCGCATCGTCGACGCGTTCGCCGAGGACGCGACCGCGTTCTTTCCCGTGGTGAAGGCGGAGCGGCTCGACGGCAAGACGGCCATCGCGGCCGTGTTTCATGACTACGTCGCGGGATCGAAGAAGACGAACATCGTCCCCGAGGATCTGCGCGTGCAGCAGCACGGGAACGTGGCCATCGTGACGTTCAACGTCCACAACCCAAGCGCCGTGTCGCGGCGGACGTTCGTGTGGCGGTGGGAGGGCTCGCGCTGGCGAATCATCCACATGCACGCGTCGAATGTGAAAACGTAGGACGGGCTTCAGCCCGTCGAGCCCGTACGAGGGAGGTGGGCTGAAGCCCGCCCTACGTTTCAGGCGCGCGTCACTTCGCAGAGCGCGTCCAGCATCGCCTCCAGATCCGCGAGCGGAATGTCCCCCATGTGTCCGATGCGGAAGGTCGTGTCCTTCCAGATCCCGTAGCCGCCGCCGAGCGTGTAGCCGCGCTTTTTCATCTCCGCGCGGATGGTCTCGGGCGGGAGGACGGGAGAAACGGCGGTGACGCTGTTGGATGCGAACGCGGGATCCGAGGCGAGCTTCGCGTAGCGCGCGGTGCGCAGGTGCGTGAGGTCGCGCATCTGGCGGTGGCGCTCGAAGCGCGCGGCCAGGCCTTCGCCGCGGAGGATGTGGTCGAGCTGCGCGGCCAGCGCGTAGAAATGCGGAATGGAGGGCGTCGACGGCACGCTGTCGTCATCCGCCTTCTCCTTGTAAGCGACGAAATCAAAGTACGTCCCGCGATAGGGATGCTTCTTCGCGCGGGCCAGAGCCTGGTCCGACACGGCCACGACCGTGATGCCGGGCGGCAGCGCGATGCACTTCTGCACGGAAGCCATGCAGACATCGACACCCCAGCGGTCGACCTCGACGGGGATCCCGCCGAGGGAGGAGACGGCATCGACGAGCACGAGCGCGTCGGGTGCTTCCTCGCGGACCACGGCCGCCAGCGCGGCGACGTCGTTCGTGATGCCGGTGGACGTCTCGTTGTGCGTGATCGTCACCGCGTCGTAGTGCGCGCGGTGATGGCGGGCCAGGTGATCGGCGAGGTTGTCGGGGTCAATGGCCTTGCCCCAGCCGGCGTCCAGGCGGTCGACCTCGTAGCCGAGCGACTCGGCGATGTTGTACCAGCGCTCCGAGAAGGCGCCGCACGTCGTCACGAGCACGCGCCGGGCCACGCAGTTCTCCAGCGCGGCCTGCATCACTCCGGTGCCGGAGGCGGTCATCACGAACGTCGTCTGGGACGTGCCGAAAAGCTCCTTGAGGTCGGGATTGATGCGGCGGAAGAGCTCCTTGAACTCGGCGCTGCGGTGGCCGATCATCGGGCGCGTCATCTCCGCCAGGATCTCAGGGCGCACCCAGGTGGGGCCGGGGACGAAGTACTTCGCGGGTTCGGTCATGGCATGTAGGGTGGGCTTCAGCCCGCCAAGGACGGGCTGAAGCCCGTCCTACATCAGGTACGGTAGCACGGCTCGCAGCGTCGGCTCGGTCACGTACACCTCGGACGCCTCGCGCACGCGGTCGCGTGCACAGACGCCGCCGAAGCCGATGAAGAGATCGACGGCCGGCTTCGCGTCGAGGTCGGTAATGCCGTCGCCGACGAAGGCCGACTTTCCTTTCGCCCGAGTGAGGATCGCGCGCACGACCAGCTCCTTCCCGCCGGGACGGGTCAGCAGCGAGCGCCGATCGAAGTCGACGTAGTTCCCGGCGTCGTCGAACTGCAGCGGCACGGCGTGTACCGCGCGCGGCGCGATGTTCAGCTTCGCCGCCAGCGGCGCGATGGCCTGGGCGATGCCGGCGGTGACGAGGTGGACATCGACGTTCGCCGCCTTCAGCGCCGCGATCGTCTCCTCGGCGCCGTCGACCATCGACGCGACATAGTGCTCGCCGAGCGCGAGGACGTCGTCGAGTGTCGGGCGGATGATCTCCAGCCGCCGCCCGTACACCTGATCGACCGGGATCTCGCCGTTCATGGCCGCCTCGGTGAGGCGCACGATCTCCGGATTGCCGTTGGCCAGGACGTCGATCCCCTCGATGGTGACGAGCGTCGAGTCGACGTCGAAGAAAACGAAGCGGTAGCTCATCAGATCAGCTTCACCAGGTCGGAGAAGCGCTCCAGGAAATGATCGGGCTGCGCCGCGACGAGCTGTTCGCGCGTGGACGAGCCGGTGGGGACGACGGCCACGTCGACGCCGCTGTTGCGCGCGGCGCGCACATCGATCGGCATGTCGCCGACGAAGAGCGTCTCGGACGGCGCGCACTGCACTGCCTCCAGCGTGACCAGGAGGTGCCTCGCCTCCGGCTTGCGCGCGCCCGCGAGATCGGGGCCGACGATGGCCCGGAAGTACCGCGAGAGCTCGAGGAAGTCGAGGATCTTCTTCGAGAACACGGTCGGCTTGTTCGTGCAGACCGCCATCTCCACGCCGCGCCCGGCGAGGTGCGCGAGCGTGGTCTCCACGTCCTCCAGCACTTTCGACTCCTGGCAGCACACTTCGTCGTACCGCGACTCGAACGCGTGCTTGGCGCCGTGCGGCACCAGGCCGGGGTCGAAGGCGCGCTCGAGCAGCTTCTCCACTCCGTCGCCCACCAGCCCTCGAATGCGCGAGGCGCTCAGGTCGTCCAGCCCCTCGGACCGCCGCGCGTGGTTCACCGCCTCGGCCAGCGCCGCATAGGAGTCGACGAGCGTGCCATCCAGGTCGAACAGCACAGCCTTGTAGCGGCTGGCACTCATGGCGTCCAGATTCTATCGAGGTTCGCGGCGAGCTCTTCGACCGTGGGACGTGCCTCATCGGTGATCGAGATCTTCGGCCAGTCGCCCAGCTCCTTGAAGCCTTCGACGAGCACCACGTCGTGATCGAAGTGGACGAGCAGGTCGCGCGGACGCTCGTACGTCGCGCGGAAGATGCCGGCGTTCGAGAAGATCACCGCCTGCCCCGGCCCGGCCAGGATGACCGGGTCCGCGCCCGCCGCGCGGAAGCGCGCCGTGTCGCCGCGGTTCTCTTCGTTGAGATGGTGGTGCGTGTGCTTGATCGCGCCGACGCGCAGCCCCCGCGTGACATAGCGCTCGATGAGCTGAACGAGGAGCGTGGTCTTGCCGGCGCCCGAGAAACCGGTGATGGCGGCGACCTTCACGTGCGCGCCACCATGACCGCGGTCCAGTCGTCTTCGACCGTCCCGCCGGCGGTGCGCACGAGATCGAGAAAGGCATCGAGGTCGTTCGTCCGGCCGAGCATCTGCGACACGCGATCGTAGCCGAGCGGCTCGCCCTTCACCGGCGCCTCGGGGATGCCATCGGAGAGGAACACGAGCCGCTCGCCGCGCTCGAGCGTCGTCCGCAGCGGCTCGTACCGCACGCCCGCGCGGACGCCGAGCGGAAGGCGCTCGCCGCTCGTGGCCAGCGCGCGCACTCCGCCGCCGGAGACGACGTACGGCTCGGGAAACCCGGCGTTCAGCACTTCGAGCGCGCCGTCCGACGGCGTGAGCCGCGCGTACGCCAGCGCCACGAACTCGCGCTTCGCCAGCTCCTGCACGAGCTTCTCGTTGAGCATCGACATCGCCTGCTGCGGGCGTTCGCGCGCCACGAACGGCAGCACCGCTTTCACCGAGGCCATGATCAGCGCGGCGCCGATCCCCTTGCCGGCCACGTCGGCCACCACGATCACGACGGAGCCGTCGTCGAGGCGCAGCACGTCATAGAAATCGCCGGCCACGAAACGCGCGGGGAGATTGCGCGCGCTCACGGTAAAGCCGTCGCCGTCGATGCGCGACGGCGGGAGGAGGCGGTTCTGGATCGAGCGCGCGAGCTCGAGCTCTTTCTCCGCCCCCGCCCGCTCTTCGAGCTGCTGCAGCAAGCGGTCGCGAAGGAGGTCGTACGCGCGGAAGCCGGACGCGGCGATGAGTGCGGTCGCGGCGGCCATGATGATGAAGAACTGGCCGCGGCCGCGGAAGACGTCGAATACGTTCATCGAGTGGCCGACGAGGTTCACGCCCGCGGTGAGGCCCAGCACGCCGCCGAGCACGCCGCCGGCGACGAAGATCAGCGCGTGGCCGACCGCGCGGACCGTCCCGCCGAAACGGTCGATCGTCGGGCCGAAGAGCGTTTCGAAGCCGTAGATGAAGGCATGGATGAAGACACCGATCACCATGCCGATGAAAATCGTGGCCGGCGGCGAGCCGCCCGGCCATTCGGCCACGGCGTAGAAGCCCGACACCATCGCGCCGACGCATGCCGCAGCGAGGACGTGTGCCCCTCGGGTCTTGCATGCGGCAAGAAAACGTTGGCGGTCCATCCTCTCCTATACGGCGCCCAGCGTTTCGCGTTTTGCAACCGCTACCGGAATGCTTCACCCGTATGCTCGTTCTCCACTCGCATGCGCAAGCTCCTGCTCCCGCTGCTGTTGCTGTCCGCGCTCTCTGCCGCGGCCCAGGATATCGCCATCCGGGTCGAGCCTCTCGGCGATACGGATGAGGGCGTCGTGGCCCGGGTGACGTTCCGGTTCGTCTCCGCGCTCGAGGCCTCGCCCGACGCGGTGCTGTCGATCCAGGGCTCGTTCCTGCAGGACGGGAAGGTCATCCGCAACTTCCGCTATCGCATCCCCGAGGAGCGTCCGTCGAAGATCTCGACCGTGCAGACGTTCCCGGCCGGCAACCTCGACGTCGAAGTGCGCCTGATGCAGGACAACGGGCCGGAAGCGGAAGCGCTGATGCTGCAGAAGGTGACGGCGGACAGGGTGGTGCTGGAGAAGACCGGCAAGCCGTACGTGGCCACGGCCGAGGACGGCGCGGAGGCGGTGTTCGCCGAGGGCGTGCTGCCGGAGCGCGTGGGGGCGGTGATGATCCTGCCGCCGCAGCGCGACGTGGCCCCCAACCTCTTCATCGTGAACGTCGACGTGCAGGCGCCGGTCGTGCGCGTGGAGTTCTTCGTCGAAGGAAAGAAGATCCTGGCCCGCAACGCGCCGCCGTACCGCGCGGAGCTCGACCTCGGCAAGCTGCCGAAGCGCGTGGAAGTGCGCGCGGTCGGCTACGACAAGGCCGGCCGCTACGTCGACGCCGACGCCTTCATCGTCAACGAGCGCGAGACACCGCTGGAGGTGAAGATCACCCGCACGGAGACGCCCGACGCGGTCTCGCACTTCAAGCTGAGCGTGATGAACCCGAAAGGGACGAACATCCGCAGCGTCACGCTCTACGCCGGCGACCAGAAGCTGATCGAGTGGGACCGGCCGCCGTACGCGCTCGACCTGCCGACGTCGCGTCTGGCCGGCGTGCAGTTCGTGCGCGCGGCTGCCATCGACGAGACGGGCTACGAGGCTTCGGACCTCCTCTTCCTCGACGGCCAACGCTACATGGAGACCATGGAGGTCAACCTCGTCGAGCTGCCGGTGTCGGTGAGCGACCGCGGCGGCGCGCCGATCGGCAACCTCGAGGCGGCGAACTTCACGGTGCTCGAGAACGCGAAGCCGATGAAGATCACCAACTTCAATTTCGCGGCGAACCTGCCGATCTCGGTCGGCGTGCTGATCGACCACTCCGGCAGCATGGAGAAGCGGATGGACGACGTGAAGGCCGCGGCCGGCGCGTTCTTCCGCCGCACGATCAAGAAGAACGACCGCGCGTTCATCGCCGCGTTCGCGACCGATCCCTCGCGCAACACACCGTTCGTCTCCGAGCTCGCCACCCTGGAAGCGCAGGTGGACGCGATCCCGAAACCGGCCGGGGGGACGGCGCTCTACGACTCGATCGTCACCGGGCTCTATCGCTTCCGCAACGTGCAGGGGCGCAAGGCGCTGATCGTCCTCACCGACGGCGAGGACACGACCTCGCGCCTGGCCTGGAACGACATGCTGGCCTATGCGCGCGCGTCACGCGTGCCGCTGTACTTCATCGGCATCGGCTACTCGATCGGCAACGGGGCGATGAAGACGCTGGCCGCCGAGACAGGCGGCGTGGCGTACTTCGTCCGCTCGACCAAGGAGCTCGACGCCACGTACGGGCAACTCGAAAACGACCTCCGCTCGCAGTACCTGCTCAGCTACTACACCGAAAGCTCGAAGAACGATCAGGCGTACCGCTCGATCGAAGTGAAGGTAGACCGACCCGATGCGCGTGTTCGCACTATTCGCGGCTTTATCCCTTAGCGGCGCGGCCTTCGCCGCCGACCTCCGCCCGATGAAGGACCCCGCGCAGATCGCGAAGGTCTTTCCGGCCGCGGCCAGGGTGCGCGTGGTGAACGTCTGGGCCACGTGGTGCGCGCCGTGCGTCGCGGAGATGGCCGACCTGCGCGCGGTCGACGCCGCGTTCGGCAGCGAGCTCGCCTTCGCCGGCGTGTCGCTCGACGACATGATCCCCGGCACCAAGCCGGAGCAGGTGAAGGCGTTCCTCGACAAGCAGAAGGTGTCGTGGCCGAACGTCTACTTCACCGGCAGTCCCGACGCCCTCGGCGATCACTACGGTTTCGACGGACAGATCCCGCTGACGATCCTCTACGACGCGAACGGCCGCGAGCTGTGGCGCACGCAGGGGACCATCAAGAAAGACGACATGATCGCGCGCGTGCGCGAAATCCTAAGGAGAAACAAATGAAGAAGATGCTCGCGGTAGCCCTGATCCTGGTGGCTGGCTCGCTGTTCGCGGCGGAGCTCGAGGTCGGCGCGAAGGCCCCGGCGTTCTCGCTCGTGAACGCGGTGGACGGCAAGACGATCGACATGAAACCGGATGACGGCTTCACGAAAGTCGTGATCTTCACCTGCAACCAGTGCCCGTATGCGCAGGCCTTCGAGCCACGCATCATCGAGATCGTGAACAAGTGGAACGGCAAGGGCGTCCGCTTCTATGCGATCGACCCGAACGACGAGACGCGTTACCCCGAGGAATCGCTGGCGGGGATGAAGAAGCGCGCCGAGGAGAAAGGCTATCCGCTTCCATACCTCAAGGACGCCGACAGCTCCGTCGC
This sequence comes from Thermoanaerobaculia bacterium, assembly GCA_035627015.1. GTDB lineage: Bacteria > Acidobacteriota > Thermoanaerobaculia > Gp7-AA8 > Gp7-AA8 > QHVT01. The sequence continues at coordinate 8,849 of DASPMO010000045.1, read as the reverse complement.
CAAGGCATACGGCGCGCGCGTCACGCCGCACGTGTTCGTGGTCGACGGCGGCGGCATCGTGCGCTATCGCGGCTACGTCGACGACCAGGCCGATCCGGCCAAGCGCCAGACCACCGCACTCACCGACGCGCTGGGCGCGCTGACGAACGGCCGCGACGTGGCCAACGCCTCCACGCGCGCCTTCGGCTGCTCGATCAAGTGGAAGACGTAGGGCGGGCTTCAGCCCGCCCATGGACGGGCTGAAGCCCGTCCTACGTCATGAGTTGATCCGCGCGTACGTGCTCCTCAGCATCGTCACGCGCTTCACGTAATTCCTCGTCTCCTGGAACGGGATCGACTCCAGGAACTCGTCCGTCGGCTTGCCCGGCGCGGCGCGGCGCCACTTGAGCAGGTTTCCCTGGCCCGCGTTGTACGACGCCACGGCAAAGTAGATGTTGCCGCGGAACATGTCGATGAGCATGCGCAGGTGGTACGTGCCGAGGCGGATGTTCACCTCGGGGTTCTCCAGACGTGAGACGGCGAAGGGGATACGCATGCGCCGGGCGTGCTCCTTGGCGGTCGGCGGCATGAGCTGCATCAGCCCCGTCGCGCCGACGCGCGACTTCGCCTTCGGGTTGTAGTAGCTCTCCTGCAGGATCAGGCCGCGCACGAGATTCGGATCGAGGCCGCGCTCCTTCGAGTGCTCCTCGATCGCGTCGCTGTACTTCAACGGGTAGTACATCTTGAAAAAGTAGAGCGGCACCGTGTCCTGCTCGACCGTGGCCAGTTGCGGCCACGCCTTGCGCAGCTCCGTGTACATCAGCAACTGGTTGCCGGCGGAGTGGTAGAAGTCGGCCATGATGGCGTGGGCGAAGCGCTGGTTCTCGCGGCGGACGTTCTTGCGGGCCTCGAGGAACGCGTCCTGCATCGATGCCAGGGCGCTCAGCTCGTAGGCCAGCTCCAGCTCGTCCGGCATTTCCTTTTCCGCGATCTCGCGCCAGTCGTTCCCCTGGCGCTTCATCGGGTTGCCGCCGTTCTTCCCGTTGCGCTTGGCGCCGCGCGTCACGGCGTGCTGCGCGTAGAGGTCCTCGTACGGCGCGTCGGCGAGCTTCTGATAGATCGCGCGTGCCTGTTCCTTCTGCCCCTGCCGGTCGAGCGAGCGCGCGTACCAGTACTCCGACTGCCGGCGCACGTTCGGGTGCGTGTAGGTATCGGCGATGAAGCGGAAGTACTTTTTCGCGCCATTGAGATCGCCGCGCGCGTACATCGCCCACCCCTTGTCCCAGAAGTGCTGCAGCGCCGGGTCGGCCGAGCGTTCGAGCTTGATGAGCTGCGGCACCAGCTCCATCACGTACGCGTCCTGGTTCTTCGCGGAGGCCCGGTTGATGAGCGCCGTCAGCGTGTCGACGCGCACGTCGGCGGAGAGCTGCGGCAGCATCAGCAGGTCCTTCAGGCGCTCGCTGGCGAGGCGGTCGTACTCGTCTTTCTTCTTCTTCTTGGCGAGGTCGATCAGCTTCACCTGGCGAAAGACGGTCTGGTACTTCGGCTTGGTGACGGTCTTCCTCTTTTTCCCCTTGCCGACGCGCTGCTTGACCGTGCCGACCTTCTTCCGCTCCTTCACCGTCTTGATGATCTCGGGATTGATCGACGAGGCGACGATGGCGTAGTTCTTCGCCGCGTACTGCAGGGCGGGGATGGCGTACTTGTACGGGCCGGAGGTGAGCGGCTCGAGCACTTTGTTCGAGTCTTCGTAGCGGCGGAGGCGGTGCAGGGTGATGCCGCGCTGGACCTGAGCGGCGGGCTTGAGATGCGGAGCGCTGCGCTCGAGGGCATCGAGCTCCAGCAGCGCGTCCTGCGGCTTCTGGCCGAGAGAGAGGTTGGTGGCCCGCTCGAGGCGCTCGCTCGGGGTGAACGGATACGGCGCGGTATCGGGCAGGCCCATCAGCGCGCGTACCATCGCGCCGGCCTCCTTCGCCTCTTTCGAGGCGGGGCTGTCGATGAGGATCATCCGCGCGTTGAAGAGCGCCCCAGCCATGTCGCCCGCCTGCAGCCGGGCGTTGACGGCGCGCCAGCGCGCCTTGGCCACGACCTCGGGCTCAGCCGCGCCGCGCGCCAGTCCGGCGTAGACCGCGGCGCTGCGATCGAACGCGCCCGCCGCGTCGTAGAGCTCGCCGAGGTTGAAGCCGGCTTCGTTGCGGTGCACCAGCCGCGGCTCGCGGCGCCAGAGCTTTGCCAGCGTCACCCGCGCGCCGGTCGGGTTGTTGGCGAGCTGGTAAGCGTTGGCGAGGTAGTAGAGCCGGTACTCCTCGACCGCGCGGGGGCCGAAGGTGAACGAGCCGAGGTGCTTGACCGCGTCGGGCCCGTCCTCGCGCTCGAGGGCCGCGAGACCGGCCGCGTACCGATCGCGCAGCTTCTCGAGATCGGGAGGCGCTTCGGCTTTGGCCTCGACCTCGGGCTCGTCGTGCCCGGACTCGGGCGCACGGCCGCGCGTCCAGAAGAAAACGCCGGTGCCGGCGGCAAGAAACAGCAGAACGACAATGGTCGCCGCCAGCTTGCGGCGCCGGATCAGGTGCAGCACAGCCGGTTACATTACAAACCTAATGCCTCGGCTCTCCCGTCGGCCAGAATCCTCACCAGCTCGTCATAGAAATAGTTCGAGACTTTGCGGACGTCGTCACCGATGCGCTCGTCGTACATCTGGCGGCTGCGGTCGATGTCTTCCTTGAGCCGCTCGTAGAGGTCGTTGCTCTTGCGTCCCAGCTCGACCTTCGACTCGTTGTAGAGCTTGATCTCGGAGACGAGGAGCCGCGCGAAGCGGCGCGCCTCGTCGTGCTTCTTGGCGTCGTCGCTTTGCGGGCCGCCCGCGTTGGTGCGGGAGAGGTTCGCCGGCGGGATGTATTGCGTCGACGGCCGCTCCTCGCTCGTCGGCGCGGCGGGCGGAGGCGGCGGTGCGGGAGCGGGTGCAGGCTTCGGCGGCGCGGGGCTGCTGAAGTCGTCTGTCGGAGAGGGCTCGTTGAAGCTCGGCCGCTGCGCCGCCATCAGCTCGCGGAGCTGCGCGGCATTGATCGCCACCGTGCCGGCGTCGGTCTGCCTTGGGACGACCGGCTCCGGTGCAGGAGCCGGGGCGGGCGCCGGGGGTGGAGGAGGTGCGGGTGCCGGGGCAGGGGCAGGGATCGGTCGTGGCGCGGGCGAGTCGAGGGAGCTCATGGCCACCTGACGCAGGCTCGGGGAGGGGATTTTCTTGCGGATGGCCAGCGTATCGACGAGCAGCCCGGTCGTGAAGACGAGCAGCTCGATGGCATCGGCGTCGAACTTCGCCGTGTGGGCCGCGATCACGTCGACGTACACCGCCGCCGCGACCTTGTCCTTGATCACCATCGGCACGAGCACAGCGCGCTCCGAGTTGCCGACGCCGAGGCGCGTGGCCAGGTTCTGGCCGTCCCACTCCACCACTTCCTCGTGGCGCAGCACGCGGTCCAGCTCGGGAATCAGTCCCGGCGCCGCGTTGAAGCGCTTGATCATCTCGTCGTTGCCGCCGTGTGTGGAGAAGCCGGTGCCTTTCCAGCCGCTGAAGGTCTCGCCGCGGAGGATGAGCAGCGCCGCGCGCGACCCGAACTCGAGGCACTGCTCGAGGAGCGAGTTCAGCACGTCGACCTGCGACTTGCCGCGCTCGATCGACTGGATGGCCGACTTCACCCGTCCCGCACCGGCTCCCGTCGCCGCCGGTGCGGCCGCGGCCGCGGCGGTATACGACTCCTCGAGCTCGTCGACCGCCTTGCGGATCTGCGGCAGGAACGCCACCGAGTTGACGTCGGCCTGCACGCTCTGAAGAGCAGCCTTGAGCTGGGAGTCGACCGCGGCGCGAACGTCCTCGATGGACGAGCGGATCTCCGCGACCATCTTCTCGATGGACTCTCGGACCTGCGCGTCGATCGCGCTCGCGACTTCCTCACCCTTCACAGCCATGGGCAGCTCCCTCCGGCGCGTATGCTACCGTGTCGTCAATGCGGTTTGCCACCGTCCCTGCAACGCTCCTGCTGCTGTTCGCCGCTGCCTGTGCCGACCGCGGCGTACAGCCCGATCACCAGGCGGAATGGCAGGACGTGCTCCGTCACAAGAAAGCGGCCGTTGCCGCCGGCGCCGGGCCGGAGCAGAAGCAGGCCTACGCCGACTCGCTGCGGGCCTTCGTCCAGAAGCATCCGGACCACGGCCGCGCGCGCGAAGTGTGGCAGCGGCTGCAGCTCGAGTTCGCGGATGACCTCGCCGCCATGGGACGTCACCAGGACGCCATTCGCTTCTACCGCGCCGTCCTCTCCCACAACCCGGCGAACGCCCACGCCAGCCGCGCCCTAGCCGAGGCGGTGGAGCGCCTGGCGGTCACCCGCGAGAAGCTGCTCACCCTGGAAAAAGGGATGAGCCACCGCCAGGTGGCGTCGATCCTCGGTAAGCCGATGCCCGGCTGGTCGGCGAAGCACAAGCGCTCCGAGGCCACGTTCGAGGCGTGGTACTACCGGACGCGCGGCGGCGGCGTGGCCGGCGTCTACTTCCGCGACGGCAAAGTGTTCGCAGCGGAAGAGACGTCGCATGCAAAGCTCGGCAGGCTCAGTTCCTGAATAACCGCCGAGTTCGCAGCGTTATCGGAGTGTCATGCCGATCTACGAGTATCAGTGCAAGCATTGCAACGAGCGCCACGAGATCATCCAGAAGTTCTCCGACGCCCCGCTGGAGCATTGCCCGAAGTGCGGCGGGGAGATGAAGAAGCTGATCTCCTCACCCGCCATCCAGTTCAAGGGGTCGGGCTTCTACAAGACCGACTATTCCTCGAAACCTTCCGAGTCGAAATCCGAATCCAAGACAGAGACGAAGTCCGAAACGAAGTCCGAGACCAAGAGCGAGACGACGACCAAAGCCGCCGAATGATGATGAGCAGCGCGAAAGGGTTGAAGAAGCGGGCCGATACGGTGCTCGAAGAGATCTTCCGATCGATGTTCGAGGAGATCGACACCGAGAAGCTGCGCCGCGAAGTGGACGAGCTGCGCGAGAAGTCTCCCGGCTTCGCGCCGGCCGAGCACGCGCGCACGCTGTCGCGCCGCACGGCCATCCGTTGCGCGGCGGCCGGCGCGGTGACCGGGCTTCCCCTCGGCCTCGCCGCCCTGGGGACGCTCAGCGCCGACCTGGCTTATCTCGTCTACCAGCAGTTCCGCCTGATCCTCGGCATCGCCACGGTCTACGGCCACGAGCCGTCGTCGCGCGAGCGCTTCAATGAGGCCGTGGCCTGCCTGGCGTACGCGTCGGGCGTCGGGGCCGGGAAGCAGGGCATTGCCGCGCTGCTCGGCACGTCCACGATCACGGGCGGCATGCTCGCCGAGCGGATCGGCCTCCGCGCCATGCAGGACCGGCTGGTGAAGGTGATCCCGTTCATCGGCGTCGCTGCGGGCGGCGCGCTGAACTATGCCGCGGTGTACGCGGTGGGCCGCAGCGCCGTGCGCTACTACGAGTCGCGCATCGAGCCGTCGCTGGCGGATGAAATCTGGGCCGAAGGGGATCGCGAGCACGCGTAACAGCCCGCTGGAATTCACCCTCACGGCCATCGGTTTGCGGCGGGTGAACACGATGCCCAAATTCGAATACGAGTCGCAGGCGGAGACCAACTCCGCATTCTTCGAGCGCCGCAGACTGCGCCGTGTTCGCATGATCGTGGAGCTGACGCTGAACCTGATCAGCAGCGACCGCACGGTCTCGCATCGCGAAGCACGCTGCCTCGTCGATTGCGCCCGCAAGGCCATCCTGGAGATCTTCCCGACCTTCGGCGACCGCTACGAGCGCATCGTGCAGCCGCACTTCGACCGCGTGCTGCAGCAGCGCTGGCCGGACGAGGAGCTGAGTTTCAGCGACCCCCGCGAGCTCGTGAACTAACGAACACCATCGCCGCCTCATCCTCCGCGATCATCACCCACTCATTCTTTGGCCAGTAGGCGAGATGCGCCGGCATCTCGGTCGGACGCCCCGTGCGCGCGTCGATCACCCGCAGCGGCGGACGGTGCTCCTCCACGGCGATGGCGATGTCGTACTTCTTCAGGAGCGCGTTCCACTTGCGGCTGTCCTCGCGCGCCTGCTGCCATGCGGGGATGAAGGTGCGATAGAGCTCGTTGCGGCCGTCGGTGAGCACGCGCCGCTCGGGATAGAAGGTCCAGATCAGGTAGCCGCCGAACTGGTCGGCGTTGTAGATGTTCCCTTTCACGTTCGCCGCTTTGAGCTGCGCGACTGCCTTCACGGGGAAACGCTCCGGAGGCACCCCCAGACGGTGATCGGTGGAGATGCCGATGAGCAGCACCGCGAGGGTTGCGCCGGCATACGCGATGGCGGGGCGCAGCGGCGGCAGCGGGATGAGCAGCGGAAGCGCGGCGAAGAAGAGCGGCTGATTGCGCACGTGCCGCACCGCCAGGAACGCGAACATTGCCAGCAGCGCGATGTGGAACCAGTCGCGCTTCGGCTGCAGTGCGTACAGCGCGACCGCCGTGGCGATGGCGAGATAGAGCAGCGGGAACTGGCCCGGGGAGCTGGGGAGCCACTCCGCGTTGACGAACGCACCGCTGCTGACGAAGGAGGTGAGCTGGATGGGGGCGAGGATCGCTTTGTAACCATGGGGATTGCAGAGAAGAGCAATCGCACAGAGGGTTGCTGAACGTAGGGCGGGCTTCAGCCCGCCCACCCCGCCCGAGAGGCGGGCTGAAGCCCGCCCTACACTCAGCATCGGCGCGAGCAGCGCCGACGGATGCACGTTCACCCACACGATCGCGATCAGCACCTTCACCCACGTCGTGCGCGCGCCGAGCATCAGCACCAGCAGCAGTGCGGCCACGGCGGAAGGGCGGAGGTCGAGGAGCGGCACCGCGCCGGCAAAGGCGACCGACGTCGCCAGCAGCGCCGTCTGCCCGTCGCCGCTGCGGCGGGCGAAGAGGAACGCGCACGTGAAGATCGCGGCGCAGAGGAGGCCGCGCACGAAGGAGAGCCCCGTCAATCCGAGGAGCGAGTGGGCGCCGTACAGCAGCACCTCGTACAGCCACTCCCCGTCGATCCACTCCGTCCGCTCGCTGGCCAGCGCGAACGGATCGGTGAGCGGCAGCGCGCGGTGCTCGACGATCCACCGCCCGGTGGCGAGCTGCCAGAAAAAATCGTAGCTGCGGATCGCGCCGAACGACGCGGCGGCAAAGGCGGCGAAGAGCAGGTACGGAAGCAGGCGCCGCGTCACGCGGCGATCATAGTGTCATCCTGAGCCGCGTAGACGGCCGAAGGATCCCCTGCTGAACCCCCATGCTCGCTCCGTAGGCAGGGGGTCCTTCGCCGTCTACGCGGCTCAGGATGACACTAGGTGCCGTTGAGCCTTGCCAGCTCCACGTCGCCGTTCACCGTCACGATCTTCAGCTCGTGCTGCCCACCGTTCACGTCACCCGACACGCGGCGGCTGCCGGGGTTCGAGTGGATGCTCAGCGGGAACGAGGCCTCGAAGTCGCCGTTGACCTGCGAGAGGTTCACAGCGAACGACGCGTTGGAGGGGAGCGTGGCCAGCACGCCGCCGTTGATGGTCTTGAAGCGCGCGCCCTGGAAGTCGCGGGTGAACTTCGCCCGCACGCGGCCGTTCACGGTCGTGGCCTGCAGCTCGCTCGTGCCGGCGGTCTCGATCTCGATCGTGCCGTTCACGGTGGCGGCCTTCATGTCGCCGTCCACACCCTTCGTGGCGATCTTGCCGTTCACGGTGGTCACGGCCAGCGACACGGTGGCCGGGACGCGCAGAACGTAGTCGATCTCGACGTCGTCCACTTCCCAGAAGAAATGGAAACCGTCGCGCTCTTTCTCCCGGCGGCCGATGCGCAGCGTGTCGCCGATGAGCGTCGTCTCGAAGAGGCCGTCATTCTCCTGACCCTTCTTGACCTCGAGGTCGCCCTTGGCCGTGGCCAGCAGGGAGATCTCGTTGTTCGTCGAGGCCTCGACGCTGATGTTGCCGTCCACCTCGACCACTTTCACGATCGCAATGCCCGCGGCCGGCCAGTTACGGGTGATGGTGGCGCGCGAGGCGTTGCTGACGCCGCGCTCGCGCTCGTAGCAGCCGGCGGTGAGGAGCACCGCGGCAGCCAGTAAATAAACGTTACGGTTCGGCCTGTTCATACGACACCTGCAGACGGTTTGTACGAGAATCGCGCCCCGAGGTTTCCGAATTGACCGACAGCTCCCAGACCAAGCTCCTGCGCATCGCCGCGTTTCTCGTCGATGCCCTGTCGATTTCCATCATTCTGGTCCTGCCGGCCTCGATCGTCAGCTACGCCATGACCTGGGCCTCGACGCCGAAAGGCATCCAGCTCGTCTGGTGGGCGGCCCTGGCCATCCTCATGGTGGCCATGCTCTTCCGCGACGGCTTCCGCGGACGCTCCATCGGCAAGCACCTTCTGGGCCTGCGGCTGGTGACCCCCCGCGGCGAAGGCTGCGGCTACGGCCGCTCCCTGGCCCGCAACTTCCCCCTGATCGTCCCGGGATGGAACCTGCTGGAGGTGCTGCTGGTGCTGTTCGGGAAGGCGCGGACGGGGGACCGCATCGCGAAGACGAACGTCACGGAAGAGTGAGGCGCAGCTCGCGCACCCGCGCCCGGAACGCCTCCACCATCGACGTCCGCACGTCGAAGGCGAACACGTTCTCCTCGCGATACTCCCGCCGCACCAGCACCACATCCGGCGGCTCGACGAGCCGGTAGACGTTGCTGGTGGCGTCGAACGGCACGATGACGCGCACGCGCTCGTACACGTAGCGGTCGAGCGGTGTGGCCAGGCGCAGGGTCTCGGCGGCGGTGTCGCGGTAGGCGCGGGAGAGGCCGCCGG
>DASPMO010000044.1:0-63201 GCA_035627015.1 Thermoanaerobaculia bacterium | reverse complement strand
CGGGTCCCATCGATCGCAACGATGCGGACCGCAAGACTGACGATGGGCTCGACAACGTTGACGAAGATCTCCATCAACGTTGCGGCGGCGTGGGCAAACGAGCCGGTGAGCGCGGCACGATCGATGACCGGGGCCATGGATCACAGCTCGCGGTAGAGTGAGGCGACGGCGAGTCGCCGCTCTCCTGGACGGCAGCGCATGAGAATGATCCGGCGGGCACGAAGCATCTCATGGCCCCATCAACGAGACCCAGGTCGGCGCGGTCGTTGACGTGCGGATCGCCATCGGCGCGAATGCGAATGCGGGCGCGGTCTCCGCGGGCATGACTGACGTCGTCAAGGACGGCCTCCGCGCCGCCGGCGCCGAGGTCTAAAGTACTCACCAGCCCCACTTGGCGGCTGTTCGTTGCCTGCGAGCGCAATAAAGAAGATGGGATTCACAAGGTTCTTCACAAGGTCGGTTTTTTTGAGGCCGCGAGGAGCAATGAAATATCAGGGCAAAACGCGAATGCACGCGAACAGAGCCGACGTTTCACGGCACGTCAAGCGTGCGCAACGCGCTTGAAAGCGCGAAGCGAGGGAATGCAGCCGGAGCGTACGGTCGGGCGATGCTCACTCAACGGCGCGTGAGCGCGCGCCGGCGATGCTGGCGAAGGCACGTGAAGCGGCCGGCGAGGTCGAAAAGTTGCGGCGGCGGCCATGCGCGGCCGAAGTATGGCGCGCCGCACATCCGTTACTATTAGGACCGTGCTCACCCATCTCTTGATCAAGAAGCCCGCGATGTTCATCGAAGGCCGCGAGCTCCTGTACCTGCTCCAGCACGAGTCCGCGCAGGCCTCGCACACCGCGCCGACGGAGACCGGCCAGGACCGCGAGAATGCCATGAACCTCGACGATGACGATCCGTCGGGCTGGCTCGGCACGGCGCGTACGCAGCAGAACGGAGGCGGCACGTACTACATGACCTTCGCCGGCCGCATGCTCTACATCGACGCCATGCTGTACGTGTCGGACGTCGGCTCCGCGACGGCGACGACCGTCAAGGTGAAGGACGCGTGGAACGACGGCGTCGCGCCGACCTACCGAGAGATCGCGCGGCAGCTCAACAAGGAGAACATCAGCAACCCGAAGCGGAGCGCATCCTTCGCACGGTCGATGCGTGCGCTGTTTCAGAACAACGGCACGGCCGACAAGACGCACGGCGCGATGCTGCCGGTGCTGATGGGCGCGATGTTCATCGCCGAGACGCGGCGGAACGAGAAGGCGTGGGCGATCAACCTCATGCTGCTCGACTTCGCCGAGTCGTCCGTCACGTATGGACACGAAGGCCGCAAGGTCTACACGTGGGAAAAGATCCTCTGGCATCCCGAGGCGCTCGACCTCGACTCGGGCGCGCCGAATCCCGGCGTACTGGCCCGCAGACAAGTGTCGAAACCACAGATCGGTCCGACCGGAGTCGGAGCGGTCATCGGCGCGATCGACACCATCGGCGGGCTGCATCGCGTCGGCGGCAAGATGCCGGCCAGCCCGACCGGCGGCGGCACCGGCGGCAACGCCATCGCCGGCGGCGCTGCCGGCATGAACTACATCCACCAGAAGGAGGCCTCGATTCTGATCCGCTGGCTCGTCGCGCGCCACGCGGGCGAGGGTTGGCAGGGCGCGAGCAACGCAACCGGCACCGCGCCGGTGATCGGCTTCCACGCCGACGCCTATCGCTACATGTCGGGTGACACGAAGCCGATCTTCAAGGCGATCCGTCAGGACTTGGTGGCCCGCATCGGCAGCTTCGACAACCTCCTGGTGTAACGGGCATGCCTTTCAGGGTTTCGGATGAGTCTCTGAAAGGGATTTGACTGTGGCGGCCGGACTCGAACCTACGATTCGCCGCCGACCAACCCCGCTGCTACCGAACTGACCGTTTCCGATCAGACCGAAAGGAGTATGGGTGCCTTCGAGCCCCGCTTGCTTCTTGGTGACGTAGGGCTCCCATGTTTCGGGGGATGGCGCGGATGCGTCGCCGTCTTCGCAGGCGCGGAGCCACTCGCGGAACTCCTTTAGCTTCTGCTCCTTGAAAGCATCACGCGGGCCGGTAAGCGCGGAACAGACCGACGCCTGCACATAGGCATGGATCTGGGCTCGAACCGCATCGACTCGATTGAACTGACCAACGTCAAGGGAACCGAACGTCTGGAACGGCTTCGGCTGCGATGGCGGCCGTATCCATCAAGGAACGCCCGGCCACAGCCCGCATCAGGATCAGCCGCAGAACCACCTCAGGGCTTGCGATCTTGCGCGCACGCGTGAAAGCGCCCGTCTCCTCGGCCAGCGCGTTCACTTGAGCGGCACCACTCAAGAACGCCATCAAATACGGCCATTGGAACTCCACCCACTCCCGCACATCCACCCGTTCCATCATGCATTTAGCTTACGCCACAGTGTAAGTGAGTGCGTATGGGTTCGAGCCCCGTCGGCGAATGTTCGGGACCACGAACGATTTCCCGCCTCGGCACTCCCGGATCCCCCGCATTTCACCGCGCGCTCACGTACCTCGCCCTCCCCCCATCCACCTCCACCACCCACGCCCCCGCCGAGCCGATGCGGCGGTTGCGGTGGAAGGTGAGGGGTGGGGTGAGGCCGGTGGGGAAGTCGTAGAGCTGCTCGAGGGCAGCGATGAGCTTTTCGCGGGTGAGGTCGCGGCCGGCGCGTTTGAGGGCTTCGACGAACACTTTCATCGTGGCGAAGGTGGCCAGTTGCGTGGCGTTGGGGGGGAGGTGGTGGCGGGCGGCGAAGGCGGTGAGCTCCGCGTGCGCGGCCTCGGTGATGTCGGCGGGGATGGTGGGGGCGGCGCGGACGATCCTGCGGCCGGGCGGGAGGGGGCGGCGCGTGCCGGCGGCGAGGATTCGAGGGTGCCACTGCTGCTGGTCGAGGCGCGCCAGGACGGCCCCGACGTCGACGTCGCCGAGGAGGAGCAGGACGTCGTCATCGCCGCGGGGAAAGGCTTCGCGCGCGGGGAGCGCCGCGGCGGCGGCCAGGGCGGCGGGAGAGCCGTCGTGCTCGACGACCACGTTGCGCCGCGCCTCGGCGAATTGGAGCAGCGCGAGCGCCTGCGTGGGGAGATCGGCGTAGAGGGCGAACGATGTGGGAGACGAGCCGGTGACGAATGGCGAGACGACCGGGACGCGGTCGAGCGGATCGAGCGCGGCACCCGAGGCGCCGACCACCGCGAACACTTCCTCCCCGGACGAGGCGACGCGCAGCGTGCGGCCGAAGACGCCGCCGGCGGCGTTGAGGTCTTTCACGAACGCGCTCACCACGTCGCGCGTCACGGCCGAGGTGGCGATGGTGAGCTCCGTCTCCGTGAGTCCCGGGTCGGTGGGGTCGCGCTTCAGATACGCGATCAGATCGGACATCGCCTCGGCGGACAGGCGATAGCGCGGCATGACCGGCGAGAGCGGTTTGCCGCCGGAGTCGAGGCCTTCGGCGATCGCGCGGCGGAGCAGCGCGTCGTCGTAGGGTGGGCGCATCCGCGCGGCGTCGGGCGCGGAGAGCACGCTCCAGCGGATGTCGGCCGGGACGACCGTCCCCTCCGGCACGCCGCGCCCGTCGGCGCCGTGGCAGCTTCCGCACGGCATGCTCGCCGCGGGGAGCTCCGCCGCGCCGGCCACGATCGCGGTGGCATCGCCGCCATTGAAGTACAGCTCGCGCCCGCGTTTCTCCGCGGGCGCGAGCATCAACAGAAGCACGAGCGCGGCCGTCATTGCTTACCCGTCATGGCGCCGCCACGACCTCCTGCACGAGCTTGCGCACCTCGTCCGGCGGCGCCAGGCCGAAGGCCTTCTTCCAGACGCCTTTCGGCTCGTTGCCGATGATGACCACCGCGGTGTGGTTCTCCTTCACGTCCGTGCTCAGGCCGAGGCGCTGCAGCGCCAGGCTCACGTTCTTCGGATCGCCGGTGACGAAGCTCCAGCCCGGCTTCGCCCCCGCCTCCTTCGCGAAGCGGCGGAGCTGCGCGGGCGTGTCGGTCGCGGGGTCGACGGTGATGGAGATCAGGTGCACGTCCTTGCCGAGACGGTCGCCGAGGTCCGACTGGATCTTGCGGAACGTGCCGGTCATCACCGGGCAGCTTCCGGAGCACGTGGCGAAGAAGGAGTTGACGACGATGATCTTCCCCTCGATCAGGTCGCTGTAGAGATGGACCTCCTTGCCGTTCTGGTCGCGCAGCGGCACGTCGCCGAAGTACTTCAGCCCCGCCTCGCGCAGCGTGGCCGCCAGGAGCATCGCCAGGACGAGCGCCTTCATTGCGACACCTCGCTCACCAGCTTCGCGATCTTCTCCGGGCCGGGGAAGCCGTACAGCTTCGACCAGGTGTGCGTGACGTCGGAGCCGACGATGGTCAGCGGCGTGTGGTCCTGCGGCCGGGCGGTGGTCTGGCCGAAGGATTTGACGAGCGTTTCGATGGCCTCGGGGGTGCCGGTGACGAGCGTCCACCGCGGTGTGGTGCGGAAGCGCCGGCTCCATTCGGCCAGCTTCGCCGGCGTGTCGACTTTCGGCTCGATGCTGATGGAGATGAACTGCACGCGGCCGTGCTCTTTCTGCAGCGCCGAGAAGAGCGCGCCCGACGACGGGCAGATTGTGCTGCAGTTCGTGTAGATGAAGTTCACGGCCACGGTGCGCCCCTTCACCAGGTCGGAGTAGAAGCGCACTTTCTTTCCCTCGTGGGTCGTGACTTCCACGTCGGGGATGTCGAATGTAGGGCGGGCTTCAGCCCGCCCGGTCGGGCTGAAGCCCGACCTACGTGCGGCATCGTCTCCGTAGGCGGTAACGGCGAAGAGCAGCAGCAACAATGCACGGATCATTTGATGGCCTCGAAGATCATGGGACGTCCCTTGTTGACGGGCAGTTCGAGCGACGGCGACTCGAGGAAGACGTAGTAGATGCCGCTCTCCGGCACCGTCAGGCGCACGCGGTAGAGCCCTTCCTCATCCGGCTGCGCGGCGATGCGCTTCTGCCACGTGCCGGGGGCGAGGAAGGCCAGCGCGCGGACGTCGCGCACGCCGCGGTACAACTCCTTCGTGTTCGGGTCGGAGAGGCGGAATCGGAGCTCCACTTCCTCCCCTGCCTTGACCGCCTTCGGCTCGAGCAGCGGCTCGACCTTCACCGCGCGCTTGACCGCCTTCCGCGGCGCGTTCGGGTCCGCGGCCACGGTCAGCTCGAAGCAGTGTACGACGCGCGGCTCGTTGAGGAAGAAGGCCACGTCATACGTGCCGGCCGTGGGCACACGCGTGCGGATGCTGAAGAGACTCGGCTCGGATTCTTTCAGCGAGCGGTCGAGGACGAGCACCGCCTTCGGCGAGCGTCCCCTGGCCGCGAAGTTCCCCATCGGCGCGGCCATCCCTTCCATGTAGTAGTAGACCGTGCGGTCGGCGGGGTTGGCGACGAGCACCGCCTTCGGCTCCGGCGCGGGGACGATGGCGGCGGCGAAGCTCTCCGCCTTCGCGGCGGCGGGCGGAAGCTGGCCGGCCGGGAACTGGGCCAGGCTCACTTCCGGATCGGTGGCCAGCGAGGAGAGGCGGATCATCTTCACCTGATCGGAGCCGGCCGCGCGGACGTACGCAAAGTCGTCGGTGAAGGCGATCTGGTCGGGATGCGTGCCGACGCCTTCCGCGGTGGCGACGATCTTCGCCGTGGCCGCGTCGAGCACGTGCACGGCGTTCTCTTTCGGATTGGTGAGGAAGCCCCAGCGTCCGCCGGGCGCGAACGTGAGCGAGGTGATGCCGGGCTTCGCCTCGATGCGGGTGTCCTTGCCGGCGATGGTGATGCTGCCGCCGGTGTGCACGGCGTAGACGGATTTGCTGAGCGTCGAGTACGCGAGAGCGTCGGCGGCGACGAGCAGCTTGTCGTCGCCCTTCGCGGAGGAGATATAGGCGCGGGTGTCGTCGAAGACGATGTCGTGCCGGCCGGTGCCGATGTGGATGGAGTCGACGACAGTCAGCGCAACAGGATCGATGACGGCCGCGGAGGTATCGGAGAGCACCCAGAGCGTTGTCGAACGTAGGTCGGGCTTCAGCCCGACCAGGCGGGCTGAAGCCCGCCCTACGTTTAGCGCCAGCCTGGTCGGCCGCATGCCGACGTCGATGTTCTTCACCACCTGCCATGACTCCGTGTCGATCACGGCCACGCGGTTCACCAGCGGCATGGCCACGAAGAGGCGTTTCTGGTCGGGGGACATCACCCAGTCGATGCCGGGGCTCTGCAAGGTGATGGCGGTCAGCAGCTTGCTGCCGCCGAAGCCGAGGAGCGGGTCGATCACGGCCACGGACGGCTCGGCGTTCAGGGTGAGGATGTAATAGGTGTTCAGGTCGACCGAGGGGCGGGCGCGGAGCGTGCCGCCGAGGAACGACTGGATCTTGTCGCGGCAGGAGACGGCGCCCTTCGCGTCGATCCAGGCCGCGGGGCGGACGCCGGCCAGCGGCGTCCCGTCCGCGGCGCGGATGGAGAAGCGCAGCGTGGCGTCCCGCCCTTCGACGACGGACTCGGGTTGCAGGAGCTCGACGGAGAGTCCGTCCTTGTCGAGCTTCTGGGTTGCGGCGCTCGTGCTGAGCGCCGCAACCAGAGTCATTGCAAGAAGAGATCTACTGAGTGACACGCAGGAGCCCCCAGAGACCGCCGTCGACCTGCGTCGACACCTGTGTGCGGAAGAGATAGTCGCCGAGGACGCGGAACTTGCCGCCCGCGCCGTTCTCGAGCACCGCGTCGAAGTGGCTGGAGGGGCCGACGCCCATGAACGTGCCGGTCCACTCCGAGCGCGGGTTCGCGCCGATCTGCGTGGAGTTGTTGATGTACGGCAGCTCGCGCCAGATGTGCCCGTGCAGCACGAACACGTTGTTGCGCGCGTGGCCGCCCGGGTTGAGGATGCGGAAGCGCACCCCCTGCCCCGCGCGCGCCGTGAAGACCGGCGTCTGCGGATCGCCCGACACTCTCTGGTTGGCGAAGGCGGTCGAGAAGTTGATGTTGCGCGTCTGCTCGAGCGGCGTCTCCGGCGCGTAGTTGAAGCGCTTCCACATCGGCTCGGTGCGGTAGTTGAAGGCCTTGTGCCCCGAGTCCTCCGGGTCCTCGATGCCGGCCACGTTGGGGATGGGGTTGTTGGTGCTGCCGAAGCGGAAGTTGATGTCGGTCTGGAACTGCAGGACGAAGTCGCGGAAGACGTTCGTGCCGGCGGTGACCGTGGCCGACGCGCGCGAGGTGGTGTCCTCGACCCAGGTCGAGCCCTGCGGCTCGATGATCAGCGCGCCGATGGCACCCTTGTGGGCGTGCTTGATCGGGTCGGCGGGCGAGAGGTTGATGGCGCCGAGCTCGATCGGCGACGGCGTGGCGATGCGCGTGGTCTGATTGAGGTCGAGCTGCCCCGCATACCACTGATACGTCACCGTCTGCCCCGGCGCGGCGGTCTGGTTGGGATTGAAGCCGACGTTCTGGCCGTCGCTGCGCGTGACGTCGAAGAAGACCAGCTGCGGGTGCAGGCCGACGTGGCTGGAAGGCCGGATGTGATTGTTGTTGAAGCGGCGCACGATCATCGGCAGCGAGCTCCAGCCGTCGAGGTCGAGCTGCGGGCCGGCCGGCAGGCGGTTGGTCAGCGAGACGCTGATGCATTCCCCCGCGGCGGCGCGCAGCACCAGCGGCTCGATCGGCCGGCCGGCGATCAGCTTGCCGTCGGTGCCGAGGTCGCTGTTGCGCACGTAGAGGATGGCCGTCGGATCCTGGATCGTGCCGCCCTGGATGAGGCGGGAGTTGTAGACCAGCGTCCCGCCGGGGAGCACGTCGGCCGCGCGCACGGCGCTGACCGCGAACGAGCGCGTGGGGGCGCTCTTCGGGCAGACGCCGGTGAAGTCGCCGATGTTCGCGAACTCCGGCGCGTTGCCGTTCGGATTGCTGGGCAGCTTGAGCAGGTCCGGCTGCGACTGCCCGTACGCACGCATGATGCCCCACAGCCCGTTCCACAGGTCGTCCGTGGCCCGGCCGGTCGTGTAGAGATAGTCGGAGAAGGGGCCGACGCCGTTCTTGGCCAGCGGCGGGATGATGAACTCGTAGTGCTCGGAGATGCCCATCATCTGCGAGTTGCGGAAGCCCGAGTCGCTGTACGACGGCTCGAACAGCCACTTCACGCCGTTGATGGCGAAGTTGTGTCCCTCCTCGTGCGCGCCGACCAGGATGCGCACCTGCACCTTGTCGTTCTCGTACGCGCGGAGCAGCGGCGTGTACGGGTCCTTCGGCTGCACGCCTCCGGTCAGCGGCGGATAGAAGCTCGGCTGGACGTTGAGGTCGGGATCGGCGCGGGTGACGTCGGAGCTGAAGGCGAAGGCGAGATCGCCCGCCTGTCCGGCGGCCTGCTGGTTGGTCTGCGGGTCGCGCACGCGCAGCGCGAGCGGCTCGTTGCGGTAGTTGACGACCATCGTCCCGACGTCATCCGCGGAGAGAGCCTCGGGGCACGGCGGCGCCACGCCGCCCGGGCAGGGGTTGGGCGGCTGCAGCAGGAACGGCAGCGCGTCTTCCATCCGTCCCGGCGGGTTGATGACCTTGGCCGTGTCCACCCAGACGGTGGAGTTCTTCTCGTACGCGAGCTGGAAGTCGGCGAATTCGAGGAGGAACTCGCGGTAGCTCTCGGCCGCGTTCTGCGTGAGGATGTCGGCGCGCCAGCTGGTCGGGCCGCCGTCGCTCGTGCGCGTGCCGAAGGTCACGCCCGTCTCCGGATGGCGCCACGTGGAGCCGGCCGGCTCGATGACCAGCCCCGCGTAGAGGCCGGCCTGCTGGTGCGTCGACGGCCCGAAGTGATCGTGCGTGAAGACGGTGCGCAGCGTGCGGTCGACGCCGGCGTTGTTGCGCACGTCGTCCGCGTACCAGCGCGAGATGGTGGTCTGCGCGCCGAAGGCCGGGAAGAAGGGGTGCGGCTGCGGCGAGACCGTGCGGCGCACGCCCGCCTCCAGCAGGCCACCGAAGCGGTTGATGGCGCGCACGCGCTCCTGCACCTCGCCCGTGGCGAAGCTGCCGTCCTCGTAATTGAAGCCGTTGGCCGCGCCGTCGGAGGCGAGCACGTCGAACTTCACGAGGTGGATGTGCTGGCCGGTGATGTCGGTCGGCGTGCGCACCTGGAAGTCGTCCTGCTCGTAGATGTACGGCACGAGGTTGACGAGATGGAAGGTGATGCAGTCGCCGCTGTTGGCGCGGAAGAAGAGCGGCTCGGGAGGACGGGAGCCGTTCTGCGTCGGCGCGACGTCCTGCCACAGCGCGCTGATGCGCTGCTGCGGGAAGTGCCACCCGGCCTTGTTGAACTTCACGTCGAGCTGGAAGTGCGCGGCCTTGTACAGCCGCGGCGTCCCCGCCGCCGCCCCTTCGTCGGTCACGCACGGATCGGCGAACGGCGCTCCCGGCTGCCGCGGCCTGCCGTTGGTGATGAAGCTGGCCGGCGTCCCCTCGGGAGTGAAGCTCGGATGCGAGCGCTGCTCGTGGAAGCGCATGGCCGCTTCCTCCACCGAGGTGCCCGATTCGGGGAGCGCCCGCGCGTCGGCCGTCTCCAGCTGCTTGACGAAATTCAGGCGCGTGTGCGACTCGACGGCCGTGCCGCCGACGATGATGTGCCGCGGCAGGCCCCCGTCGAAGACCGTGTCCAGCGGCGGCTTGGGCGGACGGTGTCCGGCCACGCCGGGGACGAAGAAGGGATAGCCGGGGTTGCCGGTGCCGCTGAGCTGGATCTGCCCGTTGACGATGGAGACGTTTGCGCCGGGGAGCGGCGCCTGCGCCTTGGTCGGCAGCGGCACGACGGCCGGGATGGGCGTGCCGGCCAGGATCTCGCCGTCGGGCAACGCGCGCGAGCCGGGCGCGGGACGCCCGTCTTCGCCGATCTGCGTGCCGCGCTCGAACACGTCGTGCACGCGCCACATCCCCCACATCCCCTGCGCGAAGTGCGGATAGAAGTGGCAGTGGAAGATCGAGTCGCCGACGGAGAGGTTGCGGTTGCCGCTGCCGTGATAGGCCATCTCCAGCGTGAAGGAGCTGCCCGGCCCGATGGCCTGGCTGTCGAGGTACGACGAGTCGTCCTCGTCCGGCGTGTGCAGCCACTGGTGCGTGTGCTGGTGATGGATGTGATGCTCTTTCGACCCCGCGTGCACGACGCGGAACTTCACGTGGTCGCGCAGGTAGCTGTGGTAGACGTTCGACGGATCGTCCGGATAGAAGGCCTTGGTGGCCTTGCGCTGGTTCTGGGTGAAGCAGTTCAGGTTCGCGTCCTGGATCTGCTGCTTGGTGCACGGCGCGTTGGCCGGCACGTCGACGACCATGGCCGGATCGCCGACTGTCCAGGCGGAGAGGAAGAACTCCTCGTACTTGCACTCGACGCAGTCGCGCATCGGCCCGAGCTTGAAGCGGTTGGCGAGGATCTCCGCGCCGATGCCGCCCGTGCCGTAGTTGATGGCGAAGGCGTCGCGCGCGCTGTGCAGGGTGTGGCCGAGCACCGGGTCTTCGAAGTGCGGGAAGGCCTGCACCGCGCCGATCTCGTCGTGATAGATCTGCACGAGCTCGCGGAACGGCTGCTCGCGGTCGGGCTCTACGCGCACCGGCGGATACGTGCCGGCGGGGAAGCGTCCCGCGTTCGGGCCGGTGATCAGCGCGGTCAGGTCGGTGTGCACGATGTTGCTGCCCTGCAGCATCTTCAGGATGGGCAGGCCGGCGTAGTCGTGTCCCGGCGGATAGACGGCGTTATAGTTGACGATGGGATGCCCGTCCGCGGTGGTGCCGGTGGTGGCCAGCTCGAGGTCGCGTTTGGTGACCTGGCTGCGGTACCACTCCGCGCCCGCGGGCTGCACGGTGACGGCGCCGAAGAGGCCCGCGTTGATCTGCCCGCCGTCCCCTTCGCCGCCGGTGACCGCGCCCATGCTGTGGAGCAGGTGGCTCCCCTCACGCTCGGCATAGAGGACGTACGTGCGGGTGCCGCCCGGCGCCACGAGGCTGTTCGGGTTCCGCCCGACGAACGAGCCGTCGTAGAGGATGTTGTTCACGAGCTGGAGCCCGACCACGTGCACCGAGGCCTCGCGCGTGACGGGCTGCTGGTTGTCGACCGGCGTGTCGGCGAGGAGGTTCTGGAAGTCGATCTCCAGGCAGTCGCCGACGTTCATGCGCAGCACGATGGGGCGCGGACGCTTGTCCTCGCGCAGCCGGACGTTGCCTTTGACCAGGCCGAGGCCGGGATCGATCGGCTCGACGTCGCGGCGCAGCGCGTACATCATTCCCTGAGGCTGCACGGCTCCGAGACGGTTCCAGAAGAAGACCTGATCGAACGCGACGACGTCGGCCACGATGGTGCGTGCGCAGGTGGGCGTCTGCGCGAGCATCGGCAGCGTGGCCGCGAGGATCAGTGCGATGGCGAGACCTCTGAGACGGTGGGACATTCCGTTGGGGCTCCTTTCCATGTTCTACCGCTCACAATGCGGCGGCGCCCGCGGATACGCATCGGAGGAAGCGACCGTTTTCAGCGGTCGCGGTCCGGCACAAATGTGCCGGCGCCGGCGGTGCTGTAGGCGTAGCGCATCAGCTCGAGCCGGCTGGTCACGGAGAGCTTGTTGAAGATCGAGGTGAGGTGATGGCGCACGGTGGTCTCGCTGATGAAGAGCCGCTCGGCGATCTTCCTGTTCTTCAGGCCGAGGCTGACCAGGGCCACGATCTCGCGCTCGCGCGGCGTGAGGGTGTCGATGAGGTGCGCGTCGCGCGGAGGCCTGGCCGCGCCGCCGAACATCAGCGTCAGCATCGACGGCTCGATCCACGCCTCCCCCGCCAGCACGGCCCGGATGCCGCGAATGAGCACGTCCGCGGTGCGGTGCTTCAGCACGATGCCGAGAGCGCCCTGGCGCAGGATGGCGGAGAGCCACTGCTGCTCGTCGTGCGCGGTGAGCACGAGCACGGGACGCGGACGCACCTGCACGAAGAGCTGGGCCATCAGCTCCGGGCTCAGGGTGCGCCGGTCGCAATCGACGTCGATGACCACGACGTCGGGACTGGTGCTGTTCATCACCTCGGCCAGCGCATCGGCGTCGTTCGCGCACTCACCGGCCACCGTCAGACCGGGGTCAGCGGCGATGAGACGGGCGAACGCGGTGCGGACGAGTGGATATTCGCCCGTCACCAGCACCCGGGGCCTGCGAGGAACGGAGCCGGTCATCGGAAGCCTGCATTTCCTGCAGCATGGACGCCGTGACGGACAAATGGCGGTTGCAATGCGGCAACGTGAGTGTTACGGCAGGTGCGAAATGTGAACGTGGAGCGTTCATGCGACTCCTCATCCCCTTCCTCCTCCTGGCGGCCACCGATCCGTACGAGCGCGCACGCGCGCGGATGGTGAACGAGATTGCGCAGGATGTCCGCTTCACCAGCGGCGAGACGGGACGCGTGGCGCTCGACGCGCGCGTGATGCGCGTGATGCGCACGATCCCGCGCCATCTGTTCGTGCCCGAGGAGCTGAAGAGCGCCGCGTACGCGAACCGCCCTCTGCCGATCGGGCACGGGCAGACCATCTCGCAGCCGTACATCGTGGCGCTGATGACCGACCTGCTGCGCGTCAAGCCTGCGGACGTCGTGCTGGAAGTCGGCACCGGCTCCGGCTATCAGGCCGCGGTGCTCTCGCCCCTGGTCAAGCAGGTGCACACGGTGGAGATCGTCGCGCCGCTGGCGCAGCAGGCCACGGCGCGGCTGCGCGCGCTCGGCTATCGCAACGTGACCGTGCGCCACGCCGACGGCTACAACGGCTGGAAGGAGGCGGCGCCGTTCGACGCGATCATCGTCACCGCCGCGGCCACGCACATCCCGCCGCCGCTGATCCAGCAGCTCAAGCCGGGCGGACGGATGATCATCCCTGTGGGCGGACCGTTCTCCACGCAGTCGCTGATGCTGGTGGAGAAGACGGCCGCCGGGAAAGTGCGCACGCGCTCGGTGCTGCCGGTGGTGTTCGTCCCGCTGACGAGGCCGAAGCCGTGAGACAGCGGTCGCTCGCGACCGCGGTCTCGCTCCTCTCCGGCGCCGCCCTCGCGTACGAGATCCTGCTCATCCGCCTCTTCTCGATCGTGGAGTGGCATCACCTCGCCTTCCTGATCATCAGTCTCGCGCTCCTCGGCTACGGCGCCAGCGGGACGCTGCTGGCCCTGGCGCGCGAGCGGCTGTCCGCCGCGGTCTGCGCGGCGCTCTTCGGCGCAACGTCGATCGGCGCGTTCCTGATCGCCCAGCGTCTCGAGCTGAACTCGCTGGAGATCTTCTGGAGCACGCGGCAGTTCGGCCGGCTCTTCCTTCTCTATCTCCTCTTCGCCGTCCCCTTCTTCTGCGCCGCCACGGCCATCGGCCTGACGCTGGCCAGGCACGCGGCCGAGTCGCCGCGCCTCTATCGCGCGGACCTCATCGGCGGCGGCGTGGCTGCCGCCGCGGCGACGGCGCTGCTGTTCGCCGTGCATCCGGTGACGGCGCTGCAGTGCGTGGCCGCACTGGGCTTCCTCTCCGCCGCGTCGTTCAACGTAGGGCGGGCTTCAGCCCGCCCCTCGGGCGGGGTGGGCGGGCTGAAGCCCGCCCTACGTTTGGCACTCCTCGGCATCGTGGCCGTCCTCGGCGCCCGGCCGCTGCTGCTCCCGCTGCGCATGTCGCAGTTCAAGGAGCTGAGCCACGCGCTGCGCGTGCCGCGGGCGCACATCGTCGACGAGCGTTCCAGTCCGCACGGCCTGCTGACCACCGTGGCCAGCCCCGCCGTGCCGTTCCGCCACGCGCCCGGCCTCAGTCTCTCGTTCACCGGCGAGATCCCGGAGCAGCTCGGCGTCTTCACCGACGGCGGCGGGATGACGCCGGTCGTCCGCGGACGCGACCTCGCCTATCTCGACTTTCTCCCCACCGCGGTGGCGTACGTCGCGCCGCGGAAGAAAGTGGCCATCGTCGGCGCGGGAGGCGGCTCCGAGGTCCTGAACGCGCTCGCGCACGGCGCGGAGGAAGTGACGGCGGTCGAGCTGAATCCGCAGATGGTGCAGCTCGTGCGCGAGCTGGGCGGTCCGTACGGCCACCCGCGCGTGCGCGTCGTGACCGCCGAGGCGCGCCGGTTCATCCGCGAGTCGAACGAGCGCTACGACGCCATCCAGCTCGCCCTCGTCGGCACGCACGGCGCCTCCGCCGCGGGCGTGCAGGCGGTCAGCGAGAGCTACCTCTACACCGTCGAGGCGATGCGCGAGCTGCTCGCGCATCTCCGCCCAGGCGGCGTGCTCGCGATCACGCGCTGGATGCAGGCGCCGCCGCGCGAGGTGGTGAAGCTGCTCGCCACCGCCATCGCCGCGGAAGGACACTTCGTCCTGATCCGCGGCTGGAACACGGCCACGCTGCTCGTGAAGCGCGAAGCCTTCACCCCGCGCGAGCTCGCGGCCATCCGCGCCTTCTGCGAAGAGCGCTCGTTCGACGTCG
The DNA here is from genome assembly GCA_035627015.1 of Thermoanaerobaculia bacterium. Taxonomy (GTDB): domain Bacteria; phylum Acidobacteriota; class Thermoanaerobaculia; order Gp7-AA8; family Gp7-AA8; genus QHVT01. The sequence continues at coordinate 48,733 of DASPMO010000044.1, read as the reverse complement.
ATCATCCGCCCGGCGGCGAGACGTTCAACGTCTTCGAGGGGCCCTCCCTCTCCGACGCCGCGGCGGCGCTCCTGACCGACCCCGAGGACTTCTACGCGCGCTACAAGTTCAACGTCCGTCCCGCGACGGACGAGCGTCCCTACTTTTTCCACGCGTTCCGCTGGAGCGCGCTGCCGGAGCTGCTGCGGCTCCGCGCCCGCGGCCTGCTCGAATGGGGCTATCTCGTACTGGTGGCGGGACTGGCGCAGGCACTCGTGGCGTCGCTGGCGCTGATCCTCCTGCCGCTGCTCGTCCTGCGCCGCCGCGCGTCGGAGCCGACCTGGCGGCTGGTCCTCTATTTCGGCGCGATCGGGCTGGCGTTCCTCTTCATCGAGATCGCGTTCATGCAGCGCCTGACGCTCTTCCTCGGCCAGCCGCTCTACGCCATCACGGTCGTGCTGTCGTCCTTCCTCGTCTTCGGCGGCCTCGGGAGCGGCTTCTCCGCGCGCATCACGCGCCCGCGCCGCATCCCGCTGCTCGTCGCCGCGATCGCCGTGGTCATGCTCCTCGCCGTGCGCATCCTCACCGAGGTTGCGCTGGGGCTGCCCGACGTGGCGAAGATCCTCATCAGCATCGCCCTGGTCGCGCCGCTCGCCTTCGTGATGGGCATGCCCTTCCCCCTCGGCCTGCGCCGCCTCGCCGAAGCCGACGTTCCCTGGGCCTGGGGGATCAATGGCACGGCCTCGGTCCTCAGCTCGATGCTGGCCACGCTCATCGCCGTGCACTTCGGCTTTTCGGTGCTGGTGCTCGCGGCGGCCGTGCTGTACGTGCTGGCCGCAATGCCCTGATGCCGGAATGCTCTGATCGCCCAGCGCCTCTCCACCGTCGTCGGCGCGGACAAGAGCTGGTGGCCGCGGGCGGAAGGTACGCGGAGCTGGTCGGAGCGGCGGACGCCGGAACGGAGCGGCCGCCGCTCCATCTGTCCTAGTAGCAGTGCTTCGGCGGACAGGGGCTGCAGTAGGCCGACGTCGGGCAGTAGGTGTAGCTGCAGCCACCGCTGATCGAGGCCAGGACGTCGTCGCCCAGCTCGATCGCCGCGGCCGGGCTGTCCGGCATCGCCGCGCGCTGCTCGTCGGTCAGCGACGAATAGAACTCCTCATCACGCCAGGCACGAATCACGTCTTTCCGTTTCATCTCCGAATCTCCTCGGCCGTCGTCCATCTTCGACAGAGAGCGCACCGGCCGTGGTGCGCCTCCGCCGTTCCCTGCATGACTGCAGGGCAACTCAACTTTCGAGAGTGAGCAGGTCGGGGAACGCGTCCGGCCGCGCCAGGCGCCCGAGGCCGTAGCCGACGCCCGCGAGACCGGCCATGAGGCCGGGCGTTTCGATGTTCCCCGGCAGGCCGAAGACCCAGCCGCGCTCGCGGATGCTGTCCGCGATGCCACCGGCAATGCTCCAGGCGCGCTTTTCGAGCGCGGCGTCGCCGCGCACGCGCGCGGCGGCGAAGATCAGCTCCAGGTTGCCGAGGTCGCCGTGGCAGAGGCTGTGGTTCTCGCCGAAGCCGCCCGCGAGCGTGGAGCGCACAGCGACGTCGATCTCGCGCCGCACCTCCGCGTCGTCGAGCCACGGCAGTCCGGCGATGCGCGCCAGGCCGATGCCGGGCGCGCCGTGACACCAGGCCAGCATGAAGTGCTCCCCTTCTTCGCCGGCGTCGACGCCGTTCGGGTCGACGCGCAGGTCGGGCCAGTTCTCCTCGGCGGCATCGAAGAGGGAGCGCTCGTATTCGATCCCCTGCAGCGCCGCGTCGCGGAAGCGCGCATCGCCCGTGCGGCCGTAGAGACGCAGCAGCGCCAGTGCGATGCCGGCGGCACCGTGCGAGAGGCCGGCCAGCGCGCGGTTGCCCGCGATCGGCATCGGCCAGCCGAGGCCGCGCGGCTGCGGCACCGCCGTGGCCAGGAGACGCTCGCCGCAGGCGCGCATCCGCTCCTCCAGCCATGCCGAGGGACGCACCTCCGCCAGCGCGGCCAGGCTGCAGATCGCGCCGGCCGAGCCGATGATGAGGTCGAGCATCACGTCCTGCTCGACGGCGAGGCGCCGCGCGTACCGCTCCGCCTCGTCGAGCAGCGCGTCGTCCTTCCAGAGCCGGCCGAGGTGCGCGAGCGTGTAGACGATCCCGCCCCAGCCGTTGAAGGCGCCGGCGGCCGTGACGACGGCCGGATCGGCTTCGAGCTGCCGCCGCTGCGCGAAGATGGCCTTGCGCGCGACCTCGGTGTAGCGCGCCTCGTTCGTGGCCGCGCCGAGGTGGGCGAGGAAGAAGGCCACGCCGGTGAGGCCGAGGTAGAAATCGGGACCGGCGGGGACGAGCTGCCAGCCGTTCGGGTCGCGGTAATCGAGCGTCAGCCAGTGCGCCTCGCGCTCGTCCGTGAACGCGCGCTCTACGATGCGGTCGCCGGCGCGGCGGGCCAGTGCGAGGAGCTCGCCGCTCGCGGGACGAGTCGACGGCGTCAGCTCGTACGATGGCCGCCTGATGCCGGGGCCGCTGATGCGCAAGGCGTCGAACGCGTCGCGGATGACGGCCACCTGCGCCTCGCAGTCGGACTGCGAGAGCGCCTGCAGTTTGCGGCGCGACCGCGCGATCCCGCTCTCGCCGAAGAACCCGGCGAAGCGCGTCCCCTTCCAGTGCAGCACGTCGGCGCTGGCCGGATCGGTGACGAAGAGCGGGATGTCGCCGCCATGCAGGTCCTCGATCTCGCACGCGCTCAGCGCCGCCAGGAACGGCCGCCGCGGCTGCACCGCCCACAGTCCGTCGAAGAGGCGATCGCGGTCGAGCGCGTTGCCGAGGGCGTACGGATGGAAGCTCTCCAGCCATACCGTCCCGTAGTGCATCGTGTTGCGGAAGAGGAGGCGCATCTCGGCGCCGGCGAACGCGTCGAGCTCCCCGGAGAACGCGTCGCGGTTGTCCATCAGCCACGCGTACATGCGGCGGAAGCCGCGCTCCAGCGGCGCGACGAACTCCGCCGCCCGCACTTCGCGCCCCTCGACGCGCACGCGGTTCTCGCCGGCCGGGATGGTCAGTTGCCGGTGCTCGATGCGCATCGTGTCGCGGCCCGCGTCGGCCACCGAGGGGAGCGCGCGCGGCGTCACCTGGCCGTCCATGGCGGTGAGGCCGGAGAGATCGACGCCCGCGGCCGCGCCGCTCCCCCACCACCGCTCCGGCAGCAGGTTCGCGCGCAGCACGGTGGAGCGCAACGGCGCGCCGGGCGCGCTCGCGGGATCGTGCAGGTCGGGGATGTTGAGCGCCGGCTGGAAGAGCGTCTCCAGATCGATGAGGATCGGCTGCTCCCCCACGGCGATGAGGTTCTCGTGATGAAAGTCCGTGCCGTCGAGCAGGTACAGCAGCGCGAGATAGCCACCCTGCCGCTCCAGGAAGCGCTGCAGCGCCGCGTCGTCCGCGCACGCCTCCGGCTGCACGTACTCCATCCAGCCGTAGTCGCCGCGGTCGACGACCTGCATCTGCCGGAACGCGGGCTGGAAGTCGACTCGCCCGAGGAGTTGCTGGAACGCCGCCTCGATGGCCAGCGACTTCGGCTTGTAGACGATCCGGAAGCCCGACTCGAAGACGACGATCATCACCGAGCGGCCGCCGCGGTGGAAGTCGGAGAGCGCGCCGTAGACGTCGGCCACGCGGCCCTGGTCGCGGAAGAGCTCCGCGTCCGCGGCGAGACGCTGCAGCAGCTCCGCCGACGACTCGTACCAATGCTCCAGCCGCTGCACGAGCTGCCGCGCCAGCACGGGATAGAGCTCGAGGATCTCCAGCGCGTACGTGCGGTCGCGCAGTTGCTCGATGAAGTCGGCGAAGCGCGCCTCCGGCGTCTCCCCCGCCAGCCGCTCCTCGAGCTTGAGCGCGTGCATCTCCACGAGGAGCGTGCGGTTGAGCATCGGCGCGAGGTGGTCGGGAAGATGCCCCGCCAGCGTGCGCGCGATCCCGGGCGTGAACGGTCCGCCCTCCGCGCGCGCCACCGCTTCGAGCTTGTCGCAATAGTGCTGCACGAGCGGCTCGGCGAACGCGAGGAACGGACATCGGTCGAGGTCCGTTCGCGCCGGCCACGGGAAGGCGGAGGTGCGTCCGCCGTGGCCGTACGCCGTGGCGATGACCTCGAGCCAGGCCGGCGGATCGGAGTACGCGCGCACGTCCTCGGCCGTCTCGCCGAGGAGCTGCAGCAGCTCGCCTTCCGTCAGGTCGATGGATGCGAGCCGCTTCTCCCAGAGTCCCGGGCTCTTGGCGAACGCACTCTGCGACTTCCAGCGCGCGAGGCGCTTCGCCGCGGCGGGATGCTCTCCCGCGGAGACGATACCGCGGCGCCTGCGGCTGGCGAGCCGTTCCGCGAGCGTTTCGGCCAGAAACCAGCGTGGGCTGGACAGCAGCTCCGCCGTGGACTTCCGCTCTTCGAGCAGCTGCGTGCCGTCGTACATCGCAGACACCTCCGATGGGGAGCGGAGTCTAGATGCACGTAAGGAAAGGCGTCAAGGCAGATTGGTACATCGACGTCAGATCTCGAGCCTGCTTGCGCGGGCGAGGATGTGGTCCGCGGTGCGGAGCGCGTTGGCGACGATGGTCAGCGTCGTCGACGCGCCGCCGGACGTGGGCATGAACGAGCCGTCGGCGACGTACAGATTGCGCAGCGCGTGCACGCGGCAGAAGGGATCGAGGACCGACGTGCGCGGATCGCCTCCCGCCCGGCAGGTGCCATGGACGAGATACGCGGACGTGCCGCCGACGTCGGTGGTGATCCCCTCGGTGGCGCCGAGGTCCTCGCAGAGGTCGAGCGCGCGATCGGCGAGAAAGCGGCCGGCGCGGCGATGGTGCGCCGGGACGTCGAGATGGATGCGCGCGGCAGGAAGTCCCCAGCGGTCCGTGGTCGCGTCGTCGAGGGTGACGAAGGTGTGCTCGTTCGGCAGGAAGTCGTGGAAGACCTCGAAGTAGAGACCCGCGCGCCCGGGCGTCAACCCGAAACGGATCATCCCTCCCTTCGGCAGGTCGGAGACGCCTTCGGGGAGAAAGTAGAAGTCGCCGATCGAGCGTCCGAGGAACGGCGAGTCGCCCTCGGGGAACGCAACGAACGACGCCTCTCCCATCGTCACGGCGTGGAACTGCAGGTTGCGCCCGACCTGTCCTTCCTCGTTGCCGAGGTTCGAGAGGAGCAGCAGCCGCGCCGACTCGATCGCCGACGCCGACACGCACACCACGCGCGCCGCCGCGAAGTGCTCGCGCCCCTCGGCGTCGAGGTACGTGCAGCCGGTGACGCGGTCGCCCTCGCGCTCGATGCGGCGCACCATCGACAGCGGCCGCACCTCGCAGCGCCCGCTGCGCTCCGCGTGCGCGATGAAGGTCTCCTGCGACGTCCCGCGCGCCCCCACCGGACAGCCGTACGACGCGCAGAGCGCACAGTATTCGCACGCCGGACGCCCGTCGTACTCCTCGGCATTGATGGCGCGCGGCGTCGGGAAGGGATGCCACCCGCGCCGCCGGCCCGCGGCGTCGACCCGCTCCGCGAACGGATGCACGCGCAGGGCCGTGGACACCCCCATCATCCGCTCGGCAACGGCGTAATAGGGCTCGAGCTCGTCACAGGAGTACGGCCAGTCCGCGACGCCGAGGTACGCGCCGAAGCGCGTGCGCATGCGGAAGTCGTCGGGATGGAAGCGGTAAAAGTAGCCGCCCATGTGGACCGTGCCGCCCCCCACGCACGTGGCGATCCACCCCAGCGTGGTGCGGACGGGCGTGGTGGTGCGGCGCGTGACGACGGTGTGCGGGTCGACATCGAGCGCCGGGATGAACTCCCCCGGCTTCAACCCACCGTCGCGGCGATAGTCGCGCCGCGCATGGCGCGGCCCTTTCTCGAGGACCAGCACGCGCCACCCGGCCGAGGCCAGCCGCCACGCCACCGCCCCCCCACCCGCCCCGCTGCCGATGACGATCGCGTCGTACACGGCGCGAGGGTAGCCGAGCGGACGGGGGGACGACCAGAGGCCCTTCGTTCCGCTCAGAACAGAACGGACGACATCGCGGCGGCGGCTGTGGGTGGATCGAGCGACATACAGCGCTGAGCCGTTCATCGAGACTTCCTTCAGTAAATCAATTCCTTGAGGAGCTCTCGATGATGAAGGTTCGCAATGCAGTCTTTCTGTGGTTTCTCCTGATGTTCACCGGCGCCGCGTCGGCGCAGTACTACTCGTACGTGGCCACGCCGAGCGGCGTCTCGTACGGGGCATCTCCCTCCGTGCTGAGTCTGGAGATCCAGACCGGCTATCCCCGCGCCATCGTGCGCAAGAACGACTGGACGGCGTTCCAGACCTCCGGGACGATGCGGCTGTACCAGAACGGCGTCGTCATCGCCACGGTGCCGCAGTACGCCGGCTCGACGTCCGTCGTCCTGCCGTTCTCCTGGAACTTCACCAGCGGCACGCGCAGCTACTACGCGATCACGACCACCAACCCGTATGCCTCCGGGTCGGTCTCGGTCACCGCGGGGTACATCCCCGCGCCGCCGAGCGGCGTCACGGCGTCCGCGACGTCGTCCTCGTCGGCCACGATCAGCTGGAACGCCGTCTCCGGCGCGACGCGCTACAAAGTGCGCCACGTGGCCAGCGGCGCGCAGACCGGCGATCTCTACTCGACCAGCTACTCCTGGACGGGCCTGGCCGCGGGCACGAACCACTGCTTCGTCGTCCTCGCCTGCGCGGGCAACGGCTTCTGCTCCTCCCCCTCGGCGCAGGCCTGCACGACCACGCCCGTGGCCGCGAGCGGCAAGTACAAGGTCGGCGTCCTGATGTACGGCGATGACGCCGATTACGATCTCTCCGGCGCCGAGGCACGGCTGCGGCAGATGATCAGCGAGATCGCCAGCAACCGTCCGGTGCGCGTCGGGAACGGACGCGAGGTGCGCCTCGTCGTGCAGCTCGAGGTGCCGTGGAACCGCACCGACACGCACAATTTCTGGTGGTACCAGCAGTTCGCGCGGCTCTGCGAGCGGCTGTCGGTGAAGTGGACGCCGCTCCTCAGCCCGCACTACGTGCCGCCGGCCATCGAGCAGTGGTACGCGGGCGACCGGGTCACGGACATGAACGGCAACGTCCTGAATCCGCCGCCGGCGTTCCTGCAGTTCAGCCCCTCCTCGCCGGTCTGGGGGACGGAGACGGCGCAGTGGGTGGAGGCGTTCATCCGCGCCATGCAGAACGACGGCGGGGTGAATCACTTCGGCCCGAACGGCGCCATCGACGAGATCCTCATCGGCAACGAGATGCAGTACCCGGCCGACATCCTGACGTCGCGCGACCCGCGCTCGATCGAGCAGTGGCACCTCAAGCACGGCTCCGCGACGCCCTACCCGGCCACGCTCACCACCGCCTTCCGCACATTCCGCGCGGAGCAGCTCTCGTACGCCATCAACTCGATGCTCGCCCGCGCCCGCTCCACCTTCGACAGCCTCGGCCTCTCGTCGATCGGCGTGTCGTCGAAGCTCTACCCGTACAACTTCCCGCGCACCGACGAGCAGGACGAGCAGCGCCGCGCCGGCTACACCGACTCGTCGCTGGCGTTCCTCGACTCCAACTTCCGCAACGTGTTCGCCATCGACAGCTACCCGAGCGCGTACTGCCCCACCGGTACGTGGAGCCTCACCAAGGACTACGCCGCCGCGGACAACCGCACCGCGAAGTCGCTCTACATCGCCGAGTTCAACGTGCCGAAGATCAAGATCTGCGAGAACGTCGTCCTGTCGCGCAGCCAGGTATCGCAGGCAGTGATCACCGGCTTCCAGTCCTACAACGTTCGCAACTTCACCTTCTTCGCCTGGAACCCCACCGGCACCGACGCCCATATGGCCATCAACCCGGAACAGAAGCTCGGCCTCGCCGACGCCATGAACTGGGTCGTGCCGTAGCAACCCAGTGGACCGATGAAAGCAGCGGACCGCCGGCGGGGACGCCGGCGGTCCGCAGTTCAAGCAAAGCGCCGGCGTCTCGCCGGCTGTCGTGGCGGCGTCCCGCGCCGGCATCCTGGGGGAGCCGCAGGCGGGATGGCTGCGCGACAGGCGACGGGGCGCCGATGGCTCGGATTACCGCTCGCGGTGGCGGACCGGGACCGTGGCGACGATGCGGCCGGTGCCGGCGTCTTCGAAGAAGAGGGCGTGGTGCTCGCTGCGGCGTGCGGAGCCGTAGGGGCGGCGCGCGAGCTCCGCGCGCAAGGTGTCGCCGAGGTCGCCGTCCTGTTCCAGGGCGGCGATCCGTTCGCGCGTCAGGAGCAGCGTCACGGTGTCGACGCCGGACGGCGGCTCGACTTCGAACGGGCCGAGGATGCGCGGCGTATCGGCGTCGACGCGCGTGGCGCGCGGCTGTTCGATGTTGCGGGTGATGCCGTCCGAACCGGCGTTCAGCACGTAGAGCCAGCCGGCGGTCGAGCTCTCGATGACTACCGCGATGCGGTCGCCCACGCGGAACTCGCGTGCCGGATCGGCCACGCCGAAGCCGGGATTGGCCGCCGTGACTTTGGTGAGGTTGCGCGTGGCCTCGTAGTCGGCGGGAGTGTTCGCGCCGAGGGCCAGCAGGCTCACTTTCAACGACTCGGAGCGCGCGATGGCAGGTGGAGCGGCGGGCTTCAGCCCGCCGAGGGTGGACGGGCGGCGGGCTGAAGCCCGCTCCACTTTGGCCGACGGTTGCGCGAGGAACAACGCGATCGCGGCCGCGGCGATCGCTCCGGCCACGTACAGCCATGCACGGCGGCGCCTCGGGGCTTTCGCGCCGCGCGCCAGCTCCGCGAGCTCCGAGGCGGCCGGGCGATGCTCGGGCTTCATGGCCAGGCAGCGCAGCACCAGCTCCTGCACCTCCTTCGGCAGTCCGGGACGCAGCTCGCCCGGCGCCAGCGGCGGATACATCAGCCGTGCGGCGGCGAGCAGCGTAGCCCCCTCGGCGCGGAAGGGCAGCTCGCCGGTGAGCATCTCGAACAGCACCACGCCGAGGGAGTAGACGTCCGAAGCCGGCACCGGCTCCTGCTCGCGCACCAGCTCCGGCGCGATGTAGGCCGCGGTGCCGATCAGCGCGCCGGTACGGGTCACGCGCGTCTCCCCCGGCAGGAAGGCGATCCCGAAATCGGAGAGCACGACGCGCTCACCGTCGAGGTGAATGTTCGACGGCTTCACGTCGCGATGCACCACGCCATGTGCATGCGCGAACGCCAGCGCCTCGGCCACGGCAGCCGTGCAGGCCAGCGCCTCGGGTACGTTCATGCGGCCTCGGGCCAGCCGCGCCGCCAGCGTCTCGCCGCCGAGAAGCTCCATGGCGATGAACGGCATCGGCTCGACGCCGGCATCGAGCACCCGCGCGATCGACGGATGCTCGAGCCGCTCCAGCACCGCCGCCTCGCGCGCGAAGCGCTCCCGCGACTCCGCGTCGGGGAGGCGGTCGGCGCGGATGGTCTTCAGCGCGACGATGGCGTCGTCGTCGAGCCTCCGCGCGCGCCAGACGTCGCCCATGCCGCCGCTGCCGAGAGACTCGAGAATGCGGTAGTGCCCGACGAGCTCCGGCATGGTCAGGAGAGCATCGGCAGCATGGAGTAGACCAGCTTGATCATCTCCTCGCGCCCGTTCACGTTCAGTTTCTCGCTCAGCCGGTCGACGAAGGTGTTGACCGTATGCGTCTTCACGCCGAGCTCCCGCGCGATGGCCGGATAGCTCATCCCTTCGACGGCCAGCAGCAGCACCTCGGCCTCCCGTTCGGAAAGCGCGGCGCGGCGGCGCAGCTCCCCCACCGCCGCTTCCACGTCCGGCTCGGCCAGCACGAACACGTGCAGCAGCGCCCCCGCATCGCCGTCCGGCACGAACAGGGGGAAGGCATGCAGCGCCCGCTCCCCCGCCGCGAACGTGATCCGGTCGAGCCAGTGCGGCGCGCTCCGGTCTTCCGGCAGTTGCCGCAACACGCTCCGGACATCCAGCGACGTCCCGCCGAGCATCGCCTCGGCCGCCGGATTCGAGAAGATGCAGCGACCGCCCGCGTCGAACGTCAGCACGCCCTGCGTGCAGCCGTCGACGCAGCTCTTCAGTTGCGCCGCGGAGAGCCGCGTCTGCACGAGCATCAGCCGCTGTTCGAGCGCCTGCAGCACCGCCGGCTCGAGGATGCGCCGCACCAAGCGGCCGTTGTCGTCCTCGACCGTTTCCCCGCCGCCACTGTAGTGCGGATGCCCGGGCGGCAGCAGCGAGGCGATGCGGAAGTAGACGTCGTCCTCGGCCAGCAGGAGCCGCCGCGCGGCGGCGCTGCGCGGCAGATTGCGGTCGATCGGCACGTCCGCGCGCTCGATCAGCACCTCGTGCAGCAGGTCGCCGAGGGACGCCAGCGCGTAGCGGTACTTCTCCTTCAGCCCGCGCGCGACGCGGTCGAGCTCCGGGCGCACGTGCCGCCAGACCACCGGCTCGCGCGTGGCCAGATGGATCATCTCGGCCACGCCGATGATGCGCGCGACGTCCGCCGCCTTCAGGTATTCGCGAGGGTCGGTGGTCTGGGTGCTCATGCGCTCCCATCGTGACCGCCCGCGCGCGGCGGGCTCGTCCCCCGGTCGGGGGACAGCGCACATTGACACCGGCCATTCATGCTGTGAGGATGCATGTCCTTTTGTCCGTCAGAAAGGTAGCACTCTGCGGCCTCCTGCTGCTCGCCCTCGGCGCCGCCGCCGACGAGCTGGGAGTGCGCGAGCATCACCGCATCCCGCTGCGCCTCCGCGCCGGAGAGCTGGCGCGCGTGCGCATCGACCAGTCGAAGCTCGATGTCGTGGTCACGGTGCGCCAGGCGGAGCGCGGCATCGCCTACGAGGTCGGGAATCCGTACGACCATGCCGTGCCGGAGGAGGTGTTCGTCGTCGCCGAGAAAGACGAGGAGTGGCTCCTCGACATCACCCCGCGCGGCGCCACGACGAAAGGGCCGTACACGCTGACCATCGAGCGGCGCCCCGCGACGGAGAGGGATCGCAAGCGCGCGGCGGCGGACGTGCGGTACTGGAAGCTCAGCGAGTTGTACGAGAAGCGCCTGGCCGAGGCGCGGAAGCGGATCGACGAGGTCATCGCCGAGGCGCGCGCCATCGCGGCGGAGTATCGCGAGCTCGGCGACGCACGCCGCGAGGTGGAGGCGCTGCAGCTCGTCGGCGCCACGCTGTACGCCGGAAACCAGCGCGCGGAGTCGGACCGCGTCGACGAGGAAGCGCTCGAGAAAGGCCGCGCCGCCGGCTTCGCGCCGCTGCTGCCGCACCTCCTCGACGCCATCGCCAGCAATCACGAACAGATCAACCCGCAGGAGTCGATGGACCACTCGCAAGCCGCGCTGGCCGCCGCACGCCAGGTGGGCTCGAAGAGCGTCACCGCGCGCGTGATGAGCCGCCTCGGCTTTCTGAATCGCGAGATCGACCCGCAGCTGTCGCTCGACTATTTCCAGCAGGCCATCGAGATCTGGGAAGAGATGGGCGACCGCCAGCGTCTCGCCTTCGGTCATCACAACATCGCAGGCGGGTACCGCTCGCTCGCGCAGTTCGACCAGGCCATCGCTTCGCTCGACCGCGCGCTGGCGATATTCCGCGAATCGGGCGACGAGTTCTTCGAGGCGCACACGATGGCCTCGCGCGGCATCTTCCTCGAGCTGGGCGGGCGCTACGCGGAGGCGGTGGTCGCCTACGAGGAGGCCCTCGGTCTGGCACGCTCGAAGCAGTTCCAGAGTCCGGCGCTCGTCAGTCTGATCGGCCTGTCGCATCTGCGCGCCACCTGCGAGGAGTGGGCGGAAGCGCACAGGCTGCTCGACGAGGCGGAAGTGATCGCCAGGCAGGTCGGCGGCCTGGAGCACGTCCTCGACAACCGGGCGTTGATCGACCTCCGCACGGGCTACGCCGCGCGCGCACTGCCGCGCCTGCAGCAGTCGGTCGACGCCGCGGAAGCGCGCTGGAAAACGCTGCGCGCCGACTCGCTGCGCACGACGCATTTCGCGCACGAGCGCTACCGCTACGACGCGCTGCTCGACGCGCTGGTCCGCCTCGACCGCGGCGACGAAGCCTTCTCCATCGCCGAGCGCTCCCGCGCGCGGGCGCTGCTCAGCCTCCTCTCCAAAGTCCGCGCGGACGCCGCGCCGCCCGAGCTCGTCGAGACCGCATCGCCGCAGCTCGCCGGCGTGCAGTCGCTGCTCGACGACGGCACGCTGCTCCTCTACTTCAACCTCAGCTTCCACAACGACGTCCGCCGCGGCTTCCTCTGGGCGGTGACGCAGGACGAGGCGCAGCTCGTGACGCTCCCCGTGGTCGAGCAGCTCGACCCGCTCGTGCGCGTGCTGATGGCGCAGCTCACCCCCGCCGGCTCCGACCGCAATCTCTCCCGCGTGCGCCCCGATCCCCCGCGATCCGCGTCGCGCTACTGGTTCGCCGCGTCACGCCTGAGCAACACGATCCTCGGCCCGGTGCACGAGCGCATCCGCGCCGCGAAGCGGCTGGTGGTCGTCGCCGACGGCATGCTGCAGTACGTGCCGTTCGCCGCGCTGCCGATGCCCGGCGACGCGCGCATGGCACCGCTCGCCGACACGCACGAGGTGATCTATCTCCCCTCCGCCTCGGTGCTGGCGCTGCTGCGCTCGCAGGCGAAGTCGCGCCCGCCCGCGCCGAATACGCTGGCGCTCTTCGGCGACCCGGTCTTCTCGCCGGGAGATGCGCGCGACCGTCGCGCGGCGGTGCACCGCGACGTCACCCGCGCCGCGAACGACGTCGGCCTGACCCGCGATGGAGTGATCCCGCGCCTCGTCTTCACCGCGGCCGAGGCGAAGGCCATCGCCGCCACCGTGCCGCCGTCGCGGCGGCGCATCTACACCGGATTCGCGGCCACGAAACAGGCCGCGCTCGAGACCGATCTCCGCAGCTACCGCATCGTGCACTTTGCCACGCACGGCATCGTGGACGACAAGCATCCCGAGCTCTCCGGCCTGCTGCTCTCGCTCTACGACCGCAACGGCCGCGCGATCGACGGCTTCCTCCGTCTCAACGACGTCTTCCGGATGCAGCTCGGCGCGGAGCTGGTGGTCCTGAGCGGCTGCCGCACGGGCCTCGGCAAGCAGGTGCGCAGCGAGGGGATGATCGGCCTCGCCCGCGGCTTCCTCCACGCCGGCACGCAGAAGATGGTGGTCACGCTCTGGAACATCGACGACCGCGCCACCGCCGAGCTGATGTCGCGCTTCTACCGCGCCATGCTGCAGGACGGCCTCCCTCCCGCCGAGGCCCTGCGCCACGCCCAGTCGTCCATCCGCCGCGATCCCCGCTGGGCCCATCCCTATTACTGGGCCGCCTTCACCTACATCGGCGACTGGCAGCGCTAGCACGGACGGGGGGGCATCCTGAGCCTCGTAGGCGGCGAAGGATGACACTTTGGTTCAGGCCCCCGGTCATTCCCCCGTCCTCGCCTAAGCAGACCGCACTGGGCTCGCCAACGGATGCGGACCGCCGGCGTCCTCGCCGGCGGTCCGCTGGGTTTCCGTTGGCCAAGCCAGTGCGTCCTGCTTAGAACTTCCCGCGCACCGCGAACGAGAAGATCGGGCCGATCTGGCGGTCGCGGTGCTCCACGTAGTCCACCGGGTCCGTCGTGCGCCGGCCCGTGTACACCGTGCGGTCCCACATGCTGTCCGCGGCGAGCAGGTTGTGCACGCCCGCGCGCAGCGTCAGGCCGCCCACGTTCTTGTGCTCCACGTACACCGCGCCCCACACCGGCCCTTCCCAGAGCCGTCCCACTTCCGTCAGGCGGTAGCTCTTGGCGTTGAGCTGGTACGAATAGTCCGTGCCGAAGGCCCAGTCCGTGCTCGGCACGTCATAGCGCAGCGCCGCGTAGAAGAGCTCCTGCAGACTGTTGCTGATCGGGCGGTTCTCGCCGGTCAGCGGGTCCTCGACCTCGCTGTCCTGCCACTGCATCTCCAGGTCGAAGCGCGCGCCGGCCCAGCCGATGCGGTCGAGGTTGAACGTGCTGCGCGACTGGATGCCGTACACCGTGGCGTGATCGAGATTGCCGGGCGACTGGCCGGAGTCCCCGATGGGAACGTAGTCGATGATGTCGTCAATCAGTTGACCATACACGCGGAGCGTCGTCGAGCCGAGCGTGCCGAGGTTGCGCACTCCCTCGATGTCGAGATTCCAGCTCTGCTCCGGGACCAGGTCGGGATTGGCGGCCTTCTGGATGTCGTCCTGCACGTTCACCGAGGCCAGGAAGTCGAAGAAATTGAGCTGGCCCACGCGGCGCGCCAGCTTGAGGTTCACGTCCGTGCGCGGCGAGACCTTCCACGCCGCCGACAGCTCTCCCTTCGGACGATAGAACGAGCGCGTCGTGCCGCCGGCGCCGACCTGCACGAGCTGCGAATACTCGCCGCCCGCGGAGAGCTTCATGGTCACGTTCTTCCGCACCGGGCGGCCGTAGCTGCCCATGATCTGGTAGCGGTCTTCCTCGACGCGCGCCGTCCCCCCTTCCAGCGGGATCTCCTCGAAGATCCCCGAGCCGTTCATCTCGAAGAGCCGCGACGTGTTGTCGAGACTGTTGAACGCCCCTTCGCCCGACACCTGCCACTCCGCGCCGTTGCTGGTCCAGCGATATTCCGCGCGGCCGATGCGCTCCGCCTCGTCGCCGACGCCGGTGGAACGGAAGCCGGTGGCCGGCGAGCCGTCGTCGAAGCTCGTCACGACCTCGGTCTCGTTCGGGTAACGCGAGCCGCGGCCGACCGCGATCAGCTTCAGGCGTCCCCGTCCGAGCTCGAGCTCGTAGTCGCCGCCGAGCTCGTAGTTGTGCCCGTGCTCGTCCACCGTCACGCGGCGCGCGGCCTCGGTGCCGGCGCTCATGTCCGTGCGGATGCCGGTCTCCAGGAAGTCATAGTAGAGACGCCCGTAGAGAACGTTGAGATTGGCGGTCGCGGAGCCGGGTGCGTCGAAGACGAAGCGGCCGCTGAAGCGCGGCTGCTCCGCGTTGCCGCGCCACTGCTCGTCGCGCTGCTCGACCAGGCTGCCGCTCGGGCCGAAGATCCACGTCGGCCCGCCCGCGCCGCTGCGGTTGCCGCGGTTGTCGAGGCCGAGGGTGTATTGCACGGGCCCCTTGGTCCCGCTCATGGAGACCTCGAAGCGGGTGAAGAGCGGGTCGGTGTAGTACGAGCGGAACTCGGGGCGGTATGCCCACTGTCCGTTGATGCCGGTCGAGCGGACGATCACGTTCGCGACCTGGCCGGTGAGCCCCGGGATTTTCAGCGTCGCGGCATCGACGATCTCGATCCGCTCGACGTTCGTGGCCGGGATACGGCTCAGTTCCGTGATCACGTCGTTCGACTTGCCCGAGAGCCGCTGCCCGTTGATGACCACGTTGCCGGACGCCTCGCCGAGCCCGCGCTCCTGGTCTTCTTCCTTGAGGGCGAAGCCGGGCACGCGGTTGATCATGTCCAGCGCCGTCTTCGGCGCGAACTGGGCAAAGTCGGCCGGAACGTACGTCCGCGGCCCCTCGGCCGGCGGGGTCTGGGCAAAGACAGTGGTGGCGAGAACGAGCGCAACGATCAGGACTCGTAGGTTCATGCAGGCTCTTTTCTTTTGTGAGGTCAGACGACGCGATGCGACGATCGGTTAGCCGTCATGGTGATTCGGAGAACTCAACGAAAGGTTTCGTAGGTGGGGGATTTTTTTGGAGGGGGTGAGCCCACCCCACAACGCTCGCGTTCCCGTGTCAAAGGAACGCATGACCGAATGGCGTGCAGCGCTCGCTTCGGCGTGGCTCATTCTTGGCAGCTTCGGCGCCGCGGCGGTGACGGTGCCGTTCCTCGTTCCGATGAACGTGCTCGAAAGCGTCGTGCCGCGCGCCGCGCCCCACCACACCTGCGCCTTGTGCGGAATGACGCACGCGTTCTACGAGATCGCCGCCGGCAACCTGGCCGCTGCACGGCGGCACAACCGAGGAGCGGTGCCGCTGTTCGCCGCTCTGCTGATCAATGGCTGTGGCCTTCTGGCCATGGTCTCCCGCCGCCGTTTCACAGGAGGGCTCCACCCTTGAAAGCCACGAGTCTGACCTGGGGAGTGCTCTCGATCGTCCTGATGGCACTCAGCTTCGTTCCCTGCTTCAACTGCATGCAATGGCCGACGATTCTTTTCGCCAGCATCGGGATCGCGTTCTGCGGGGTCGCCATGGCGCGGGCCGCGACCGGCGACCGCACGTCGGCGGCGATCGGCATCGGCTGCTGCGCATTCTCGATCCTGCTGATCATCATCAGCATGTCGAGCGGCGACGTCTACGTTTACGACCCGTACTGGCCGTGACCACGCTCGCGGAGCTGACACGTAGCGTGCGGAGTGTCACTGCTGATGCGTGTCGAGCCATCGCGCGATCGTGTACGAAAAATCGGCGAACGTGAGGTCGCCGATTTCGAGGTTCAGCTCCGCGCAAATGTCCGGAAGGTCGGCCCGGAACGCCTCGTAACGGGCGTAGATCGCGGCACCGCCCGGGATGCCGCTCTTCCCCGATTCCGTACGCAGCCAGTTCCGCACATGAGCCACCGCCACTTTCGGGCTGTTGCCATGTTGATGGATATCCTGACCGCTCAGGTCCGAGACGAACTTCTGAAATCGATACTGCTCCGAATCGAAGATCAGCAGAGACTTGTCCGAACAGTCGGGATGGAACGTCTTGCAGCCGAGGTCGATCCCTAGCTCGAGAGGCATGTTGAAGCGCGGCAGGGCGTGGACGTCGTCGAGCTCCGTGCGCGACAGATCGTGAATGGAGTAGCGCGAAGAGGAGATCAGCTCCGCGATCTTCTGCAGACGAATCTGACTCGAATCGAGCCGTTCACGAGCGCATTTCGGGCGGAATCCGGCGTCGTTCACCGCAAAGACGATTGCTTCGAAGATGGCCGCGTACTCGGAGTCGAACGGGCAGTTGATGAATACGTTCTGCTCGTATTCTTCATCCCTCATCGACGAGCGCTACTTCTTGCGGGACACGACGCGCTCGATGGCCCGGTCGATCTTCCGGTCACCGATCGTGCTCGGCTCGGTCGGGAAGAGGATCACGCGGCGGACACCGCTCTTTTCATTGCGAGGCGCCCCATTTCGATGCGCTTCGGCAGTGGCTCTGTTCTTGGCCATGATCCTGTCTCCGCCTCGCCATAACGGCCGGCGAGGCGCTCCCATTCTAACGTACTGCGACGCCGGCGAACGCCGGCGTCGCCGAGTCCCCTACCGCCGGTCGCGCGCGTCGTCCTCGTTCGCCTGGGCCGGCTGCACGGGCGTGTTGCGCACGTCCGCGGGCACCGATGCTTCCACGCGTCGCGCGGATTCCTCGAGGCGGTCGTGGTCCGCGCGGACGCGGTCCTGCTTCGCCGCGGCGTCGGGGTCGGTCGTCGACTGCGAGGCAGACGACTCCACGCGCCGTGCGGATTCCTCGAGCGCGTCGTGATCCGCCCTCACCTGGTCCTGCTTCGCGGCGTTCCGGGGGTCGGTGGCCGGCTGCTGGTTCGGCGGGACCGACGCCTCCACGCGGCGCGCGGACTCCTCGAGCGCGTCGTGGTCCCTCTTCACCTGGTCCTGGCTGGCGGCGGCGCGGGGGTCGGTCGCGGCATGGTTGGGGTCGTTCGTTCGGGACATCTCGCTCTCCTCCTGACCAAGGAAATAGCAGGGCGGGTGCCACGCCTGTGCACCCTTTCCATTTCCTGAACGTACTCACCGGCAGCATGTCCTTCGAGCTCCGGATCGAACACCTCTCCAAGACCTACCCCAACGGCGTCAAAGCACTGCAGGACGTCAGCCTCACCATCCCCGGCGGGATGTTCGGGCTCCTCGGGCCCAACGGCGCGGGCAAGTCGACGCTCATGCGGATGTTGGCCACGCTGCAGGAGCCGGACGAGGGGACCATCCGCCTCGGCGAGCTCGACATCGTCCGGCAGAAAGAAGCCGTCCGCGAGACGCTCGGCTACCTCCCCCAGGACTTCGGCGTCTACCGCAACGTCGCCGCGGACAAGCTCCTCGAGCACTTCGCCATCCTCGAAGGCATCACCCATCGCGGCGAGCGCAAGGCCGTGGTCGAGGCGCTGCTCCGGCAGACGAACCTCTGGGAAGTGCGCAAGCAGAAGCTCGGCGGCTACTCCGGCGGGATGCGCCAGCGCTTCGGCATCGCCATCGCCCTCCTCGGCAATCCGAAGCTGCTCATCGTCGACGAGCCGACCGCCGGCCTCGATCCGGCCGAGCGCGTCCGCTTCCTGAATCTCCTCAGCGAGCTCGGCGAGAACAGCGTGGTCATTCTCTCCACGCACATCGTCGAAGACGTCTCCGAGCTCTGCACCCGCATGGCCATCATCAATAAAGGGCGCATCCTGCTCGAGGCCGAGCCGCTGCCCGCCGTCGCGGAGATGCAGGGGCGCGTGTGGGAGCGCGTCGTGGCCAGGGAAGAGCTGCCGGCCATCGAGCGCGACTACGACCTCCTCTCGACCAAGCTCCTCTCCGGGCGGACTCTCGTCCGCGTCTGCAGCGACAGCCAGCCGTCGCCGGCCTTCCACGCCGTCGAGCCCGACCTGCAGGACGTCTACTTCAGCGTCATGAACGGCCACTACGCGCGGCGCGGCAACGTGCTGCAGGTGGCGCGATGACAAAGACGTGGGAAGTCTTCCGCTTCGAGCTCGGCTTCCAGATGAGCCGGGTCTCGACGCGCATCTACTTCGCCCTCTTCCTCTCCCTGGCGCTGCTGATGAGCTTCGCCATCTACATGGACGCGCGCCATGACGGCTACTTCTTCAACGCGCCGATCGTCACCAGCCTGATCACCATCATCACCAGCATGGTCTCGCTGCTCGTCACGTCCGGCGTGGCCGGCGACGCGGCCACGCGCGACGGGCAGGTACGCATCGACTCGCTCCTCTACACCACGCCGCTGCGCAAGGCATCGTACCTGGCCGGCCGCTTTCTCGGCGCCTTCGCCGTGACGGCGCTGCTGCTGCTGGCCGTGCCGCTCGGGCTGCTGCTGGCCACGCGCGTCCCGGGCATCGACCCCGCGGCCCTCGGGCCGCTGCACGTCGAGGCCTACCTGACGTCGTACTTTCTCTTCGCCCTGCCGAACGCCTTCCTGGCCACGGCGGTGCTCTTCTCGCTGGCCACGATCAGCCGCAGCGCGGTCACGGCGTACGCCGGCGCGGCGGTGCTGTTCTTCTCGGCCTTCATCACCGAGGGATTCATCGGGGCCAAGCTCGGGAAGTGGGGACTGGCCAAGCTGCTCGACCCGCTCGGCTACACGCCGCTGCACGCGCTCTGGATGTCCTTCAACACGCTGCAGAAGAACACGCTGCTGATCCCGCTCGACCAGACCCTGCTCTCCAATCGCCTGCTCTGGATCGGCGTGGCCATCGCGGTGCTGGCGATCGCACACCTCCGTTTCCGCTTCGCGTACGCGACCGGCGGCCGCACCTGGAGACGCACGGCGGTGAGTGAGGAGACGCCGGCCATTCGCTGGACCGGCCTCACCATCCCGGCCGCGCGCCGCGTCTTCGGCCCGGCCACGCGCCTGCGGCAGATGCGCGCCGTGGCCATGCGCTCGTTCCGCGAGCTGGTGATGAGCAAGGCCTGGCTGCTCGTGCCGCTGACCGCGATCCTCTTCGTCTCCACCGCGGCGGAAGTGCTCGAGGTCGAGCTGGGGACGCCCGGCGCGGCGACGACGGCGCGCGTTGCGGAAGTCCTGGCCGCGGGAGAGCTGGCGCGCATGATCGCCATCCTCATCGCCATCTCCGCCGGAGAGCTGGTCTGGCGCGAGCGCGACGCGCGTATGAACGCCATCGCCGACGTCACGCCTGTCCCGGAGTGGCTCTCCTTCCTCGGCAAGTTCCTGGCCCTCGGCCTGATGCTCGCGCTGACCGAGGCCATCTTCCTCGCCTCCGGCGTGGGCGTGCAGTGGATGATGGGCTTCGCCCCGCTGGTCGACCTCGGCCTCTACGTGAAGACGCTCTTCGGCTTCCAGCTCATCGGCTTCCTGCTGTTCGCCGCGCTCGCGATGGTCATCCACGTGCTGGTCAATCAAAAGTACGTCGCCAACGTGCTGGCCATCCTCGCCTACGTGGCCCTGCAGATGGCGCGCGAGCTCGGCGTCGAGCACAACCTGCTGCTCTACGGCGGCGCGCCCGAATGGACCTACTCGCAGATGAACGGGTTCGGCCCGCAACTGACGGCGTGGGGGTGGTTCACCTTCTACTGGTCCGGCTGGGCGCTGCTGTTCGGCGTGGTGACGTATCTCTTCTGGATGCGCGGCGAAGAGCGCGGACTGCGCACCCGGCTCGCGTTCGCGCGGCGCCGCCTGACGCGCGGTCCCGCGGCGGCCGGCGCCCTCGCCCTGGCCATCATCGCCGGCGCCGGCGGCTTCGTCTTCTACAACACCAACGTCCTGAACCGCTACTCCACCGACGCGGAGCAGGAGGAGTGGCGCGCCGAATACGAGCGCCGCTACGGCAGGTACGCGTCGCTGCCGCAGCCGCTGCTGGCCGCGACGAAGCTGCGCGTCGACTTTCAGCCGCAACGCGGCAGCGCCGAGATCCGCGGCAGCTATCGGCTGGAGAATCGCTCGAATACCGCCATCGACACGATTCATCTCGTCACCAGCCCGAGCGTCGAGACGAGCGGCGTGACCTTCGACCGCCCGTCGCGCGTCACGCTGCACGACCAGGACTTCGCCTACCGCATCTACTCCCTCGGCAAACCGATCCAGCCGGGCGAATCCGTGCACGTCAACTTCGCGGTGCGCCACGCACCGCGCGGCTTCACCAACCGGGGCCGCAGCGATGCCGTCGTCGGCAACGGCTCCTGGATCCAGCATCGAGCCGAACAGGCCCACGGCGCGCGGCAGTGGCTGCCGTTCGTCGGCTATCAGACCAGCCGCGAGCTCTCCAACCCCGGCGCACGCCGCAAGCTCGGGCTGCGCGAGCGCAAGGACATTCCGCCGCTCGAGGACGTGGCCGCGCGCAGCGACCCGCGGGGACGCGAGAAGATCGCCCTCGAGACCATCATCGGCACCGACGCGGAGCAGACCGGCGTCGCGCCCGGCGAGCTGCGGCGCACGTGGAGCGAGAACGGCCGCCGCTACTTCCACTACATCACCGACGCGCCGATCACCAACAGCTACGCCATCTACTCCGCGAGATACGCCGTGCAGCGCGCGAAATGGCGCGACGTCGACATCGAGATCCTCCACCACCCCGCGCACACGCGGAACCTCGGCCGCATGCTGCAGAGCGTGCGCGCGTCGCTCGACTACCACACGCGCCACTACAGCCCCTACCCGCACCGCCAGCTCCGGCTGGTCGAGTATCCGAGCACCGGCCGCGGCCTCGGCCTGACGTCGTTTCCCGGCCTGATCGAGTACTCGGAGGCCTTCGCGCTCGTGCGCCCCGAGGATGATGCGCGGAAGATCGACTTCCCGTTCGCGGTCATGGGCCACGAGATGGGACACCAGTGGTGGGGACACCAGCTCATGCCCGCGCTGGTCGAGGGGGCGCCGGTGCTCAGCGAGAGCCTGGCCTGGTACAGCGCGATGATGGTCATCGAGGAGACCCACGGGCGCGAGCACCTCATGCGCCTCGTCGACATCATGCGCAGCGAGTTCCTGGCGCCGCACATGACCGCCGAGGTGCCGCTCATGCGCACCTTCGACCGCTTCGACGCGTACCGCGTCGGTCCCTTCGCCATGTACGCGATGCGGGAGTCGGTGGGCGAGGAGCAGGTGAACGCCGCGCTGCGGACCATGCTCGCGAAGTACGACCCCGCGCGGACGCCGTTTCCGACCACGCTCGACCTCTACCGCGAGCTGCGCGCTGTGACGCCGCCGGCGAAGCACGCGCTGCTCAAGGATCTCTTCGAGGAGATCACGTTCTGGAACCTGCGCACGAAGAAGGCGCACGCGCGGCCGGCCGGCAACGGCACGTATCGCCTGACGCTGGAGATCGACGCGGAGAAGCTGAAGGGCAACGCCCTCGGCCGCGAGCGGCCGGTGCCGATGCACGACACCATCGTCGTTGCGGCATTCGATGCGGCGGGGAAGACGATCTACCGGCAGGAGCATCCGATCCGCTCCGGCGCGCAGACGATCACGATTACCGTGCCGGGCGCTCCCGCACGCGCGGGGCTCGATCCCGATCACGCGCTGCTGGACCGGCGGCCGGAGGACAACGATGTAGCGACGGGCTTCAGCCCGTCACCGGCGGGCTGAAGCCCGCCCTACATGCGCCGCGATCGCCTCGTTGATCAGCGGCGCGTGGGAGATCGGTCCCATGTGGCCGACGCCGGGGAAGAAGCGCGCCGTCGCTCGCGGGAGCGCGGCGCCGAGCTTCTCCACCACCCGGCGCTCGGTCCACGGTGAGAGCTCGCCGCCCATGATCAGCGCCGGCGCGGCGATCGTCGCGTACGTCGCGCGGTCGGTCGTGTCGGCGCCGAGGGTCATCACTTCCTGGAACAGCTTCCAGCCGACGGCGCGGAAGCTCCCCCGCGTCTCCTCGTTCAGCCGCTCCCACGCCCCCTGGCCGTTCCACCACTCCACGAACGCGCGCAGCCACGCCTCCGGATCGTCGAAGGTTCGTTTCACATCGCGCAATGCATCGCGCTCCTCTTCGTCGAGGATGCCGAAGGCCACCGGCTCGTACACCGCGATGGAGCGCACGAGGTCCGGCCGCCGCAGCGCGAGCTGCAGGGCCAGGAAGCCGCCGTACGAATGGCCGACGAGATGCGCGGGCTCACTCAGCAGCGATTCGAGCAGGTCGACGTCCTGGCGAAAGTGGAACGGCTCGCCCTCCGGCCACGATCCCCGGGTGCCGTAGCCGAGGAGATCGGGAGCGAGGACGTCATAGTGCGGCGCGAGCAGCTCGGAGAGCTTGCGCCACTGGCGCGAGGTGAAGCCGCCGCTGTGGATGAGGAGGGCCGTGGTCATCAGGGCGGGACTCTAACGCATCGCGTCTGGACTTGCGGCAGCGTCAGCTGCCGCTCTCGAACGCCGCAGCTGCGCTGCGGCGTTGGCGAGCGCGAGCTGCGCTCACGCAGTCCAGACCGCTTTATGAGGCTGGGCCGCTGCCGGCGCCGGTGCGGCCGATCGCCTCCTCGATCGTTCGGAGATCCTCTGGCGTCAGCTCCAGCGACGCCGCCCCGATCCAGCCATCCACCTGTTCCGGCGAGCGCGCGCCGACGATGGCCCCGGTCACGCCGGACCAGGACAGCGTCCACGCCACGGCCACCGCGCCCACCGAGACGCCGTGGCGCTCCGCGATCGGCACCAGCGCGTCGCGGAGCTGCAGGTTGCGCTCGACGTTCGGCCGCTGGAACTCGGACGACCCGCGCCGCCAGTCGTCCTCGGCCAGTGCATCGACGCGGTCGAGTGTCCATTTCTCCGTGAGCAGCCCCGACTGCATCGGGCTGTAGACGATCACGCCCGTGCCGTGCTCGCGGCACCAGGCCAGCTCACGCGACGCGAAGTCGCGGCGGATGAGCGAGAACGGCGGCTGCAGCGACTCCACGTGGCGGATCGGCTCACAGCGCTCGAGCAGCTCCACCTTGAAATTCGAGACGCCGGCCCAGCGCACTTTGCCTTCGTCGACGAGGCGCGACAGCTCTCCCCAGGAGTCCTCGACCGGCGTGCCCGTCTCGTCGGGCCAATGGAATTGATAGAGGTCGATGCGCTCCACGCCGAGGCGGCGGAGCGAGGCCTCGCATTCCCGGCGGATCGTCTCCGGGCGGAGATCGCGCTGCGGCGGCTTCATCGGATCGGACTCGTCCCAGGAGAGGCCGCATTTGGTGAAGACGAGCGGACGCTCGTTCCCGGGCAATTCGCGGAGGAGACGGCCGACCAGCTCCTCCGAATGTCCGAGACCGTAGACGGCAGCGGTGTCGATCCAGTTGATGCCGCGGCGCACCGCATGTTTCATCGAGGCGACCGCGGCGTCATCGTCCTGCGGCCCCCAGCCGAAGGCCCAGCCGCCTCCGCCGATGGCCCATGCGCCGAAGCCGACGCGGGTGATGGTGGGTCCGGAGGAGCCGAGTTGCGCCGTTGCGAGAGCAGTCATGGATTGGCGAGTTGCAGCCTTCGTTCCGACGCTATGATCACGCCATGAGATTGAAGCTTCTCCTCTCGCTCCTTCTCGCTCTCCCCCTCTTCGCGCAGAGCGAGATCCCCTCCACCTTCTCCCCCGTCACCGACGCCTTCGATCACGAGCGGCGCGAGGTGAAGATCCCGATGCGGGACGGCGTCAAGCTGCACGCGGTGGTCATCATCCCCAAGGGCGTCACCGCGGCGCCGATCATCCTCACGCGCACCCCGTACGGCGCCGACAAGCCAACCAAGCAGATGAGCAGTCCGCACGTGGCCATGACCCTGCCGATGGCCGACGAGTCGCTGCTGCGCGCCGGCTACATCCGCGTCTACCAGGACGTGCGCGGCCGCTACGAGAGCGAGGGCGACTACATCATGACCCTCCCCGTGCGCGGCGAGCTCAATCGCTGGAAAGTCGACCAGGCCACCGACACGTACGACACCATCGACTGGCTGGTGAAGAACGTCAAAGGGAACAACGGGCGCGTCGGCATCACCGGCGTCTCCTATCCCGGCTGGCTCACGCTGATGGGCATCGTCGAGCCGCATCCCGCGCTCAAAGCGGCGGTGCCGATGTACCCGATGGTCGACGGCTGGATCGGCGACGACTTCTACCACAACGGCGCGCTCCGCCAGACCATGCTCGAGTGGATCTACAACATGGGGTCGAACAAGAAGAGCGACTACGCGCTCCCCTTCGGCTACCGCGACATGTACGAGGCCTTCCTCGAAGGGGGCTCGGCCGACGCCGTGGCCCGCCGCTACAAGGCCGACAAGCTGGCCACGTGGCGTAAGATCGTCGACAACCCGTCATACAACGCCTTCTGGCGCGGCCAGGCCGTGCAGGACATCCTCGCGGCCAAGCCGCTGACCGTGCCGGTGCTCGTCGTGCACGGCCTCTTCGACCAGGAAGACAACTTCGGCGGCATCGCCGCCTATCGCGCGCTCGAGGCCAAGGACGCGGCCAACGACCGCGTGCATCTCGCCGTCGGCCCGTGGAATCACGGGCAGTCGCAGAACGAGGGCTCGTCCCTCGGCGCGATGAAGTGGTACTCCGACACGAGCCACTACTTCCGCGAGAAAGTGCTGCTCCCCTTCTGGAACCGCCACCTCAAGGGCGACACGACGCAGACCATCCCGCCCGTCCTCGCCTTCGACACCGGCGTGAACGAGTGGCGCACGCACCAGAGCTGGCCCGCCGACGGCCGCGTGTCGCCCGCGCGACTTTATCTCCACCCCGGTGGAGCGGCGGGCTTCAGCCCGCCGAGCGCCGGCGGGCTGAAGCCCGCCCCACATTACGCCGAATTCGTCTCCGACCCCGCCAAGCCCGTCCCCTACCGCGTGCGCCCCGTGCTCTCGATGTACAACACGGAGTCGAGCTGGAACCGCTGGCTGGTCGACGACCAGCGCCCGTTCGCCGACCGGCCGGACGTGCTGACGTTCGTCAGCGAGCCGCTCACCGAGCCGGTGGCCATCAGCGGCGCCGTGACCGCGACGCTCTTCGCCTCGACCACCGGCACCGACGCCGACTGGGTGGTCAAGCTGATCGACGTCTTCCCGCCGGAGTTCCGCTCCAACCCCACCCTCGGCGGCTATCAGCTCATGATCTCGGGCGACATCATGCGCGGCCGCTATCGGGAGAGCCTGGAGACGCCGAAGGCCATCGTGCCGGGCCAGGTCGTGCCGTACCGCGTCCGCCTCCCCGAGGCCAACCATACGTTCCTGCCGGGACACCGGATCATGGTGCAGGTGCAGTCGAGCTGGTTCCCGCTCTACGACCGCAACCCGCAGACGTTCGTGGAGAACATCGCCAAGGCGAAGCCGGAGGACTACCGCGCCGCCACGCACCGCGTGTACTTCGCGCCCGAGCAGGCCAGCTTCGTGGAGGTGCAGGTGGTGAAGTAGGGAGCGCCGGCGTCCCGCCGCCACCGTGCGGGCGAGACGCCCGCACAGACAGCCGGAGGGGACGCCGGCGGTCCGCTGGCGCCATTCGTGACATCCGCGTGCCATTCGTGACTCGGAGGAAACGCCGACGCCGGCAGAGCAGGTTTCTTGCTAGAGATGGCCGCTTCCGTGTTTTCCCG
The DNA here is from genome assembly GCA_035627015.1 of Thermoanaerobaculia bacterium. GTDB lineage: Bacteria > Acidobacteriota > Thermoanaerobaculia > Gp7-AA8 > Gp7-AA8 > QHVT01. Next base: position 22,547 of record DASPMO010000044.1, on the reverse strand, counting down.
CATCACTACCGCCTCCGCCGTACTGCTCCTGCTCGCTGCCTGCGGCGGCGATGACTCCGGCTCGTCCGCGTCCGCGCAGGAAAGCAGGCCCGACCAGGCGCCGAAGCGCGTGCAGACCGCGCGCGTCGAAGAGCGCCAGCTCGGCGCCAGCGTGCTCGTCAACGGCACGCTCGACGCCTACGACCGCGCCACTGTCGGCACCAAGGTCGCCGGACGCGTGCAGTCGCTCGCGGTCGACCTTGGCAGCCGCGTGAGGGCCGGCCAGCTCCTGGCTCGCATCGACGCGACCGACTATAACCTCCGGCTGCAGCAGGCCGAGGCGGGACTGGCGCAGGCACGCGTCCGCCTCGGATTGCCGCCGCAGGGCGGCAGCGACAGCGTCGACCCGTCCGACACCCCACCCGTGCGCGAGGCGCGCGCGGTGCTCGAAGAAGCGCGCGCCAGCCGCGAGCGCTACGCCGCGCTGCTGAAAGACGGCGTCATCTCCAAGGCCGACTTCGACGAAGTGCTGTCGCAGTCGCGTGTGGCGGAGAGCCGCTATCAGGAGGCGCTCGAAGAGATCCGCAACCGCCAGGCCGTGGCCACGCAGCGGCGCGCCGAGGTGGCGCTGGCGCGGCAGCAGCTCGCCGACACCGCCCTCTACGCCGCCTTCGACGGCGTCGTGCAGCAGCGCATCGCGTCGCTGGGGGAGTATCTCGCCGCCGGCGCGCCGGTCGTCGAGATCGTGAAAATCAATCCGCTCCGCTTCCGCGCCGAGGTGCCGGAGCGCGACGCCGCCAGCATCCGTCCCGGACAGAGCATCCAGCTCGCCGTCGACGGCGCGCCGGGCGCGTTCACCGGGCGCATCACGCGCCTCAGCCCCACCATCACCGAGCGCACGCGCGTCCTGCAGATCGAGGCCGACATCCCGAACAACGGCGCGCTCCGCGCCGGCTCCTTCGCCCGCGCCACCATCGTCACCGACACCACCGCCACGTCGCTGGCCATCCCCAGCGAGGCGCTCGTCACCTTCGCCGGCATCGAGAAAGTGGTCGTCGTCGAAAAAGGAAAAACGAAAGAGAAGCCGGTCACGACCGGCCGCCGCACCGGCCCGTACATCGAGGTGCTGAGCGGTGTCGCCGCCGGCGACGAAGTGGTCCTGAGCCCGGGCAACATGCGGCCGGGACAGGCGGTGGTGACGCGATGAGCGGTTGGCGGTTGTCAGTTGGCGGTTGGCGGGTAGAAGCCGGCTGCGACTCGTCCTCTCCCGCCAACCGCCAACCGTCAACCGCCAACCGTTGGAATCGGTAAACCCATGCAAAAACTCGCCGAAATCTGTATCCGCCGTCCCGTCTTCGCCTCGATGATCGTGCTGGCGCTGGTCGTCGTCGGCGCGGCGGGCTACGCCCAGCTCGGCATCGACCGCTACCCCTCGGTCGACCTGCCCACCGTCACCGTGCGCACGCAGCTCCCCGGCGCCGCGCCGGAAGAAGTCGAGTCGCTCATCACGCAGCAGGTCGAGGAAGTGGTCAACACCGTGGACGGCATCGACGAGCTGCGCTCGGTCAGCGGTCCCGGCACCTCGAACGTCATCGCCACGTTCAAGCTGGACCGCGACCTCGAGACCGCCACGCAGGACGTGCGCGACCGCGTGGCCACCGTCATCAATCGACTCCCCGAGGACGCCACGCCGCCCGTCGTGTCGAAGTTCGACAACGACAGCTCGCCGGTGCTCACCATCGCCCTGTCGGGCGAGCGGTCGCTTCGTGAGTTGACCGAGCTCGCCGACAAGACCGTGCGCGTGCAGCTCGAGCGCACCGGCGGCGTCGGCGAAGTGCGCGTCGTCGGAGGACTCGAGCGCGCCATCAACGTCTGGGTCGACGCCGACCGCCTGGCCGCGTACCAGCTCCCCATCACCGCCGTCCGCACCGCCCTCGACCGCCAGAACGCCGACCTCCCCGGCGGCAACGTGACCACGGAAAAGCAGGAGCTGACCCTGCGCACCATGGGCCGCTACACCCAGCCCAGCGCCTTCGAAAACCTCGTCATCGCCACGCGCACCAGCTCCAGGGAGACACCAGGCGTCACAGACAACCGACAACCGACAACCGACAACAACGCGGGCGTCCCCGTCCGCATCCGCGACATCGGCCGCGTCGAAGACGGCACCAAGGAGCAGCGCAGCCTGGCGCGGCTGAACGGCGTCCCCACCGTCACCCTCGACATTCGCCGTCAGTCCGGCGCCAACACCATCGCCGTCATCAACGGCATCAAGGCCGCGCTGCCGCACGTGCAGTCCCAGCTCCCCGCGGACATCAAGCTGGAAGTGATCCGCGACCAGTCGCGCTACATCGAGGCGGCCATGCACGAGATCAAAGTCCACCTCGTGCTCGGCTCCATCCTGGCCTGCATCGTCGTGCTGATCTTCATGCGCTCCTGGCGCTCCACGGTCATCGCCGGCATCGCCATCCCCGCCTCGGTCATCGCCACGTTCGGGATGATGTGGGCGCTCGACTTCACCCTGAACAGCGTGACCATGCTCGCGCTCGTGCTCATGGTCGGCATCGTCATCGACGACGCCATCGTCGTGCTCGAGAACATCTTCCGCTTCATCGAAGAGAAGAAGATGAAGCCGATGGAGGCCGCGGCCGCGGCCACGAAAGACATCGGCCTGGCCGTCCTGGCCACGACCCTCTCCCTGGTGGTCATCTTCCTGCCGGTGTCGTTCATGTCGTCCATTTCCGGACGGTTCCTCTACCAGTTCGGCATCACCGCGGCCGTGGCCATCATGGTCTCGCTGCTGGTGTCGTTCACGCTGACGCCGATGATGAGCTCGCGCCTCCTCAGCCTGAAGGACGCCGAGGGGGGACACGGCTCGCGCACCGGCTTCTACGGACGCGTCGACGCCGCGTACATGCGCATGCTCGAGTTCTCCATGCGCAACCGGAAGATCATCGCCGTCGTCGGCGCGCTGGTCATCCTCACCAGCATCCCGCTCTACAAGGCCGTGAAGCAGGAGTTCATCCCCACCAACGTCGACGAGGCGGAGTTCGACGTGAGCATCAACGCGCCGCAGGGGACCAGCCTGGCCTCCATGAACGAGGCCATGATGCAGATCGAGAAGGAGCTGCTCGAGACGCCGGGTGTGCGGCTCGTGCTCTCGTCCGCCGGCGGCGGCTTCCTCAGCTCCACCTCCAGCGGCAGCGCCTACGTGCGCATCGCGCCGCACGAAGAGCGGACGCTCTCGTTCACGAAGTTCTGGAATTCCCTGAAGAAGGGGAAGCCGTGGCAGGCCTTCCAGGACAACTACTCCGCGCAGGACGTGATGCAGGAGGTACGCAAGCGCACGCGCAAGTTCGCGCCGATCCGCGTGGCGCCGCGCAACCCGCCGTCGTTCAACTTCGGTCCCGGCGGCCGCTCCGACATCAACTTCGTCATCCGCGGTCCGGAGATCGAGCAGCTGGCCGCCTACGCCGACGAGCTGGTGTCGCGCACGGAGAAGCTGCCCGGCTTCAACGACGTCGACACGAACCTCGAGCTCGACAAGCCGGAGCTGCGCGCGAACATCGACCGCGCCCGCGCCGCGGACCTCGGCGTGTCGACGTCCGACATCGCCACGAGCCTGAACGTCATGGTCGGCGGCGACCAGGAAGTGACGCGTTACCGCGACGCCTCGGTCAACGAGGACTATGACGTGCAACTGCGCGTCGAGCGCGCCAACCGCGACGACCCCGCGGCCATCGGCCGCCTCTACGTCCCGACCGAGAGCGGCGACCTGGTGCGCCTCGACAACGTGGTCAACATCGAGCGCGGCGTCAGCCCCTCGCGCATCGACCGCCTGGACCGCGAGCGCCAGGTCACCGTCAGCGCCAGCGTGGCGCCCGGCTTCGCCCTCGCCGACCGCATCGAGGCCATGCGCGGCGAGATCGTGAAGATGGGCCTCGCCTCCGGTTACACGACCACCGTCACGGGTCGCGGCCGCGAGCTGGAGCGCACCTTCAACGAATTCGTCTGGGCCTTCCTGCTCTCGATCATCTTCATGTACATGATCCTGGCCTCGCAGTTCGAGAGCACGATCCACCCCGTGACGATCCTGCTGTCGCTGCCGCTGGCCATTCCGTTCGCGCTGCTCTCGCAGTGGCTCACCGGCAGCACGCTCAACCTCTACTCGGCCCTCGGCATCCTGGTGCTGTTCGGCGTGGTGAAGAAGAACTCCATCCTGCAGGTCGACCACATGAACAACCTGCGCGCGCACGGCATGGACCGCGCGACCGCCATCCTGCAGGCCAACCGCGACCGCCTCCGCCCCATCCTCATGACCACTCTGGCCCTCGTGGCCGGCATGCTGCCGCTCGCTCTCGGCACGGGCCCCGGCGCGGAAGAACGCCGCTCCATCGCCATCGTCGTCATCGGCGGCCAGTCGCTGTCGCTGCTTTTGACGCTGCTCGTGACGCCGGTTGCGTACTCACTCTTCGACGACCTCGCGGAAAGCCGGCGCTGGAAGCCGGTGGTCATTCGCCTGCGAAGGGCGCGGGAACGTTTCGGCCTGGCGGTGGCGCGGGTGCGGCGGCGGGGGTGAGCATCACCCCACGTCGACGCGCTGGTCGCGGTGGACGTCGGAAGGGTCGGGATCCGAGGTAGTGGCGGGGCGGTGGTCGATCGAGAGCGCGGGGCGGGTGGCGACGCGCACGGCGTCGGCCGCGATCGCGACGAGCGCGATCGCGGCGAAGGCGCGGACCGACACGCGGGCCAGCAACGGGCGCGCGGCGAGGGCCACGAGCAGCGCCACGATGGGAATCACGATCGCACCCTGGCGTGCGTAGCCGAAGAAGAGCACGGTCACCACGAGCTTGGCGGCGAGAAAGAGGAGCCACGGCCAGAGCTCGGGAGCTCGCCACGCCGCGGCAACGCCGGCCAGCGCGGCGAGCAGCAGCACGACCCGCCACACGAATGCGAGCGGACCGGGATCGGGGACGACCAGATCGACGGCGCGGCGCGGGCCGGAGAGTCCGGCCGGCAGGCCGTATCCGGTCACGCCATGCGCGGCGCCGGACCAGAAGATGGCCAGCTTGCGCACGGCCAGACGGGCGAAGTCGCCGGGGTGACGGGCGATCCACTGCCACCCCACCGCGTAGCCTTCGTTGAACAGGCGCAGGTGCGGCGGATAGAAGAACGTGAGCTGCGACGGCGGCAGCCCCTGCACGAGAAAGAACGGATAGGCCTGCGCGCCACCGGCCAGCAGCGGCGGCTCGTCGAGCGGCGCGCGGTCGAAGCCGCCCGTCGCGCCGGGGTGATTGGCCAGGGCGAAGTTCAGCGGCCCATAGAGCGAGACGAATGGGAAGCGCTGCAGCGGCCTGGGGACGTAGCCGAACGCCTGCTCCAGCACGGCGAAGTCCTCGGCGCGCACTTCGCGGCCGCCGCGGTAGTAGGTCGTGGCCAGGACGAACACCGACGCCGTCCGGCGCACGAACGCGGGGAGCTCGTCGCGCCGCTGCCGCGCGGCGGCGGTCCAGGGGACGTGCTGCAGCGTGCTCTCGACGCTGGCGATGGCCTGCTCTTCGGTCGGAGAGAGCTGGCGCGGCACCTCGTTGAAGCGGCGGATCGCACTCCAGGCGGTGAGATGCCACGGCACGAGCGGAAGGCCGAAGAAGAGGAGCGACACCAGGACGCGGACCGCCACGCCCCCGCCGCCGCGGCGCATCCAGACGACCGCGAAGAACGCGAGGGCGAGCAGGTAGAAGAGCAGGTGATCGACGCGCACCAGGCAGGCGGCGGCGTTCAGCGCCGACCAGATCGCCAGCGGCACGGAGATCGATCGCCGCGCATCGAGCAGGTCGTGCACGAACCAGAACGATGCGGCGACGAGGACGAGATACGGCGTCTCGCTGTCGATGCTCGTCGACAGCACGAACAGTCCGGTGGAGACGGCGCAGAAGCCGCCGGCGAAGAGCGCCACGCGCGCGCCGAACGAGCGCTGCACCGCCAGGTAGACGAGCGGCGGCACGAGGGCGCCGAGGAGCAGCCAGGCCAGCCGCAGCGAGGCAATGCCGGAGGGCTCGCCGTTCCAGAACATCGTCACGAGCCAGGCCGTGCCGGGAGGATGGATCGGCAGCCCGAGCTCGAACGGCTGGTTGAGCTGCATCGAGCGCGCGTAATCGAGCCACAGCGGCGCGTCGCCTTTGTAGTACGCGCTCCACGGCCATGCGCGATCGGGCGTGGCCTGCCAGAAGAGCACGCGCGCGATGGCGGAGATCAGAAAGAGCGCGGCAGCCGAAGCAGCGACTAGCTCACTGGATTGGGATCGCGCTTTTTTCACCGCAGCGTCTCCAGCGTGCGGCGCGCCTCGGCGTGATCCGCTTCCTCGGGGCGGCTTCGGGCCAGCCACTGCCGCGCCTCGGCGCTCCGGCCGGCCTGCGCCAGGAGGATGCCGAGCGCGCCGGCGTGCGGGAACTCCTCGCCGGTCAGCGACGCCAGCCGCTCGAGCGACGCGATCGCGGCATCGCGGCGTCCGGCGGCGTGCTGCGCGAAGGCGAGCCGCGCCAGCCAGCGCGGGTCGTCGGGCTCCAGCGCCACCGCGCGCTCGAACGCACCGACGGCTTCCGGCACGCGGCGCGACATTCCGAGCGCGGTGCCGAGCTTCACCCAGTTCGCGGCACCGCGCGGCTGGAGACGAACGAGCTCCATGGCCTGCGGCACCGCGGCCTCGGACTGTCCGCTCTGCAGCAGCGCGTCGGCGAGCAGCGCGCGCGCCTCGGCGCGCTCGGGATCGAGCCGGACGGCGCGCGCGAGCCGCGAGGCCGCGGCAGCGGCGTCGCCCGCGGCCAGCAGCGCCGTTCCGGAACGGAGCAGCGCGAAGCGGTTCTCCGGATCGTCGCGCAGCACGGAGTCGAAGTGCGGGATGGCCGCGCGCGGGTTGCCGTCGCGCAGCGCGAGGTCGGCCGCGGTCAGGAGCTCGCGCAGCCGCGCGCCGTCTTTCGGATCGCGCAGCCCGCCCGCCGGAGGCTCGGAAGCCGAGGCACCCGCGCCGACGTAGCCGAGGGAGCGTAGCTTCGCCAGCGCCTCCGGATCGGCCGAGCCGGGAGCGGTGGTCGCCGGCAACGAGGCCACGGCGCGCCGGACGCGCTCCAGCTCGCGCGCCTTGCCGTGGTCCGCGTGAAACACGTTCCGTCCCTCGGCCGGATCGATGGTGAGGTCGTAGAGCTCGGGACGCGGGGCGGCGATCCATTTCCACCCGCCATGCCGCACCGCGCGCAGCGGCGACCATCCGTACGAGGTCCACGGCTGGTACGTCTCGACGTACGCGGGAGGCACGTCCTGCCTCTCGCCGCGCAGCGTGGCGGTGAGCGAGACGCCGTCCGCGCCGTCGAGCGGCGGCAGCTCGAGGAGGTCGAGCAGCGTCGGTGCGACGTCGATCAGCCGGGCCGCGGCGCGGCTCTCCCCTGCCGCGACGCGGCCGGGAGCATGGAAGATGAGCGGGACGAGCATGGTGCTGTCGTAGACGAAGAAGCCGTGCGTCGCCTCGCCGTGCTCGCCGAGGCTTTCGCCGTGATCGGCGGCGAGCACGGTCACCGCGTCGCCCGTCCCGGCGGCGGCGCGCAGCCTGCCGACCGCGGCGTCGACCGCGGCCACCTCGGCGTGATAGCTGCCGGTGTAGGGCGAGTGCGGGTCGTAGTAGTGAATCCAGGCGAACCATGGAGCGCGTGCGGTGCGAAGCCAGGCGATGGCGGCGTCGGTGGTCGCGGCGGCCGGGCGCTCGGGATCTGAGCTTCCGGCGGACGCGAGGCGATCGTCATAGTGGTCGAAGCCGCGATCGAGGCCGAACTCCGCGGCCAGCGGGTAGCCGCTGACGAAGGCCGCGGTGGCGTAGCCGCGCTGCTTCAGGAGCTCGGCCAGCGTGGCCGGCGCCGCGCCCAGCAGCTGCCCGTTGTCGCGCAGGCCGAGGCGGCGCGGGAGGAAGCCGGTGAAGATCGCGGCGTGACTGGGAAACGTGAGCGGCACCGGCGCGACAGCGGCTCGAAAGCGGAAGCCTTCGCGTGCCAGTGCGTCGATGGCCGGAGTGGCGTTACGCCCGCCTACCCAGCCGAGGGCGTCGGGGCGGAGCGTGTCGACGGTGATGAAGAGGATGTTGGGAGGCGCTTCCGGAGCTCGCCTGCCGCACGCGAGCGACACGCAGACGAGGACGATCGACAGAAGACGCACGCCGGTCATTGTAGATTTGGTGCGGCGGGCTTCAGCCCGCCGTTAGTCCCCTCTCCCCACCACGGTGGGGAGAGGGTCAGGGTGAGGGGTTGTGGCGCTCGGGAAAAAAGAGCCCCTCACCCTAGCCCTCTCCCCACTGCGGTGGGGAGAGGGGACGGGTTGAGAACGGCACCGCGCCGCCGCGGTTAGAAGTGCGATTGCTAGTTGCCGAGGAGCGGTGTGGCCACGGTCCAGACGTTGGTCGGGGCGAGGCCGAGGTTCACGACCTGGATGACGTAGACGCCGGTGTTGGACACGGGGCCGCTGAAGGCGACGATGCCGTTGCCGCTGACGACACCGGCGGTGCCGCCGAGCGGGTCGAGCACGATGAGCCGCAGCGGCGTGGTGCCGTCGGCGACGGCGGCCACGGAGAGCTCGGTCGCGCCGGCCGGCACGGTCACGCTGCTCAGGAGCTGCTGGCCGGGCAACGCGGACTGCTGCGTGCTCGACGTCGCGCCGGGAGCAGCCGGCGCCGGGGCGCCGCTGGAGAAGCCGTTGGTCACGCAGAAGCGGTCGACGTACACCGAGTCGCGCATGTTGCGCAGCTCGAAGGTGTGGTTGCCGGGCGCGAGGCCGCTGTACGTGCGCGACGCGCCGAAGACGGGATTCTTCGAGTCGCCGGCCGTACCGCGGAAGTTGACGGTCTCGCGGAAGACGTTGTCGATGTAGACGTCGGCCGTGCCGCCCTTGGTGCTGGTGGCGAAGTTGTAGTTGAGGGTTGCCGTACCGCCGTCGTTCACGTTGAAGGGGAACGAGAGACGGTGACCCGTGCTCGACCCGAGGTGGAGGCGGAACTTGCCGCCGCTCGCGTCGGGGTCATTCACGTTGTGCCAGCCGCTCGTGTATGCGACCTGCGGCGCGTTCTCCTCCGAACAGGTGGTGAGCGACGGGCAGGCATCGGACTGCTGATCGGGGACTTTCACGCGCACGTCGGTCAGGCGGACCTGATCGAACTGGAAGCCCTCGAACGAAGAATGCGCGTCGGTGCCGTAGCTGACCTCGAGCTGCACTTCCGCGTCGCCGTAGCCGGCGGCGCCGAGGGCCGCAGAGCTCCAGTTGCTCGCGGCGAAGAGATTGACCGGCTGCGTATCCGACGTGGCCCATCCGAGGCCGGTGTTGCAGCCGGTGTACGGATCGTCCGCGTTGTACAGGCGGCCGCCGTCGGGGTTGACGATCGTCCCCTGGTTGTTGGACGTGGTGACGATGGAGGCGTTGGCGCGGTCGTAGTACGGCAGCTGTCCCTCGACGCCCGGCTCGATGATGAACTGGTTGTGCAGCGAGAGGGTCGAGGTGGGGCTCAGCCGGAACTTCGGCGAGCGGATGCGGTCGCACGAGTTGTCGAGCAGAGCGGACGACTTCATGTACGACGACGTCCCTTCCCCGCCCATCCCCGAAACGGTGATGCGCTCGAACGTGCCGGAGACGACGGACCACCCCTGCGTGCCGTTCTCGAAGTCGTACGCGAGGTTGGTGAGCATCAGGTCGTTTTCGGTCTCCGACACGGTCAGCGTCGCCGTGACCGAGGCAACCTCGTCGGTCTGCACCGTCACATCGAAGGTGAGCGTGCCGTCGGTGGAGAGGCCGCCGGCGCGGAAGCGGAAGGTGGCGTTGGTCGACGAGCCGGGCATGCCGCAGGTGCCGGCGATATTGCCGAGGGCGAGCGGGAGCGGCGTCAGCACCTCGGTGCCGGCGCGCGACGGAGTGATGGACGTGACGCGGACGTTGGTCAGCGGCACGCCGCCGGTGTTGTTGACGGCGAAGGTCAAGTCGGCGGTCTCGCAGTTGTCGAGGAACGGATCGCCGTCACCCGACAGCATGACCGGGACGGAGCCGGATTCGATCTCGGCAGAGGGTCCGGCGGAGATGTTCGGCGCCGTCGGCGTGACCGCGGCGCAGGCGCTCATCGGGCCGGCGCAGGAACCGGCGGTCAGCACTCCCGGGACGCCGCCGACCGCGGCGACGCTGTAGAAGTATTGATGCCCGTCGAGCAGGTCGGTCTGCGTGAAGGTGAGCGGCGAGCCCGCGGCGATCTCGGCGACGCGCGTCTTGCCCATGTTGCAGCCGTGGACGCCGTCGGTGCGCATCACCCAGTAGGCCGCGGCGCCCGCGACCGGAGTCCAGGTGACCGTCGCGCTGCGGACGCCCGCCGTGACGGTGACGGCCGGCGCGGCGGCCGGGGGAGGCGTGAGCGAGCAGCCGGAGTTCGTCGGCAGCGGGATGCCGCAGCCGATGCCGTGACGCGAGAAGGCGTCGTGCACGGCCACCATGTGCGGGGTGCCGTTGAGGATGCTGCCGTCATCGTCGTCGGCAGCGAGGATCTGCAGGTACCAGCTGCTGGCCGCGCAGCCACCGACGGCCGGATCGCACTGATAGCCGGCCTTGACTCCGCCGCCGGCGAGATAGAAGAGACGGGTGCCGAAGAGCTGCACCGAGTTCTCGTCGATGGTGGTGGCCTGACCGTTCGTGCAGCGTCCGCCGGCCACGGTGCCGCCGGCAAAGCTCTCCCAGCGGCGGCCATTGCACGGCATGTCGCGCTTCAGGAGATCCCAGAAGGCCTCGGTGATGATCGACCCTTCGCAGTGCGTGCTGCGCCCGCACGGCCCGAGGCCGGTGGGGAAGCCGGGGCAGCTGCCGGGCACGGTCGGATTCTGGCCGAGGACCCAGGAGAGGTCGTGCGGCTTGCCGGACTGGCGCTTCTTCCAGTCCGCTTCACGCACGCCGCTGCAGTCGGTGCAGGGATCGCCGTTGCCGTCGCAGTTGCCGACCTGGAAGAAGCCGCGGCCGATGCAGGAGCTGTTCAGGCGGACGATGGCCGCCATGTCGGCGTATGCCTCGCCGGGGAGGCTGACGCCGGGGCTGTCGTCGAAGAAGTCGAGGCCGTGGCCCCACTCGTGATCGAACACGGCCGCGATCTCGCCGGTGTTGCGGCACTGGGGGCTGGAGCGGTAGAAGTTGATCGAGCCCGATCCCGGGCTGTCGAGGTCGGTGAAGCTGAAGAACGCGTTGCAGGAGTCGTTGATGTTCATGTTCGCCGGCAACTGGCGGTTCAGCCAGAGGTGCGACGTGGACGCGGGCCCCAGCCACGATTTGGCCTGGTCGATGATGCGGTTCACTTCATAGAAGCCGGTGCGGCCGGAGTGCGTGTTGCCCGGCGAGGAGGAGCCGGCCGGAACGGCGCAGTCGGTGCCGGTGCTGGTGCCGAGGTTCAGCGCCGCGCACGTGGTCGACTCGTTCATCAGTCCGCAGTTGTCGGCGATGCGCACGAACGGACCGGTGAGCTGCGTGCTGAAGGATCCGGTGACGTTCGCCAGACCCTCGCTGTTCGCTTCGACCTGGTTGCCGTTCGCGTCGAAGACGTACGCGCGCGACATCGGATACTGCGGCTGCTCGACGCCGTCGGGGATTCCGTTGGGCGAGGCGCCGTCGTTCGAGACGGGGAAGACGCCGCCGACCACTTTCTTCGCGTCGAAGTACTGGTTGCGGTCCTGGAACGCCAGCAGCTCGCCGCTGTGCGCGTCCACCAGCGCTTCCCAGCTCCCGTTGCTTCCGCGGACGTCGACGCCGATGGCCCACGCCAGGCGATGACGCACGCCGCGTCCTTCGTTGTCGGTGCTCGCGTTTCCGCTGGCGAGCGGCACGAGCACGAGCTCGGGGCGCTCCCACCGGTCGATGGTGAATCCCGTCAGATGCGAGGTCACGGCGGCGCGCGCCTGCTCGGCCGTCACCTCCGGCTTGGTGGAGACGCTCACCGCGCCCCAGTTCTGCGTGCCGAAGAGCACGAGATTGCCGTTGTTCAGCGTGGCGGTGACGAACGTCGACCGCACGGGAACGCCGTTGACGACGCGGTCGGCGTACACGTGCACCAGGCGGCCGTTCTCATAGCTGCCGACGCTCACCGGGCCGAGCTCGGACGTGCTCACGCCGAGGGTGGCGCGATTGGCGGTGAGCCAGGTCGTGAAGGCGGCGCGCACGGCGTCCTTATAGGCCTGATCGTTGGCCGGAGCGCTCCGGCCGAGCAGCGCCCAGGTGAGGGAGTTCCCCACACCCCGCCCGGGCACCAGCGGCTTCGCCAGGAGCAGCGTCCCCCAGCGGCCGGCACGGACGTCGTAGAAGCCGGCCTGCGACGGCACCCCGAGGGCCGCCAGTTGCGGCTCGAGCTCCAGCGACCGCGCGAGCGGAAGCCGCGTCAGCGGCTGGTGGCTGTTGGGGATGTAGAAGTCGGGCGCGGTATGCGCGCGCGCCGCCACCGCGTCACCCTGCGGCGGGTTGATCGCGAACAGCAGGGAGGCCGGCAGCAGCAAGGCCACCGCGAAAAGGAGCCTCGGGATCATTCTCGTCTTTCTCTCGGTCATGACCACTCCTCGGTCTTTCGTTCTCTCGATCATTGGCAACTGACGACGGTGTAGCGGCCCGCGCCGATCGCGTTGTTGGGCATGTTGTCGGGGAGCAACGCGCTTCCGTCAGGGCTCTCGAGGCGGATGCGGGTGACGAATGCCTGCAGTTCCTGTCCCGGCTGCGGATTTCCCATCGCGCTGCCGGGGACGACCACGCGGATCGTGCCGTCGGCGTTGTAGCTGCTGCCGGCGGCGACGGTGCCGGGGACGGTGAACGGCGTCACGGTGGCGCCGTTGCCGTAGTGGAACCGCGGCGGGTCGAGCGGAAGCTGATTGGCGGTGGTCATCCGGAAGAAGCGCACCGCGCCGTCCGCGCCGCTGTACGTGGTGCCCCACGTCGTATTGGGCGGAATGGTGGTCAGGCTGGCCATCTTCAGGATGAAGACGAACTTGCCGTCGGCGGTCTGCGCGACGCTCGCGCTGTGCGCGTCGTGCGAGGCGCCGGTCGCCGCGTCGCCGGCCGGGTCGGTCAGGACGACGTAGCCGAGCGGATCGACGCACGGATTGCCGCCGACGGTCACCGTGGCCGTGGCGCTGGACGAGCCGCCGCGGCCATCGGACACCTGATAGCTGAAGGTGGCGGTGTCGCCGATCTGCGCGCCCGCGGCGGGCGTGTAGGTGATACTGGTGCTGCCCGGGTTGATGACCGCCGTGCCGCTGGACGGCGCGGTCACGCTGGTGATGGTGAGCGCGTCGAAGTCGGCGTCGGTGTCGTTGAGCAGGACGTCGACGCGGCGCGAGTGGCCGCGCGGGGCGGAGTCGGTGTCGTTGACAGCGACGGGGCCCTGATTGGGCTGCGTTTCACACGCCTGGACCGATCCCGGCGCCAGCGGCGTCACGGACGCGCAGTCGCTCATCGGGCCGGAGCAGGAGTCGACGGCGAGATCGGCGACGCCGCCGACCGGCACGACGCTGTAGTAGTAGGTGAAGCCGTCGAGCAGGTCGCTCTGCGTGAACGTCCGCGGCGCCGAAGCGGCCACGCGCCCCACGCGCGTCTTGCCGAACGAGCAGCCGTGCACGCCGTCGGTGCGGAGGATCCAGTACTCGGCCGCGCCGGCCGAGGCGGTCCAGCTGATGGTCGCGCTGCGGATGCCGGCGGTCGCGGTCACGACCGGCCGGGCCGTCGGCGCCGGCGTGGCCAGGCAGCCGAGGTTGAGCGGAGCGGGAACGCGGCAGGAGATGCCGTGACGGCGGAACGCCGCCTCGATGGCCAGCATGTGCGGCGTGCCGTTGGCGAGATTGCCGTCGTCGTCGTCGGCGGCGAGGATGTTCATGTACCAGCTGTCGGCGTTGCAGCCGCCGTTGCGCGGGCCGCCGGTGCTCGGGGCCTGATCGCACTGATAGCCCATCACCACGCCGCCGGCGGCGGCGTAGAAGAGACGGGTCACCAGCACGAGCGCGGAGTTCTCGTCCATGGTCGGATCGGAATTGCCGGCGACCGCCTTACAACGTCCGCCGCCGACCGGACCGCTGCCGTCGGGGAACGGCGATTCCCAACCCTTGGTGTTGCAGGGGAGATCGCGCTTGAGCAGATCCCAGAACGACTCGCCGATGATCGTCCCCTCGCAGTGCGTGCTGCGCTGGCAGGGGCCGGAGTTGAAGGGGGTGGGCGGGGTGATCATCGCGCCGCAGTTGCCCGGGACGGTGGGGTTCTGGTCGAGGACCCAGGCCAGGTCGTGCGGCATCTTCGAGGCGCGCTTCATCCAGTCGACCTCGCGCACGCCGGTGCAGTCGAGACAGGCATCGCCGTTGCCGGGGCAGTTGCCGCCGGTGGTGTTGTTGATGAAGAAGCCGCGGCCGAAGCAGGAGCCGTTCAGACGGAGGATGCCGGTCATGTCGGCGTAGGCCTCGCCGGGCATGCTCACGCCGGGGCTGTCGTCGAACGTGTCGAGGCCGTGGCCCCACTCGTGGTCGAAGACGGCCGGGATCTCGCCGGTGTTGCGGCAGACGTTCGAGCCGACCGTGCCGTTGCGGTAGAAGTTCACCGAGCCGGTGGTCGGCGAGGCCGTGTCGGCGGGGTTGAAGAACGCGTTGCAGGCGTTGTTGATGTTCATGTTGGCCGGGAACTGGCGGTTCATCCAGCCGGCGGCCGGCAGGTTGGCCACCGCGCCGATTCCGACCCAGCTCTTGGCCTGGCCGATGATGCGGTTCAACTCGTAGAAGCCGGTGCGCGCCGAATGCGTGTCGCCGGCCGAGTGATTGGCCGGGGTGGCGCAGTCGGTGCCGGCGCTGCTGTCGAGGTCGAGCGAGTCGCAGCTCGTCAGCTCGTTGATCGCTCCGCACTGATCCTGGATGCGCAGGAACGGGCCGGCCAGGTTGGTGCGGTACGGCGCCGTCCCCGGAACCGTGACCAGGCCTTCGCTGTTGGTGGTGAGCTGCGTCGTCCCGCTGAGGACGTACGCGTTGCCCATCGGATAGCCGGGCTGCTCGACGCCGTCGGGAACGCCGTTCGGCGAGTTCCCGTCGTTCGAGACGGGGAAGATGCCGCCGACGACCTTCTTCTGGTCGGCGTACGAGTTGCGGTCGTAGAAGCCGACCAGCTCACCGCTCTTCGCGTCGACCAGCGCTTCCCACGATCCCATGCTGCCGTCGACTTTCGCGCCGACCGCCCACACCAGGCGGTACGCGTAGCCGCTGCCGACCGCGGCGAGCGCATTCGCGCCGTTCTCGAGCGGCACGATGGTGAGCTCCGCTTTCCCCCACTCGCGGACGTTGAAGCCGGAGAGGTGGTCGCGGACCACGCCCTTCGCCGCGTCGAGCGTCACGCCGGGCGTGGTGGAGATCCCGATGGCGCCCCAGTTGCGCGTGCCGTACAGCACGAGGTTGCCGCTGTTGAGCGTGGCGCGCACGAACGTGTCGCGCACCGGGACGCCGCCGTGGACGCGGCCGGCGTAGACGTGCACGAGACGGCGGTCTTCGTAGACGCCGATCGACGGCGTGCCGAGCTCGGAGACGTTGATGCCGAGCAGCGCGCCGTTCTTCTGCAGGTACGCGCGCAGCGCGAGCCAGACCGCGTCCTTGTACGCCGCGTCGGTGGCCGGAGCGGTCAGGCCGAGGCCGGCCCAGCTCAGCGCATTGCCGGCGCCGCGGCCGGGCACGAGCGGCACGGAGGTGATGAGCGAGCCCCAGCGGCCGCCGCGCACGTCATACGCACCGAGGTCGGCGGCGATGCCGAGCGACGCGAGATCGGGCAGCAGCGTCGCGGAAAGGTTGTCCGGCAGGTCGCGCAGCGGCACGTGCATCCCGCGCGGGAAGAGTCCGGGTTGCGCCATGGCCTTGCGGTCGACCGGATCCCCCTGCGGCGCGATCACGGCGGAGGCTGGCAGGGCGGCAAGCAGTAACGAACAAAGAACCACGACCGCGGGCACGGCGAATGGAGCCGAGTACTTCATCGATCGAATCCCCTCTCTCGGACGGCAGTTGGACTGGAAAAATGACCCCGGAATGTTGCGACTGCGCCACTCATACGTGACTTGCAGGTGGCTAGTAGTACTACTTCCAGCGCGATTTGAGAAGGGTTTTGTTGCGCGATATAGGCGTAAAGGAGGCGTAATGAAGTGCGCTGCCCCACAAACTCCCCAGGATTCCCCTCTTGCCATTTCGTCGAACGAACGCATATTGAATTCAGGTTTGTTCGATGACTGCGAAACGCACCTACACCCTCGGGCGGCGCGCCGAAACGGCGGCGGAGACACGGCAGCGGCTGGTGGAAGCCACGTTCGCCCTGCACGCGGAGCGCGGGATCTCGGCAACGTCGCTGCGCGACATCGCCGAGCGCGCCGGCGTCTCGGTGGGCACGGCCTACCATCACTTCCCCACCTACCTCGACGCCATCCGTGCCTGCGGGGCGCACGTCGCAACCTCGTCGCCGCTGCCGGCGGAGACGATCTTCGACGGCGTCGAGGACGCCGAAGCGCGCGTGCGGCTGCTCGTGCGCGAGCTCTGCGCCTGGTACGAGCGCCATCCGTGGTTCGAGCACATCCGCGCCGAGCGCACGCTCTACCCGCCGCTCGAAGAGCACATGGCGGGGCTCGAGCGCGCCCTCGAGCAGCTCGTGCGCACCGCGGCACGCTGCACCGCCGACGAGGCGCGCACCGTCGCCGCGATGACCGACGTCGCCGTCTACTCCAGCCTGCGCCGCGCCGGCATGCCCGCCGCGCGCATCCATCACCGCATCGCCGAGGTCGTGTCGACCTGGCTGAACACGAAAAGGAGCATCCGATGATCACCGACGTCCCCAGCGGCACCACCATCCAGGAAATCGAGGAGGGGATCTACCGCATCAGCGTGCCCGTCCCCGAGACCGACTTCGCGTACAACCAGTTCCTCGTCGTCGACGAAGAGCCGCTGCTGTTCCACACCGGGCTGCGCGCGCACTTTCCGCTCGTCAGCGAGGCCATCCGCCGCGTGATGCCGCTCGAGCGGCTGCGCTACGTGGCCTTCTCGCACTTCGAGTCCGACGAGTGCGGCGCGCTGAATCACTTCCTCGGCGCCGCGCCGTCGGCGGTGCCGGTGGCCAGCCGCGTGGCCGTCCTGACCTCGCTCACCGACTTCGCCGAGCGTCCGCCGCGCGCGCTCAACGACGGCGAGCAGCTCTCCCTCGGCCGCCGCACCGTGCAATGGCTCGACACCCCGCACCTGCCGCACGGCTGGGAGACGGGCTACCTCTTCGAGTCGACCACGCGCACGCTCTTCTGCGGCGACCTCTTCACGCACGGCGGCGCACACGCCAGGGCGCTGATCGACTCCGACCTGCTCGTCCCGGCCGAGGAGTTCCGCGTCGGGTTCACCACCGCGCTGGGCATCCCCGACTCCTACGCCATCACCCGCGACGCGCGCCTGCACATCGAGAAGCTCGCCGCCACGAACCCGCGCACGCTGGCGGTCATGCACGGCAGCTCGTGGCAGGGCCGCGACGGCGACGGCGCGCAACTGCTGCGCCGCCTCGGCGACCTCGTCGCCGCGTGAGCGCGCGGGAGGTGGAGCGGCGCGGCCGCTCCACCTCGTCATCGTCATTACACAATTCATTACCTGATTGAGCGTTGATTACCGGATTCTTCGAAGACGCCGCCAGCGGGCACTCCGGCCTCTTCCGAGGCATTCCACCCGGCGCTCTGCTTTGAGCGCGTTGAGGACGTGCCGAAGCATGTCAACGCTCACGCCCGGGCATTCGCGCTGCAACTCGGCGATCGTGAAAGGCGCCGTCGTGCGCTCCACGGCCGCAACGACGGTTTCGCTTTTCTCGCCGCGACGGGCAGCAGTTGCGCCGACACGCCGCTCGAATTCGCGGTATGCCTCTTTCAACACATAGAGGAGGTAATTGATGTATGGCCAGGGATCGTGCTTGCCCTCATGCCAGCCGCGCGAAGATTCCTCCAGCGTCTCGTAGTAGCGTTCCTTATTCCGCTCAATGACCCGTTCGATGCTGACGTATCGGCCGACCTCGATTCCGGCGTGGTAGCACTGAAGGAGGAGGAGCAGCCGCGACACTCTTCCGTTGCCGTCGCGAAATGGGTGGACGCAGAGGAAGTCGAGGTTGAGTGCGGCGACCGCAATGAGTGCCGGGATCGGCTGCCCCTCGAGCGAGTCCCACGCCGCGATCAGGCTACGCATGGCTTTCGGGGTGCTGCGCGCGGATACAGTCTTGAACCGGACGCGGGACCGACCGTCCGCTGCAGTCTCGATGATGTCGATATCGCGCGTCTTGTACTCGCCCGCATCTCCCGTATCGCCGCGCGAGATACGGTGAAGCTCGCGGAGCGTCGCCTCGGAAATCGGCAGTTCATCGGATGAGGAGTGAATGAGGCGAAGTGCGTCGCGGTAACCACGCACCTCTTCCTCGTTGCGATCTCGCGGAGCGGGTGAGCCGAGGACGACGGCACGAACGCGGGAGGGCTCGATCTCCACACCTTCGATGCGGTTCGACGCGACAGCGCTCTCGATCATGGCGTGCTCACGCAACGCTTTCAGTCGCTGTGGCGACTGGCGCGTGAACAGCTGCTGCCTTCCCTTCGCCTCGGCGAGGTCGGACAGGTACCACGCCGCCGACATCGGAATGTCGGCCAAGCCCGTCGCGAGACGGTGCAGCGTCGTCATCTTATGTGAGGTCTCCTGCGGCTTCGTCCGTGCTCGCGCGCCCTCTTTGAAGCTCGTTTGAATTGAAGATCGCTCCAGCGGTTGCCGTCGAAGACGGCTCCGCCTCCGAAGTCTACATCTCTTGCCATGATCAGAAAGGAGGTGCAGTCGCGAGAAGCTCGCCGCCACGAACCCGCGCACGCTGGCGATCATGCACGGCAGCTCGTGGCAGGGCCGCGACGGCGACGGCGCGCAACTGCTGCGCCGCCTCGGCGACCTCGTCGCCGCGTGAGCGGACCCGCCGAGACGCGAGACGCGGCGGATCAGCGGGTGGAGGGAGCGGCTTCGACGGTGGCGGCGGCGACGGTGGTCTCGCCCGCGCCGCTCTTCGGCTCGTCGAGCCGCTCGACCGAGGCGACGCGATACTCCGCGGCGAGAGGGGTGACGGCGGCCGTATGCGGCGGGCAGGCGGCGCCGAAGGTAATGCAGGAACCGTTTTCCACGTAACACCCCTCGTAGCCGCCGAGGAGGGTCCCGGTGGCGATGGTGCACGTCGACTGGCCCGGCGTGGGGCCCGGCCTGCAGCGGCGGCAGTGATTGGCCATCGCCACCGGGACAGCGAGGATGAGGAGGATGACCACGACCATGAGGAGAATTCGTTTCTTCATCAGAGGTCTCCGTTCGGTTTCAGATTGCCCCGCGTCTCGGCGCGGCTAATCTATCAGCGCATCCATCCAGCAGCAAGGACGGCAAAAAGACGCGCTACTTCTTCCGCCGGTTCTTCTTTCGCGACAGCCTGGCCATCATCGCTTTCGGCTTCTTCGCCGCACCTCCTTCAGCTCATCGCCGCTCATCGTTCCGAGCCGGCGAAGCTCGTCATGGAGGACGCCTCGGCCCTCGGTGACGGCTTCCAGAAACTCCGCTGCGCGCATAGGCGAATCGTCACGCGCTGAGCGACAGATCCGTTGGGTGGAGGGGACTTCTACGTGTCGTGGAATGAAGAATTTGCGGCAATCGGCACGCGTTGCCGTATCCGGCGTTTGCTATGCTACGGAGGGGAGGCCGGACGTAACGATGTCTATCTATGGCGGCAAGGATCCGCGTGAGCTCCCGGCGTACTCGTTCGCCGATGCCGGACGCCTGCTGGCCGTGAATCCATCGACGATCAGGAACTGGGCAAGGGGCCATGAACACTTTCGGCCGGTTCTCACCGTTCCTACGGAGAGCGGCGTCGATGCGATCTCCTTCTTCAATCTCATCGAGACATTCGTTTTAGATGAGCTCCGGCGCCGCCATCGGTTCTCGTTGCAGGAACTTCGACCCTACATTGCATACATGCGAGACACATTCCCGAAGGCGACCTATCCGCTCGCCCAGGTTGACCTGTTCGTCTCAAACAATGAGCTATTCGGTCGGTTCGGCAAGTCGCAACTGGTGAATATCTCCCGCGGGGGTCAATTCGTGCTCGAGGAAGTGCTCCGAGATCTTCTCCAACGCGTCGAGAAGGGGCCGTCGGGCGAAGGGATCGTGAAACTGTTTCCGTTCATCACGAAGCAGCGCACGATCGACTCTCCGCGCGTGGTCGAGGTCAACCCTCGCGTCCGTTTTGGTCAGCCTGTCATTGCCGGTACGGGCATCCCAACTGCCGTCGTCGCACAGCGTTTCGCGGGCGGAGACTCCATCGCTAAATTAGCAGAGGAATACGATCGCACGACGGAACAGATCGAGCAGGTCATCCAGTACGAATCCGCTCGACGCGCTGCCTAAGAGGCGCGTCCCAGCCGATCCGTGCTTTCTCGACGAATCGATTGATTCACCGGAGGTGGCGCTCGTGCTGCGGAACGGCGGCGTCAACGTCATCACATTCACAGAGCGCTTCCGTCGCGATACAGACGACGAGACATGGCTTTCCGAGGTACGCGACCGTCGCTGGCTGCTGTTCACTCGTGATGACCGATGGCACTACCATCGCGCGGAACTACTGGCCCTCATCAATGCGCAAGCCCGCGCGTTTATCTTCACATCCCAGGGCAATGCAGCGGAAGTATCGCACGCTGTCTGGAGTGCACTTCCGGCAATAGCCGAAATCGCTGAAGCGAATCATCCAGCGGCACCGTATCTATACAAGGTCACGACATCGGGCGTACAGATCGTGTATCCATCGCCGAAGTTCAAGTTTCCACTCCCGCGTTAGAAGCGCGTCCTGCCGCCCTGGCACAATTATTGTGATCCCCGAAATCGGCTTTCGCAGTGCTCGCAGGCAACGAAAACCTACCGACGATTCGAGGGGATCCTTCCATGAAAAAGCTCGCATTCGCTCTCTGCACCGTGCTCGGGGCCGGGATGGCCATGGCCGAGAGTCCGTACGTTCCCAACCGCATCAAATACCGCGACAGCGGGCATCAGCCGGCGGCCGGGCGTTCCGGCGGCGCGGCCATCGAGGCGCTGGCGCTGCTCGACAAACAGGGAGTGGCCGAGGTGGAGATTCGCGCCGCCGCGCCGGGAACGCTGCAGCACGTGCAGGTCAAGAGCGCGCAGCACACCGACAACTACCACGCCGGCGCTCCCGCCTTCACCGCCACGCTGCCGGATGCCGGACGCGGCATGGCCGTCTCCGTCCTGGCCAACGTCGACAACGCCGCGGGCGCGCGCATGGGCGTGGTGGAAGCGCACGAGACCGTCGTCCTGCGTCCCGACCTCGCGCCGTCCCAGCTCGCCGCGCCCGCCTCGGCCGCGGTTGGCGTGCCGGTCGGGATCAGCGCGCGCGTGCGCGAGCTCAACGGCGACATCGGCGCGCGCGCCACCTGCACCCTGCGCGTCGACGGCGAGGCCGTCAGCCGCGCCACCAACATCTGGGTCGACGCGAACGGCAACGTCTCCTGCGCGTTCGTGCATGCCTTCGCCTCGGCGGGCGACCGGCAGCTCGAGGTGGTCGTCGAAGACGTCGCGCCGCGCGACTACGATCCGGCCAACAACAGCGTCGCCGGGACGATCCGCGTCAGCGCCGAACGGCAGATCGAGCCGACCGGCTGGAGCATGTTCGCCGGCGAGCAGGAAAGCTGGATGGAGTCGCGGGCGTGGTCGGTGTGGGGGCACACCAGCGAGACCCGCGGCACGAACTGGTCGAGCAGCGTGCAGATCGGCGTGGCCATGTACGACACCGTCCTGAACATGGAGACGATGCAGCTCCGCTATTCCGAGAGCACCGACGGGCAGACGGTCGTCGCGCTCGATCCGGCGCCGCTCGTGCTGTCGCCGCTCGCCTCCTACCGGCAGTGCGGCCGGATGCTGCGGCCGGACGACTCGCTGGAGATCCTCGTCTGCCAGCTTCACCAGAACGACGACTGGTACGACGGCTCGCCGTACGACATTGCCTCGATCTCCATTCGCCGCGACTCGTCCGACGCCACGTACTACGCGCACGAAGCCGCACCGGCCATCGACGGCGCGCCCGCGTACGACCGGGAGGTCTACTTCGCCAATACGTCCGGCGAGCAGGTGCGCTACGGCAACAGCGTCGCCCTCGACGTGCACCTCACCGACGGTTCGCAGACCCTCCACCTCGATCGCGTCCTCGCGCTCGAACGGACGGAGTACCCGCTCACCGAGTCGCTCTCCTGCTGGGGCTCCTGGTGCCAGGAGATGCGGTTCGCCGGCTGGACGAAGTTCGGTCGCGCCTTCGAGTGAGCACCGGCGTCGAGGTCTAGCAGAACGCACCCGTTCGACCCACAGTCCCCTCTCCCCACCGCGTGGGGAGAGGGTCAGGGTGAGGGGACGTGCCCCGCTGCGAGGAACCGCCCCTCACCCTGGCCCTCTCCCCGCGCGCGGGGAGAGGGGACCGTGGGCGGAACCACTGCGTTC